>NZ_QPGM01000005.1:0-308412 GCF_003335195.1 Microbacterium sp. JB110 | reverse complement strand
CTGATGATCGCGCGCAGCGCGGTGAGCACGCGCGCGATCATCAGTTCGAGCTGCAGGCGAGGCGCCGTCGCACCGCCCATCTCGTCGAGCGTCGCGCTGACGATGTCTGCGGTGCGCGACAGCCGCTCCGAGCCGAACGCCTGCGCCTGCACCGACATGCGCTCGAGCTCGTCCGTCGGTGTTCCGCGCAGCACGGCTGCCGCGCCCGCGCCGGTCGCCGCGATGATGATGAGATCTCGCAGACGCTCGAGCAGGTCGTCGACGAAGCGCCGCGGATCCTGCCCCGTCTGCACGACGCGGTCGACCGCGGAGAACGCCGCTCCTGCGTCGTCGGATGCGAACGCCTCCACGACGCCGTCGAGCAGCTCGCCGTGCGTGTAGCCGAGCAGCGCGACCGCGCGCTCGTACCCGACGGACGACTCGTCCGAACCGGCGATCAGCTGGTCGAGGATCGAGAGCGTGTCGCGCGGCGACCCACCACCTGCACGGACCACGAGCGGCAGCACGCCAGGCTCGACGGCGATGCCCTCCTGAGCGCACAGGCTCTCGACGTACTCGAGCATGGCCGCCGGCGGAACGAGGCGGAACGGGTAGTGGTGCGTGCGGGACCGGATCGTGCCGATCACCTTGTCCGGCTCCGTCGTGGCGAAGATGAACTTCACATGCTCCGGCGGCTCCTCGACGAGCTTCAGCAGCGCGTTGAAGCCCTGCGGCGTCACCATGTGCGCCTCGTCGAGGATGAAGATCTTGTAGCGGTCGCGGCTCGGTGCGAACACGGCGCGCTCACGCAGATCGCGCGCATCGTCGACACCGTTGTGGCTGGCCGCGTCGATCTCGATGACGTCGAGCGATCCGCCGCCTGCGCGAGAGAGTTCGACGCAGCTGTCGCAGGTGCCGCACGGGGTGTCCGTCGGACCTTCTGCACAGTTCAGGCAGCGTGCCAGGATGCGCGCGGACGTCGTCTTACCGCACCCGCGCGGGCCGGAGAACAGGTAGGCATGCCCGATGCGGTCGCCTCTCAGCGCCGTCATCAGCGGGTCGGTCACCTGGGCCTGCCCGATCATCTCCCCGAAGGTCTCTGGTCGGTAGCGGCGATAAAGGGCGGTTGTCACTCCCCCAGCCTACGGCGTACCACCGACACCGACACGGCGGAGGCACCGCGGCGGAACAATCTCCGTCCGCCAGGGGTTGGGCTGAGCATGACCGACACCAGCACCGCCCCCGCCCGCCTCGGAATCGACGTCTGGCTCGACGTCGCGTGCCCGTGGTGCGCGCTCGGCGAGCGCCGTCTCCGCTCGGTGATCTCGGACCTGCCGTTCACGGGCGAGGTCGACGTGCGCTTCCACTCGTACCAGCTCGACCCGAATGCGCCGGAACGCGCGACGATGTCGCAGGCGGAGTACCTCGCAGGCCGCGGCCTCGACCCCGAACGCCTTGAGGCGAGCCACCGCCATCTCAGCGACGCGGGCGAGCAGGTCGGCTTCCGCTTCGACCACGCAGCCACCGTGCCGTCGAACACGTTCACGGCGCACCGGATGATCCAAGCGGCCACCGCTCACGGAGTCCAGGCCGCCGTCGTCGACGCGCTGCTCGTGGGGTACTTCCAGAACGGCGTCGACGTGGGCGATGCCGCCGCACTGAGGGAGGTCGTCGTCTCCGCCGGCCTCGACCCTGTGACGGCCGACGAGGTGCTCGCCGACCCCGCCGCCTACGCCGACGATGTGCGAGGCGACATCGCCCAGGCGTCCTCTCTGGGCATCCAGGGCGTTCCGTTCTACGTGCTCGACGGCCGCTACGGCATCTCAGGCGCCCAGCCCGCCGAAGTGTTCGAACAGGCCCTCACCCAGGTGTACGACGAGCTCAATCCGAAACCGGCCCAGCCGCTGAACCTCGTCGGCGAGCAGGGCACCGCCTGCGGCCCCGACGGCTGCGAGGCCTAGTCACCGCTCTACCGACCAGAACGCCCGACGACCGGGATCGAGCTCGTCATCGGGTGCACGACGTCTCCGTGACTGGTGGGGAGGGTGGGGCGCAGCGCGGTGCCGTCCTCGCGCTGCAGTCCGGAGAAGCGCTTCACCGTGGGCCGGCCGCTTCGCACCGGTCCCTGGTCTGCGAGCGCGACGGTGAGCGGCCCATCCGTGCCGACGACGAAATCCTCGCCCCGCACGCTCAGCTCGACGGGCTCTCCCGATTCGAGCACGATCGTGATCTGCTCGCGCGTGATCGTCACCCGGATCTGCGAGCCCCACCATGCCAGCGGGAACGACAGCTCAGGCCAGTCGGCAGGCAGGCGCGGATCGAACGACAGCCCGCCGCCGTGGTCGCGCATTCCGCCGAATCCGTTCACGAGCGCCGTCCACACGCCGCCGGCAGATGCGACGTGCACGCCGTCCGACGCATTGCTGTGCAGGTCGGCGAGGTCGACGAACAGTGCGTGCTCGAAGTACTCCTTGGCGAGGTCCTGATAGCCGACCTCCGCCGCGAGGATCGACTGCACGACCGCCGACAGCGTCGAATCTCCCGTGGTCAGCGGGTCGTAGTAGTCGAAGTCGGCGAGCTTCTCCTCGGCCGAGAAGTGATTGCCCTGCAGGAAGAGGGCCAGCACGACATCCGCCTGCTTGAGCACCTGGAAGCGGTAGATGACCAGCGGGTGGAAATGCAGCAGCAGCGGGCGATGCTCCGGTGACATGTTCTCGAGATCCCACACCTCACGGTCCAGGAAGAGCGAGTCCTGGGGGTGGATGCCGAAGCGCTCATCGAACGGGATGGCCAGCGCATCGGCTGCACGCTCCCACGCCTCGGGCTCCGCCGGGTCGAGCCCGACCCGCTGCACCAGCCCGCGGTACGCCTCTGGCACCAGCTCCGCCATTTCGCGCACGACGCGGGCGGCCGCACGCAGGTTGAAGCGCGCCATCACGTTCGTGAACAGATTGTCGTTGACGACCGTGGTGTACTCGTCCGGCCCTGTGACGCCGTGGATGTGGAACTCCTCGATGCCCTCGTGCGACCGCCAGAATCCGAGGGTCGCCCATAGCCGCGCCGTCTCGACGAGCACGTCACCGCCCTCTCGGGCGAGGAAGTCGGTGTCGCCCGTCGCACGCACGTACTTCGCGATCGCGAAGCTGACATCGGCGTTGATGTGGTACTGCGCGGTGCCCGCCGCGTAGTAGGCGGATGCCTCTTCGCCGTTGATCGTTCGCCATGGGAACAGCGCACCGGCCTCGTTGAGCTGCGCGGCGCGCTTGCGACCTGCCGGCAGCATCTGCGAGCGCATCCGGAGCGCGTTGCGCGCCCACAGCGGCGTCGTGTACGTCAGGAACGGCAGCACATAGATCTCCGTGTCCCAGAAGTAATGTCCGCCGTAGCCCGATCCGGTCAGTCCCTTCGCCGGCACCCCCGCGCCGTCGGAGCGCGCCGATGCCTGCGCCATCTGGAACAGGCACCAGCGCGTCGCCTGCTGCAGTTCGTCCTGGCCGGCGATGCGCACGTCGGACCGGTCCCAGAACCGGTCCATGAACTCCCGCTGTCTCGTGACGTTCTGCTCAGCGCCGTCCGCCATCGCACGGTCGACCGTGCGTCGGCAGCGATCGACCAGCTCCCGAGTCGGCACGCCGCGCGAGGTGTGGTACGCCGTGTACTTGGTGACGGTGACCGGCACCCCCGCCTTGGCGTCGACCCTGTGCACGCACTTGGCGATGTCGGGCTCGACGAGACCGCGCAGCTCGAATGCGTTCTCGGTGTCGATCTCGTGATCGGTGACGACGCCGAGGGTCATCTTCGAGTTCGTCACCCGATACGACAGCGCCGAGCGAGCGCCGTCCATCCAGTACTCCTGCGGCTGCAGCACGCGCTGGGTGAAGCCCTCTGCCTTGCGCGGATCGAACGCCGGTTCGGCCGCGCCCGGCACGGGAGCATGGCCGCCGTACACGCCCTCGCCGTCCTGGCGATTCACGACCTGACTGCTGATCGTCACCGGCGCATCGGCGTTGAGCACTGTGACGGTCATCCGCTGCTGCACCAGGTGCTTCTCCTCGAACGAGACCAGTCGCTCGCTCTCGAGCAGCACGTCCTTGCCCGAGGGCGTCATCCACCTGATCCGCCTGCGGAAGACGCCGTCACGGAAATCGAGACTCCGCTCGTACTCGCGCACGTCGGCGAGGTCGAGCGCGAGCGGCTCATCGTCGACGTAGACGCGCATCACCTTCGCGTCCGGCACGTTCACGATCGTCTGACCGGTCTCGGCGAAGCCGTACGCCTGCTCCGCGTGCCGGATCTGCCAGGTCTCGTGGAACGCGTTGATGAATGTTCCGTGCTCGGCGCCGTGCCGTCCCTCCGGGTGGTTGCCGCGCAGACCGATGTATCCGTTGCCTGCGGCGAACACCGTCTCGGTGACTCCGGTGTCCTCGGTGGAGAAGCGGGTCTCGACGAGTCGCCACGGGTCGATGGGGAAGCGGTCGCGGTCGATCATGAGGTGTGCTCCTGCGAATGGGATCTCGTGCGCGGTTGGCTGCTCTGTGGGCAGGTTAGTGGGTCTCGGCCCGGATGTCTCCCGCGACCGGATGAGGTCGTGATCAGCCGCCGTGCGCGGGCGGCGCGACATGCCCGTCGGTTCAGAAGGCGGGGCCGGATGCCGCCGACACGGCGGCGGCACCGTTCAGGAACTCGGCGAGGTCGCCGACCACCACGTGGGCTCCCGCCGCGGTGAGCGCATCGCGCCCTGCGCCGCGGTCGACTCCGACGACGAGGCCGAATCCTCCCGCTGCCGCCGATTCGACCCCGGAGAGCGCATCCTCGACCGCAACCGAACCCGCAGGATCGACCCCGGTCATCCTGGCCGCGACCAGGAACACGTCGGGCGCTGGCTTCGACGGCAGGTGCTCGCGCTCGGCGACGACTCCGTCCATCACGACGGGAAATCGCCCCCGGATCCCGGCCGCCGCGAGCACGGACTCCGCGTTCTTCGAGCTCGACACCACGGCGACGGGCACTCCTGCGGCCTCGAGCACATCGAGCAGCGCCATCGTGCCCTGGTAGGGCTCGATTCCCTCATCGGCCAGGATGCGGGAGAACACCACGTTCTTGCGATTGCCGACGCCGCAGACGGTGTCGGCGGTCGGCGGATCGGCGGGTTCGCCGAATGGCAGCGAGACGCTCCGACTGGCGAGCAGCGATGCGACGCCGTCGTAGCGCTTCTTGCCGTCGAGGTGGCTGAAGTAGTCGTCCTCCGTGTAGGCGGGGACGATGCCGCGGTCGGCGAAGAACTCGTCGAACATCGCGCGCCAGGCGTGCCTGTGCACTTCGGCGGTCGGCGTGATCACCCCGTCGAGGTCGAACAGAACGGCGTCGTATGCGGTGAGGTCTGGAAGGTGTGCGCTCACACCTTCCACGCTAGTGGAGCCGGAGCGCAGGAAGAACCGGTGCGCCGTCGATGATCAGCTGTTCATGAGTTCGTTCGACGTTGGTGATCTCGCGATCATCTTCCAGCGGTGGGAGCCGAGCTGAAAGCGGACGAATGCAAAATGGCTAGTTGACTTATCGACTACGGTGCGCTCTCATGGAGACATGGTCCTCGCGCGCATCATCCTCGGCTTCCTCGCCATCACCCCGATGACGGGATACGACCTGATGCGCGCATTCCGGTCGTCGGCGAACCACTTCTGGTCCGCCGACAAAGCGCAGGTGTATCGCACGCTGTCCGCGCTCGTCGACGAGGGCCGCGCGCGCACCGAGCGCGTGGCCGGCACGAACGCGCCGGACCGGATCGTGCACCACATCACCGACGACGGGCGCGCGGCGCTGCGCGAGTGGCTGACATCCGGCCCCGACCGCCACGCAGAGCGCGATGCCTTTCTCGCCCGAGTCTTCTTCTCCGACACGATCGAGACGGCGCCGCTGCGCGACGTGATCGAAACGAGGCGGCGCGAGGCGCTCGACGAGCTGGATGCACTGGAGCGCACGCGCGAGACCACCGCGCACCCCGACCCGTCGACCGAGCGCGGTGCGTGGCTGCGTTCGATGACCCTCGACCACGGCATCCGGGCCACTCTGACGCACATCGACTGGCTCGACGACATCCTCACGAGCCTCCCCGACGATCAGGAGCAATGATGACTCGCACCGCTGTATTCCTGCACGGCGGCACGGCCGGCGGCTGGGCATGGCAGCCGCAGATCGAGGCCTTCGGCGATCGCCCGACGCTTGCACCCGACCTGCCGGGATATCTGTCCCGCGCAGATGAGCGCTGGACGAGCTTCGACCTCGCCGCCGACCGGATCGCCGCGCTCATCGCCGAGAAGGCAGACGGGCCCGTCGATGTGATCGGACTGTCGCTGGGCGCCATCACCGCGCTGCACCTGGCGTCCCGACATCCGGATCTGGTCGCCTCGGCATTCGTGACCGGCACCAGCGTTCTTCCATACCCGTCTGCGCAGCGCGCCGGAAACCGCGTCGCGCTCGCGCTGTGGAACCGACGGTTCTACTGGACGGGCATGGCACGCGTGCTCGGCCTGCGCGGTGACGACGCAGAGAGCTTCGTCGCCATGGCGCCCCCGGTGTCGCGCAGCAGCATCAGAGACCAGCTGCGCGAGGTGCATCCTGGCGGCGTCACGCGGCTCGAGAGCGTCACGGCCCCGGTGCTCGCCGTCGTGGGCGAGCGGGAGTCTGCGTACTTCCATCGGTCGCTCTCGGCGATCGGCGCTGCGATCCCACACGCCGAGCTCGGCGTCGCACCCGGCATGCATCACGGCTGGAGCGGTGAGGATGACGCGCTGTTCAACCGCATCCTGCGGGTCTGGCTCGACGAGGGCAGGAAGAGCGACGAGCTCCTTCCTCCGACAAGCGCCTCCCCGAGCGCGGCTCAGCTCGGCGAGGCGCGGCCGAGGCGCCAGTAGCCGGAGAAGGTCACCTGCTGCCTGGGTACGCCCCGCTCGCGCACGAGGTGGCGACGAGCTCCGGTGGCGAGCGCCTGCTCGCCGACGCAGAACGCGTAGGGAACGCCGTCGGGGAACTCCAGCTCGCGCAGCGCGGCGAGCGCCGCCGTACCAGGCGCGTCGTCGACCGCGCGCTCGAGCCAGTGCACCGTGACGCCGTCCGGCGCGTCGACGTCCTGACGGTCCCGAGCGTCGAAGAGCTCGATGATCGCGTGCCCGCGCGCGTCGCGCGGCATGTCGCGCAGCACCCCTGCTGCCGCCGGCAGCGCGCTCTCGTCTGCGACGATGAGCGACCAGTCGGCGTCCAGGCCTTTCCAACCGCATCCCTGATCGACGAACGCCACCCGCTCACCCGACTCGACGTTCGCGGCCCACGGGCCGGCGACGCCGTCTTCGCCGTGCGAGACGAAGTCGATGTCGAGCTCCCGCTCAGCCGGGCGGAAGGCGCGCACGGTGTAGTTCCGGATGACGGGGCGCGTGCCCTTCGGCAGCGCGAGGTACTTCAGGTAACCGCCGATCGTGAACGTGGCAGGCATCCGCTCGAGCGCGCCGTCACCGCGCACCGGCAGCGCCAGCCGGAACCACTGGTCGAAGCCGCGGTATCGGTAGCGCTCGAGATCCGCACCGGAGATGGTGATCCTGACCATGTTCGGCGTCACGCGCTGCGAACGCACGACCTCGGCCAGCACGAGCCCTGACGGCGCGTGCGTGACGGTGATGTTGCTCATCCTGGCTCCTTCCGACGCCTGTTGCCTAAGGCTAGCCTCACCTAAGCAAATAGCCAAGCGCCGGATGGATGATCACGACATCAGCGGTGCCATGCGCGGTCGACGGCATCGGCGAGCCAGTCGGCCAGGACGTCGTCATCCGGATCGGTCAGCGCCGCGAACGGCACGTCGACGCCGCTGCGCAGCTGCAGCCGGTGCGCCCCGCGCTGCAGTGCGACGTCGAGCGCCTCTCCCCCGCCGACGGGGAAGAACACCTCATCGCCGGTGACGCCGGCCGCCATATGCCCGTTCACCATGAACGCCAGCGACCCCATCATCCGCTTCTCCTCCGCGTCCGACATGGTCCGGATCACCGCCCGCACCCGGTCCGCCAGCTCCGCGTTGTATGCCATGCCCACAGCGTAGGCCCCGCCCCGCTGCCGAGATGCGCCGCTCTCGCCGAGATGCGCCGCTCTCGCCGAGATGCGCCGATCGCGGCGCCAGGTTGTCGCAACTGTGCGCATCTCGCGGGCCGACTCGTCGATCATGAACCGGCGAGCAGCCCGCGATGAAGCGCTCGGAGCACAGCCTGGGTGCGATCACGGGCGCCGAGCTTGGCGATCGCATTGGAGACGTGGTTCTTCACCGTGCCCTCCGCCAGGTGCAGCATCTCGGCGATCTCGCGGTTGTTGAAGCCTCCGGCGACCAGCCGCAGCACATCGGCCTCGCGGCCGGTGAGCGCGACATCGATCGCCTGCGCGTCCGCGGCAGGCGCCGATTCCCGCACGAGGCGATCGGTGAGCGCGGGCTGCAGCACCGTCCCGCCGTTCGCCACGGTTCCGATGGCGTCGACGAGCTGATCGAGCGTGACGTCCTTGAGCAGGTAGCCGCGCGCACCGGCCCGCATCGCTGTGAGCACCAGCTCGGCGTCATCGAAGGTCGTCAGCACGAGTGCGGGCACGTCGCTGCCGCGCTCGCGGAGCGCCTCGAGCACCTCGATGCCGCCCATGCCCGGCATGCGCAGGTCGAGCAGTGCGACATCCGGATCGAGCGCCTCGATCGCGTCGAGCGCCTCGGCGCCGTCGCTCGCCTCGCCGATGACGTCCACCGCGTCGCTGAGCTCGAGCAGGCCGCGGATGCCCTGGCGCACGAGATTCTGGTCGTCGACGACCACGACTCGCAGACGACGACTCATTCGACCGGTACCTCCACCGTCACTCGGAACCCGCCCTGGTCGCCGCGGGAGAACTGCGCCTGGCCGCCCAGCGCCTCGGCGCGCTCCCGCATCCCGGTCAGTCCGTTCCCCGGTTCGAAAGCACGCGGCCCCCATCCGTCGTCCCATGCGCGGAACACGACGAGACCGGCCTCGGAGTCGGCCGCGACCCGGATGGTGACGTGCTGGGCGGACTCCGCGTGGCGGATCACGTTCGTGATGGTCTCCTGCGCCGCCCTCACCAGCAGGGTCGTGCGATCCGGATCGAGCGCGAGCGCGCTGTCGACGTCGAGGCGCACATCCGGCTGCGTGACTCCGGCGGTCGCGGCGCCGAGCGCGCCCTCGAGGGAGCCCTCGCCTTCGCGCAGGCGCGACACCGTCTCCCGGATGTCGGCCAGGAGGTCCTTCGCGATGCCGCGTGCCCTGTGCACATGCTCCGACGCGGGAGGCTGGGCGTGATGCGTCGCGATCTCCAGTTCGAGCGCGAGCGCCGCCAGCTGGTGCCCCGCAACATCGTGCAGGTCGCGCGAGATGCGAAGGCGCTCCTCCGCGCGGACGGACTGGTTCAGCAGCGCCCCCGTCGCCGCCAGCTCCACGTGCGCCTCGGCAAGGCGTCGCTGGGAGCGCTCCTGCGCCATCCACACCAGAACGGTGGCGACGCTGACGACCTGGATGGCGAGATAGAACACTGCCGCAGTCGCCTGTTCTGCGAATCCGGCTGCCGCAGATGCGACGAACACGGTGACCGAATTGAGAGCGACCACGACCGCTGTTCCCCAGCGGGGCAGCACGTAGCAGCTGAGCGCGGCGCCGAAGACGAGCACAACGGCCACGAAGCCGAGACCTTCGCGCAGAAGCAGCACGCTCGCCGTGGCGAGCGCGAACTGCGCGATGAACCATCCTCGTCGCCATGTGAGCGACGGGTGCTCAGAGACCAGCATGCTGATGACGAAGGCGATCAGAAAGGCCGCGTACACGACGGGCCACAGCCAGACGGGCCCGTGTGCGATGTCGGCGCCCTGCGCCTGCAGCACCACGACGGGCACGCCGATCGCCATCCCCAGCGCAGCGACGAGGATGACCACCAGCAGGCGGGGATCGGCGAGTCGCACGCTCCCAGTGTAGGGACGCGACTTCGGCTGCACCCGTGCCGGAAGTCACGGGTGCAGAACGTGACCTGCGGCACCTGCGCCCGCTCTCGCCGGAACCGTAGCGTCTGAGCATGCACAACAACGAAGTCATCTCAGTTCGCGGACTCGTGCGGGAGTACCGACGGACCCGCGCCCTGGACGGCGTGGATCTGACCGTCCGCGCTGGGGAGACGGTCGGCATCCTCGGTCGCAATGGGGCGGGCAAGACGACGCTCGTGGAGACCGTCGCCGGACTGCGTCGCCCGAGCAGCGGCTCCGTGAGCGTGTTCGGGCTGGATCCGTGGCGCGACCGGGCCCGGGTGCGCAGCGTGCTCGGCGTGCAGCTGCAGGACGCCCGCCTGCACGGCGATCTCACCGTGGCGGAGAACATCCGACTGCACCGCTCGTTCCACCGCGACGGCGAGCAGCCTCGGCTCCTGATCGAGCGACTGGGGCTGGCGGACGTCGCCGGGACACGCACCGATCGGCTCTCCGGCGGGCAGCAGCAGCGGCTGTCCGTCGCCGTCGCCCTCGTCGGCCGGCCGCGCATCGTCATCCTCGACGAGCTCACCACCGGGCTCGACCCGGAGGGCAGACGGCAGATCTGGCACCTGTTGGAGGATCTGCGCGGCGACGGAGTCACCATCGTGCTCGTCAGCCACGCCATGGACGAGATCGAACGGCTCTGCGATCGCGTCGTGATGCTCGACCGCGGAGCCGTGCTCACCACGGGCACCCCGCAGGAGCTGCGCGACCGCAGCCGCACTCACAGTCTCGAGGAAGCGTTCCTGTCGCTGCGCGAAACCGCCGAAACCGCACACGCGATGAAGGAGTCGTCATGAGCATCGTCCAGGCCGGCCTGCCACCGGTTGCGCGCCCGAGCGCCGCTGCGTGGGGGGAGCTGATCCGCGCGGAGATGCGAAGCGTCATCCGCGACACCGCAGGGCTTCTGATCCCGATCGGCATGCCGTCGCTGCTGCTGGTGACCCAGGGGGCGGCCGCCTCGCAGGAGATCCTGCCTGACACAGGCGGACGCAGCGTCTACGAGATCTTCGTGCTGCCGCTGATGCTCGTCATGGTGGTCGCGCTCGTCGGGGTGGTCAACATGCCGTCCTTCCTCGCGACGTACCGCACCTCCGGGCTGCTGAAGCGGCTGGCCACCACTCCGGCGCATCCGGCCATGCTGCTGTGCGCGCAGCTCGTCGTGTCGCTCGCGCAGACGGTCGTCGGCGTCGGCATCGCGCTGGGGCTGTCTGCCGCCCTGTTCGGCATCGTCGGTCCAGCGCACGTGTGGATGACGGTCGGAGTGTTCGCGCTGGTCTGCGTCGCGATGTACGCGATCGGCATGCTCGTCGCGGCCGTCTCGCCCACGCCCAACGCGTCCGTCGCGATCGGCCTCGTCACGTTCTTCGCCATCGGTGCACTCGGCGGGATGCTCGGCGGCGCTCAGAACCTTCCAGGTCCGATCGCCGAGATCGGCCGCTGGCTCCCCTACGGCGCGGGAACGCACGCGCTCCAGCTCGCGTGGATCGGCGACCCTGTGCCGTGGCAGCCGCTCGTCGCACTCGCGGCGGCAACGGTGCTCGGAGGTGCGTTCGCGGTGAAGTTCTTCCGCTGGACGCGCTGAGCGGCAGCGCCCGTCGCGCTACCGTGATGACGTGGCATCGCTGAACCCCGACCTCATGGCGCTGCGACGGGTGCGCGATCGGATCGACCGCGACTACGCCCAGCCGCTCGACGTCGATGCGCTCGCACGCGATGCGCACATGTCTGCCGGTCACCTCAGCCGCGAGTTCAAGCGGGCGTACGGGGAGTCGCCGTACGCCTATCTGATGACCCGCCGAATCGAGCGCGCGATGGCGCTGCTGCGCACCGGTGAGACCAGCGTGACCGATGCGTGCTTCGCCGTGGGAAGCTCGTCGCTCGGCACGTTCAGCACTCGGTTCCGTGAACTGGTCGGCATGTCGCCCAGCGATTTCAGACGACGCGCAGCGACCGACCCCGTTCACCTGCCCACCTGCGTCGTCAAGCGCGCCGCACGACCGGTCAGGAATCGAGAAGCGCCTCCGCTGCTGCCGGAATAGTGTCGCTGGCATGACACAGATCACCATTCACACCGTCTCCCTGCCGCACGTCGATCCGGATGCGTCTCTCGAGTTCTGGCGCGATGCGCTCGGCTTCGAGGTGCGCAGCGACGTCGGCCATGGCACCATGCGCTGGATCACCGTCGGGCCGGTCGGCCGCCCCGACACCTGCGTGCTGCTCTCGCCGACGGATGCCGACCCCGGCATGACAGAGGAGGAGCAACGCATCATCACCGACATGATGGCGAAGGGCACCTACGGCTGGATCATGCTCGCCAGCGACGACGTCGACGCGGAGTTCGCACGGATCCAGGAGCACGACGTCGACGTCATCCAGGAGCCGACCGACCAGCCGTACGGAGTGCGCGACTGCGCATTCCGCGACCCTGCAGGCAACACGGTTCGCCTCAGGCAGGCTTAGCCGGGCCGCAGGCACCGACAGCACGAACACAAGGAGGAGAAGAGAGATGACGGACACCAAGAGCGGTTTCAGCGACGACGAACGCGCCGCGATGAAGCAGCGTGCAGACGAGCTGCGCGCGACGAAGGGGCTGAAGGGCGCGGCGAAGCTGGCCCGCGAACTCGAGGCGTGCGTGAAGGCGATCGATGCGCTCGGAGGCGAGGAGAAGACGATCGCCGCTCGGCTGCACACGATCGTCAGCGAAGAGGCCCCGGATCTGGACCCGAAGACCTTCTACGGCTTCCCCGCCTACGCCAAGGACGGCAAGGTGCTGGTGTTCTACCAGCCGGCTTCGAAGTTCGACACCCGCTACGGCACGGTGTCATTCGACGACCCGGCGAACCTCGACGACGGCGAGATGTGGCCGGTGTCCTTCGCTGTGATCGAGATGACAGCGAAGGCGGAGAAGCGGATCCGCGAGCTGGTGCGCAGGGCAGTGAGCTGAGCGCACGACGAAGCCCTGTCTCCCGCGTCAGGGACGGGGAGACAGGGCTTCGGATCTCGGCGGAGGATGGGGGATTCGAACCCCCGAGGGCTTGCACCCAACACGCTTTCCAAGCGTGCGCCATAGGCCACTAGGCGAATCCTCCTCGGCCCGCGAACAGGCCGCGCACAATCCTACCCGTCTCTCCCCGCCTCGACCAATCGGGGGCGCGCCCACAGCGAGCGCGGCATCAGCCACCGGCCGGCGCGGCCGCTGCGGCGCTCGGCGGGGATCGACCGCGCGAACGCGCGCACCGCGCCGGCGAGGTCGGCTCCGGATGCCGCTGATCGCGCGAACGACGCCTGCTCGATCGCCGCGACGAGTGCTCCGGTGGCCGCAGGGTCTGTGCCGGCGTCGATCATCCGGTCCCCGAAGGCGCGGGGCGACTCCGACGCCGCCACCTCCCATCCGGCGTCGATGGCGGTCGCCACCGTCTCGCGCCATGCCTCCGCCGCATCGCCTGCCTTCGCCGCGCGAATCCGTCGCGACCGCCTGATTCCCCGCACCAGCCGCGGAACGAACAGCAGCACCAGCAGTGCGAGCACTGCCCAGAGCCCCGCGATCGTGCCGGTGACGCCGCTGCCCGTCTCCTCGCTGCCGGTCGCCTCCGCATCCGGCTCCTCGGTCTCGGTCGGGGTCTGCGTCGGCTCGGGCGATGACGCCTGCTCCTCGTCCTGCTCCGGTTCGTCCGTCGCCTCGTCCTCCGGCTCGTCGATGCCGGTCTGCGCCGACGCGATGTTCGGCGTCGGGTCGAACTGCACCCACCCGATGCCCAGCAGATACGCCTCCGGCCATGCGTGCAGCCGGTCGGCGGCAACGGAGTACACCTCGCGTTCGCCTGCGGTATCGCCTGTGTCTTCGCCTGGCAGGTAGCCCACCACGATGCGGGTCGGGATGCCGAGCGACCTCGCCATCAGGGCGAACGTCGATGCGAAGTGCTGGCAGTACCCCTCCCGCACCTCGAGGAACGCCTCGACGGCGGCGAGGTCGCTGCCGTCGAAGCCCTCGTTCACGGGGGTCTGCAGCGAGTAGGAGAATTCAGATGAGCGCAGCCATCGCTGCAGGCTGAGCGCGGCCTGGTACGGGGTGCCGTCACCCTCGGTCACCTCGCGCGCCGTCTCCCCGATCGTCCCTTCCGCGACGTCGTCGCCGATCTCCAGCGCCGCCGCGACCGCCTGCGCGCGCTCCTCCCCTGACTGACCACCCAGGATCGCGTCCGCGCTCCCCGGCCACGGGGAGGAGTTCAGCTGCGCCGCCGTCGGAGACACGACGCTCGCCTCCACCGAGTACGTCTCGCCCTCCGCCGTGAGCTGCTGGGAGCTCACCGTCCTGTTGTCGAGCACGGCGCGCCATCCGGGTTCCGCTCCTGCCACCTCGACCGCGTTGTGCGGCACCGGCAGGTACCCGATGTCCAGACTGATATCGCTGATCCATGTCCGCGACGTCGACACGGCGTCCTCGCCGGTGATGCTCGGCGCTTCGACGACCCCGAGCCCGTGCGACAGCGGCCGGACGAGACCGTCGTGGTCGAGATGCCAGCCGTCGTCGTCGAAGCCCGTGTGAGTGGCCAGACGCAGATACGGCGCGCTCTGCTCGGTCGTGCGCACGCGCATCACCTCCGCGGACGAGGTGTTCCGCAGATCGTCGCCGAGGGAGAGCGAGACGCTGGCGATGCTCGGATCGTTCACCCCGTCGGCGGAGGGGAACACGGGAAGCCGCGGTGCGACGGCGACGGAGACCGCGATCGCGGCGACGGCGACGACGGCCGTCGCGCCCCACACCAGTGCGCGGCCCCGTCGGCGCACGCGCGGCTGGCCGGTCACAGCCAGGAGCAGGAGCGCGGCTGCCGCGAACGGCACGGACAGCAGCAGATGATCACCGGACGGCACGGCGAACTGCGGCGTGACCAGCACAGCAGAAAGCGGGAGCAGCGCCAGCAGCGGCAGCCGCGCCGTCACGGCGATCACATCGACCACGAGCGCGAACACCCACACGGCCACGACGAGCGCGAAGCTCAGCGACGCCCCGGCCACGACGGGAGCAGAAGCCACGATGAGCTGGTCGACGGCCGCAGAGAACACCGCCGGCGGCGCCCACACCGCACCGGGCAGCGGCACGAACGCGCCCAGCAGCGGCAGCGGGAACACCATGGCGCTCACCACGATGCCGGCGAGCACCTGCAGCAGCATGACCGCCCATACCTGTGCCCACCGACGCAGGAGCCCGACGGCGATCACAGCGCCCGCCGCGAGCGCGGCCGGCACGAACCACGTCGGCACAAGCAGCGTCGTCATCGGCAGCAGCGCCGTGATCACCGCAAGGAGCGCCGCGCCCGCTGCCGCCGCCGACGCGCGCCTTCGCCGCTGCCTGCTCACCGGAACCGCCCTCCGATCGCGTCGCCCCACGACCCCGCCACGTCAGTCGTCAGCGCCGCCGCATGCCAACCCCGCTCCGCTGCCGTTTCGTGCGCGCCGTCCGAGGCGAGCAGCACGCATGTCGCTGCGCCCTCCGGTCGTTCGACGAAGCGCCCGATCGCGACGACGACATCCGCTCCGCGAGCGCGGGCCTCCGCTGACGCGGTGTCACGGTGCCTCTCGATCCGAGCGCAGGTGAGCAGGAAGTCCGGCATGCCTGCAGGCGTGCCGACCGCAGCGATGTCCCGGCCCACCGCGTCGGCGACCGAGACGACGAACCCGTCTGCCGCGAGCATCCCGACCACGGACGCGCATGCGCTGACACCGGTGTCGAATGCCGCCCTGCTGCGCCAGGAGCTGTGCTCGAGATCCAACAGCACCAGCGCGACGAGCCTCGACTCCGGCTCCTCCTCGCGCACCATCAGCCTGCCGTGGTGCGCGGAAGCGCGCCAGTGCACCCGCCTGGTCGAATCCCCCGGTCCGTACGGGCGGGGGATGAGATCGTCCTCGCCCTGCCCAGCCGCCGCAGCCCTGCGCCGCGATTCACCACCGAAGCGTGCAGGGGCGCGCAAGGGCGCGAGACCGACCACGGGCGGGACGGCGACGACCTCGTCGTGCCCGCCGAGGACGCGCTCGTGCCGCGCGACGAGGAACGGCGAGAGCATGCGCACCCGCATCGGCCCCACGGCGTGCACGCCGCGGCGTCCGGCCCTCACCGTGAGATCGACGGTTCTCGAAGCGGCATCGACTGCGGTCTCGGCCTCCAACCCGGACGACACGGATTCCTCGGCCGCCTCGACGAACACCGTGCTCCCGCCCCGCAGCGTCGTCGTCACCTGGATCGAGTCACCCGCCGCCACTCGACGCTCACTCAGCCTGCGCTCGACGGCCACCGGTGTCGGCACCACGAGCAGCGCGACGATGCCGAAAGCCACGACGACCCAGAGCACGGCTCCGACGAACATCAGTTCCACGCGCCCGAGGACGGACCCCGCGATGGCGAGAGCCGCACCGACGCCGAGCGTCGCGACGCCGCGACCGGTCAGTGCGAACCGCCCCCGCACGCGTGCATGCCTCGCCACGGTCTCACCCGCCCGCCACGGGCACCGGCACCCTTCGCACGACGTCGTCGACGATGCGCTCGGCCACGTTGAAGGACTTCGCTCCCGTGTGCGCATTCGGGATGAGCCGATGCGAGAGCACGGCCGATGCCAGCCCCGCGACGTCATCCGGAATCACGTAGTCGCGCCCCTCGAGCGCCGCCGCGGCCTTCGCCGCGCGCACGAGCTGGAGCGTCGCGCGCGGGCTCGCTCCGAGACGCAGATCCGGATGCTCGCGCGTCGCCCGCGCGACGGCGACCGCATAGTGCTCGATGAGCGGCGACACGTGCACCCGCCTGGCGAAGTCGATGAGCCGGATGACGCCGTCGAGTGCGACGACGGGGCGAAGGTCGTCGAGCGGGTCGCGCGTGTCGCGCTGGCGCAGCATCAGCTGCTCTGCCTCGGCATCGGGATAGCCCATCGAGATGCGGATCATGAAGCGATCGAGCTGCGCCTCAGGCAGCGCGTACGTGCCGTCCATCTCGATCGGGTTCTGCGTGGCGACGACGACGAACGGAGAGGGCAGCTCGTGCGTCGTGCCGTCGATCGAGACCTGCCGCTCCTCCATCGCCTCCAGGAGCGCGGACTGCGTCTTCGGCGACGAGCGGTTGATCTCGTCCGCGATGACGATGTTGGCGAACACCGCACCGCGTGAGAATTCGAACCCTCCCGTGGCCGGGCTGAACACGCTCACACCCGTCACGTCGCCAGGCAGCAGGTCGGGTGTGAACTGGATGCGCCGGGCGTCGGCATCGATCGCTGCGGCGAGAGCCCGCGCCAGCATGGTCTTGCCGACGCCTGGCACGTCCTCGACGAGCAGGTGCCCTTCGGCGAGCAGCACGACCAGTGAGCGGCGGATGGCTTCGTCTTTGCCGTCGATGACGCGGTGCATCGCATCGAGGATGCGCCCCGTCTTCTCGTGGAACTCCGAGGCTTCCATCGCGTTCTCCTGCATGTCGCCCCTCCGTCACGGCCTGACATCGGCCAGCCTATCCGCGACCGACGACATCCGGGCCCGTGCGGCAACACACCCGTGTGCGTGCCGTTGCGACGTCGGTTAGACTTGTCTCAGCTCTCCGCGTGACGGCATCCAGGCCAACTCCCCCAGGACGGAAACGTAGCAAGGGTAACCGGGCTCTGCCGGGTACGCGGAGAGTCTTTTTGTGCCCTCCGCCGAGCTGGGCGCGGGGCACAGGGAACGGCTCCTAAACTGGGGGCATGGCGAACTCCGCACCCGCGCAGCCGACCAGGCGCATCTCCTTCCTCGACGTCCTGCGCGTGCTCACGGAACTGGCCGCGTTCGCGTTCCTCGCGCTGTGGGGGTTCCTCGCGTGGCCGTTCGCGTGGAACATCGTGTTCGGTCTGGTCACTCCCGCCATCGGCATCCTGCTGTGGGCCCTGTTCGTCTCCCCCAGGGCCGTCTTCACCGTGCATCCGTTCATCCGGATCGTCGTCGAGCTGATGGTCTTCCTCGGTGCGACGATCGCGCTGTGGAACCTCGACCTGCCGTGGTTCGGCCTCGGCTTCGGCGTCATCGCCGTCGCCGTCGGGCTGACGCACCGGCTGCGGTCGCTGGCATGACCGGCGTTCACGCTCTGCTCCGCGAAGCGCTCGGAGACAGAGTCGACACCCGTCCCGACACGCTCCGAGCCGCTCGTTCCGACCGGTCAGGCCACGTCTCCACCGGCGCTCCCCTGGCCGTCGTGCACGCCGAGTCGGTTGACGACGTGCAGGCGACGCTTCGCATCGCGACCGCGACCGCCACATCCGTCGTGCCGCAGGGCGCACTGACCGGGCTCGCCGGCGCCGCCAACGCGGGCGAGGGGCAGATCGCACTGTCGACGAGACGCATGACGCGCGTTCTGGAGGTCTCGGCCGACGACCGCCTCGCCGTGGTCGAACCCGGAATCATCAACGCGGATCTGAACGCGCAGCTCGCCGACCACGGTCTGTGGTGGGCGCCCGACCCCGCCAGCCGCGACATCTCCACAGTGGGCGGCAACATCGCCACGGGCGCGGGCGGACTGCTCTGCGCGAAGTACGGAGTGGTGCGCGATGCGGTGCTCGGCCTCGACGTCGTGCTCGCCGACGGACGACTGATCCGGATGGGCCACCGCAGCGTCAAGGGCGTGACGGGGCTCGATCTCACCTCGCTCATGATCGGTTCCGAGGGCCGGCTCGGGGTCGTCGTCGGCGCAACGCTGAAGCTGCGGCCCGTTGTGGCGGGGAGCGTGTGCACCGCGTCCGCTGCGTTCGCCAGCGTGCGCGACGCCGCGGCCGCGGCGGCCGCCGTCACCGCCAGCGGCGTGCAGCCGTCGGTGATGGAGCTGATGGACGCCACAGCTCTCGCCGCCGCGCATGCTCATCTCGGGTTCGCCGGCCCGGATGAGGGAGCCTCGCAGCTGATCGTGCAGACCGATGGCGGGGCAGCGCTGGAGGAGGCGGAGACGATCGCCGAGGTGCTGCGCCGCGCGGGCGGTGCCGTGACGCTCACCGACGACGCGGATGAGGGCGAGCGCCTGCTCGCGATCCGCCGCGCGGCGAATCCGGCCATCGCCGCGACCGGCAATCAGCTCATCGAGGACGTCTCGGTGCCGCGCACCCGGCTGGCCGAGATGTTCGACGAGATCGCACGCGTCGAGCGAGAGCACGGCGTGCGGATCCCCACGATCGCGCACGCGGGCGACGGCAATCTGCACCCCTCATTCGTCTACCACGGCGAGAGCGTGCCTGAGCACATCTGGGTCGCGGCGGACGACTTGTTCCGCTCGGCCATCCGGCTCGGCGGAACCCTCACAGGCGAACACGGCATCGGCGTGCTGAAGGCCCGCTGGCTCGCCGACGAGCTCGGTGACGATCAGTGGGAGCTGCAGCGCCGCATCGTCGCCGCGTTCGACCCGCTCGGCATCCTGAACCCCGGCAAGGTGTTCCCGTAACCGCGCACAATGCAACAGAATGCGCGTTCGCACACACGCCAGCACCGGATCCGTGTGTGCGAACGCGCGATCTGTTCACTTACGCGCGCACGCGCAGCGCGTCGATCCGCGCGCGGGCAGGCGGCAGCTGAAACCCGCGCGGGCTCGGCGTGAACCGGCCGGCGATGCGCGCAGGCGCCGTTCCCGGTCGTACGGGCACACGATGCCAGGCCAGCATCCCCAGCACCGCGAACAGCAGCGATTCCTTGTGCTCCGCGTCGATGCCGAGCTCGTCGCTGGTGACGGCATCCGGAATCCGCTCGCGCAGCGCTCGCACCATCGCGGGGTTGCGTGCTCCCCCGCCGGAGAGCACCACCCGGTCGGCTCCCGGCATCGCATCGGCCACGGACTGGGCCGTGAACGCGGTGAGCGTTGCCACGAGGTCCTCCACGCCGATCGCGTCGGATCCGACGGCACCGTCGACGAGGTCGAGGTTCCATGTCTCGCGACCGGTCGACTTCGGCGCCGCTCTGCCGAGATACGGATGCTCCTTCAGCCGTGAGAGCAGTCCGCCGTCAACGGTCCCCGCAGCGGCCAGCGCGCCGTCGACATCGCAGGAGCCGCCCGTCTCGCGCTGGACCACCGCGTCGATCAGGCAGTTGGCGGGGCCGGTGTCGAAGGCGAGCACCTCGCCGCCGCGCACGAGCTGCACGTTCGCGATGCCGCCCAGGTTCACGGTCGCCAGCGACTCGATGCCCAGCCCTGCCGCCCACATCCGGTCGAACACACCCATCAGCGGGGCACCGTCGCCGCCGGCGGCGACGTCGGCGCTGCGCAGATGCGAGACCACGGGGATTCCTGTGCGTTCGGCGATCCAGCTCGGCTCCCCCAGCTGCAGGGTGCCCCTGGTTCCCGACTCATCGGTCCAGTGATGGATCGTCTGGCCGTGCGACACGACGAACTCTCCGTCAGCGGCGACCGCCGCCTCGGCGAAGGCCTGTCCGATCGCCGTGTCGAGCCTGGTCCACGCCTGCGCATCGCGCGGTTCGCCGTGCGCGGCCGCGAGGATCTCCTCGCGCAGCACCGGCTGCCATTCGACCGTCTCCAGCCGCACGGGCCGCAGTTCGAGCACCGCACCGATGCCATCGACGATGTCGGCATCGACGGTCGCGACATCGATCCCGTCGACCGATGTGCCGGACTGCATTGCCACGACCCTCACTCGCGCCAGCCCTCCGCGAGGGTCTCATCGGCGGCGCGGACGGCGAGGCGGCTGGCAGCTCGCACGTGCACTGCGGGAACGGGCACCGGATCGACCGGATCGACGCCGAGGTTCACCACGACGGTTCCGGGGTCGAGGCGGGCCGCGCGCGAGACGGCGCCGCGCTGCTCGGCGTCGGCGATGCGGTCGACGAGCACGACGGTGCGGGCACCGTCAGTCGCAGCCGCTGTGCCGTCGGCGGCGTCGATCACCTCTCCCCCGCGTGCGAGGGCGGCCGCGTAGCGGGAGCCTGTCGAGCTCACGGCCCACGTCGCCGCTGCGCGCGCGTCGATCACGGTGCGCGGCCCTGGGTTCGCGGCGCACGCACCGCTCACCTTCGCCGCTCTGCGGGCGAGAGCGAGCACATCCGCGTCCGGAAGCGGCGCGTCCTGGCGGCGCACCGATGCCTGCTCCCGCGCGAATCCGCGCACCGCCGCGACCCGCTCCGCCGCCTGCTCGAGGCGGGAGACCGGCAGCTCGCCCGCGCGCACCGCCTCGACGATGGCCGAGCGCGCGGCGAGGAAGTCGCCCTCATCGTCACCGGATGATCCGGGGTTGGCCGGGTTGCCGACGCACAGCAGGTCGCACCCCGCGGCGAGCGCGCGCACGGGCGCGGCGTCGCCGTAGCGCGAGCGCATGGCGGCCATGTCGAGCGCGTCGCTGGCGATGACGCCCGTGAATCCGAGGTCGCGAAGCTCGGCGAGCGCGCGCGGCTGCGCCGTGGCGGGATCCGGTCCCCACGCGGGAACGACAAGGTGCGCGGTCATGATGACCATCGCCCCTGCCTCGATCGCCGCGGCGAACGGAGGAAGGTGCACGTCGCGCTGTTCCTGCTCGGTTGCCCCACTCGTCGGCAGCCCGTGGTGCGAGTCGACGGCCGTGTCCCCGTGGCCGGGGAAGTGCTTCGGCACGGCGACGGCGCCGGCCGCGTGCAGGCCGCGCACCGTCGCGGCGACATGGCGCGCGACCAGGGCGGGGCTCCCGCCGAAGGAGCGCGTGCCGATCACCGGATTGCGCGGGTCGGTGTTGACGTCGGCGACCGGCGCGATGACGACGTCGGCACCGGATGCGGCGGACAGGCGCGCGAGCTCCGCTGCCGCCAGACGGGTCACGTCCTCGTCGTCGATCGCGCCGAGCTGACCGGCCCCGAGAACATCCGAGCCGCGTGCGGAATCCATGCGCGTGACGGTGCCGCCCTCCTCGTCGATGCCGACGAGGAACCCGCCTGCCGCGTCGACAGGGGCGCCGCCGATGTTCTGCGCGAACAGCACGACCCCGGCGAGCCCTGCGTCGCGTTCGCGCGCCACCCAGTCCGGCGTGCCGCGGCCGAGGAAGCCCGGCCACAGCACACCGTTCACGAGGCGTTCGATGGCCCGGTCGCTCATCCCTTCACCGATCCGGAGACGAGGCCGCTGGAGAGCTTGCCCTGCACGATGACGAAGAAGATCATCACCGGCAGAGTGATCACCGTCGACGCCGCCATGATCGCGCCCCACTCGTTGGAGTGCTCGCCGAAGAACTGGCGCAGGCCGATCGCGACCGTGTACTGGCCGGTCTCCCCACCGAGCAGAGTCAGCGCGAACACGAACTCGTTCCACGCGGTGATGAAGGAGAAGATGCTCGTCGCCACCAGTCCCGGCATCACCAGGGGCAGCAGCACCGACCGGAACATGCGCCACCACGAGGCGCCGTCCAGGTATGCCGCCTCCTCGATCTCGACGGGCACGGCCGCAACGAATCCGCGCAGCATCCAGATTCCGAACGGCAGCGACAGGGCGACGTAGACGACGATGAGCCCGAGCAGCATGTTCAGCATGCCCAAGTCGCGCACCTGCACGAACAGCGGGATCACCAGCGCCTCCAGCGGCACCATCTGCACGATGAGGATCATCATCAGGATGCCGGTGCGGAACCGGAAACGGAAACGGGCGACCGCAACGCTCGCGAGCAGGCCGAGCAGCGCGCTCAGGAGGACCACGATCAGCGCCACGATCGCGGAGTTGCGCAGGAAGACGCCGAAGCCGCCGTCGGTGAGCACATAGGAGAAGTGCTCGAGCGTGAACCCTTCGATGCCGATCGATGTGCGGGCGGACGGGTTCTCGGTGAACGCACTGGAGACCATCCACCATGCGGGGAACAGCGTGAACACGAGCAGCAGCACGACGAGCACGGCCTTCACCGCCGATGACGTGCGCCGGCGCGAGGTGTGGCGGCTCATAGTTCCTCCTCCTTCATCAGCGACCGCACGTAGACCACGGTGATCACCACGAGCAGGAGCGTCAGCACGACGGCGATCGCCGACCCGAAGCCGTATCTGTTCTGGCCGAACGACTCGACGTACGACCACACGCCGAGGTTGAGCACCTCGCGGTTCGAGCCTGAGCCGCCGGGCATCAGGTAGATCTGCGCGAAGGCCTTGAAATCCCAGATCGTCGACAGGATGATCACGACCGTGAACACCTGGCGCAGGTTGGGAACGATGATCTGCCAGAACCGGCGCCACGGGCCGGCGCCGTCGACCTCGGCCGCCTCGAGCATCTCCTTCGAGACGCCGAGCAGCGCGGCCAGGACCGTGACGGCGACGAACGGGAAGCCGTGGTGCACGACGTTGAGGATCGCGACGGCGTAGAACAGGAACCGGTTGGTGAACCAGTTCGTCGGGTCGTCCATCAGCCCGAGCGCCATCAGCATCTGGTTGACGATGCCCCTGTCCGCGTCGAAGATCCACACCCACACGTAGGTTCCCGTGACGGCGGGCATCGCCCACGCCACCATGATGGCGCTGCCGACGACCGTGCGCCAGAAGCGCCCGAGCGACGCCATCAGCACGGCGACTCCCGTGCCGAGTGCGACGGTGAATCCCACGCACAGCGCGGCGAATCCGACCGTGTTGGGCAGCACCACCCGCCACAGCTGCTCGCTCGTGAACAGCTCGGCGTAGTTCGCGCCCGCGTTCCAGTTCGAATCGCCCGAGACGATCTCGGGCAGCCCGTACTCCTGCAGTGAGAACAGCACGACCCGGATGAGCGGCCACAGCATCAGGACTGCGAGCACCGCCAGCGCGGGGGCGAGCAGGAGCCACGGGCGCAGCCTGCGCGCGCCTGATGCCCCGAAGGACCCGCGTCTCGGCCCGGTGCCTGAGGCCCGTGGCCGAGACGCGAGGGTGGAGAGGTTCGCCGTCACGTCAGTCCGCTCACTCCGCGTTCAGCAGTTCGGTCATCTCGGCCGCAGCGGAGTCCAGCGCTTCCTGCACTGACGCATCACCGGAGAGGATCGACTGGATCGCCGTGTTGGTGGTCTGCTTCGCCTGCACGGCGCCGAAGGTCGGCGTGACGGGAAGCGTTGCACCGCCGTCGACGAACTGCGTCGCGAACGGGGCCACGAGCGGGTCGTCGCTGGAGACGGCCGAGTCGAGCAGCGACGCCTGGCCGGGGAAGTACCCGGTCTCAGCCGCCCACTGGTCGGCGAACTCGCCCGTCGTCATCATCTCGATGAAGGCGAAGGAGAGGTCTTCGTCGTCCGTCGTGTTGAACATCGACAGGTGCGACCCGCCGAGCACGCTCGGGGCGATCCCGCCGTCCTCTGCGGGGATGGGCGCCGCGGCGAAGTTCCCCTCGAGGTCGGGGGCCTGCTCGACGATCGTCGCCGGGGTCCACGACCCCATCACTGCCATCGCGGTGTCGCCGGCCGTGAAGCTGTCCAGCACGCCGACCTCGTCCCATGTGGTCGCGCCCGCCGACGAGAAGCCGTGCTCGGTCTGCAGCCCTGTGAAGAACTCGATGCCCTCGACCGACTCCGGGCTGTTCATCTGGGACGTCCACGTGCCGCCGTCGTCCGCGGCGACCTCGCCGCCCGCTCCCCACACCCACGGGTAGGTGATGAACTCTGCGCCTCCTGGCACTGCGAAGGCGTTCATGTCGGGGTGTGCTTCCTGGATCGCCTCGCCCGCGTCGACGATCTCCTGCCACGTGGTCGGCGCCTCGAGGCCGAGCTCTTCGAAGATGTCGGAACGGTAGATGAGCGACCGGACGCCCGCGTACCACGGCATGCCGTAGAGCTGTTCGTCGTAGGTGCCGGCTTCGACCAGACCCTCGACGAGATCGTCGGAGAGGCCAGCGTCCGCCACGTGCTCCTCGAGGGGCACCAGCGCCCCGGCGTCCGCGAACTCGGCGGTCCATGTCGTGCCCGTCTCCGCGACATCCGGCGTCGTGCCTCCGGCGATCGAGGTCACGAAGCGGTCGTGCGCGTCGCCCCACTGCACGAAGTCGACGTTGAGGTCGGCTCCGGTCTCCTCCTTGAAGGCGGAGGCGACGTCGTCGAAGAACGCCTCGGCGTCGGGGTTGGTGCCCTGCATGATCCAGACGTCGAGGGAACCGCCCTCTGAACCGCCGTCCTCCCCGCCGCCGGAGCAGGCTGTGAGGCCGAGCACGGCGATCGAGCCGATGGCCGCCGCCCTGATGATTCGTGACTGCATAGAAACTCCATTGTTCGGCGCGACGAGTGTCGCGTATCGCTGCTGTCGAATAGATTATTCAATTAGTTCGGCATCTTTGCAATACTCGTATGTGAAGACTTCATTACGTCCGACGCACACGCTCGACCAGCCACGCCGTCCACCGATTCGCGAAGAGGCCTGATGGACCCGCTCACACCCCCGCTCCCGACACAGGCGCGTCTCGACACGCCCCGCGGCCTCGACGCGCGCTCGACGCGCGCGGTGCTCGAGCCGCTGCACGCCCAGGTTCGCGTCGTGGCCGACGAGGCGCGCGAGCGGCTGCGCACGAGAGGCGGATCGGCGAGGGAGGCGATGCGCGCATGATCCTCGTCGGCATCGACGTCGGAGGCTCCGGCACCAGGATCGCGCTCGGCGGCTCCGTGTCGGCGCGGCACGACCTGCCTGAGCTGGCTGCGTCGGTCGTCGCCGCCGACCCGCGCGCAGCGGTGACCGCTATGGGCGAACACGCCGCGCGCATGGCGGGCGGCGTGCCGATCACGGCAGTCGCCATCGGTGCGGCTGGGCTCACCACCCACGCGAAGGGGCCCCGTGCCCTCGAGGGCGCGGCCCGCCACGCGTTCGGCACCGAGCGGGCGATCGTGACCTCCGACATCGTCACCGCACACCTCGGAGCCCTCGACGGTGCCCCGGGAGCCGTGCTCGCGGCAGGCACCGGATCGATCGCACTCGGCACCGACCTCGCAGGGGCATGGCACCGCGTCGACGGATGGGGCCACCTGCTCGGCGACCTCGGCTCAGGTGCCTGGATCGGCATGGAAGCGCTGCGCGCTGCGGCAGAGCACCTCGACGGCAGGTGCGACGACGCCCCGGGTCTCGCCGACATCGCAACCGAGGCGTTCGGCGATCTGGTCGACTGGCCAGCCGCCGTCTACCCTGCCGTCGACCGCGCCAGGATCTTCGGCTCCCTCGTGCCGCGCGTCGTCGAATGCGCCGATCACGATTCCCGGGCCGCGAGGATCCTCGACGCTGCCGCATCGCACCTGGCAGCGACCCTGCTGGCCGCGCTCGCCGACGACGTCCCGGAGCGCGTCACCCTGACCGGGGGCCTGGCACGCGCCGACCGCATCACCGCTCCGCTGCTCGCCCGTGTGCGGGCGGCGCGGCCGGGCGTCGAGGTGGTGCGGGCGCTCGGCTCCCCCCTCGACGGGGCGATCGCCCTCGCCGATCGCCTCCGCGAGAATCCCGACCCGCTGCCCGGCCACACACGGGTGGTGTGATCTGATCCGCCGGGGACGGAGCCCTATTCCATCGTGATGGGCGTGTGCCCCGTGTCGATCAGGCGGTTCAGCTCCGCCTGCCGCTGCGCCAGCGACTTGGGCGAACCCTGCGCGTCGGGGCGGCGCTGCCACGGAGCCGGTCCTTCCGACGGGCGGAACTCGACGCCGGCCGCCCTCAGTCTCTCGAGATGCGCGTCGAGACGCGGGGCGAACTCATCCGGATCGCCCGGCCCCCGCCAGAGCGCCTCGGCGAGGGCGCAGACCCGCGGGAAGGCGTAGAAATCGACCATGCGCGGGTCGTCGACGTTCTCCGTCCACAGGTTCGCCTGGCCGCCGAGCACATGCTGTGCCGCCTCATCTGTGAGCCCGTCGGGCATCGGGTCGAAGGCGAGCACGGTGTCCGCGTCGACGATCGTGCCGATCGGGATCGGCTCGTCCGCACCGTCCGACTGCCGGTAATCGAGGTAGACGGAGGTGTCGGCCGCAGAGACGACGTCGTGGCCGGCCTCGGCGGCACGGGCGACGGCGCGCGAGCCGCGCCACACGGTCACGAGCGTGTCGACGCGCGACGGCGGCCCGTCCAGCACCTCCTCCCACCCCATCGCACGACGCCCGAGCCCGGCGAGGTGCGCCTCCAGTCGAGAGACGAACCAGCCCTGCAGCTCCGCGACCGACCCCAGCCCGAGTTCGGCCGCACGCGCGACGGACTCCGGATCGTTCTGCCACGGTTCGGTCGGGCACTCGTCGGAGCCGATGCCGATGACCTCGCTGGGGAAGATGTCGACCAGCTCGTCGAGCACGTCGCAGCAGAACGCCACCGTCGACTCGCGCATGTTCAGCACATGGCTGCTGATGCCCCACCCTCCAGGCACCTCGGCGGGAGCACGACCCGGAATGCCGAGTTCGGGATAGGCGGCGACGGCTGCGCCGACGTGACCCGGCAGATCGACCTCCGGCACGACGAGAACGCCGCGCAGCTCGGCATAGGCGACGATCTCGCGGAGGTCGTCGCGGGAGTAGAAGCCGCCGTGGGGCCTCGCATCGAACACGCCGGCCGTGCGATGACCGACCTGCGAACGCGGCCGCCACCCGCCGATCTCGGTCAGCGCCGGGTGCTTGTCGATCTGCACCCGCCAGCCCTGATCGTCGGTGAGATGCAGGTGGAACACGTTCAGTTTGTGCATCGCGAGCAGATCGATCAGGCGCCGGATCTCCCGCGGTGCGAAGAAATGGCGCGCCACGTCGAGCATGACCCCGCGCCAGCGCATCCGGGGACCGTCGACGATCTCGACGCACGGGAGCGTCCACGCGGTGCGACCGATCGGCGCGGAGCGGTGCACGTCGGGCGGGAGCAGCTGCAGCAGCGTCTGTGCGCCGTGCAGCGCGCCCGCCGCGTCGCCCGCGCGCACGACGACGCCGTCGGTGCCCACGCTCACCGCGTAGTGCTCAGCGGCGAGCGCGGAGTCGATCCGGATGTCGATGCTCGCCCCGGGCGTCGTCGTCACCGGCGCAGGGAGGCCGCAGGCCGTGCGCAGGCGCTGTGCGAGGAGCGCTCCGGCGGGCTCGGCGTCATGCGACGCGCTGATCGCGCAGCTCGCGTCGAGCACGAAGACGGAATCAGATGTGGCCATGGTGGCGGGCTGGGGGATCACAGAAGCGCCTCTCGTCGACGTCGGTGGCGTGCAGTTCGGTATAGGTTATTTGCAGAATGGTCTCTGAGGCGAGCGAAAGGGGAACGCACATGGCTCGCAGGGGCGCCGAGTCCCGGCTCGCGACGAAGCTGCTGCCGACAGACGCGCGTGCGCACAACCGCACCCTCGTCATCCAGACGGTGCTGCGCTCGCGCGACGTCAGCAGGGCAGATGTCGCGCGCATCACCGGCCTGTCGCGGATCACCGTCTCCGAGCTGGTCGCAGGGCTCGTCTCCGACGGCATCATCGTCGAGACGGGGTCACGGGCGACGGCAGGTCGTCCTGGCAAGCCGGCGACGCTGCTCGCCATCAATCCGGATGTCTTCACCACCGTCGCCGTCGATCTGAGCCAGCCCGGCGAGTTCCACGGCTCGCTGCTGACCCTCGACGGCTCCGAGATCCGCCACGCCGTCGTCGACGGGAACGCCCGCGGTGACGGCGCCGTCGCACAGGTGCTGGGCCTGGTCGCTCAGCTGGCGGAGTCCACGACCATACCGATCGGCGGCATCGGCATAGGCACGCCAGGCATCGTCGACGATTCAGGCGTCGTGCTCGAATCGACGAACCTGGGCTGGCGCAGGCTCGCGCTCGCCGACGTCGTCAGAGAGCGATTCTCCGTGCCGACGCGCGTCGAGAACGACGCGAACGCCGCAATCGTCTCGGAGCTCGACTCGCAGCACAGCGACGACCTGCTGCTCGTCAGAGTCGGCGCCGGTCTCGGCGGCGCCGCATTCGTCGGCGGACAGCTGGTGCGCGGGGCCAGCTTCGCCGCGGGAGAGTTCGCGCACGTACGCACTCCCCCGGCTGCCGACGGCTCCGCCACCGTCGAGGAGTCCGTGCAGTCGCTGCTGCGCATGGCCGACCGACTGCGCGATCAGCTGCCGGATCGTCCGGAGGCCGCTGCGCTCCTGGAGGCGACCCAGCGCCAGATCGGTGCACTCATCGGGCAGACCCTCACTCCGGCCGTCGCCATGCTCGACGTGCCGAGGGTCATCATCGACGGGCCGCGCGAGCTGGACGTGGCCATCATCGCGGAGGCCGCGCAGACGGCCATCCGGAATCAGCGCAGCCTCGTCTCCGGGCGGCTGTGCGCAGTGATGCCTGGAGTGAACGGTCCTGACGCGGTGCTGCTCGGAATGTCGGGCATCGTGAGATCGCTGGCGATCGCCGCGCTCTGACGGGGCAGGGCTGCCCACAGCCGCCGATCACCGACGCTCGTTAGAATCGGCCGAGCCAGATGAGAAAGGCCGATTCCTCCATGAGCGCCACGCCCCAGTCGCCCCCACGCCGCCGCCCCGCACTCGGGTACTTCATCTTCGCCAGCAGATGGCTGCAGGCACCGCTCTACATCGGGCTGATCATCGCGCAGGTCGTGTACGTCGTGGTGTTCATGATCGACCTCTGGCACCTGATCGAGACGGTCATCCACGACATCACGCACCTCAACGAGGCGACGATCATGCTGGGCGTGCTCGGCCTCATCGACGTGGTGATGATCGCGAACCTGCTCATCATGGTGATCATGGGCGGCTACGAGATATTCGTCTCGAAGCTGCGAGTCAATGATCATCCGGATCAGCCCGACTGGCTCAGCCATGTCAATGCGAACGTGCTGAAGGTGAAGCTGGCGATCTCGATCATCAGCATCTCGTCGATCCACCTGTTGCGCACCTTCATCGAGGTGGGCGACATCGGCGCTCCCACCGACGAATCTGTCACCGGCGAGCAGTACACGACGGAGGGCGTGTTCTGGCAGGTGGTGATTCACATGGCGTTCATCGTCTCGGCCGTCGCACTGGCGTGGATCGACCGGATGTCGGCGCAGCACCCGTCCGTCGAGCCCAGCGAGATCCCTACGGGACGTCCCTGACGCCTACAGTCCCTGCCAGGCGGGCTTGTTGTCGTAGGTGTAGCGGTAGTAGTCCGCGAAGCGGAGGGCACCGGCTGCCGGCTCATCGACGATCACCGTGACGTGCGGGTGCAGCTGGACGGCGGAGCCCGGCAGCGACGCGGTGACGGGGCCCTCGACGGCGCCGGCGACCGCCTCGGCCTTGCCAGCGCCGAACGCGAGCAGCACCAGGTGACGCGCCTCGAGGATCGTGCCCAGCCCCTGCGTCACGCAGTGCCTCGGCACATCGTCCGGCGACGCGAAGAAGCGCGCGTTGTCCTCACGGGTCTGCCTGGTCAGCGTCTTCACCCGTGTGCGCGAGGCGAAGGACGAGCCCGGCTCATTGAAGCCGATGTGCCCGTCGGTGCCGATTCCGAGCAGCTGCACGTCGACGCCGCCCGCCGCGGCGATCGCCTCGTCGTAGTCGGTCGCCGCGCGCTCGACCGCACTGGCCGCGCCGTCCGGAACACGCACGAGCCGAGGGTCGAGCCCGAGCGGCTCGACCACCTCGCGCGAGATGACCGAGCGGTAGCTCTCCGGATGCTCCGGGGCGAGGCCCACATACTCGTCGAGTGCGAAGCCGCGCACCCGCGAGACATCGGTTCCGGAGAACTCCTCGCGCAGAGCCCGATACACGGGCAGCGGTGTCGACCCCGTCGCCAGGCCGAGCACAGCGTCCGGCTTGCCGCGCACGAGGCGCGCAATCGCCTCGGCTGCCAACTGACCGCCTGACGCCTCGTCGGCGACGATCACGACCTCTGCCATCTGCACGGCTCCGTTCATCGGGGAAGGATTCGTTCCATCCTTGCATCCCCTCGGCTTCGTGCGCGGCGACAGACGACCTCTTCTCGTTCCTCTTACCCCACGATCGTTTCCGCATTGTGATGACTGGCCGGGATATTCCCAAATCCGCCGAATTACACTCTGGGGAGGACCGTGCATTTTCCGATTTCATCGGCCCAGGGGGTACAACCAATGACTGACGGTGGAACCGCACCGATCGAGTCCGTCGAGGTCACCGACGTGACCGAGGACAAGCCGCGCCGCAGGCGCCGCACCGGCCTGTGGCTCGGCATCGGCATTCCAGGCGGCCTGCTCGTCGCGGGCGCCATCGCTGCGTCCTTTGTGCTGATCGCCCCTGGAGTGGCCGTGGCAGGTGCACCCGTCGGCTTCCACACGGCAGGCACGGCGGCGCAGGCGATCGAGCAGCGCGTCGACGACGCGACGATCTCCATCGGCGGCGTCGAGGTCACCGGCGAGGACCTCGGCGCGCAGGTCGACGCAGAAGAGGCAGCCACCAGGGCGTTCGAGGACCACCCGCTGTGGAAGATCTCGGACTGGAACCCGCAGGACCCGTACGCCCCCACTGTCACGATCGACGACGACACGGCGATCGAGACTCTCCAGGAGCAGGCTCCCGACCTCTTCGTCGAGCCGGTCGACGCCGAAGTCGAGTTCTCCGACGGGGCGTTCGTCGCCGTTGCGGCGGAGCCAGGCTCCGGCCCCGACCTCGAGGCCCTGGCTGCCGACCTCAGCACTGCGCTCGTCGCAGGCGACGGCGGCATCACCGTCTCGGCCGATTCTGTCGAAGTCGTCGCGACCACGAGCACTGATGCCGCGAAGAAGCAGGCCGCTGCGCTCAACGAGCTGGCAGAGGGCGCCGGCTTCTACGTCGACGACGAACGCGCCGTGCCCGTCAGCACGAAGCAGCTGAACTCCTGGCTCGACGTCGCCCCTGACGGCGAGGGCGGCTTCGCCGTCACCGCCGACACGGCGGGGATTCAGAAGGTCGTCGATGCGCTTCCGGAGAAGGTCGACCGCGAGGCGCAGGACGTCACGCAGATCGTCGACACCGCGGGTGCCGTGCTCGACGGCGGCGAGGGTCAGGACGGCTGGAAGGTCAACAGCATCGACGGCGTGGCCGCGAAGTACGCGAAGGCCCTCGAATCCGGCAAGGGCTCCCTCGCGCTCGACGTCGACACAGTCGAGGCGGAGGTCACCACACTCGAGCGGCGCCTCGAAGTCGACCTCGGCAAGCTGCAGGCATACGCGATCGAGAACGACAAGGTCGTGAAGACGTTCCCGGTCTCGCCCGGCAAGGCGGGCAGTGAGACCGATCAGGGCACCTTCAAGACCTACGTCAAGCTGACCTCGCAGAACATGGGCAACGAGGACACCACGGAGCCGCCGTACTACTACACCCCGAACGTGCCGAACGTGATGTACTTCAACGGCTCGGAGGGTTTCCACGGCACCTACTGGCACAACGAGTTCGGCGTTCAGCCGATGAGCCACGGCTGCGTGAATATGAGCGTCGCCGACTCCAAGTGGCTGTTCGACTGGACCCCTGTCGGCACCGACGTGTGGGTGCATGCCTGATCTCGGACGCCGGATGCGCGGCGCTGACCGTGATCGTCGCCTGTTGGCCGAGGCTTCCCGTTTCCGCCCCGGATGTCCTACCCTGAGACCATGACGGAACTGCGCCTTGTCGAATTGTCCGCCGAGACCATCGTGGCGGTCAACAACCTCTCGCTGAAGCCCGGCCAGGAGCAGTTCCTCGCGCCGGTGTCGTACGGCATCGCGGCAACGGTGCTCGACCCGTCGTCGACCTGGCAGCGTGTCGTCATCGGCGATGAGGGCGTCGTCGGCTTCATCAGCGCCAGCTTCGGCGGCGAGACGACCATCGACTATCTCGACTCCGTGCTGTGGCGCATCAACGTCGACGCAGACGATCAGCGTCGCGGCGTCGGCCGCTTCGCCGTGACGGCTCTGCTCGAGGAGGCGCGCTCGCGCGGCTTCGACCACGTCAACGTCATCTACGAGGCTGGTGAGGGCGGCCCTGAAGCGTTTTTCCACCGTGTCGGGTTCACACCGGTCGGCGAGACCGAGTACGGTGAAGTAGTCGCGCAGATCCGCCTGTAGGCGTCGGCGACCATCCCGAAATCTTCAGGACGCTTCGTCGCGTCCTGAGTCAAGTCGGCGGCGGGGTCTCGTATCCCCCTCCCCCAACGAGACTCCGTCGCCGCCCTTCTTCGCTGAGTGCCCAGAGGATTCACCCCAGACGCGGTGTCCGATTCCCGCTAGTAGGTGGGGGCGGAACGTGCGATGGTTGAGGGGTGCTCACGACCGCGACCTTCGATGAACGGTTCCGTGCGATCGCCGCGCGCGACCCGCGGTTCGACGGACAGTTCGTCACGGCCGTGCGCTCCACCGGCATCTACTGCAAGCCGAGCTGCCCGGCGCGCACACCGAAGCCGAGCAACGTCTCGTTCTACCCGACGAGCGCCGCCGCGCACGAGGCGGGGTACAGGGCGTGCAAGCGCTGCCTGCCTGAGGCCGCTCCGGGGTCGCCCGAGTGGAACCTTCGCGGCGACGCGGCCTCGCGTGCGATGCGGCTCATCGCCGACGGCGTCGTCGAGCGGGAGGGCGTGGCGGGGCTCGGCGCCGCGCTGGGCTACTCGACACGTCACCTGTCGCGTCTGCTGCGGGCGGAACTCGGCGCAGGTCCGCTCGCCCTCGCCCGCGCCCACAGGGCGCAGACTGCGCGATCCCTGCTCGTCGACACCAACATGCCTGTCACGTCCGTCGCGTTCTCCGCCGGGTTCGCCAGCGTCAGGCAGTTCAACGACACGATCCTCGAGCTGTTCGGCGTCTCGCCCAGCGACCTGCGCGCGCAGCGTCGCCTGGAGGCTGCGCGCACGGCGGCCGCTGCTGCCGGGGAGCCTGCCGCGACCGTGCACCTCACGCTGCCTGTGCGGGAGCCCTTCGACGCAGGCACCCTGTTCGACTGGATGGCGGTCCGCCGTGTCGGCGGCATGGAGGAGGCCGGGCCCCGCTCCTATGCGCGCACGCTGCGACTGCCGCGCGGGGTCGCCTGGTTCCGCGTGAGCGCGCAGGAGGACTCCCCCGGCGTGCTCCGCCTGGAGGCCCACCTGCACCACATGGCCGATCTGGGCGTGCTCGTCGCGCGGGTGCGCCGACTGCTCGACCTCGACGCCGATCCCGCCGCCATCGACCAGGCTCTCGCCGCTCACGCGGAGATCGCGCCGCTGGTGGCGCGCGTTCCCGGCATCAGAGTGCCGGGGACGGTCGACCCGCACGAGATGCTGATCAGGGCGATGATCGGTCAGCAGATCAGCGTAGCGGCGGCCAGAACCCATCTCACCGGGCTCGTGCACGCACTCGGGGATCGCCTCGAGATCGCGGGCGAGGAACGGCTCGTGTTCCCCACAATGGCCGCCATCGCCGCGCGCGGCACAGAAGTGCTGCGGGGCCCTGCAGCTCGCGTGCGGGCCATCGTCTCCGCGGCGGAGTCCGTGGCGACGGGCGAGACCTCGCTGACGGGCGCCGACGACGGAGCCGATCAGCGCGGAACACTGATGGCGATGCGCGGCATCGGCCCATGGACGGCGGACTATGTCCGGATGCGCGTGCTCAATGACCCCGACGTGTTCCTGTCGGGCGACGTCGCGCTGCGTGCCGGTGCGGCCTCCGCCGGACTCCCTGCCGACGCGAAGCCTCTCCAGTCGTGGGCGGCGCGCGCCGCACCGTGGCGTTCGTACCTCTGCGCGCACCTGTGGCGCGCCGCCTCCGACCAGCACACAACGCGAAGGACATCATGAGCTCCGCAATCCACGAGACACTCACCACACCGGACGGCCCTTTCACGGTGCTCGCGGACACTGACGGATCGGTGATGGCATCCGGCTGGACCGACGACATCGCATCGCTCGTGGCGCGGCTGCGGCCCGCGTCCCGGCCGGAGCGGCTGGTCACGGGTTCGATGCCGTCAGCGGCAGCATCCGTGCGCGCCTACTACGACGGCGACCTCGGCGCACTGGAATCCGTCGCCGTGAGTCTGCACGGCACAGAGATGCAGATCAGAGGGTGGACGGCGCTGCGCGGCATCTCGCCGGGCGCCCCGCTCACCTACGCCGAGTTCGCCGAGGCTCTGGGCTCCCCCTCCGCCGTGCGGGCCGCCGCCTCCATCTGCGCCCGCAACGCCGCGGCGCTGTTCGTGCCCTGCCACCGCGTGCTGCGCTCCGACGGGTCCCTGGGAGGCTTCGCCTGGGGCCTCGACATCAAGCGAAGCCTCCTCACCCGCGAAGCCCAAGCCTGACCAGCCCGCGATCCCCAGTATTCGACGCACTCAGCAGTACGCGGATCCTGGGGTTCTGGGTGCGTGCAGCGCAAGGCGGAGGCGGGAGCGGGGCCGAGAGCCCCGCGACCAACGACAACGCAGCGATGTGCGTGCCCAGAACCCCAGGATCAGTGGAAGAAGTGGCGCTCGCCGGTGAAGTACATCGCCACACCGCGCTCATTGGCGAGTTCGATCGTCTCCTGGTCGCGCACTGACCCTCCGGGCTGGATGATCACCTTCACACCGGCGTTCATCAGCACCTCCGGCCCGTCCGAGAACGGGAAGAACGCGTCGGATGCGGCGATCGAACCGGTGACCCGGCTGCCTGCGCGCTCGACGGCGAGCTTGCACGAGTCGACGCGGTTGACCTGACCCATGCCGATGCCGACCGTGGCCAGCTTGTCTGCCAGCACGATCGCGTTCGACTTGACGGCGCGGCACGCCTTCCAGGCGAACACCAGTTCGGTCGTCGAGATGCCGTCGGGCTTCTCTCCTGCCACGAGCTGCCATGTGTCGGCGATGCTCTCGATGTCCTCGTCGAACAGATCGGCGTCCTGCAGCAGCAGGCCGCCGGAGACGAGGCGCACGTCCATCCGCTCCTGCTTCCAGTCGGCGGGGAGCTGCAGCACGCGGAGGTTCTTCTTCTCCTTGAACAGCTCCAGCGCCGCCGGCTCGAACTCGGGGGCGATGATCACCTCGGTGAAGATGTCGCGCAGGTTCTCCGCCATCTTCAGCGTGACCGAACGGTTCGCCGCGATCACGCCGCCGAACGCCGACAGCGGGTCGCACTCGTGCGCGCGTACGTGCGCGGACGCGATCGGGTCGAGGGCCTTCGCCTCGCCGACGGCGATGCCGCACGGATTGGCGTGCTTCATGATGGCCACGGCCGGCTTCACCATGTCGTAGGCGGCGCGCAGCGCGGCGTCGGCGTCGACGTAGTTGTTGTACGACATCTCCTTGCCCTGCAGCTGCTCCGCCTGTGCGATGCCGTGTCCTCCGACGCGGGTGTAGATCGCTGCGCGCTGGTGCGAGTTCTCGCCGTATCGCAGGTCGGTGATCTTCTCCGCCTGGATCGTGAGCTGGCCTGGCATCTCCTGCTCGCCGCCGGCGAGCGTCTTCTCGGCGAACCACTGGGCGACGGCGGTGTCGTAGTTCGCGGTGTGCGCGAAGGCGCGGGCGGCGAGCTCGCGACGGTCCTTGAGGCTGGTGCCGCCCTTGCCGAGCGATTCGATGATCGCGGGATACGACTCGGGGCTGACGACGATCGCGATATTGGCGTGGTTCTTCGCCGATGCGCGCACCATGGCGGGGCCGCCGATGTCGATCTGCTCGACGATGTCGTTCGGCTCCGCACCGGAGGCGACGGTCTCGACGAAGGGGTAGAGATTCACCACGACGAGCTCGAAGGGATCGATGCCGAGCTGGCCGAGTTCGGTCTCGTGGTGCTCGAGGCGGAGGTCGGCGAGCAGCCCGCCGTGCACGCTCGGGTGCAGTGTCTTCACGCGGCCGTCGAGCATCTCCGGCGAGCCGGTGACCGAGGCGACGTCGGTGACTTCGTGGCCCGCGTCGCGGATCGTCTGCGCGGTCGAGCCCGTCGACACGATCTCGACGTCTGCCGCGGCCAGCGCGGCCGCCAGCTCGGTGAGGCCGGTCTTGTCGCTCACGGAGACGAGAGCGCGGCGGATCGGAACGGCATCGCGCTCACGGTAGAGGGATGCGTCGTGGCGGGGACCGGCCATGGGGACTCCTTCGGTCAGGCGGGGGTGGTCAGGTCGAGCTCGCCCGTGGCGACGCGGCGCACCGCGTCGATCAGCAGGCGGCGTTCGACGGGTTTGATGCGCTCGTGCAGGCTCGCCTCGGTGTCGTCCGGCAGCACGGGCACTCGCTCCTGGGCGAGGATGGGTCCGGTGTCGACGCCGTTGTCCACGACGATCACACTCGCCCCCGTCGCCGAGGCGCCGGATGCGAGGGCGTCGCGCACCCCGTGCGCACCGGGGAACTCCGGCAGGTAGGCCGGGTGGGTGTTGATGATGCGCGGCCCGAACTCGTCGACGACGGACTCAGGCAGCAGGCGCATCAGGCCGCTGAGCACGATCAGATCGGCGTTCCAGGCGCGCAGCTGCTCGGCGAGCTCCTCGCCCCATTCCTCTCGCGACGAGAACGACGTGTACGGCACGTCGAAGCTCGGGATGCCGAAGTCAGAGGCGTGCCCCAACCCGACGGCCTCGCGGTCGGCACCGATGGCGACGACGTGCGCGGGATAGTCGACCGCGCTGGTCGCCTCCAAGAGGGCCCGCAGGTTGGAACCGCTGCCCGAGATCAGAACGACGACCGAGATCACGCCCTCAGTCTATGCGCTCGTCCCCACCCGCCCGCACCGGGCATCCGGAGCCTCGTGTCACCTGCGCACGGTCTGCGTGTTCGACACCTGCGCTCGAGGGCGGATGATCATGGTGTCGACGTTGACGTGATGGGGGCGCGTCAGCGTGTAGGCGACGGCGTCGGCGATGTCGTCCGCGACGAGCGGCTCGTACCCGTCGTAGACCGCTGCGGCCTTGTCGGCGTCGCCGTCGAAGCGCACCAGCGAGAACTCGGTCTCGACCGCACCTGGTGCGATCTCGATGACCCTGATCGGCTCGCCGCCGAGTTCGAGACGCAGCGTCTTCACCATCTCCCGCTCCGCACGCTTGCTCGCCGTGTAGCCGGCACCTCCCGGGTACTCGCCGTGCGCTGCAGTGGAGGTGATCGTGACGATGTCGCCGCGGCCGGACGCCCGCAGTGCCGGCAGCAGCGCCTGGGTCACGCGCAGCGTGCCCAGCACGTTCAGCTCGTACATCCGGATCCAGTTGTCGACGTCGCCGGTCTCGACCGGCTCGAGGCCGAAGGCGTTGCCCGCATTGTTGACGAGCGCATTGAGTCCGCCTCCCGCGACGATGTGGTCGCGAAGCGCCTCGATGGCGGCCGGATCGGTCTGGTCGGCGACGAACGTGTCGCATCCGGTCTCCGTCGCGAGTGCCTCGAGGCGATCGGCGCGGCGACCGGTGGCGATCACGTCCCAGCCCTCGGCGCGGAGGCGGCGCACGGTCGCCGCCCCGATGCCGCTCGTGGCTCCGGTGACGAGCGCGCGCAGGGGCTGATTCGTCGTGGTGCTCATGGAGGTCCTCTCGATAGCGATGTGAGATGCAGGGGTCAACCCGACGATATCGCTGCAACAGGAACAGGGCGCTGCTCCGTCGCCGTCCGCCGCTGTGCTACGCGTCGAGCTCCTCGGACCGCCGCATGCGGGGGCTGAGCAGGACGATCGCCGCGCCCAGCAGCACCTCGAGGCCGACGGCGAGCGCGACGGGGCCAGCGGACGGGCCGACGTCGACGAGCCGACCTGGCCCCATCGATCCGGATGCCATCACCGCCAGCAGGGCGGCCGTGCCCGCGGTGAGCACCGCAACCGATGCGGCGAGCGCGATGCGCGGCAGGAACGGCTCGGCGTCGTCGCCGAGCATGCCCTCCGCGCGCCACTCCTGTGCCAGCATGCCGCGCAGCGACAGTGCGGCGAGCGCGCCGACGGCGACGGGGGCGAGCATCACCAGCAGCAGGAACGGGGAGCCCTGCTCCGGCAGCAGGCCGAGCAGCGGCAGACTCGGCACGACGCCGAGATCGACGGTCGACGGTGCGACGGCGGTCGCCGTGCCGACAGCGAAACCGGGGCCCGCCACCCAGGAGATCGCCCACACCAGCAGCGTCGGCAGGTAGGCCAGGTGCGCGAACGTGAGGCCGGTCGCTCCGACGGCGTCGACCTGCGCGGCTTCGAACAGCGTGATCATCTCGCCGCCGCGGGTGATCACCGAGGCCAGCAGCGCGAGGCCGCCGAGCCCGATGAGCCCGACGAGAGCGATCGCCGTGCCGCGCACTGCCAGTGCCGGAACGGCGCGCCATGCAGGCGAGAGTGCGTCCACGCGGTCGTGCAGTGCGTCGATCGCGCCGTCGTCGCCGTCGCCCCACGCGGTGGTGACGGCCCCGACGAGCGCGCCGCCGAGATAGAGGGCCGTCGGGAAGAGGATCGCCTGCCATGAGGCGACCGATACGACGGGAGTCCCGGATGTCATCAGCACGACGGTGGCGATGGCGCACGTGACGACAGTGCCGGAGACGACGCCCACGATCCACGCGCCGGCACGAGCCGCACGGCGGCCGGAGCGAGCGGCGAACAGCAGCACGAAGCCGGCCAGCGCGAGGGGCGCCAGCGAGACGACGAAACCGGCAGCGTCCGCCGCCACCCCGGATGAGGCGACGAAGAGGTCGTCGAGGCTCAGGTGCAGGGGCACCAGATTGCCGAGCTGCCAGATGCGGGCGCCCGTCGGCCAGAGCGAGGCCCAGTCCGCGCCCGAGAACGCGGTGAACCAGCCCAGCACGAGGGGAACGAGAACGACGCCGAGGCCGATGACCGCCGCGACGACGGCATCGACCGCGGCGAGAACGGCGACGAGGAGGCGATTCATGATCGGAATCGAGACTACGTCGCCAGACGCTCGCGGCCGCGGCGCGCACGCCGATGGCGGGTGCGGATGTCCTGTGAACCGCCCGTCGCTGCCGGACCGGACGTGCCTGCGCTACGCGGCGAGGCCGAAGTGCGCACTCACGCCACGGCGGGGAGTCTGCTCGCGATCGAGCCACGGCGGCGGCACGAACCACACGTCTCCCCTGACTCCGAGGCCGCGCACCTCGATGCCCCAGCCGTCGTCGTGCACGCGATGATGACATCCGGTGCAGAGCAGAACTCCGTCACTCAGGTCTGTCCTGCCGCGGTCGCGCACCCACCATTCGATGTGATGCACCGAGCACTGCACCGGCGGCGCACCGCAGAACGCGCACCCGCCGTCGCGTTCGGTGAGTGCGAGCTTCTGCGTGCTCGTGAACAGCCGCTTCGCCCTGCCCCAGTCGAGGATCTCGCTCTGCGAGTCGAGCACCGCGGGGATGACCTGCGCGTCGACCGCGATCCTGCGTGCCGCCGCAGCGGAGACCGGCCGATCGAACCCGTCGATCGTCGCCTGTCCTGTGCGGCTCTCGAGCTCGTCGAGCGTCATCCGCACGACGATCGTCGTCGACGGCCCCGTCGCGACATCATCGCAGCTGAGTGCGTGCCTGCAGATATCGACGAGAGCGTCCGCCTGCATCTGCTTGCGCGAACGCTCGTCGACGGCGGGAGCGAGATCGGCGCCGTCGCCGATGTCCGACCCCGGGCCGGTGCGAGGGTCACGCGCTCCGCCCGCGGACGCGCTGCGCCCGTGCGAGACCCCTGGCTCACTCGCGCGGCCTCGCGTCCGCAGCGTGTTCGTCACCATTGCGTCGATGAGCGTCTTCACCGGCGCACCGGACACCGGATCGAGGGAGCCCTTCAGGCTGATCGACCCGTCGCGCTCCTCCCGCACGACCAGGAACCGCTCCTCACGGAGCCGGTCTTCTGCGGGCTCCAGCCCGTCGGGGTCGAGATGTGCCTCGGCACGCATGATCAGCTTGCGCACCTGATCGGGCGTCAGCCCCGGCGCAAGCTCGACCAGTTGCTTCTCCGCTTCGTCGATCGCCTGCCGCGACGCACGCAGCTCGACCGCGTCGAGCATCTTGGAGATGTCGTCGGCCACCGTCACGCCGATTCGCCCCGACGCGAGCGCATCGGCGACGTGCGGGTGCTTGGCCGGAAGCTCTTCGCCGGAGAGCGCCTGCTTCGGCTTCGTCGCCTCACCCACACGAATGAGCTTCAGCGACTCCCCGATGCTCCCGCCGCCCGTCGTCGCGATCAGCGATGCCGGAGTGGTGTACCCCTGCTTCTTAGCCAGGGAATCGCCGCCCAGCTCCCGCCTCGACTGCCGCGCGATCTCGGCGGCGACCGGCGCCTGCGCCGCATCGATCTGCCGGCGAAGCGCACCGTAGGCGGCGCTCACGGCGACGAGCTCAGCGGGACTGAGCACCTCGACCGGTCGCCCACCGCTGGCAGCGCGGAGCGCATCGAGCGCTTCCTCGACTCCTGCCAGCGGGTTCGTGTCCATACATACATTTTACTCGTGTGAATCAGGTTTGTCTAGAACAAATGTTCTAGACACGTTCGATCATTGACCTGGTCAACAGATGTTTAGCTCGCCACTTATTCATCTCGAGAATGAGAACGAATGGGCACGTACTACGCAGATATATACGACACATCGCACGCAGTGCAGCGCATCGAACGAAGGCGTTGTCTGCACCTGCACCACGCATCTGCCCGTGCGCAGGTCCGCTCCTGTTCGCCGCCAGTGACGCGCCATGAGCAGGTTCTGGTGTGGCTGCTCCTGGGCGCTCTGGTGTTCACGGGCACCGTCGTCGGCGGGCTCGCCCTGCTCGTGGTGATCGGAGGCGCTCGTGCCCGCAGGCACCGTCCCCGGCCCGGTCACGCTGGCCAGGGAGTCTCGCGCACGGCTGCGCCGACCTCTCCGTGACGGAAGGCTGGCGCGGGCAGCCTCGACCTCCGGGCTGCCTGGAGCCGTGCGACAGGGGCCTGAGTCGCCGCAGTCCGCTCGAGCACTCGTCGGCACATTCGAGCGGGCCGGCGCCACCTTCGTCAAGATCGGCCAGGTGCTGTCGACGCGGGCCGACCAGCTGCCGCGAGTGCTCACGGACGAGCTCGCCAGACTGCAGAAGGACGTCGCACCGATCGAGGGAACCGCAGTTCGGGAGCTGCTGGCTGACCACTGGGGCCGCTCCCCCGACACGGCCCTGCAGTCGTTCGCGCCGGAGCCTCTGGCTGCGGCTTCGCTCGCCCAGGTGCACGCCGCGGTGCTCTCGGACGGCACCGATGTCGTCGTCAAGGTGCGTCACCCAGGGGCTGCGGCGGATGTGCGGGTCGACTGCGACATCCTGCGCCGCTTCGCCGAGAGTGCTCAGCGTCGGTGGGCGTGTGGGCGCGCGCGATGGACGTCGAGGCGCTGGCAACCGGACTCTCCGGCTCACTGCTCGAGGAGCTCGATCACCGCCGCGAGGCGGACAACACCAGAACCGCTCGCGCGGCGGCCGAGCGGGTCTTGGGTTCTGCTGATCCTCTGAATGTCCGCCGACCGCCCGTATGCACGCGAAAGCCCCCGGCGCCGAAGCACCGGGGGCTGAGGGTCACTGGTTACAGCGACCTCATGATCTCGCGCATCAGCTCGGCGGTCTCGCTCGGCGTCTTGCCGACCTTCACGCCCGCGGCCTCGAGAGCCTCCTTCTTCGCTGCCGCGGTGCCGGCCGAGCCTGACACGATCGCGCCGGCATGGCCCATCGTCTTGCCCTCGGGGGCCGTGAAGCCCGCGACGTAGCCGACGACGGGCTTGGTGACGTTCTTCTTGATGAACTCGGCCGCACGCTCCTCGGCGTCGCCGCCGATCTCACCGATCATCACGATCGCCTTGGTGTCCGGGTCGTTCTCGAACGCCTCGAGCGCGTCGATGTGCGTCGTGCCGATGACCGGGTCGCCGCCGATGCCGATGGCGGTCGAGAAGCCGAAGTCGTTCAGCTCGAACATCATCTGGTAGGTCAGCGTGCCCGACTTCGACACCAGACCGATCGGACCGGACTCGGTGATGTTCGCCGGTGTGATGCCCGCAAGCGCCTCACCTGGCGTGATGACGCCAGGGCAGTTCGGCCCGATGATGCGGGTCTTGTTGCCCTTGCTCTTCGCGTACGCCCACGCCTCCGCGCTGTCGCCGACCGGGATGCCCTCGGTGATGACGACCAGCAGCGGGATCTCGGCGTCGACGGCCTCGATCATCGCGTCCTTCGCGAACTTCGGCGGCACGAAGGCGACGGAGACATCCGCTCCGGTCTTGGAGATGGCCTCGGCGACCGAGCCGAACACCGGCAGCGCGATCTCGCCCTCGTGCGGCTTCTCGTGCGTGACGGTGGTGCCTGCCTTGCGCGCGTTCACGCCGCCGACGATGTTCGTGCCCGCCTTCAGCATCAGCGCGGTGTGCTTGGTGCCCTCGCCGCCCGTGATGCCCTGGACGATGACCTTGGAATCCTTGTTCAGGTAGATCGACATTTCTTTGTCCCTGTTCCGTCTCTTCGTCTCAGGCGTTCGCGAGCTCGGCGGCCTTGTCGGCGCCCTCGTCCATGCCGGCCGCAAGGGTGACGAGCGGGTGGGCGGCCTCAGCGAGGATCGCGCGCCCTTCCTCGACCTGGTTGCCGTCGAGGCGCACGACGATCGGCTTGGTCGCCGTGTCGCCGAGGATCTCGAGGGCCTTCACGATGCCGTCGGCGACGGCGACGCAGCTGGTGATGCCGCCGAACACGTTCACGAACACGCTCTTGACCTGTTCGTCACCGAGGATGACGTCGAGCCCGCTGGCCATGACCTGCGCGTTCGCGCCGCCGCCGATGTCGAGGAAGTTCGCCGGCTTCACGCCGCCGTGGTTCTCGCCGGCATACGCCGTGACGTCGAGGGTCGACATGACAAGACCCGCGCCGTTGCCGATGATGCCGACCTGGCCGTCGAGCTTGACGTAGTTGAGACCGGCCTCCTTGGCCTTGGCCTCGAGCGGGTCGGCTGCACCCTTGTCCTCGAGTTCCTCGTGCTCGGGGTGGCGCACTTCGCTGCCGTTCTCGTCGAGCGACACCTTGCCGTCGAGGGCGATGATGTCGCCGTCGCCTGTGCGCACGAGCGGGTTCACCTCGACGAGGGTCGCGTCTTCGTGCTTGTAGACGTCGTAGAGCTTGACGAAGGCATCGGCGACCTTCGAGATGAGCTCGTCGGGGAAGTTCGCGGCCTTCGCGATCTCGATCGCCTTGGTCCTGTTGATGCCGACCAGCGGGTCGACCTCGATGCGCGCGAGCGCCTCGGGCTTCTCGACCGCGAGCTGCTCGATCTCCACGCCGCCTTCGACGCTCGCCATCGCGAGGTACGAGCGGTTCGCACGATCGAGCAGAACCGAGAAGTAGAACTCCTCGGCGATGTCTGCGCCCTGAGCGACCATGACGCGCGTGACGATGTGGCCCTTGATGTCGAGGCCGAGGATCGCCTTGGCTGCCTCGTATGCCTCATCCGGAGTCTTGGCGACCTTGACACCGCCGGCCTTGCCGCGACCGCCGACCTTGACCTGAGCCTTGACGACCACGACGCCGCCGATCTTCTCGGCTGCTGCCTTCACCTCCTCGGCGGTGTCGGCGACGATGCCGGCGAGCACCGGCACCTCGTACTTCTCGAAAAGGTCCCGAGCCTGGTACTCGTAGAGATCCACGTTGCTTTTCCTTAGGTGGGCGAACGGGTTTGCAGAGGCGTGGAAAACGTCTCGACGTCGAGAAAACTCGACCGGTGCCAGCGTACTACCGGGCCGCGACACTCCCGAATCGGATGCTCGTGCGCATCGGGGGCGCCTCCGGTGTGCCGAACTGTGCTTCCGCCGCACGCGGGCTCGCTCCGGTGTGCGAGAGTGCGGCAACGGCCGGGTTGTGGCGCAATTACGCACACCGGAACCGGCCGCGGCGGGCACGACGAAGCGCGCCGACTCACGAGGAGTCGACGCGCTTCGGATGAGCAGCTGCGGGCTATTCCCGTTGTCGGGCGAGCACGGCGCGCTGCAGCAGCACGAACACCAGCAGGATGCCGCCGGTGATGATCGTGGTGGCCGCAGGCGGGATGCCGCCGTCACGGGTGATCAGCACGTTCATCAGTCCGAGCACGAGAGCGCCGATCACCGAGCCGAGCACGAAGCCCGCACCTCCCGTGAGCAGAGTGCCTCCGATGACGGCAGCGGCGATCGCGTCGAGCTCCCAACCGAGCCCCGTGATGTTCTGAGCGCTGCCGAGGCGCGCCGTGTAGAGCACAGCGGCGAGACCGGCGAGCGAGCCGCTGATCACGTACACCCAGAGCTTCGTCATCGTGACGGGCAGACCCATCAGCTGGGCCGAGTTCTCGGAGCCGCCGATCGCGTACACCGTGCGACCGGTGCGCGTGCGGTGCAGGATGAAGAACGCGATCACGACCACCAGCGCCGCGACGATCACGCTCGGCGTGATGACGAGGTCGTTCACCTTCGGGCCGTCGATGATCTTGATCTTCTCCGACAGCAGCCGGGCCGCCGAGTCGTCGCCGAGACGCACCGGCTCCGTGCTCAGAATCGACGCGAGGCCGCGCCCGAGGAACATCATCGCCAAGGTCGCGATGAACGGCTGCACGTTGAAGAACTGGATCAGAACGCCCGAGATCAGGCCGAATCCCGTGCCGATCAGCACCATCAGGATCATCGCGATCCACGGGTTCCAGCCGGCGTTCATCAGCATCACGCCCGAGACGCTGCTGAAGGCGACCACGGCACCCACCGAGAGATCGATGCCTCCCGTGATGATCACGAAGGTCAGCCCGACGGCGAGCACGATCAGGTGGGAGTTGTTGATCAGCAGGTTCGACAGCGTGCCCGCCTGCAGAATGCTCCCGTAGGCGATCTCGCCGTACACCAGCATGCCGATGAAGATCACGACGGCCGCCGCTGTCGGCAGCGCCTCGACGTGGTGCGACAACCGCTGCATCAGGCCCCGGATGCCCGTGGGCTTCGCCGCAGGCGTCGGCGTCGGGGTGGTCAGGAGAGCACTCATGCTGCGACTGCCTCTCGCTTGGCCGGGCGAGCCGCCCGGCGCTGACGGAACATCTTGCGCACCCGCTCCGACTGCAGCAGCACGAGCGCGACGATGACGATGGCTTTGAAGGCGGGCGATGCCGACGAGGAGACGCCGAGGAAGACGACCGTCTTGTCGAGCGTGGCGATCAGGAGGGCCCCGATCGTCGCGCCCGTGATGTTGAACTTGCCGCCGGCGAGCGAGGTGCCGCCGATGACGACCGCGAGGATCGCGTCGAGCTCGAGCAGGTAGCCGGTGCGTGAGACGTCGACCGTCATCACCGTCGCGGTGGCGAAGATTCCGGCGAATCCTGCGAGCGCGCCGCCGGCGATGTACACCGTCAGCAGCAGCGCGCGACGGTTGATGCCGGCGAGGCGTGCGGCCTTGGCGTCCATGCCGATCGCCTCGATCATCAGCCCGAGCGCAGTGCGGCGAACGACGAGGCCGACGGCGATGACGATCAGCAGCGCGAGCAGGAACACGACGGGAAGGCCCAGCACGTAGCCGTTCGCGAACCAGCGGAACATGTCGTTGTTCGCCGTCGTGTTCTGGCCGCCGGTGATCACCTTCGCCAGTCCGCGACCGGCGAGCATCATCACCAGTGTGCTGATGAACGGCTGCAGACCGACCACCGAGACGAGGAACCCGTTCACCGCGCCGAGCAGACCTGCGACCACGATCGCCAGTCCCAGTGCGAGGAACGCCGATCCTGCCGTGTTCGGCGCGGAGCTGAGGAACTCCATCGCCACCGCTCCGGCGACCGCCATCACGGAGCCGACGGAGAGGTCGATGCCCTTCGTCGCGACCACGAGGCACATCCCGACCGCGATCATCATCACGGGCGCCGCGGAGCGCAGGATGTCGATGAGGTTCCCGACCAGGTGGCCGTTCCCGCTCACCGAGACCGCCAGATACGTCGGGTCGTTGACCACGTTGATCAGCAGCAGGAGCACGATGGCGACGATGCCCCAGACGTACGGCCGCTTCAGGACCTGCTTGAGAGCCTCGAGCGGCCCACGAGCGTTCTCGCTCATGATGCAACCTCCTCGCGAGCGCCTGCGCCCGCGTTCTCATCCGCCGAATGCTCCTCGGCGATGATCGTGACGATGTTCTCGGTGGACATGCCAGGTCCGCCGTCGAGCTCGGCAATCTTACGGTGGTCCTTGAGCACGACGATACGGTCGCTCTGTCGCACGACCTCTTCGAGCTCGGATGAGATGAACACGACGGAGAGCCCCTCGTCGGCGAGCCCTGAGACGTAGTCCATGATCTCGGCCTTCGCACCGATGTCGATGCCGCGCGTCGGCTCGTCGAGGATCAGGACCTCGGGCTCCGTCGCGAGCCAGCGGCCGAGCAGCACCTTCTGCTGGTTTCCGCCTGACAGCAGCCGGATGGGCCGTTCGGGGTCCGTCGGCCGCACGCCGAGCGCAGAGATGTACTTCTCGACGATCTCGTTCTGCTCGCGCCTGGACAGCGGTCTGGCCCAGCCGCGCTTGGCCTGCACTGCGAGAATCATGTTCTCGCGCACGCTGAGGTCGCGGATGATGCCCTCGTCGCGTCGATTCTCGCTCGCGAACGCGATGCGCTTGGCCAGCGCCTTCGCGGGGTTCTTGATCTCGGTCTTGGCGCCGTGCAGGCTGATCGTTCCGGTGTCGTTCCTGTCTGCACCGTAGATGAGCCTGGCCAGCTCCGTGCGACCGGAGCCGAGCAGGCCGGCCAGCCCCACGACCTCGCCACGGCGCAGCTCGATGTCGAGCTCCTCGAGCGCGCCCTTGCGGCTGAGCGATGTCGCCTCGTAGACCGGCACGGTGCCTGTGCGCGGTGCGCGCAGCTCGCCGGCCTCGCTCGCATTCAGCGCGGCGACGTCCTTGCCGATCATCTCGGCGATCAGTTCGGCGCGCGGGAACTCGCTCGTGAGGTGCTCGCCGATGAACTGCCCGTTGCGCAGCACGGTCATCCGGTCGCTGATCGCGTAGACCTGGTCGAGGAAGTGGGAGACGAACAGGATGGCGACGCCCTGGTCGCGCAGCTGCCGGATGATGGCGAACAGCTGCTCGACCTCGGCCGCGTCGAGACTGGATGTCGGCTCATCGAGGATGAGCACCTTGCACTCCTCGACCATGGAGCGGCTGATCGCCACCAGCTGTTGGATGGCCAGCGGCAGGGTCGACAGCGACTGCTTGGTGTTGAGGTGCCCGAGACCCAGCCGTGCGAGCACCTCGTGCGCCGCACGGTGGGTGGCACGCCAGTTCACGCCGAACGCGCCGCGCACCTCGTTTCCCAGCATCACGTTCTCGCCGATGGAGAGGTTCGTGCAGAGGTTGACCTCCTGGTACACCGTCGCGACCCCCGCGCTCTGCGCGTCGGCCGTGCCGCTGAACCGACGGGCCTCACCCGCGACCCGGATCTCGCCCTCGTCGATCTTGTAGACGCCGGTGAGCGCCTTGATCATCGTGGACTTGCCAGCGCCGTTCTCGCCCATCAGCGTGTGCACCTCGCCCGGGTGCAGTCGCAGGCTCACCTCGTCGAGGGCCTTCACCCCGGGGAACGAGATGGAGATGCCCTTCATCTCGACGATCGGACGTGCTTCCGACATCCTGTGTCTCCACATCTGGTCACCGCGGCTGTGCCGCGAAAGCTTGCCGGGTGCGGGGGTCGCGCACGACCCCCGCACCCGGTCGGGAGAGGAGCTCCCGGATCAGAACTTGCGGTCGGGCAGCGCTTCCTCGGCTGCCTCCGCCGAGTCGAACGTCGCGGACTCGACGACGATGCTCGGCTCGACCTCTTCGCCCGCGAGCGTCTTCTCGACCACGTCGAGGGCGATCTCGCCGAACAGCGGGTTGTACTCGGCCACGAACGACAGCTCACCGGCGGCGAGCGCCTTCATGCCGTTCTCCGTCGCGTCGATCGTCGCGATCTTGACGTCCTCGCCCGGGGTCAGGCCGGCCTCGGTGACCGCCTGCGCGGCGCCGATGCCCATCTCGTCGTTCTGCGCGAAGATGAACTGCACGTCGTTGTCGTTCGACTTCAGCACAGTCTCGACGACGCTGCGGCCCTCGTCGGTCGTCCAGTTCGCCGTCTGAGCGCCGATCTTGGTGAAGTCGGAGTTGTCGCCGATCACGGCGTCGAAGCCCTCGTTGCGCTCGTTCACGACCGAGACGCCCGCGGGGCCCTCGAGCGTGAAGTAGTTGGCGCCGTCGGGGAACTCGCCCGCTGCCCACTCGGCGACGGCCGAGGAGACCTCGACGTTGTTCGGCGCGATGCGCGTGACGTACAGGTCGGTGTTGTCTGGTTCGATGCCGCGGTCGAGCAGCACGACAGGGATCTCCGCCTCCTGGGCGTACTCGAGCGAGTCCTCCCAGCCTGTCGCCTCCGTGGCCGAGAGCAGGATCAGGTCGACGCCCTCATCGACGAAGGTCGTGAAGCTGTCGATCTGCGACTTCTGGTCGTTGTTGGTCGCCGGTGCGAACTTCAGCTCGTACCCTGCGTCCTCGGTGAACGTCTCCTGGATGTTGTTCTCGTTCGCCTCGCGCCACGCGCCCTCGGGGCCGACCGCGACGAAGCCGATCGTTGCGGTCCCGCCCTCGCCGTCGCCTGATGCGCCCGCGCCGTCGTCGCCGCCGGAGCAGGCCACGAGACCGATCGAGAGTACGCCGACTGCGGCCAGACCGGCCGTGCGGATGATGTGCGTGCGTGCAGACATGGTTCTCCTCCTTGAGACACCGGAATCGGGCATCCGGTGATGGGTGGGTCCGACTTCGGATCCATTGCTGATTGCAGTGACGCTGGCGCGTCGTTCCGTTTATGTTACCGGGAACAATTTGTTCCGGCAACACGTGTTCGACACGATTGGGCGTGTCTTGTGACTTAAGCCGTAGCGAGCAAGGTCGCGGGTACGTGCCTCGCGAGGCGGACGAGGGAGTCGATGCTTCGCATCGTCGACCGACGACAACGAAGACGAGGCGCGTGCACGCGACCTGCGCAGTAGGCGATTAGTCATGAGACACGCCCAGGTCACGGCGATCAGGGGGCTGAGGAGAACCCCTCTTCTGCGAGGTCGGCGGCGATCATCTCGACGATGGTGTCGACTGTGACGCCCGGCCCGTTGCTCAGCTCTCCGATCTTCTCTCGGTCCTTCAGCACCACGATCCGGTCGCTCAGGCGCACGACCTCCTCGAGCTGCGACGAGATGAACACGACAGCGACGCCCTCCCCCGCCAGGCGCGTCACCCGCTTCTGGATGTCCAGCTTCGCAGCGATGTCGATGCCGCGGGTCGGCTCGTCGAGGATGAGAACGTGCGGCCTGATCGCCAACAGGCGCGCGAGCATGATCTTCTGCTGCGTGCCGCCGGAGAGCTGTTCCACGGGACGATCGAGGTCGTTCATCGGCAGACGGAGCGCTTCGCCCCAGGTCTCGACGATGTCGTGCTGCTCTCCCGACGAGATCGGATGCGTCCAGCCGCGCGTGGCCTGCAGCGCGAGCATCATGTTCTCCCTGCCGGTGAGAGCGCCGATCAGTCCGTCGCTTCGCACATCCTCACTCGACATCGCGATGCCGCGGTGCAGACCCGTCCCTGGTGTGCGCAGGTCGATGCGCTTCCCGTCGAGCCAGATCTCACCGCTGTCCGCGCGCTCGACACCGCTGAGCAGACTGGCCAGCTCCGTGCGGCCCGAGCCGCGCAGCCCCGCGAAGCCGACGATCTCGCCGGGTGAGACCTCCAGATCCGTGTGCTCCATCATGCCGCGACGCCCGAGCGATGCCGCACGCAGCCGCGCCCGTGCCCCGCTGTCGTAGTGGTGGGCGGCACGCTGAGAACGCAGTGCGCGCAGTTCCTCGACGTCGCCGCCGATCATCTTCGAGACGAGGTCGGCGCGGTCGACGTCGTCCGTGCGGTACTCCGCGACGACGCGGCCCTCGCGCAGCACGGTCATCCGGTCGCTGACGGCGAGCACGTGCTCGAGGAAATGCGAGACGAACAGGATCGCCACGCCGCGGTCGCGCAGCCGCCGTACGACGCCGAGCAGTCGCCCCGCCTCCGCTCCGTCCAGACTCGAGGTCGGCTCATCGAGAATCAGCACGCGCGGTTCGAGCACCAGCGCCCTGGCCACCGCGATCAGCTGCTTCACGGCGGGCGAGAGGTGCGAGAGCCGCGTGGCGGGGTCGACGTCGTCGAGCCCGAGCTTGGCGAGCACGTCGAGCGCGCGTTCGCGATTGCGCCGCCAGCTCAGGCCGAGCAGACTCCGCTCCTCGTTGCCGAGCATGATGTTCTCGGTGACGGTGAGGTGGGGAATCAGGTGCGATTCCTGGAACACCGTGGCGATGCCGGAGGCGCGACTGTGCGCAACGCCTGTCGGCGTCCACGGCTCTCCGGCGATGAGCACTCGCCCGGATCGCATCGGATGGGTGCCGGTCAGCGCGCCGATGAGAGTCGACTTGCCCGCCCCGTTCTCGCCCATCACGGCGTGCACCTCACCGCCGCGAAGCGTGAGGTCGACGCCGTCGAGCACGCGGTTCCCCGCGAACTCGACCGTGATCGCCGACATCTCGACGAGAGGTCGCTGCTCGGTCATCGCCGTTCCTCCCGCGGCGCCGCCGTCGACGAGCGGACGACCAGATCGGCGGGAATGCGCGTCACGTGCGGGATCTCGCGCTCCTCGATCGCGGCACGCAGCATGTCGACGGCGGAGACGCCGAGACTGTGGAAGTTCTGGTGCACCGTCGTCAGCGGCGGCAGCACGTGCGCGGCGAGGCTGATGTCGTCGAAGCCGATCACGCTGATGTCGCCAGGCACCGAGAAGCCCCGATCGTGCAGCCCGTGCACGAGGCCGACGGCCATGTCGTCGTTCGCAGCGAAGACCGCGGTGAATTCGGGCAGCTCGCGCAGCCCCTTCGCGTAGTCGTAGGCGAAGTCGGCCGACCAGTCGCCGACCACGATCGGACGCTGCCTGATGCCCCATTCCTTGGCGCGCGCGTGGAAGGCGCGCTCGCGCGCTCGCGCGTCGAGCCAGTCGAGGGGACCTGCCAGATGCAGGATGTCGCGGTGGCCGAGCGAGACGAGGTGGTCCACGGCGAGAACGGTGCCCTGCTGCTGATCGACGGAGATCGTGAGGAACGCCGGGTCCTTGTCGGGTTTGACCACGAGCACGGGAACGCCGATCGGGATCTTCCGGATGGTCGCCAGCGACGACGAGCGGGGGGCGACCACGCACAGCGCGTCGATGCCCTGCGCGGTGAGGTGCTCGATCGCCTCCTGCGGGGTGACCTCGTCGCCGTCGTGCAGCCCGATCGAATTGACCGCGTAGCCGGCCGTGCGCGCGGCGAACTCCACGGAGCGCAGCGTGCTCATCGGCCCGAACGAGACGGCGCTCTCGACGAGCACGCCGATGCGGCGGTTGCGCTGCGTCGCGAGCGCGCGGGCGGCCTGGTTCGGCCGGTAGCCGAGCTCCTCGATCACGTCGAGGACGCGCTTGCGGGTCGCCTCCTTGATGTGCGGGTAGTCGTTCATCACCCGCGAGACGGTCATGTGAGAGACGCCGGCGAGCTGCGCGACCTGCCGAATGTTCGGTTTCTCGGCGCTCGTGCCTGCCACGTGGATCCTCTCTGACGCGTGCCCATCGCACGGTCGTCCCAGATTAGCGACTATCGGCTCGGGGGCTGAGATGTCGGCGCCGCGCGCCCAGAACAGCAGATCGCGCGTTCGCCAACACGGATCCGGCGAGATCGTGTTGGCGAACGCGCATTCTGTTGCCGAATGCGCCCGGTCAGCCGCAGGCGGAGGCCGAGTACGGCGCGACTGCTTCGGCGCTGCCCGCCGTCACGGTCGCCTCGCCCGCGCCGATCTCCGCCTGCCTGGTCGAGAACGCCTTCGTCACGCTCTTGCCCGCGCCGACGGCGACATCCGCTCGCTCGCCGAACGGCGTCGAGATCGTCGCCGCGACGGCGTCCTCACCGGAGTTGGTCACCGTCACGGCCAGCACGTTCTTGCCGACCACGCAGCGCGTCGCGGCCGTCGCCTCCAGTGCGGAGACGTCGCCGATCGCGACCGGCTCGGCCTCCGAGGTCGCCACCAGTGCGTCCCGGTACCCGTCATAGCTCGCACTCACCTGTGCGACGCCATCCGGAACCTCGATCGAGGCCTCGGCATCCGTCAGCGCGACGGTCTCGGTCCATCCGGAGCCGGAGAAGGTCACCGCGCCTGCGACATCGCCGTCGTCGCCTGCGCTGACGCGGGCCGTGACGGTGCGGCCGTCGGCGGCCAGCGTCGTCTCGGAGGTCACTGCCTCGACGTCGCTCCAGCCGTGCATCGCGTCGAGCAGCTGCTGCGGAGCGCTCACGAACGAGCCGTGCCGCGGGCTGTCCGGAAGGCCGTCGGTGCGCGGCTCCCATCCGTCGCGCTGCGAGAGCCGATCGTTCTGAGTGCTCGAAGCGATCGCCTCTCCGCTCGTCACGAAGCCTCGGTAGCCGCCTGCGCTGTAGTTGTCGACGAGGAAGACGTATCCGTCGCCTGATGCCGTGTTGTTCGGGTCGCCCTCGTTGAGCTTGGTGATCTGCGGGCCCTCGCCGTGGTTGCCCGTGACCGGCGTGGTCATCGCGGTGTCCAGCAGCTGCCATGTCTGGTCGGGATCGGCGTTCCAATCCGACTCGCTCGTCGGCGCGGTGAGGACGCTGGAGCGCTCGAGAAAGATGTCCTTGCCCCGCTCCAGGCCGTCGGCGGCTCCGCCGTCCTCGTTCTTCGAGAACCGGTAGTAGTAGTCGCCGATCTTCTCGATCGTCGAGTCGATGCGCGAGTGGCCCGTGTCCTGCCAGGTCGCCGGCGGCGACGAGAAGTTCACGAAATCACGAGTCACGACCGCGAACATGCGTGCATGCAGGTCGCCCGTGGTGTGCTCGACATCGTCGTACAGGCGCGAGGCGAAGAACACCACGTACGACTGCAGCTCGTCGTCCCAGTACGCCTCAGGCGCCCACGTCATGCCGGCCTTCGGCTGGTTGACCGTGATCGCCCCGTTGCCGTCGCCGTTGGTGCGCTCCCAGTTCACCAGGTCGGTCGACTCCCAGAAGTTCACCTTGAGGCTGCCGTTGCTCTGCGCCTCGCCCCATCCGGTGCCGCAGCCGATGCAGAGATCCGTGGCGATCATGTAGTACTTGTCGCCGTCGTGCGAGCGCAGGATGTACGGGTCGCGGTGCCCTGTGGTGTCGGCCGAGTTGTCGACGACGGGCTGACCTCCATTCACCTCGTCGAAGGTGAAGAAGTCGTTCTCGGTGGTCGCCGCGCTGTAGATGCGCTCGTCGCCGTCCGAGCGGAAGTACGCCGCAGCGTAGCCCGCATCCGGCGAGGTGCGCCCGTGCTCTGCGACCTTCACCGCGTACTCGCGGGTCTCGGTCTGTCCGCCGAGCGTCGCGGTGGCCGTGAGCGTCACGTCGATGTCGCCTGCACCGTACTCCGGCCGCGTCACGATGCCGCCGCCTGCATAGGGATCGGGCACACCGACCTCCGGTGCGACGTAGTCGACGTCGGTGCCTGTGACGACATCCGGATCCGACGACTCCCACACGATGTCCGTGCCCTCGGCCGGCCCGGTCACCACGAGCGGGAGGTGCTCCGTCGTGGTGGCCGCCAGCTCGATCGCGTCGAGATCGGTCGACAGCGAGGGGGCGAGCACAGTGACCTCGAAGGTCAGCGTCGCACCTGAGCCGGTCTGCGCGGTGAGCGTCACAGCGGTGTCTGTGTCGATGGAGCGCGACACCGTGCCGTCGAGCGCGATCACCTGCTCGTCGGACGAGGACCACTCCAGGCTCACGCCGTTCAGCTCATCCGACAGCGAGAGCGGCTTCGTCACCCGATCGAGGCCGGTGTTCTCGCCGAGCATCGCCCGCTCGATGTCCAGGCTGAGCAGCCCCTCGTTCGCGCTCTGCTTCTCCTCGGCGGTCGGCTGCGCCGCCCGCAGCTGTTCGACGGTGAGGGCGGAGTCCCAGAACTTCGCGTCGGTGACATCCGCTTCCAGGAGCGGGTCGCCCGAGTACAGCGATCGTCCGAGGTAGCCGAGCACGTCGCCGGATGGCACGATGTCGCTCATCTGATACCCGTGCGTCGCGCTCGAGATCTCCTCGCCGTCGAGGTAGAGCGTGAGCGCGTCGCCCGAGCCCACCATCGTGAGCGTGGCGAAGCCGCTGCCGATGCCGCCGCCGGCGGGCAGTCGCACTTCGCCGTTGCCGTCGCCTGCCTTGACCCGGATGCCGGAGAGCACCTCACCGGCATAGCCGCCCTGACCGCTGACAGGGCTGACGAACACGTGGTTGCCCAGCTCGGTCGTGTTCCAGGCGCCGACGCCGTCGCCGAGCACCCAGCCGAAGTGGTTGCGCGCGGCGTCGGCGGACACGGTGAACTCCACCGTGAACTCGTTGTCGTCGCCTGTGACGAGCCCCTGCGGCAGCGACGCGTAGGCGTCGTCGGCGAAGCGGAGCACGTCGTCGCCATCGGCGTCGACGAAGCTCGCATCCGTCGCACCGATGAGCGTCGCGTCGCGGCCGTTGCCCGACACATCGATGAGCGATGTGCCGCTGTGCGACATGTCGTAGTGGGCGGTCGGCTCCGGTGCGTCGGCGGCCTGCGCGACGGACGTGCCGAGTCCGCCGAGCGGCACCGCCACGGCGCAGGCCAGCACGGCGCCGAGCGCCCGCTGCCTGCGCGGCCGTCGGTGTGCGGGGTGTCGGGTTCTCATGGTCTTGCACTCCCTCGTGTGGGTGGTCCAGCAGTGGTGGATGCGGGGTGCGGGCGGCTCACCGCCCGCACCCCGCACAGCGTCATCGGCAGCTGGCTGCCTGGTACGGCGCCGTGAACTCGTCGCCGCCGGCGGTCACGATGACCTCGCCCGCGTCGATCTCGGCCTGCCGCGTCGAGAACGCCTTCGTCGTGCTCTTCCCTGCTTCGACGGTCACATCGGCGCGCTCGCCGAACGGCGTCGACACCGACAGGTCCGCCGTGTCCGCACCGTTGTTGGTGACGGTGGCGGCCAGGATGTTCTTCCCCGCCACGCAGCGCGTCGCGGTCTCGACGGCGATCGGCGCTGCCGCCGTCACCTCGACGGTCACCGTCACGGTCTCGTCTGCGACTTCCTCATCCGGCTCCATGTCCATCACCGGCATGCCCTCCGCGTCGAAGTGCACGCGGCGCACGAACATGTCGCGACCTGTGAGCCCGTTGTTGTCGGTGCGGACGTGGAAGACGTAGATCAGGTTGCCGTCCTCGTCCTCCGACCACATGCCGTGGCCCGTGCCGAGCTGCCACTCACCGTCGTAGATGCCCGACTTCTGCAGCGGGTAGTTCATCTTCTGCCATGACGCCGGATCGGTCAGATCCGTTCCGCTCGCCTCGGCCGTTGCCAGACCCGTGGTGTACGTGTCACCGACGCTGGAACCGGAGTAGAGCATCAGCAGCTTGCCGTCGCGGGTGTGCACGTTCGGGCCCTCAGCGCACACGTTGTCCCACGCGTACTCCGGTTCGATGATCATCACCGGCTCGCTGGTGATGCGGGTCGGGTCGGCCGGGTCGGCCTTTGCGATCCAGGTGGCGCACACCTGCTGCCATGCGTAGTACGCCTGGCCGTCGGCATCCGTGAAGAACGTCATGTCCAGCGAGATGCCGCTGACCGCGTTCAGGTCGCTGCCGTCGGCGCGCGTGACGTGCACGGGCGTCGACCAGTTGTCCGGGTCCATCGGGTCGAGGTCGTCGCCGTTCGCATCCTGCTCGAGCTGCATGATCGATGCACGACCGGTCATGTAGTCGGGCGAGGAGTTGTAGCAGGGCATGAACAGAATCGACAGCCTGCCGTCGATCTCGTGCAGCTCCGGCGCCCAGAAGCAGCCCGTCATGGTGCCGCCGTGCGCGTCGACGTCGCCGCGGTCGAGCAGGTGCACCTCGGTCGGGTCCGCCGCGTCGGCCAGCCCCGCCAGCGTGTCCGCCGAACGGATCGGCAGGAACGCCGCGCCGCCCTGATGGACGACATCCAGGTTCGGGTCGTTCGTGGCGACCATCAGGTACCGCATCTCCCCGTTGAAGTCGTATTTGTACGCGGAGGGATCGGCACGCTCGTCGGCGAACGGCGTCGGATAGTCGGCACGCTTGACCGTCGCCGTGGCCTCATAGCTGCCTGGCGTGGTGGTGTCGACGCCGCTCAGGTCCCACTCGTTCAGCGGCAGTTCGCGCGTCGACCCGTCGGAGTAGTCGAGCTCGACCGTGCCTGGCAGGTCGCCCTGCGCCAGCTCGCCGTCGGCTGCGACCGACACGTCGTCGAACGCGGCATGGCCCGTGTTCTCGATGCGGCCGAAACGCTGCAGCAGGCCGTCCGCCGTCTGCTGCGGCACGGTCAGCTCGACGCCGGAGGCGAAGTTCCGGATGCCGGTGTCACTCGCGACGGTCGTGCCGGTGACCCGGCCGCTCGCCGATTCTCCCTGCGCGCCCTCATCCACAGCGGCGACGAGGTCGCCGAACGACTGGTGGCGCTGCGCACCGGAATCGGTCGTCCACGAGACGCGGAACACCTCGTCCGCCGAGTCGTAGACCGCGGTCGGGCGGTTCACGCCGCCCGCCTCATCGAGCTGCAGCAGTCCGATCTCGTCGTAGCTGCGCAGGTCGCCCGAGGTGGCGACCAGCACCGAGTCCGCCTGGGTTCCGTCAGGGCCGCCGCCGCGCGCGATCCGCGTCGCGACGACGCCGTAGCCGCCGTCGGGCATGGTGAACAGGGCAGGGTTCTTCAGGCTCCGGATGAGCGAGGAGCTCGGCCCGCCCGCGGGCATCGGCGCGGAGGTCTTCGGGAAGAAGATGCCGTAGTTCTCGTTCAGCGGCGCCCAACCGTCTGTTGCGGGGAGCGCGAGATGCATGCTGTAGGCGACATCGGCGTTGTTCGCCTCCTGCTCGCTGGTCGGCGTGCGGTGATACGCGGCCAGCTGCGCCGCCTCGTCCTGCGGCAGCACCGCGACGGAGAAGGTCTTGGTGACCGTGACATCCGGAGCGCTCTCGCGGGCGATCTCAACGGTCACCGTCGCGTCAGCTGTTTCGTCGCCGGCAAGGCTCAGCGCGCCGTCGGAGAGAACGGCTCCGGTCGCCTCGATCGGCGTCGCGGTGACGCCGGAGGGAGCCTCGGGAAGCGCTGCGCCGTCGGTGATGACGGACGGCACAGCGTACTGCTGGGCCGCCAGCGCGGCGCGCTCCTCGGTGCTGGCGCTCGATGGGAGCACCTGCACCTCGAAGTCGGCGGTGGCCGAGATGCCGCGGATGGTCGTGGCCGCGGTGAGCGTGACCGACACCGGGTCTGCGCCCTGCTCCGGCTGAGTGACGCTGCCGTCTTCGGCGATCACCGACGCGTCGCTGCTCGACCAGCTCACGTCACCGTCGGCGGTCGGCAGTGCGAGGTAGTCGCCGTCGACGGTCTCCGGCAGGTCGCCGATGCCGTCCAGCAGGCCCTGAGCCTGCGACTGGATCTCGTCGTGGTTGAACGCGGCGTCGTCTGCGCTGGCCGCGGCGATCTCGTCGGCACTGAGGGCGCGGTCGTAGACGCGGAACGCCGACACCTCGCCGGCGAACAGCGCGTCGGGCCACGGGGAGCGGCCGATCGTGTTCATCGTCTGGTCTTCGATCGACGATGGTGACAGGTCGGTGGCGGTCTGCCCGGCGAGCTCCCCGTCGACGTAGAACGACAGTGTGCCCGCGTCGCCGTCGAGTGCCGTGGTGAGCGAGTACCAGCGGTCGGCCTGCAGGTTCTCGTCGGCCGGCGCACTGCTCTCGCCGCCGTTGGAGGCGGTGGTGATCGCGGCGCGCGGGGCGTCCCGCACCGATGCGAAGAAGTAGTGCTCGGTGTCGCCCTCCGCGCCGATGTTCCAGAGGAAGTTATAGGCGTCCTTCATCGCCTCGTCGATCTTCACCTCGGTGGTGATGGTCGCCGAGTTCGCCTCGGCGAGCACGTCGTCCGGCAGGCGCACCCAGGTGCCCGCACCGTCCTTGGCGCCGCCGGTGAGCTCGAGCGATGTGCCCGTCCACTGCGCATCGTCTGCGTTCTGCACGGTCGCGGTCTCGCCGCCGCCGGAGTCCGCCACGGTTGCGCCCGTCGTCTGGGTGAACTCGTACTCGACGAGCGGGGCGTCGCCCTCGGCGGCCTGTGCCGCTTGGCCGAATGGCAGCAGCAGTCCCGCCGCAACGGCGCAGCTCGCGCCGAGCGCCACGCGTCTGCGCGCTGCGCCCGCTCGTCGCACGGGGCGCGGTTCCTGCGCTCCGTGACTGTGGGGAGGTCTGTTCGTCATGTCGCACTCCTTCGTGCCCGCATGCGGGGCGTGTGTGGGTGGGGCGGTGCGGCATTCGTCGCCGCACCGCCCCCTGGGGCGTCAGCCGCAGCTGGCGGCGGAGTACGGGGCCGTTGCCTCGCCTCCCGCGGACTCGGCCGTGACCGAGCCGGCGGCGATCTCGGCCGCGCGGGTCGAGAACGACTGGCTCGCGCTCGCTCCGGCGGCGACCGTCACGGCGTCCTTCGAGCCGTGCGGAGTCGACACCGAGACGGTCGTCGCCTCAGCGCCGGTGTTGCTCACCGTGGTGACGAGGATGTTCTTGCCGACCACGCAGCGCGTTGCGGCCTCGATCTCGATGCCCGACTCGCGCTCGGTCACGGTCACGGTCGCCTCCACCGGCTGGCGCGAGTCGTCCTGCGCCACGCCCGCGACGGTGAACGTGCCGGCCTCGGCGTATGCCGATTCGGGAATGTCATCCCAGACGACCTCGGCGTCCTCCGCGTCTCCGCTCGCCTTCACCAGGTGAGCGGCATCCGGAAGCGCCGGTGCCTGCCCCGCCTGTGTGCTGACATCGATCGCGTCGACCGAGACCACAGCGAGCTCCGGAGCGAACGCCTCGAGCACGCCGTGGTACTGCTCGCGCGTCACCGGCACGATCGTGCCGTGGCGCGGCATGCCGCCGTCGGCGTTCTGCGGGAACTGCGACTGGGGCATCTCGTCGCCGATGACCTGCCACGCGCTGCCGTCGGTGATGTCGTTCGTCGCCATCGGCACGTAGTGGTTCGGTCCGCCGTGGTAGTCGGGCTGGTCGGCGAACAGGTAGTAGTCGTACCCGTTCGCGTCTCCCTCGTTCGCCGGGAACAGCGACGGGCCCTCACTTTGGGTGAACGTGCCGTTGTAGCCGTTGTCCTGTCCGACGCCGATCTGCACAGCCTGCTCGACCCATTCATCGCCCGCACCGGTGGTCTCCGGGTAGCTGCCTTCGACCGTGGCGAGCAGGTCGGATGAGCGCTCCTGGCGCAGCGTCATCGAGTTCTCGTCCTTGTACACGCGGTAGTAGTCGCCTTCGTGCTGGGCGACCGTGACGTCGATCGATCCGGCGCCCGACTGGCCGCGACGGTCGACGTCGATCCAGACCTGCGGCTCCGAGAACGTGATGAAGTCGTCCGTTGTGGCGTACATCATCCGGTTGTAGTTCGGCGATGTGCGGTCGGCAGGGTCGGTCGTGTCGTACAGGTTCGACGCCCAGAACATGACGAAGGTCTCGCGCTCGGTGTCCCAGTACGCCTCGGGCGCCCAGGTGTTGCCTGCATAGTCGGTGCTCACCGTGATGTGGCGCTGATCCGACCAGTTCACCAGGTCGTTCGACTCCCACACCTCGACGGCGAGGGAACCGTGCGTCTGCGCGCCGGTGAAACCGCCGTCGCGCCCATCGATCTTCAGATCGGTGGCGATCATGTAGAAGGTGTCGCCGTCCGGCGAGCGCAGGATGAACGGGTCGCGCAGTCCTTCCTCGCCCAGGTGCGAGGTGAACAGCGGCTCGCCCTCGTTCAGGGTGTTCCAGTCGAGCGCGTCGTCGCCCTTCGAGGCCGCGAGGCTGATCTCCTCGCCGCCGACGCCTTCGCCGGTGAAGAAGGCCCAGACGTACGCCTCATCCTCGCCGTGATCGGCGGGCATCGGCTGCACCGAGACCGCGAACTCGCGGGTGAGTGCCGTCTCGCCTGCTGTGACGGTCGCGACGAGCTCGATCGCCGCGGCGTCGCCGCCCGCGGCGGGACGCTGCACGTCCGCAGAGACGCTGGAGTCGTTCACACCCTCGGTGATCGTTGCGTACTCACCGCCGGAGACGATCTCCCAGGAGATGTCGGAGCCGTGGGAGCCGACCGTCGGCAGCGAGAAGGTGCCCCGCATGTCGTCGGCGTTCTCGATCGCGAGGGCGTCGGTGTCGCGCTGTGCCTTCTCGTCGTCGGTCACCTCGTTCACCGTCACGGTGACCTCGGCCGTCAGTGTCGGGTCGCCGTCAGCGACCGCCGTGATCGTGGTCGTGCCGCCGCTGACGGCGCTGACGGTGCCGGAGGCCGAGACGGTGGCGACCTGCGCGTCGGCGCTGGACCACGTCACGGTGCTCTCGGCACCCTTGGGCGCGACGTTCGCGGTGAGCTGCGTCTGCTCGCCCTGCCAGAGTTCGACGGCACCGCTGGCGACGTCGTCGCCTGAGACGGTGACCGACTCCGGTGCCGGCAGCCCGAGCTGGGTCGAGGAGAGCGCCTCGGAGTAGATCGTGACGTTGTCGAGCAGTCCGGCGAAGTACTCGCCGCCTTCCCAGTTCGCCTTGCCGAGCTGCAGGATGCCGGTGTCGCCGACGATCTCGGTCAGCGCGGGGCCTGCCGTGTTCGCGTCGACGAGCTGCTGGTCGACGTACAGCTTGGCGCTGTCCCCGTCGAGCACGAGATCGACGTGCTTCCACTCGCCGGTGAGGCCTGTGGCCGCGAGGTTGCCGGTCGAATCGCGCGCGCCCGAGTTGTTGTAGCGCTCGACGGTGATGCCGTCGGCCTCATCGATGAGGCCGACATAGCGCTCCTGCTGATAGGTCGGCGGGTCAGCGGAGGCGGCGGCGTACACGGTCCAGCCGGTGTTCCCGGATGCCGCAGGCAGCGAGTCGTAGGAGATGGTCGCCTGGTCGAGGCCGGCCAGGAGCGAGGCGCCGTCTTCGCCGGTGACGTCGAGCCAGAAGTCAGACCCGATCTCGGCGGCTGTCCCCTGTCCTTCCTGCCCCGGGACCAGCGACGCAGTGCCGTTCACTGCGGCGGTGGCGCCTCCCGACGTGAACGCGCCGTCTGCGGGCGCCTCGTCGAAGGTGAACTGCGCGATCGGATCGGGGAGGTCCTCCGCGGCCGCGGCCGGTGCGGCGGCGATCGGCGCGAGGGCGGCCGCGAGCAGCGCGCCTCCCGTGGTCGCACCGACGGCTCTGAGCGAGCGTCTTGAACGTATCGACATTGTCCTCATCGACTTTCTTTCTCGGGTGTGACCGCGCGCCGTCGGCACGCGGCATGGGGGAAGTCCGTGCGCACCGACCCGTGTCAGCGCGCGGTGCGGCGGCGGAAGACGTACACGCCGACGGCGCAGGCGGCGATCCCGGCCGCACCCAGCGCGATCGTCAGCGAGACGTCGAGCCCCGTAGCGGGGAGGTCGTCGCCGGAGTCGTCCGCATCCGTGGACGCATCGTCGGTCGTGTGTGTACCGGTGTCGGCGTCCGTCGCGGTGTCGTCGCCGACATCCGGATCGGTTCCGCCATCGGTTCCCGGTTCCGTCTGACCATCCGTGCCAGGGCCGGGGCCGCCGTCGTCGAGTTCGGTGATGTTCACGTGCACGCTGACGCCGTCTGCGTCGTCGCCCGGTTCGGTGACGGCGACTGCGGCGCCCGGTGCGGAGGCGAGTGCCGCGATCGCCAGTGCGGCGAGCATCGCGAGCGTGTTCCGCCGGTGCACCCGCATCGGTGCGGGAGCATCGCCGGAGCTCGCCGTGCGTCTGCCCTCCTCGCGCGCCTGCTGCAGCAGCTGCTCGATGCGGCGCCTGCCGCGGCGGCGGTTCCAGGTCAGCGCGGCGATGATGAGCGCAAGTGCCAGCAGCACGAGCAGCTGCGGCCACGGCATCGCCATGACACCGAGGTCCACGGCGACCGCATCCGCCTCAGGCGTCGTGCCGTCCATGGCCTCCGCCGTGGGGGTGACGACGAGCTCGCCCGGTGCATAGAAGGTGGGCCATGTGCCGTCGATGGCGACCGTGACCTCGCGGGTGTCGCCAGGCAGCAGGTCGCCGATGGGGTCGCCGTCGGCGGGGAATGCGGTCTCGCCCGTGCCGGCCGAGGCGATTCCCGCCGCGGTCAGCCTGGTGTTGCCGGCGTTGGTGAGTTCGAAGGTGGCCGTGACCTCGCCGGGGCTCAGCGGGTTCCACGTGCCGTGATAGGTCGCATCGACGTTCGTGACCTCGAGTGCGGGGGCGAGCTCCCCCTTCACGCGGGTGATCACCTTCACGCCGACGCGGCTCTCCACGCCCAGGCTGGTGCCGTCGCCGGATGACTGGGTCGTGATCACGGATGCCGCCACTCCCGCGGGGTGATCTCCGGGCTCTGCCTGTTCCGGCACCGTGATGGTGAACGGCACGACGGCGCTGTCGCCGCCGGCGATCGTCACCTCGTCGGTGATCTCGACCCAGGTGCCGGCATCGACCGATTCCTTGTCGGAGGCGAGCATGTCGAACCGGCCGCTGCGGGTCGTGAAGCCGTCGGCCGCCGACAGGCTGAAGGTGGCTTCCTCGCCGCCGAGGTTCTGCACCGAGATGAACTCGGTCACGCTCTCCCCCGCGTCGAGCGCGTGCTGGATGGAGAAGCGGTCGTCCGACCCCGACTCGTCGGCGGGGGTCACGGCCCATCGCACGTCAGGGGCATCCGGGGCCTCGGCCGCCGAAGCGGCGGTCGGAGCGGCGACGGCGGCCACCAGTCCCAGCGCGGCCGCGAGTGCGGCGAGGCGCTGGCGCGTCATGACGTTGCGGAGCACAGTTCTCCCAGGCGAAGGAATCGGATGCGTCAGAGGGTCGGGGAGCCGGTCGGGAGCGCGAGGCCCCCGACCGGTCCACTCGTGGTTCAGTACGTGTCTTCGAACAGCGACAGCGTCACCGTCGAGGTGTACGAGCCGGCCTCGACGTCGTTCGGGGTCTTCAGCGTGAGGTCGGCGTTCGCCGTCCACTCGCCGTTCGCCGCGGTCGCCTCAGACGAGTCCAGCGCCATCTGCAGCAGCTCCTCGCCGGAGAGACCGACGTTGTTCGGGGTGCTCGGATTGGTGCTCTCGTCGAGCGAGGTCGGCACCTCGTCACCCGGCGACACCTCGCCGTTGCCCTCGGTCACCAGCGCAGGGGTCCAGCCGAGGTGGTCCGGTGTGATGGGCGCCTGGCCATCCGCACCGACGAAGTCGCTGGCCTGACCGGTGACGTACCAGAACACCCCATCCGGCACCTCGGCGCGAGTGTCGGCCACTGTGACGTCGGGCAGCGCTCCCGTGAACTCGCGGTAGTCGGCCGAGGCTCCCTCGACCTCGGTGAGCGTCTCGCTCTCGGCGGCGACGCTGAGCGAGAGCGCGCCGGCCGCCTGCTCCTCGATCGTGACGTTGACGTCGACGCCGTCGGCGCCGACCTCCTCGGCGATGGCCGCGCCGCCCACGCCGACGAGCACAAGGCCGCCCACGACGCCTGCAGCAGTGCGAGCGATGTGAGACCGGTTCATCCGGATCATCGTTTTCTCCATTCCTCGGCGTCGCCGCCGATTCCTTCGGCGACGAGCAGCCGCCGCTGTGTGACCGGCCGGCGACTGCGCGCCGCCGCACCGGATGTTCGAGTGTCGAATCGACTCCGGATCAAGGCAGAGGGCAGCCGCTCACGCGGGGTGCGCTGGTGCGCTCTGGGAAGCATGTGGGGCGCCCTTGCCTTGTGTCGTCCGTCGTCGGGTCGACGTCTTCACCTCGGAACACTAGCGTGTTATGTTACCGGGAACAAGCACGATTTTCCGGCGGTGTCGCAGCGTCACCGCCGCGGCCTCACCGTGCCGCAACGGCCCTATCGCACGTCCCGCGTGCGGCAGGGCTGACGCCACCAGCAAAGGAGCTGTTGTGTTCAGAAGCACCACGTCCGGTCCCCTCGGTCGCTCGAACCGGAAGCGGCTGTTGGCATCCGGAATCACGCTCGCCGCCGCCGCACTCGTTGTCGGATCACTCCCCTCGGGAGCGACCGCCGCGGAACCGGATCAGGGCCTCATCGCGTCGTACGACTTCGCGCAGACGAGCGGCTCGACCGTGCCGAACTCCGCCCAGGGAGGTGCGGGGCCCGCCGAGGTCGTCGGCGGGAGCCATTGGACGGGCGACTCGCTGGAGCTCACAGGCGGCGCCAAGACAGACCAGAGCGCCAACTGGGTGCGACTGCCTGACGACCTGCTCGCGGGTGCCGGATCCGCCACTGTCACGATCGAGACGAAGCTCGACGCCTCGATGCGCAGCGACTACAACTTCCTCTGGAGCATCGGGAGCGACTCCCCCGAGCAGTCCTGGTTCGCCTCGACGCGCGACGCACCGCGCTCGGCGATCACGACATCCGGCAGCGGCGGGGAGTCGAACGCGCGCGCATCCGATCCACTGGCCGCCGACCGCTGGTACAGCCTCACCTCGGTGATCGATGCGGAGGCGGGAACGCTGTCGTTCTACGTCGACGGGCAGCGCGTGGGCGAGACGGACACCGCCCTGACTCCCGGTGACATCGCCGATCAGAGCATGAACACGATCGGCCGATCGCCGTACCCCGACCCGCTCTACGCGGGAGAGGTGGCGACCTTCCGCGTGTACGACCGTGCCCTGGACGCAGACGAGGTCGCCGCCGTGTCGGAGACCGACGCCGCACTGCATGCCGATGAGCTCCTCGCCGCCGCGCAGAGCGTCGCCGACGGTGTGGGCGACGTCACATTCACCGAGGCCGTGAGGCAGCTGCCTGACTACGACGGCGCCGTGGCGTGGTCGTCGTCCGACTCGGCGATCACCGTGGCAGGTGACGGCCGCACCGCGACGGCTGCCCAGCCGGAGGCGGGCGAGGAGCCGGTGGAGGCGACGCTGACGGCCACGGCGACCGTGCGGGGCCATGCGGTCTCGCGCGAGGTGCCTGTGACGATCCGGCCGGCCGTCGGTGCGGACACGCCGTTCGGCTACATGATGGTGCACTTCATCGAGGACAGCGACGGGTACGCCGAGAAGATCTACCTCGACGTCTCCCGCGGCGACGATCCGGAGCAGTGGGATCCGCTGAACGGAGGCGAACCGATCCTCGCCTCCGACCTCGGCACGACGGGCGTGCGCGACCCGTACCTGACGTACAGCCCCGAGACTGAGACCTACTACATCATCGCGACCGATCTGCGGGTGTTCGGCGGCGACTCCGGCACCAGCGCATGCGGTGACTGGTGCCACTGGTCGAGCAACGGCAGCACCAAGCTGAACGTGTGGGAGTCGAAGGATCTCGTCACCTGGAGCGATCTGCGCCAGTTCGATGTGGCGACCACCGCCGACGGCGTGACCCACGCCGAGCTCGGTATGGCGTGGGCGCCGGAGGCGACCTGGGTTCCCGACTATCACGGAGCAGGCGACGGCGCGTTCGTCGTGTACTGGTCGTCGAACCTGTACGACGACGCCGAGCACACCGGCAGCACCTACAGCCGCGTGATGTGGGGCGCGACGACGGACTTCACGCAGGAGACGTACGAGTTCGGCGGCACGCTGGTCGATCAGGGTGCCGACGCGATCGACACCACGATCATCCAGAACGAGGGCACCACCTACCGCATCACGAAGGACAACGGCCTCGGCAACGGCATCTACATGGAGTCGACCACGGCCGGCGACTGGTGGGCCGATGGCACCCACTGGTCGCTGCTGCAGACCGAGATCGGCGCGAGCTGGGCGGGCGACGACCCCGGCGGCGTCGAGGGGCCCGCTGTGTTCAAACGGCACGACGACGACCACTGGTACCTCTACGTCGACGTGATCCCGACCACCGGGTACCGCCCGATGCAGACGAACGACCTGGACGCCGGCTGGACGGAGCTGCACAGCGACGAGTTCTGGATGGCGCCCAGCACGAAGCACGGCGGCGTGGTCTCGCTGACGAAGGGGCAGTACGATCACGTGCGGTCCTCCGACGCCGTCGAGGCGCCGCGGACCGATCTCGGTTCCGTCGAGATCGCCTCGTCTGCTCCGGATGAGGACGTGCGCGCCGCGCTGCCGGCCACGGCGGGCGTGACGCTGGCCTACGGCTACGGCGGCGCCGAGCTGCCCGTCGACTGGGATCTGACGCAGCTCGACACGTCCGCGCCGGGAACGCACGAGGTGACGGGAACTGTGCGTTCCATCGGCGCGAACCTGAACGACTGGGTCGGCGAGGGAGGCGCGACCGAATGGGATGCGCCGAACCGCGAGCTGTTCAGCACGACCGCGCTGGAGGTGACCGCCGAGGTCGTGGTGGCCGCGGCCCCGGCGTCGCTGCGTGCGACGGCGACGACGCGCTGCGTCGCGGGCAGCGTGGTGCTGGTTGCGAGTGTGACGAACGACGGCGCCGAGGCTGTGGATGCTGAGGTGTCCACACCGTACGGCGAGCGCGAGGTCGCGGTCGCCGCTGGGGAGACGCAGTCGTCGGCGTTCTCGGCGCGGAACGGTTCGATCCCCGCAGGCGAGGCCACCGCCACCGCGGGCGACGCGGCGGTCACCGCACCCTACGACGCGGCCGACTGCTCGTAGCCGTGCGCGCATAACGGCACAGATCGCGCGCTCGCGAACACGGATTCCGGGAGATCCTGTTGGCGAGCGCGCATTCTGTTGCTGTGCGCGCAGGTGCCAGGCTGCCGACAGCGGGCGCCGTACGGCTATCGACAGCCGATGGCCGCGCCGGCGCCGAAGGCCGTCGGGTCCTGATGCGCGACCGGAATCCCGTAATCTGCATGGACAGCCCCACGCCCGGAAGACGGCCCGTGGACACTGGATCGCTGAGGGAGCCGAGCGAATGCACGACGCCGACGAGCTCGCCGCGCTGCGTGCCCGCGCATACGGCAGGCATGCCGACATCTTCGATGACACCGCAGCGCTGCATCGGCTGAGAGAGCTGGAGGAGCAAGCGGCCGGGGTGCGCGAAGGCGGGGCCGGGCACGGTGCCGGAACGGCGTTGAGCTCGGGCTCCCGGACCAGCGACGCGCATGACAGCGCCGCAGACGATGTCACGGGAAGAAGCGACCGTCCGGATGCCCTCCTGTCGGTGGCCGCAGACGGCTCCGCCGGTTTCGCGACGACGGCCGCCGGACCTGCCGATGCCGAGCGCACGCGTGCCCCGGATGAGACCGAGACCGGGAGCCGGATCCGCATTCGCGGCGAGGCATCGGACGCGCGCCCCGAGAACATCGCAGCCGGTCCGGCGGATCACGCCGTGGAACCTGCTGATGACGCACAGGCGGAGCCCCGCCCCTTCACGCGCAGACTTGCGGCGCTCTGGGCCGCTTCCGTCGTGGTCGCAAGCGTCATCACGGGAATCGTCGTCGCGACGATCGTCGACTACGACCCGACCGTCGTCGCCACCCTGCACGAGGCGCCGCACCTCGACTTTCCCGAGAACTTCGAGAACGCACCGCTCGGCGATCCGGCCGACGCGGTGCGGTTCGAGGACTACCTCGGGCTGACGCTCGTCGGGTTCGAGATGAACGCCGGAGCCACCGGCGGGTCGGCGGAGTCGAACGACGCAGTTCCGACACCGAGGTGCATCACGATATTCGGCGGCGACGGATCCGATTCTCTCGGCGCCAGCGGCTTCACAACCGGCGGTTGCTCCGACGGCGTCTTCGACCCGATCGCCGAAGTCACCGTCTCGGCCGACTTCCCGGAGGAGCTGCAGTCCGTGCACGAGATCGGCACGACTCTCCGGTTCGCTCAGGACGGCGACCGCGTCGTCGTCCGCGCCGGCTCCCCCGATTGAGGCCACCACCTGCGCCAACCGCGAGTGCCTACGTTCTTCGCGAGTGCCTATGAAACAGCGTAGGCACTCGCGAGAATCGTAGGCACTCGCGTCACACGCGCGCCCGCGGGCCGCCCGAGCGCGTCAGATCGCGGTGATCCGCCAGGAGGCGGCGTGGGCGTCGCCCGGCTCCAGTGCGACCAGGTCGGTGCCGGAGTTGAAGGCGTCGGGCGGGCAGGTCATCGGTTCGACGGCGAGGCCGATGCGGTGTGTGGCCTCGGCATCCGGGGTGTCCGCCGTGTGCACCTGCACCCACGGGCAGCGCTCGTCCCAGGTCATCACGACGCCGGTGCCGCCCGGTGCCTCGAGGCGCACCTCGGCGATGCGGTCCGAGCGGTCCAACCCGGTGAATGCGTGGTCGATGAACACGTCGTCGATCGCACGCGGCGCACGGAAGTCCCACTCCGGGTGCGAGGAGACCGGCTCCACCACGACCGGACTGAGGCGATCCGGTGTCACGGTGAGCACCTGACCGGCCGGAAGCGTCAGCGTCCAGTCGTCGACGCGGCCGTCGCCTGCCACGAGATACGGATGCGGTCCTGTGCCCCACGGCGCGGTGTCCGCGCCGACGTTGCGCGCCGTCACCGTCTGCCGCAGACCGTCGGGCCCGACGCGGTACTCGACCGTCACCTCGACGCGGAACGGATAGCCCGCCTGGGGCTCGATGATCGCGGCGAGCTCGACCCGGTCCGAATCTGCGAAGCGCTCGCTGAAATCCGCCCAGCACAGCAGCCCGTGCAGCGCCTGGCCTCGCTCCGGCTCTGTCAGCGCCAGCTGGTGCCGCTGCCCGCCGAAATCGTATGCGCCGTCGACGACGCGGTTCGGCCACGGCGCGAGCGTCGTGCCGCGGTAGCCTGGACGCACTTCGTCCGCCTCGAACGGCACGACCAGGTCGCGACCCTCGTAGCGCAGCTGCCGCAGCGACGCACCGACGCTCGCGATGACGGCCTCGTACCCGGCCAGGGAGATCCGGATCTGGCGACCTGAGCGGGGCGTCATCACAGACCCTGGGCCAGGCGGTAGTACGCCTGGTTCCAGCGCACCTGCTTCTGGAATTCGGTGATGTTCGTGGACTCGTCGATCGCGAGCAGCTCGATCTCGGCCATCTCGGCGAAGTCGCGGAACGCCTCCAGGCCCACGGCCGTCGACATCACGGTGTGGTGGGCGGCGCCCGTGGTGAGCCACGCGGCGGCCGAGGTGTTGAAGTCGGGAGCGGGCTTCCAGACGGCACGGCCGACCGGCAGGTTCGGCAGCGCGGCGCGCGGCTCGACGTTCTCGACCACGTTGGCGGTGAGCCGGAAGCGGTCGCGCATGTCGCTCATCGCGACGACGACGGCGGGGCCGGGGTCGGCGGTGAAGACCAGGCGCACCGGGTCGTCCTTGCCGCCGATGCCGAGCGGGTGGACCTCGAGGGTCGGCTTCTGCGTCGTCAGCGACGGCGAGACCTCGAGCATGTGCGCGCCGAGGATCAGCTCGTCGCCCGGCGTCATGTCGTAGGTGTAGTCCTCCATCAGGCTCGCACCGCCCGGCAGGCCCGCGCCCATCACGTTCGCGATGCGCACCAGGATCGCGGTCTTCCAGTCGCCCTCTGCACCGAAGCCGTAGCCCTCTGCCATCAGTCGCTGCACCGCGAGGCCCGGCAGCTGCTTCAGCGCGCCGAGGTCCTCGAAGCTGGTGGTGAAGGCGCCGAAGCCGCCCTCCTCGAGGAACGAGCGCAGCCCGATCTCGATGGCTGCGCCGTCGCGCAGGGACTGGTGACGCTCACCGCCGCGCCTCAGCTCCGGCGCGATCTCGTAGAGCTCTTCGTACTCGTCGATCAGCGCATCCACCTCGGCGTCGCTCGCCGCGGCAACCGCCTCGGCGAGCTCGTTCACGCCCCAGGTGTTCACCTGCACGCCGAGGCGCAGCTCCGCCTCGGTCTTGTCGCCCTCCGTCACGGCGACGAAGCGCATGTTGTCGCCGAAGCGCGCCAGCTTCAGGCTGCGCGAGGCCGCAAGACCGGCCGCGGCGCGCTGCCAGGTGCCGAGCTCGCGCTGCACGCGCGGGTCGCCGGCATGGCCGACGATCGTCTTGCGCGGCACCCCGAGGCGCGTCTGGATGTAGCCGAACTCCCGGTCGCCGTGCGCCGCCTGGTTCAGGTTCATGAAGTCGAAGTCGATGTCGGCCCACGGCAGTTCCACGTTCGCCTGGGTGTGCAGGTGCGCGAGCGGCTTGCGCAGCGCGTCGAGGCCGGCGATCCACATCTTGGCTGGGCTGAAGGTGTGCATCCATGCCATCACGCCGATCACGCGGTCGTCGGCGTTGGCCTCCAGTGCGATCCGCTTGATCGCGTCGGAATCGGTCAGCACCGGCTTCCAGACCAGCTTCACCGCGACATCCGGCGCATCGCTCAGCTGAGCTGCGATCTGCTGCGACTGCTCGGCGACCTGAGCAAGCGTCTCCGGACCGTACAGGTGCTGGCTTCCGGTGAGGAACCAGACCTCGTACTCGTCGAGCGTCGTGGACAGCGGGGTACGAGTCATGCGTCTTCCGTTCGGTTCATTGCCTGCGGTGCCACGGCCTCGATGGCCAGGCCCGCGCGATAGCGGTTGAGGTAGGTGGTGAACCCGGCGACGTCCGCCGGATCCGGATCGATCACACGGAGTTCCGCGGAGGCGAACACGTCGTCGTCCAGGTACTTCTCGAGCGGCGCCCTGTCAGCGTGCGCGAGGTAGGAGCCGAGCACGGCGATCCCCCACGCGCCGCCCTCCGCGGCGAGTTCCCCCACCGCCACCGGGGCACCGAGTGCACCGGCGAGGAAGCGCTGCGCGACGCCGGCCGTGCGGAACAGACCGCCGTGGGCGAACATCCGCTCGAGCGTCACGCCCTCGTCAGCGAGAACCTGCATACCGATCGCGAGCGTGCCGAACACGCCGTAGATCTGCGAGCGCATGACGTTGGCGAGCGACAGGTCGCTGCCGGATGTGCGCACGAACAGCGGCACGCCCTCGGTGAGACCGGCAACCGGCTCTCCGGCGAGATGGTTGTAGGCGAGGAGGCCACCGGCATCCGGCTCTCCGGCGAGCGCCTCGCGGAACAGCACCTCGAACACGGCGTCGTCGTCGAGCTGCCGGCCTGATGCCTCGGCGAAGCGCGAGAACAGGCCGGCCCATGCGCCCAGCTCGCTGGCGCCGTTGTTGCAGTGCACCATCGCGACGGCGTCGCCTGCGGGAGTGGTGACCAGGTCGAGCTCGTGATGCACGCTCTCGAGCGCCTTCTCGAGAACCACCATCGCGAAGATGCTCGTGCCGGCCGAGACGTTGCCCGTGCGGGGTGCGACGGAGTTCGTCGCCACCATGCCGGTGCCCGCGTCGCCCTCAGGCGGGCACAGCGGGATGCCGGCGCGCAGTGCGCCAGACGGGTCGAGCAGCGCTGCGCCCTCGTCGGTCAGTGCGCCTGCTTCGGCGCCCGCAGCGAGCACTTCCGGCAGCAGCGATGTGACGGGCGCCGGCAGGGCTTCTCCGGCGCGAGCGTCGTAGGCATCGATCATCCGGGCATCGAAGTCGCACGTGACGGAGTCGATGGGGAACATTCCGGATGCGTCGCCGACGCCGAGCACGCGCCGGCCGGTCAGGCGCGAGTGCACGTAGCCGGCGAGCGTGGTGACGAAGTCGAGGTTCGGCACATGCTCCTCGGCGTCGAGCACGGCCTGATGCAGGTGCGCGATCGACCAGCGCAGCGGGATGTTCACGCCGAACAGCTCGGTCAGCTCGGTCGCCGCATCGCCCGTGTTGGTGTTGCGCCAGGTGCGGAACGGGGTGAGCAGCTCCCCCGCTGCGTCGAAGGCGAGGTAGCCGTGCATCATCGCGGAGACGCCGATCGCCCCGAATGTGTCCGGCCGCACGCCGTGGCGCGTCTCCGCGTCGGCGACCAGGTCGGCGTACGCGGCCTGCAGCCCTGACCACACGTCGTCGAGCGAGTACGTCCACAGCCCGTTCTCGAGCCGGTTCTCCCATGCATGGCCGCCTGTGGCGAGCACCTCTGTGGCGTCCGAGCCGATCAGGCACGCCTTGATGCGCGTCGAGCCGAGCTCGATGCCGAGACTGGTGCGGCCGGCGAGGATATCCTGCGCGCCGGTCATCGACGAGCGTCCGTGCTCTGTCCGTACACGTTCTGGTAGCGGTTGTAGAGGCTGTCGATCGACTCCTGCGGAATCGGCACCAGCTCGCCCGCCTCTCGGGCGTAGTGCACGGTGCGGGCGACGTCCTCGACCATCACGGCCGCCTTCACGGCGTCCTTGGCGTTCACACCGATGGTGAACGGGCCGTGGTTCTGCATCAGCACGGCACGCGAGCGGTGGCCGCGCAGCGTCTCGACCACGCCGCGGCCGATCGAGTCGTCGCCGATGATCGCGAACGGGCCGACGGGGATCGGGCCGCCGAACTCGTCGGCCATGGCCGTGATGACGCACGGGATCTCCTCGGCGCGCGCAGCCCACGCGACGGCGAACGTGGAGTGGGTGTGCACCACACCTCCCACATCCGGCATGTTCCGGTACACGTAGGCGTGCGCCGCAGTATCGCTGGAGGGCGCGCGCTCGCTGCCTGGCGCACCGGGGATCGCATTGCCGTCGAGGTCGCAGAGGATCATGTTCTCCGGCGCCAGGTCGTCGTAGCTGATACCACTGGGCTTGATGACGAACAGGTCGGCGCCCGGCACACGGCCCGAGACGTTCCCACCGGTCCAGACGACGAGACCGTAGCGCACGAGCTCGGCATGCAGCGCCGCCACGTCGGCGCGGACGGCACGAATGGCCTCTTCGATCTCTGGGGCAAAGGTGGGGGCGGCGTCGCTCACGTAAAACCTCACTGCTGTGTGTCCGGACCTTGTGACCGGTAACAAAATGCTACGAGGGGCCTTCGACCTCGTCAAGGCGAGCGGAGCCCGCGTGGCCCCAGCCTACCCAGCACCCGCTGTCCGCTCCAGTGTGCCGACCCGCGGCACCGGCCCGCTGCGTGCTCGCGTGTGCCGAGCTGCGGCTCCCAAGACCCCGCCGCGCGCTCCAGTGCGCCGAACTGCGGCACCGTCGAACGGGAAGCGCGATCTCCCCCACCCGAGCCGCCGACACAGCAGAACGCACCCGGCACGGGGCCGGGTGCGTTCTGGAAGCAGTGCGGGTCAGCGCTGGTGCGTGGCGCCGGATCGCGCGTGGATCGGCAGCGCCATCGCCAGGCACACGCAGATGATGCCGAGCGCGAAGACGAGCGCGGATACGAACCCGACCGTGATGAACGGCATGAAGGCCACACCGAACAGCGCGATTCCGCCGACGAACAAGATAATGCTGAGCAGGAACATCTCGCGCCCTTTCTGAAGCTTGCGCTCCACCCTAACCGTTCGCCTCCCCCATCCGAAAACATCCGACTCGAGACCCGATGCTCGCCGTTGACAACTATTGGTTTGAATCGCAAACTACTTTGCATGGACCAGATGCCGGACGACGAACCGCAGGACGACGGCGCAGTCGACGCGGCCGAGATGGCGCGGGTGATGGAACAGCAGCAGCGCGCCCTCGCCGTCCGCACCTCGCGCCTCGGCGGCACCCTGCTGGTGATCTGGGGCGTGGTGTGGGTGGCGTGCTACGCACTGAAGTGGAGCGAATCCGGCGCGCTCGGCGGCAACCCGCTGTTCCGGCTCCCATCGACGGCAACCGACATCGTCATCGCCGCCGTCATATGCACCGCACTCGCCGCTTCCGGGTTCATCGGGGCCAGAATGGGCCGCGGGATGCGCGGGCCGAGCGCCCGCTCCGGCGCCCTGTACGGCTGGACGATCTCGATCGGCACCGCGGTGGTGGTGATGTTCACGGTCGCCCTGGATCGCTCCGGTGTGGACGAGCAGTCCCTGGCTCTCGTGTTCCCCGGGGCGTTCACGATTGTGTTCGCCACCCTCTACATGGTCGGCGCCCCGCTCAGCGGCACGCGCACGCCTTTCTTCGTCGGTCTTCTGCTGTGCCTCGCAGTGCTCGTGGCCACCACCGTCGCGGTGCCGCACCACTGGCTCGTGTACGCCGTGTCGGGATGCACCTTCTTCTTCGCCGCCGCTCGCTCGGGCCGTGTCGCCGCTCCCATGGCCGGTGCGTGAGATGGCGCTCGATCCCGTCATCCACGCACCCGTTCGCCTGCGTATCGTCACCCTGCTCGCCTCGACCCTGCCCGATCCGGCCGACGAACTTCCGTTCCTGCAGCTGCAGCGGGAGCTCGACCTCACCGCAGGCAATCTGACCACCCACCTCACCCGCCTCGAGGACGCAGGATACGTTGCGATCTCGAAGGGCTTCCAGGGACGCAAGCCGGTCACCCACGTCGCGCTCGCCCCCGCGGGTCGGCTCGCGTTTGCGACGTACCGCGAGGAGCTGCTCGCGATGCTGAGCGCTCCATCACGGAGAAGGGGCGACCGATGACCGATTCCGCGCGGCGCTTCCGACCCCCGTCCGGGCGCGAGACGACCTCGCCGCATGAACCTCCACCGCCGGATGGCGCGACGGATGGCGTCGGGCCGACCGACCTGCCGGTACGACCTCGCGGTCGCGCCGCGTCCCTCCGCGGAGCGACGGAACACCGTGGGCGGCCTGCGCCTGGCGGCGTCGACCGGCGGCGGATGCATTCGATCGCCGCCCCCACACCGTTCGAACCGCGCGATGCGTGGACGGTTCTGGTCATCCGGATCGCGCTGATCGTGCTGGCAGCGCTGGCGGGCGCCCTGATCCTGCTCGTTGCCAACGACCGCTGGGCGCTCCCGCCAGGGTCACTGCTGGCGACCTGGACGATCATCCCCGTCAACATTCTGACGTGGGTCGTCGTCATCCGGATTCTGCGACGCCGCCGGGTGCGCATTCGGGACATGCTCGCGCCTGGTCCGCGCGGCGTCTGGGTGGACGTCCTGTGGGGTCTCGCCTGGCTCGCTGCGCTCTACCTCCCCTTCGCCGGCGCGCTGATCGGCACGCTCGCGCTGTTCGAGTCCGACCCGTTCACCGCGTTCGAGACCGCCTTCGCCTCCCCGCACACCCTCGTCGACGTGCCTGCCGCTCTCGCGCCGCTGATCGCCATCGGTGTGTTCGTGCTGTTCGCCCCGCTGAACGCGCCCGTCGAGGAACTCGCCTTCCGCGGCATCGCCCAGCGCGGCCTCGGCGGCTGGACCGGGGTGGTCGTCCCCTCGCTCGCCTTCGGGTTCCAGCACGCATGGTTCGCCGCGACGTGGAGCGCGGCGGCTGCGATGTTCGCCGCCTTCGTCGTCTGGGGGCTGGGCTCGGCGCTGATCGTGCGCTTCCAGGGCCGGCTCCTGCCGATCCTCGTCGCGCATCTCATCGTGAACGTGCTGACGAGCGCACCCGCGCTGCTGTTGCTGTTCATCGACATCGGCTGATCGGAACGAACCCCCGCGGCGCCTGTCGAGATCCCACAACCGGTTGGAACCGGCGCCTGGACGGCCATAGCGTGACGGCATGAGCACTCCCCTGCCAGGCGATCGCACAGAGAAGTACGACGTCACCGCCCCCGCCGACACCGACTACTACGAGGTCTTCGCCGACGTCGCCGGCTCCGATCGCGAGGCGTGGCGTCGCGCGCGCACCCTCGTCGACGAGACCGGCGAACGGATGCTCGCCGCCTGGGACGCGTCGGAGTATCCGGTCGAGGTCGTCCCCCGGATGGGCGAGCTCGATCTCATGACGGACGGCATCGATCATCCGGGGCTCACGCACCTGTCGCCGCTGGCGGCCGGCCTGGTGAACATGGAGCTCTCCCGCGGCGACGGTTCGCTCGGCACGATCCTCGCCGTGCAGGGCGGGCTGGCGCTGCGCACGCTCGCGCTGTTCGGCAGCGACGAGCAGAAGGCCCGCTGGCTGCGGCCGCTCGCCGACGGCACCGTGCTCGGTGCGTTCGCGCTGACCGAGCCGACGCACGGGTCGGACTCGACCTCGCTGGAGACGGTCGCGACCAGGGACGGCGCCGGATGGATCATCCGCGGTGCGAAGAAGTGGATCGGCAACGGGGCATCCGGCGGGATCACCTTCGTGTGGGCGCGCGTGGCGTCGCCAGGCGATCCAGACGACGGCGCGGTGCGGTGCTTCCTCGTCGAGCAGGACGTCGACGGCTACGAGGCGAGCGTGATCGAGGGGAAGGTCGCGCTGAGAGCGATCCACCAGGCGCACATCCGGCTGCACGATGTGCGGGTCTCTGCGGATGCCGTACTGCCTGGCGCGCGTTCGTTCAAGGACACCTCGACCGTGCTGTTCGCCACGCGATCCGGCGTGGCGTGGTCGGCGCTGGGGCACGCGACGGCCTGCTACGAGGCCGCGCTGGCATACGCGTCGGCCCGCGAGCAGTTCGGCAAGCCGCTGGCGAGATTCCAGATGGTTCAGCAGCGACTCACGGAGATGCTCGCGCAGCTGACCTCGATGCAGCTGTTCTGCCGGCGCCTGGCTGACATCGAGGCGGCGGGACAGCTGCGGCCCACGCAGGCGTCGCTGGCGAAGTTCCACAACACCCGCACGGCGCGCGACATCGCCCGCACCGCCCGCGACATGCTGGGCGGCAACGGCATCCTGCTCGAGAACCGCGTCATCCAGCACCTGGCCGACATCGAGGCCATCCACACCTACGAGGGCACAGAAAGCGTCCAAGCGCTCCTGATCGGCCGAGACATCACCGGCGTCGGCGCCTTCGCATAGCGCTGATTCTTCATTTCTGGCACATCTCCGGGTGGGTACACCACCGGAGATGTGCCAGAAATGAAGAGTTATGCGCTCGGACGACCGGCTCGGCGGACCTGCGACAATGGGCGGGTGCGAGCAACGGTTGTCGGGAGCGGTCCGAACGGGCTGGCTGCGGCTGTGGCGCTTGCCCGCAGCGGGTACGAGGTCACAGTGCTCGAGGCCGCCGATCATGCCGGCGGTGGGGTCGCGACGACGGAGATGACGCTGCCGGGCTTCCGGCACGACGTCTGCTCCGCCGTGCACCCGATCGCGCTGACCTCTCCGTTCTTCCGCGCCGCGGGCCTGATGGACACCGTCGACTGGATCGTGCCCGAGATCTCCTACGCGCAGACGATCGCACCGGGTCGTTCGGCGATCGCGTGGCGCGACATCGAGCGCACCGCAGCGGGCCTCGGCGCCGACGGCACCGCATGGCGCCGGATGCTCGGCCCGCTCGCGAAGCGGATCGGCGGCGTCGTCGACTTCACAGGCAACAACATGGTGCGCGTCCCGCGCGATCTGCTCACCACCATCCGGTTCGCCCTGCGCATGCTCCCGACGGGCACTCCGCTCGGCCGCAGCGTCCTGCGCACCGAGGAGGCGCAGGCGCTGCTGACCGGCGTGCTCGCCCACGCCAACACTCCCCTGCCGTCGCTGGCGGGCGCGGCAGCCGGGCTGATGCTCGCCGCGCACGGCCACGCCGAGACCGGATGGGGCTACCCCCGCGGCGGGGCGCAGTCGATCGCCGATGCCCTCATCGCCGACCTCACCGCGCACGGCGGCCGCGTCGTCACAGGCGAGCACGTCCGCGACCTGGCGTCCCTCGATTGGGGGGATCCCGCATCCGGCGACGTGCTGATGCTCGACACGTCGCCGAAACTGGCACTGACACATCCGGATGTGCCGTCGTCGTACGCACGCGCGCTGGATCGCTACGCATACGGGCCGGCAGCGGCGAAGGTCGACTTCGCGCTCGACGGCCCCGTTCCGTGGGCCGACGAGGCCCTCGCGCTCTCCCCCACCGTGCACGTGGGCGGCACCCGCGCCGAGACGGAGGCGAGCGAGAACGCCGTCGCGCGCGGTCGTATCAGCAAGGCTCCGTACGTGCTGGCGGTGCAGCCGTCGGTGCTCGACGCGACCAGGGCGCCGGAGGGCAAACAGGTGCTGTGGGCGTACATCCACGTGCCGAACGGCTCGCCCGTCGACCCGACCGAGCTGATCACCGCGCAGATCGAGCGCTTCGCTCCCGGCTTCCGCGATCGCGTGATCGCCTCGCACTCCGTGCCCGCGAACGCCCGCGAGGCGGAGAACCCGGCGGCGCTCGGCGGCGACGTGCTCGGCGGCGCGTTCACGCTGATGCAGGCGTTCCGGCGCCCGGTGATCTCGCCTGCGCCGTGGCGCACGCCGATGCGCGGCGTCTATCTCGCCTCGGCGTCGACCCCGCCCGGCCCCGGCGTGAACGGCATGGCCGGCTGGTTCGCCGCGCGCACCGCGCTGCGCGACCGCGGCATGCCGTCGACCCTGTCGCACGTGTTCGCCTGACCGCACAGTTCTTCAGTCTCCCGCTTTTCCGCAGCTGCCCGCAGAGGAAAAGGCGGAGACTTGAAGAGTTGCGGGGGTGGACCGGCGTGTGCGCGGCGGGCAGGATGGGCGCATGGCGCACGAGATCCCGCAGCCGATGCTGGCGAAGGCCGTTCCGGATGTCCCGGATCCGGCGAAGACGGAGGGCGGGCTGCTGTACGAGCCGAAGTGGGACGGCTTCCGCGTTCTCGCCTCGTGGGACGGTGACTCGGTCGAGCTCGGATCGCGCGGCGCCAAGCCGCTGACACGGTACTTCCCTGAACTCACCGATGTCCTGCCGCAGCTGCTCCCCCGCCCCTGTCTCATCGACGGGGAGATCGTCGTCGCCGAAGGCGGACGACTGAGCTGGGAGGCGCTGAGCCGACGGATCCATCCTGCCGCCTCCCGCGTGGCGACGCTGTCGGCCGAGACGCCGGCGATGATCGTCGCCTTCGACCTGCTGCGCGACGGCGACGAGGATCTCATGGGCCTTCCCTTCCGCGAGCGCCGAGCACGCCTGGAGTCGCTGTTTGCCGGCGTGCCGTCGCCGATGCACCTCACGCGCGCCACCACCGATCCGGAACGTGCTCGCGAGTGGTTCACGCGCTTCGAGGGTGCGGGGCTGGACGGCGTCGTCGCCAAGCCGCTCGCCGATGCGTATGCGCCGGGCAAGCGCGCCCTGTTCAAGGTCAAGCATTCACGCACGGCCGATGTCGTCGCCCTCGGCTACCGCGTGCACAAGAGCGGCCGCGGGGTCGGCTCGCTGTTGGTCGGCCTCTGCGACGCCGATGGCGAGCTGCGCAACGTCGGTGGGGTCTCGGCGTTCAGCGACGCGCGCCGACTCGAGCTGGTCGACGAGCTCGAACCGCTCGTGGAGCGCGACGACGCAGGCGACGCGGTCCGCGGCGAGACCGATCACAATCGGTTCTCCTCCGGCAGGGACGTCTCATTCGTGCGCCTCCGCCCCGAGCGCGTGCTCGAGGTGAAGTACGACCAGCTGGAGGGGCAGCGCTTCCGGCACACCGTGCAGTTCCTGCGCTGGCGCGACGATCGCGAGCCGAGTTCGTGCACCTACGACCAGCTTGACGTGCCGGTGTCGTACGCGCTGTCGGATGTGCTGACCGCACCGGGCGAGGCGGGAGATCCGGCCTGACGCCGAGCGTCGGAGGCGCGACCTACTTCTTCGCGCGCGAGGGCTGCACGCGCGGGGGCTCTCCCGGCATCTTCGGGAAATCTGGCGGGAAGGGCAGCTCGCCGAGCCCGTCGTCGAGATCGCGCTGCCACCACTGAAGCAGCGTCTCGATGCGGCCGGGGCGTTCGGCGAAGCCGGCCCAGGGGTCGCCCACGTCGCGCAGCCGCTCGGTCACGGTCCGGATGGTGAAGGCATGCGGGTCAAGGCCGTCGAGCTCATCCCAGGTCACCGGCGTCGACACCGTGGCCTGCGGCAGCGGCCGCGGACTGTAGGCACCGGCCATGGTGCGGTCGCGGTTGGCCTGGTTGTAGTCGACGAAGATCCGATCGCCGCGCTCCTCCTTCCACCAGTTCGTCGTGACGCGCTCGGGCATCCGGCGCTCCAGTTCGCGCCCCGCGGCGATCACGGCGTGACGGACGTCGAGGAACTCCCATTCCGGATCTATCGGACAGAAGGCGTGGATGCCCCGGTTCCCGCTGGTCTTGACCCACAGTTCCAGCCCTGCCTCGGCCAGCACCTCGCGCATGCCGTGTGCGGCATATACCACGTCGGCGAAGTCGTTTCCCGGCTGCGGGTCCAGGTCGATGCGCAGTTCGACCGGTCTGTCGGTGTCAGAGGCGAGCGACGCCCATGGATGGAACACCACGGTGTTCATCTGCGCGGCCCACACGATGGCGGCCGGCTCGGTGAGCACGAGCTGGCGGTGCCGCCTGCCGCTGTTGTACGTCACGGGAACGGACTCGACGTAGTCGGGTGCCCCCTTGGGCGGGTTCTTCGAGAAGAAGCTGTCGCCGTCGACGGAGGCGGGGAAGCGCTCCAGCGACACGGGTCGGTCACCGTTGTGCGCGAGGAAGGGCTCGGCGACCGCGATCAGGTACTCGGCGAGGTCGCGCTTGGTGATCCCGGCCTCCGGCCAGACCTCCCGGCCGGGGCTCGACAGCGAGATCTCGCGCCCGCCCGCCTCGAGCGTGATTCGTTCCGAAGCCATGCCCCCGAGCGTATGCCGCCCGCCCGCCGAGCGGTACCCCGCCCCTCCCCCGCGCTTCCCCCTGCGCACGGCCCGCGCCGCAGGCTCGCGAGATGCGCACTCCTCGTCGAGATGCGCCGCTCAGGACGCATCTTCGGACGAGAAATGCGCATCTCGGCAGCCGCGTGCGGGGTCAGAGTGCCGCGACCGCGGCCTCGGCAACCGACTGGTCCTGTGCTCCCGTACCGCCGCTGACACCGACCGCGCCGACCACCGCACCGTCTCGGGTGAGCGGGATGCCGCCGGCGAAGATGGCGACGCCGCGGCCGTGGGCGTTGGTGGTGTGGATGCCGAAGAACTGCTGGGTCGGCTGCGCGTTGTCGCCGAGATCCTTCGTCGAGATGTCGAATGCCTTCGACGTCCACGCCTTGCTCATCGAGATCTCGATGCTGCCGATCCACGCACCGTCCTGCCGAACGTGGGCGACGAGGTTGCCGCCGGCGTCGACGACGGCGATGTTCATCGGCTGACCGATCTCGTCGGCCTTGGTCTCGCCCGCGGCGATGATGCGTCGAGCGTCCTCCAGATTCACGGACATGTCGTTCCTCTCCTCCGTGCCGCGCGTCACGCGGCGTTGATGTAACCATTGGGGTCGAGCACGTACTTCTTCGCCGCGCCGCCGTCGAACTCGGCGTATCCGCGCGGAGCGTCGTCGAGCGAGATCGGTGTCGCGTTCACCGCCTTCGCGATCTGCACCTTGTCGTGCAGAATCGCCTGCATCAGTTGGCGGTTGTACTTCATCACCGGGCACTGCCCCGTCGCGAACGACAGCGACTTCGCCCAGCCGAGCCCGAGCCGCAGCGACAGCGATCCTTCCTTGGCCGCGTCGTCGACGCCGCCCGGATCGCCCGTCACATACAGCCCGGGAATGCCGAGGGCCCCGCCCGCCGCCGTGATGTCCATCAGCGAATTCAGCACGGTCGCCGGGGCCTCGTGCGAGGCGTCGGAGCCGTGCCCGCGCGCTTCGAAGCCGACGGCGTCGACGCCCGCGTCCACCTCCGGCACGCCGAGGATCTGCTCGATCTGATCCCGCGGGTCGCCCTTCGACACGTCGACGGTCTCGCACCCGATCCCCCGCGCCTGCGCCAGACGATCGGCATTGAGGTCACCGACGATCACCGCCGCCGCGCCGAGCAGCTGCGCGCCGACTGCCGCCGCGATGCCGACGGGGCCGGCACCCGCGATGTACACGGTCGAGCCGGGGCCGACGCCCGCGGAGTACGCGCCGTGGAACCCGGTAGGGAAGATGTCGCTCAGCATCGTCAGGTCGAGGATCTTCTCCAGCGCCTGATCCCGGTCGGGGAACCGCAGCAGGTTCCAGTCCGCGTAGGGCACGAGAACGTACTCGGCCTGCCCTCCGACCCATCCGCCCATGTCGACGTACCCGTATGCCGAGCCCGGTCGATCCGGGTTCACATTCAGACAGATTCCTGTCTTGCCCTCCTTGCAGTTGCGGCACCGTCCGCACGCGATGTTGAACGGCACAGAGACGATGTCGCCCACCGAGACGAACTCCACGTCGGGGCCGACCTCCACGACCTCGCCCGTGATCTCGTGGCCGAGCACCAGACCGGCAGGCGCCGTCGTGCGACCGCGGACCATGTGCTGGTCCGATCCGCAGATATTCGTCGCCACGGTGCGCAGAATCGCTCCGTGCGGCACCTTCCTGCCGACGTTGGCCGGGTTCACGCCCGGCCCGTCCTTCAACTCGAACTCGGGATACGGGGTGTCGATGACCTCGACCTCTCCCGGCCCCTTGTAGGCAACAGCCTTGTTCCCCGGCATGTTCGCGCTCCCGTTCCGCGGCATCGTCGCCGCTGCGTGTGAGTCTTCCCTGTCCGAACGGACGGGTGAATCACCCGCCCGGGCCGTTCCGCCCGCCCGTTCGTGTGGGTACGCTCGGAAATATGCCCGATGGCGGAGCAGATTGCACGAGAGACACCCTGCGGGAGCTCTCGGAGACGGTGATGGCGCCCCCTGCCGTCCTGCCCGATCGGTTGTCTCACCTGTTGGCTCCGTTCGCGCCGCACGACGCGCTCGTGATCCTCACGGCCGACGTCGATGGCGGGCACCGGCGCGGGGCGGGCGATGAGTCCTTCGTCCGCGGCGTCTCCTACCTCGATCTCGATGAGCGTCGGCGCGCGATCCGTTCGGGCAGCGCGCGTCGCGACCAGCTCGACGTCGCCGGACGCACGGTGCCGATCCTGCTGGCCGTCTCCCGGAACGGCGCGGTGCTGGTGCTCGCCGGAGCGCGTCCGGATCCGCACGGCGAGGCCACCGTGCTCGATCTCTGGAACATCGTGAGCCTCCGGATCCAGGAGCTCGCCGATCACGCGCCTCCCGACTACCTCCGCCACGCCAGATACTCCTCAGGCGAGCGCATGGAGGCACTCGCCGAGCTCGGCGCCGAGTACTCCACGACACTCGAGACGGTTCTCGCCTCGCTCCGATCCTCCAGGCTCGACAACGGCGCCGCGCGCCAGGCGGCTACGGCGATCGCCACCGAGGGCCTGGTGCACCTGCGCACCGCCAGCGACCGCGCCCGCACGGCGACCGAGGAGCCCGTGACAACGGCGTTCGACCGGCTGCGGGACGATCTCAGGCCCCTGATGCGCTACCGCGAGATCGACGTGCAGTTCGTCGATCCGCCCGTCGACGGACGTCCGCTGCCGAGCGAGGTCGCCCACGGCGCGCGGGCCGTGGTGCGGGGCGCGATCCTGGTCATGATCGATGATCCGGATGTCTCACGCGTGCGCGCGCAGTGGGACTGCGACGGCACCAACCTGATCATCGGGCTGCGCGACGACGGCGACGGCGGGCTGTCGACGGATTCGAGTCGGCTGCATCTGATCACGGATCGCGTGCACGCGCTGCGCGGCCGGATCGATGTCGATATGACGCCCGGATGGGGAACCGAGATCTCCGTCGTGATTCCGTTGGACCCGCCGCACGCGCGGGGGATGCGCCCCACCACCTGGTCGCTCGGAGACCGCGAGAGCGACGTGCTGGCGCAGATCGCATCCGGCGCCCACAACCGCGAGATCGCTGCCGACCTCGGGATCAGCGAGAACACGGTGAAGTTCCACATCGCCAACCTGTACCGGAAGATGGGCGTGTCGAACCGTGCCGAGGCGACCGCGACCTATCTGTCACAGATGCGCTTCGCCTGACGTCGGCCCGCGAGTTGCGCACTCATTCGACATCCGGGCGTCGAGAACGGCGCAACTCGAGGAGATGTGCGCATCTCGGCAGCCGGGCGCGGGTCACCGCGCTGCGGTCACTCCGCGATGGCGATGACCGGGGCGAGCTCGTCGCGGGTGAGGGTCATCAGGGGGCCTGCGGGGTCGATCAGCAGGCCGCCCAGCTGCGGGTGGTCCTTCAGCATCTTGGCGATCTTGTCCACGGCGAGCGGCATGGCCTTCTCCGGCCGTCCGAGCGCCACGACCTCGAGCGGGTGCGAGAACACCTGCAGCAGTCGCGTTCCGTCGGCCAGGCGCGCCTCGGCGATGCCGAACTTCTTCTGCTCGCTCTCTTCGGCGTCGTTGTTCACTTCGCCGACCGCGACCCACACGGGCGGCTTCTGCGCGAGCACCTCCGAGATCTTCCCCGGGGTATCGGCATCACGCGGCTGCGCCAGCAGCGACTTGAGACGCAGCTCGGAATCGGCCTGATCGAATGCCTTCTCCACGATCTCACGGGGCAGCACGGCGCGACGCTGATTCGAGTAGTTGTCGACGATGATGCCGGCGAAGGTGCCGCTGAGCAGGTGCCGGACGAGCGCAGGCGTCGGCTGTGCGACGGCCGAGGTCTGCGTGTCGCCGTCGGCCTTGACGGCATCGCGCAGTGCGGCCCCCGAGCTGAACACCATCATGTAGTCCTTGTCGCCGGCCTTGGCGACGCCGAACGTGACCTGTCCGCCCTCCGAGAGCGTCTTGCGCGCGTCGCCCTGCACGCGCAGATAGAGGTGGCCCTGCAGCATCTGCCGGATGACGCCCATCACCTGGGCACCGGTCGGCTTCTCCGGCAGCGCGGCGAGAGCGTCTCGCACCAGCGCGTTGTCGCGCAGCCCGGGAACCGTCTCGACCTGGGTGGGAGGAGCGGCGGGGGCGCCGGGCAGCGGCGGACGGGCGGCCGGCTGCTCGGTCGGGGCGGGCTCGCGCTCCTGCGCGGGAGCGGCCTCTCCGCCCGTCGAGCCGAGGCCCTGGAACGACGTCATCGAGATGTTCACCGACGGAGCCTCGTCCGCCGATGCGTTCGCGGCATCCGGATGCTCGGGCGCGGCTTCCGACGTTCCGTCGCCGGCGGCATCCGGCGCGTCCGGGCTCTGCGCGCCTGCGACCGGTTCGTCCGGTGCGGCTTCATCTTTCTTCGAGTCGCGGTCGTTCTTCTTCTTCCGTGAGAACAGGCCCATGCGTCCCAGCCTACGGCGTGAACACGGGACGGTCTTCATGCGACCGGCGCCGACGGCGCGTGCGCGTCAGATCTTCTCGAACGGTGCCACTTTGATCAGGAGTTTCTTGGCGCCGGCCTCGTCGAAGCGCACGTGTGCGACACGCTTGGCGCCCAGACCCGTGACGGTGTCGACCGTGCCCTCGCCGAAGTCGTCGTGGCGCACCCTGTCGCCCGCGGCGAGTTCCATGTCGCCGTTGTCGCGCACCTTGCCCGTGACGCGGTTGGGGAACTTGTCGAGCGAGGTCGACTTCGGCTTCAGCCCGCCGCCGGGGCCGAGCGGTGTGACGCCGAAGCGGTCGCCGCCAGCCGGCCGCCGCGCGTTCAGCGCCCGAGACTGCGTTCCGCCGCGGGAGTTGACATCGCCAGGCGACTGGCGCCAGTCGATCAGACCGGCGGGGATCTCCTGCAGGAATCGGCTGGGCATCGCGACCGTCACCTCGCCGAACTGTGCGCGCGTCATCGCAAGGGAGAGGTACAGAGACCTGCGCGCACGGGTGATGCCGACGTAGAACAGGCGTCTCTCCTCCTGCGGGCCCCCTGGTTCGCCCGCGGAGATGCGGTGCGGGATGAGATCCTCTTCGACGCCGGTGAGGAACACCGTGTCGAACTCGAGGCCCTTCGCAGTGTGCAGCGTCATCAGCGACACGGCTCCCGACTCGTCGTCGAGGTCGTCGGTGTCTGCGACGAGGGCGACCTCCGTGAGGAAGTCGATGAGCGTGCCCTCCGGATTGTTGCGCGCGAACTCGCGCGTGACGGCGACGAACTCGTCGAGGTTCTCGACCCGTGCTTCGTCCTGCGGGTCGCGCGACGCGCGCAGGGCATCGAGGTAGCCGCTGTTGTTCAGCAGCAGCTGCACCCCCTCCGTCACGGAGCTCGGCGGCGGCGTCTCCCCCGACGACGGCAGCATGACCTCGCGCGCCGCGTTCAGCACATCGTCGAGGTGCGCGATCGCCCTGCGCAGCTTCGGACCGACGCCGAGCTGCTCGGCGTGCGCGAGCGCCTCGCGGAAGGAGATGTCGTTGTCGGCGGCGAACTGAGCGATCTGCGTCTCGGTCACCGCGCCGATGCCGCGCTTGGGCTTGTTCAGGATGCGCCTGACCGCCATCTCGTCTGCGGGGTTGGCCACCGCGACGACGTAGGCCAGTGCGTCCTTGATCTCGGCACGGTCGTAGAACTTGGTGCCGCCCATGATCTTGTACGGCACAGCGGAGCGGATGAAGATCTCCTCGAGCGCGCGCGACTGCGAGTTGGTGCGGTAGAACACCGCCATCTCGCTGTAGCGGCGCCCCTTCACGTGCAGTGCTTCGATCTCATCCGCCACGAACTGCGCTTCGTCATGCTGCGAGTACCCGGTGAAGCCGACGACGGCATCACCTGAGCCCTCCGCTGTCCACAGCTTCTTGTCCTTGCGGTCGAAGTTGTTCGAGATCACTGCGTTGGCGGCGTCGAGGATATTCTGGCTCGATCGGTAGTTCTGTTCGAGCAGTACGACCTTGGCGCCGGGGAAGTCGCGCTCGAACTCGCTGATGTTCCGGATGTCCGCGCCCCGGAACGCGTAGATCGACTGGTCGGAGTCGCCGACGACGGTCAGCGCCGCACCGTCGCGCTCCGGAATCAGCGCGACCGCGCCGCCCGCGTCGACCTCGCTCTGCACCGGACGGGTGAGCTCGTGGATCAGCGAGTACTGTGCGTGGTTGGTGTCCTGGTACTCGTCGACCAGAATGTGCCTGAACCGCCTGCGGTACACATCGGCCACATGCGGGAACGCACGGAACAGGAACACCGTCTGCCCGATCAGATCGTCGAAGTCGAACGCGTTCGCCTTCCGCAGCCGACGCTGGTAGTCGCCGAACATCTCGACGAACACCCGCTCGGCCGGGTCTTCGCGACTCACGGTGCGGGCGTACGACTCCGCATCGTGCAGTTCGTTCTTCAGCTTCGAGATCTTCGACTGTACGCCGGCCGGAGTCAGGCCCAGTGCGTCGGCCTCGTGATCCTTCACGATGCGCTTGATCAGCGCGCGCGAGTCGCCGGAGTCGTAGATGGTGAACGACTTCGTGAACCCGAACTGCTCGGCCTCGCGCCGCAGGATCCGCACGCACGCCGAGTGGAACGTGGAGATCCACATGCCGCGAGCACTGTCGCCGACGAGCTGTTCCACACGCTCGCGCATCTCCTGCGCGGCCTTGTTCGTGAACGTGATCGCGAGGATCTGGCTGGGCCAGGCCTCCCGCGCACGAAGCAGCGAGGCGATGCGGTGCGTGAGCACACGGGTCTTCCCCGAGCCGGCCCCCGCGACGATCAGCAGTGCGGGGCCGCGGTACTCCACCGCGTCGCGCTGCGGCGGATTGAGCCCGTCGAGCAGAGGGTCGCTCCCTGCCAGCGCACGGTCGGAGTCGGCGGGCAGGATGAGCGGCGAGGAAGCGTCTGACATGGCTCCCCAAGTCTAAACGCGGCCACCGACATCACGATCGAGCCATTGCGCCTGTGCAGCAAGGGTGCCACTATCACAACTACCCAGAGCGTGCCCGGGGAGAATCGCCGTTGAACAGTGTTCACAGCTTTTCCGTAATCAAATCGAGATATGTTCAGCCCGTGGAGTACATCTCCTCGCGGGGTCGTCGCATGATGTGACGCAACGACACCACGAGGGAAGAACGAACAACGTCGCGGGCGAAGGCCCGCGCAGGGGAACCAGTATGTCGAACAAGACCGGACCACTAGAGCAGGACAACCAGCGCCTCGCCGATGCCGTGTACGAGCGCATCGGAGAGGCCATCATCGATGGCGCTCTGGAGCCTGGCTCCCGCATCCGGGATCAGGAGATCGCTGCCGACCTCGGCGTCTCGCGCATGCCGGTCCGAGAGGCACTGCAGCGACTCGAGCGCATCGGCCTCGTCGAGATGTCCGCCAGCAGATTCACCCGGATCACCGAAGTCTCCGAGCAGGACATCGAGGACGCGATCGAGTTCCTCGGCTACCAGGCCGCCGCTGCCACGCGGATGGCGACGCCGCGGATGACCGAGGCTCAGCGGGAGCGTGCCGCAATGCTCGCACGAGCCGTCGTCGCCTCGTGCGACGGGCCGAACCCGGATGATCCAGAGACCCTGCAGCCGCTGTTCCAGGCGCTCAACGCCCTCTGGTCGCACCTGGCGGTCTCCAGCGGAAACATGATGTTCTCGCGCACGCACAGCGAGGCCTGGTTCGCGCTCGAACGCGCTTACCGCGGCCGCCGTCGGCTGACGCAGCCGCTCGATGCGATCCGGCGCGACTTCGAGAAGCTCGCTGCGGCGATCGAGGCCGAGGACGTCGACGAGGCCGAGCGTCTCGTCCGCGTGCAGTTCAAGATCACCGAAGGCTGACTCAGCCGCGCGAGTGCCTACGATTCCCGCGAGTGCCTACGCAATGTCGTAGGCACTCGCGAAGTACGTAGGCGTTCGCGGGTGCCCGGCCGTCACCTCAGGAAGAGTTCTGCACCGAGGTCGGTGTGGTCGACGAAGACGCCGTCGACTCCCGCGTCGCGGATGAGCGACCACTCCGCCTCGTAGTCGCCGAACGCCGCCTTGCCGCCTCCCGCGCGGAAGCGCTTGGCCAGGAAGGCGTTCTCCGGTCGGCATGTCCAGGTGTAGACGACGAGGCCGCGCGCGTGGGCGGCCTCGACCAGCGCAGCTCCCGCGCGAGCCGTGGCATCCGGACCGAGGATCATCGACTTGGCGACGCTGATGCCGTCGAACCCGGCCACCCAGCGATCGAGCCCGGCCGGCTCGACGATCTCGGCGTAGGTGGGCGCGTCCGCGCCGCGTTCGATCATCATGTCGACCGGTGAGCCCGTCGCCTCGAGCAGGAAGACGTACTGCGCCTCGGTCTCCCGTGCGCGCATCCGCTCGAGGACCGACGGTTCGAAGGACTCGATCGTGACCGGACGCCCCGGCCCCGGCCATCCGGATGCGCTCAGTTCGGTCGCGACCAGCGCGCCCAGGTCGGAGCCGATCGAGCGGAAGTACGCGTCGTGCTTGATCTCGACGACGACGCCGATCTCGCGGCCGGTGCGGCGTGCCCCGTCTGCGGCGATCTCGAGCACGTCGCTCAGCCGGAGCATGGGCTCGTACCCGTCGTGCTGCGCGCTCTCCGGCCGCAGCGTCGGAATCCGTTCGCGCAGTCGCAGGGTCTGCAGCTCCGCCCAGGTGAAGTCCTCGGTGAACCAGCCCGTCATCGTGTGACCGAGGAACGACTTCGTCGTACGGCGGTCGGCGAACTCCGGATGGCTTGCCACGTCGGTCGTGCCGGAGATCTCGTTCTCATGCCGCACGACGAGCACGCCGTCTCTGGTGGCGACGACATCCGGTTCCACAGCGTCGCACCCCATGTCGATGGCGAGCTCGTAGGCCGAGCGAGAATGCTCCGGACGGTAGCCAGAGGCACCACGATGGGCGACGAGGAGCGGGCGCGTTGCTGGCATGCACACCAGAGTAGTTCTCTGCTCGCGAACGGGCGCACGATCCCCGCAATGACAGGCCACGCATAGCGAAATCCGGTTATCCTGGATACACGTCGGCGTGATGCCGCCGTCATCGACCCTTGGAGTGTGACCACAACCATGGCCAGACCCGGTTTCAACAATCCTGTCTTCCAGCCGCAGGGCGCATACGGCACGTCCCTGCAGCCGCCGGCGCAGGCCGGCTACGGGCAGCAGTCGGGCCAGTTCCCGCAGCAGGCCCAGGGCCAGCAGGCCTATCCCGGATATGCCCAGCCCGGCATGACGCCCGCACAGCAGGCCGGCATCGAGGGCGCCTATGCCGCGCCCCCGGCCGACGCCGTCGACACGGGCCGCATGACGGTCGAGGACAGCGTCATCAAGACCGTGATGCTGTTCGCCGCGATGCTCGTCACCGCCGTGATCGGCTGGATGTGGACGCTCGGCGGCGCCCTCAGCACCGCTGCAGTCGCCCCCGACGACATCTCGATGGTTCCGTGGATCATCGGTGCGCTCGGCGGCTTCGTGCTCGCGATGGTGAACATCTTCAAGAAGAGCCCGTCCGCACCCCTCATCTTCGCGTATGCACTGTTCGAGGGGCTGTTCGTCGGAGGCATCTCCGCCTACTTCGAGTTCATCTTCCCCGGCGTCGTCATGCAGGCGACGCTCGCCACGGTCGCCGTGTTCGCTGTGACCCTCGCGCTGTTCGCCAGCGGCAAGGTGCGCGCCACGAAGAAGGCCACGAAGGTCTTCATGATCGCGATGTTCGGGTACCTCGCGTTCTCGCTGCTGAACGTCGTCCTGATGTGGACGGGCGTGAATGACAACGCGTTCGGGCTGCGCTCGATGGAGGTCTTCGGCATCCCGCTCGGCGTGATCATCGGCGTGTTCGTGGTGATCATGGCGGCCTACTCGCTGGTGCTCGACTTCGACCAGATCCAGCAGGGAGTCCGCAACGGCGCCCCGCGCAAGTACGGCTGGCAGGGTGCCTTCGGCATCATGGTCACCGTCGTCTGGCTCTACGTCGAGATCCTGCGCATCGCCGCGATCTTCTCGTCCAGCGACTGACTCTCGCTGACCGAACGAAGGCCGCTCCCGCTCCGGGAGCGGCCTTCGTCATCTCTGCCGCAGCGCTCAGCCGCGGCCGGCCGCCTTCGCCTGCAGCAGTGCCCGCTCGCGGTCGTTGCCCGCCAGATTCGCCGCGGTCGCGAACTCCGAACGCGCCTCCTCCTCCCGGCCGAGCCGGAGCAGCAGCTCGCCCCGGGTCGCGGGGAACAGGTGGTAGCCGCGCAGCGCCTCGCCCAGCGAGGGTTGGTCGAGAATGCGCAGCGCGGTCGCCGGACCGGTCGCCATCGCCACGGCTGCCGCTCTGTTCAGTTCCACCACGGGTGACGGTGCGACCCTGCCCAGTGCCTCATAGAGCACCACGATCCGATCCCAGTCGGTGTCGTCGAAGGTCTCCGCGACCGCGTGGCACTCCGCGATCGCGGCCTGCAGCCCGTATGCGGTGCGACCGCTGCCGAGCGCGTCGGCCATGGCGAGCGCTGCACGGCCCCTCGCGATGCGGCCCCGGTCCCAGCGCCTCCGATCCTGATCGGCCAGCAGCACCGGATCGCCGTTCGCGTCCGTCCTGGCCGGGAAGCGCGCGGCTGTGAGCTCCATCAGCGCCAGCAGGCTGTGCACATCCGGTTCCTTCGGCACCAGCGAGGCGAGGGAGCGACTGAGCCGGATCGCCTCGGTGCCGAGCTCAGGACGCATCCAGTCGGGCCCGTTGCTGCTCGTGTGCCCCTCGTTGAAGATCAGATACAGCACTCCGAGCACGGCTCCCAGCCGCTCTGGCTGTTCCTGACTCGGAGGCACTTCGAACGGCACCTTCGCTGCGGACAGCGTCTTCTTCGCCCGCACGATGCGCTGCTGAACAGTTGCCACAGGCACGAGGAACGCCCGAGCGATCTGCTCCGTCGTCAGGCCGGCCACCACTCGAAGCGTCAGCGCCACCCTGGCCTCACGCGAGAGCACCGGATGGCACGAGACGAATATGAGGCGCAGCACGTCGTCGTCGATGACGTCGGGGTCCCACGGGTCGGCGTCCAGCGCCTCGGCCTGCTCGCGTTCCAGGTCGTGGGCGAGCACGGCGAGTCGCTCGTCGAAGCGCTCCCGCCGACGCCAGCCGTCGATCGCCCTGCGCTTGGCCGTCGTCGTCAGCCATGCCGCGGGGTTGCGCGGCACGCCATCGATCGGCCACTGCTTCAGTGCGTCCACCAGTGCGTCCTGGGCGAGGTCCTCCGCAAGGCCGAAGTCGCCGACCGTCCGGGTGAGGGTCGCGACGATCCGCGCCGATTCCATCCGCCAGACGGCGGCGACGGTGCGCTCGGTCACCTCGACCGGGGCGGAGCGCACCGTCTTCCTCGTGGTCATGTCACTGCTGGGCGCGCTTGGCCTGCTCCTCGCGCCAACCCTCTTCCTTCTGGATCCACTCGTTGTCGGCGGGGAAGTCCTCCATCTCGGTCACCCGACGCACCTCGAGGAAGGCGCCTGCCCCGAGAGGCGCGCGCTTGGCCCATTCCACGGCTTCTTCGCGCGCGGAGACCTCGATGATCCAGAACCCGTTGAACAACTCCTTGGTCTCACCGTACGGTCCGTCCGTGACCAGGGGAGCCTCCGCTGAGAAGTCGACGACGAAGCCCTCCTCGGCGTCGGTGAGTCCTTCGCCAGCCAGCAGCACACCGGCCTTCATCATCGACTCGTTGTACTTGCCCATCGCTTCGATGATCTGCTCGAACGGGATGTCCTGGTATGCCTCGACACCCGAGTCGTCCGCGCGCATGATCAGCATGAACTTCATGATGGTTCTCCTTCGATTGCGGGGCCGCGATTCGACCCTCTCACTGAAGACGTCGAACGGGAAGAGACCCGATCGACATGCTGGCGGAACTTTTCTGCAACGGTGCTCCGATTGTCCGGCCGGGCGGTCAGCGACGGGGAGGCGCGGCGACAACGTGCCGGACGGCCTCGGCGAGGGCGTCCATCGCGGCATCGGCCGACCAGCGCCGCGCGGCATCCGGCGCCTCGCGCGCGAGGCTCACGCGCAGCTGCTCATCGCCCATCACGCTCCGGATGGCATCGGCCAGCGCCCGCTCGTCGCCAGGCGGCACCAGCACTCCCCCGCCTGCGGCGAGCGCGTCGGCAGGACCGTACCGGATGTCGTACGCCACCACAGGGCAGCCGTGCGCGAGCGCCTCGACGACGGCGAGGCCCTGGCCCTCGTACTCGGTCGAGGTGACGAACAGCTCCGCCGCGTCGAGCGCCGCACCGGGGTCGGTGGTCGGCCCTCGCAGGGTGACGCGCTCGCCCGCGCCGAGGTCGTCGATCAGCTGCTGCAGCCGCGCGCGCTCCGGCCCGTCGCCGTAGATGTCGAGGCTCGTGCCCGTCACGTCGGCGGCGAGGAAGGCCCTGATCGTGTGGTCGACGCGCTTTCCTGGTGCGAGGCGATTCATCATCACGACCAGGCCGCCTGCGCGTTCGAGCGCCGGCTCATCCGGAATCTGCACGCCGTTCGGCACCACGAGGTGGTTGTCACCGCCGAAGCGCTGAGCCACGTCGTCGCGCTGCGCGGCGGTGGGCCAGGCGACCGCGTCGAATCGGTGAGCCAGCGCGAACCAGCGCTCCCAGAGCGAGTTCAGCGGGGCGTCCGGCGTGAACGGCGGCTCGACGTGCATGGTGTGGATGGTGTGGATGATCCGGATGCCGGGGTCCGACCAATCCGTCAGGAGCTCACCGAGCTGGCGCGACTCGCAGATCACCACGACAGGCAGATCGGCGCTCTCCCGCAGCCGGGCGACGATGTGTTCGAGCCACGCGCGGTACAGCCCGCCGAAACCGGCGACGATGCCTGCCTCGCGGCCATCGGCTTGATAGACGACGACGGGAGCCGTGCTCAGGTGCCACCCGGATGGATCGGGCACATTCGGCAGCGCCGCGAGAGGGCGCCCGGCGGCATCCGGGATCTCGCGGTACTGCAGCGACGCGTCGCGCTCGCCAGGCGCCGCGGCCGCGAGCAGCCAGGATCTGTCCTCCCCTGCCTCATCGAACAGGTTCATCAGTGCGGCGGACGCCTCGACGCCGTTCCCTGTCAGGGCATCCGGATTCCCGAGCTGCCCGCGGCGGGCGAACTCCGCCCGGTGTGCGGCGTGGTCGGTGGCTGTTCCTGGATCGAAGGTCAGCAGTCGCACGGTCCGCACCCCCGCAGCGGCCATGTGCGCCGCGCGCGCCAGCGTCGCGATCGTGTAGCCGCCGTCGAGACCGGGGATGAGCCTGCTCGACAGGATCAGATAGTGCGCGTCGGGGAAGGTAGTCATCGATCCGCTGCTCGCTTCCTTCCGCGTCTCGCCCGCTCCGAGAGGAGCATCACCGCCCGGATCGGGGCAGAACATACTCCCCTCAGCGCATGGTACTCATCGCGGCGTGTGGGTCGCACCATGCGAAGCAGGAGAGGCGCGTCACTCCCACTCGATGGTGGCCGGCGGCTTGCTCGTCACGTCGAGGGCGACCCGGTTGACATCCGGAACCTCGTTCGTGATCCGGTTGGAGATCTTCGCCAGCACGTCGTACGGCAGGCGCGTCCAGTCGGCCGTCATGGCGTCCTCGCTGGAGACCGGACGCAGCACGATGGGGTGGCCGTAGGTGCGGCCGTCTCCCTGCACTCCGACGCTGCGCACATCGGCCAGCAATACGACAGGGCACTGCCAGATCTCCTGGTCGAGGCCCGCAGCGGTCAGCTCCTCGCGGGCGATCGCGTCGGCCGCGCGGAGCGTCTCGAGACGGTCGTGCGTGACCTCGCCGATGATCCGGATGCCCAGGCCCGGCCCAGGGAACGGCTGACGGCCGACGATCGCTTCGGGAAGGCCGAGGTCGCGGCCGATCTGGCGCACCTCGTCCTTGAACAGCGTGCGCAACGGCTCGATCAGACCGAAGTCGAGGTCGTCCGGCAGTCCGCCGACGTTGTGGTGGCTCTTGATGTTGGCCGTTCCCGACCCGCCGCCGGACTCCACGACATCCGGATACAGCGTGCCCTGCACGAGGAACTTGATCGGCTCGCCTTCGGCCTTGGCCTCGTCTACGAGCTCGCGCTGCACACGCTCGAAGGCCCGGATGAACTCCCGGCCGATGATCTTGCGCTTGGTCTCAGGGTCGGTGACGCCCTCGAGGTGACCGAGGAACGTGTCCTCCGCGTCGACTGTGATGAGGCGCACGCCGGTGGACGCGACGTAGTCGTTCTCGACCTGCTCTCGCTCGCCCTTGCGGAGCAGACCGTGGTCGACGAAGACGGCGGTGAGCTGGTCGCCGATCGCGCGATGCACGAGGGCCGTGGAGACGGCGGAGTCGACGCCGCCGGACAGCGCCGAGATCACGCGCGCCGAGCCGACCTGCTCGCGGATGCGGGCGACCTGCTCGTCGATGACGTTGCCGGTGTTCCAGTCGGCGGGCAGCCCGGCAGCGCGGTGCAGGAAGTTCTCGATGACGCGCTGACCGTGGTCTGAGTGCTTCACCTCGGGGTGCCACTGCACGCCGTAGAGGCAGGCGTCGGCGTTGCCGAAGGCCGCGACGGGCGTCGAGGAGGTCGATGCGAGCACCTCGAAGCCCTCTGGTGCGCGCGAGACGGCGTCGCCGTGGCTCATCCACACGTTCTGCTCGGCCGGTGTGCCCTCCAGCAGCGTTCCGCCTGCGCCGGAGAGGGTCGCGTCGGTTGCGCCGTACTCGCGCCCACCCGTGTGCGCGACCTCGCCGCCGAGCGCCTTCGCCATCATCTGGAAGCCGTAGCAGATGCCGAGCGTCGGGATGCCGAGGTCGAAGATCGACGCGTCGAAGTCGGGGGCGCCCTCGGCGTACACCGAGCTGGGACCGCCGGAGAGGATCATCGCGACGGGGTTCTTCGCCTCGATATCAGCGCGCGTGACGCTGTGCGGCACGAGTTCGCTGAAGACGCCGGCCTCGCGCACGCGGCGTGCGATCAGCTGCGCGTACTGCGCTCCGAAGTCGACGACCAGAACAGGTCGCTGGACGGTGTCGACGCTCATCCGGCGACCTCCTGGTTGGATCCGTTGTTCTTCGCCGCAAGCTTCTCCGCGACGTTCTTCTCGCGCTCGGCGAGATAGGTCTTGACCTCGCGCGCCACGCGCGTCTCCATCACGAAGGACAGGAACGGCACGACGCCGCCGCCGGCAAGGGCGACGAACCGGATGAAGCCCCAGCGCATCAGGCTCCAGAGTCGGAAGCACGCGAAGAGATACACGACGTAGAACCAGCCGTGCACCACCAGGATGCCGAGGGAGAGGTTCACCCCGTCGCCTGCGGATTCCATCACACAGGCGCTGCCCGCGCCCATTGCGAGCTTCGAGTACCACTCGCAGTCTGCGCCGACCGCGACGTCGGCGAGCCAGAGGAATCCGCCTGATCCTCCGGCGAACAGCTCGACGTGCAGCGGCGAGTACTTCAGCACCATCTCGGCCACGAGCAGGAGCAGACCGACGCCCGTGATGACCGAGCAGATCTGATAGAAGCGCAGCGCCCCTCGAATCTTCGGGAAGGAAGAGAGCTTGGGTTGCGCCATGTCTCCAGTCTAATCGGCCGTTTGCTGTGCCCCCGCCGTGCTCGCTGCGCTTCTTGGGCGCTCCAGATGAGCGGCGCCCAGGTGCGTGCACTCCCAGGCCGAGGAGGGAAGGCGCACTGCGTGCGCCGACCGACGAGAACGCCGGAGGGTGCGTGCCTGGGTGCCGCTCAGGCCTCGTCGGGATCGAAGCCTTCCATCTCCTCGATCTCGCGCTGCTGGGCGTCCTTCGCGAGGCGGTACCAGAGGTAGAACGCGAAGCCGGCGAAGACCGCCCACTCGACCGCGTAGAAGATGTTCAGCCAGTTGACGGGGCTCGCCACCTCGGGGGCGGGCGAGACGATCGGGTCGAGCCCGACCTCGGCGATGCCGGCCTCCGGATCGAGCGTCGCCAGGAACGCGCGGTAGGTCGGTCCCGGCACCTCGTCCCACTGCCCGAGGAGCGCGGCAGGCGACATCCGGGGCATATCGAACGGGTCGTCGCCGGTCGGCGGGGTCGGGCCCTCGTCGGAGATGATGCGGCCGGTCAGGTCGACGACGGCGGACGGATCGGCTTCGGTCTCCAGCGCGGCGACGGCGTCATCCGCCTGTGCGCGCGATTCGACGAACCCGATCGCGACGGCGAGGGACGAGTCGTCGGCGAGCTGCAGGCGCCCCGTCACCCAGAAGCCGTCGACGTCGTCGTTGCTGCGGGAGGAGACGACGAGGAAGTCATCCGGATCCCATGCGCCCGACACGTCGACCCGCTGGCCGACGAATTCCTCCGCCAGGTACTGGGCGGGAGCCACCACATCGTCGAGCGACACGACCTCCTCGGTCGCGCCTGCCGCCGGCGGATCCAAGTCGACTGCGCGCGCGAGCTGCCACTGGCCGAGCCATGCGAAGACGCCCGCGACGATGAGGCAGAAGCACAGCATCGTGAGCCAACGCGGGCGGAGCATGACTTCCCGCAGCGTCGGCGGGAAGACGAGCTCCGATTCCTCAGGCGTGCTCACGTCGGTCGATCAGACTCCGTACGGCGCGACGACGACCTCGACGCGCTGGAACTCTTTGAGATCGGAGTAGCCCGTCGTCGCCATCGACTTGCGCAGGGCGCCGATGAGGTTCGCCGTGCCGTCCGACACAGCGGCCGGTCCGTACAGCAGCTCTTCGAGGGAGCCGCGCACGTCGACCTTGATCCGGCGGCCCCGCGGCAGCTTCTTGTGGTGCACCTCCGGGCCCCAGTGGAATCCCTGACCAGGCGCGTCCGTGGCGCGGGCGAGTGCGACGCCGAGCATCACGGCGTCCGCCCCCATGGCGAGGGCTTTGACGATGTCTCCGGATGTTCCCACGCCGCCGTCGGCGATGACGTGCACGTAGCGCCCGCCCGACTCGTCGAGGTAGTCGCGGCGCGCGGCGGCGACGTCGGCGATCGCGGTCGCCATCGGCGCGTGGATGCCGAGCGTGGTGCGCGTGGTCGACGCCGCTCCCCCGCCGAAGCCCACGAGCACGCCGGCCGCGCCGGTGCGCATCAGGTGCAGGGCGGCCGTGTACGTGCTGACGCCGCCGACGATCACCGGCACGTCGAGATCGTAGATGAACTTCTTCAGGTTCAGCGGCTCGAGGTCGCTGGAGACGTGCTCGGCAGAGACGGTGGTGCCCCGGATGACGAACAGGTCGACGCCGGCGGCGACGACGGTCTCGTAGAACTCCTGGGTGCGCTGCGGCGTGAGCGAACCGGCGACGGTGACACCGGCCGCGCGGATCTCCTCGAGGCGCGTCGAGATGAGCTCCGCCTTGATCGGCTCCGCGTACAGCTGCTGCATGCGCGAGGTGGCCACCTCATCCGGGAGCGACGCGATCTCGTCGAGCAGCGGCTGCGGGTCGGCGTAGCGGGTCCACAGCCCCTCGAGATCGAGCACGCCGAGACCGCCGAGCTCGCCGAGCCGGATGGCCGTCTGCGGGCTCATCACGGAGTCCATCGGCGCGCCGATCACCGGGGTCTCGAACTGGAAGGCGTCGATCGACCAGCTGGTCGAGACGTCCTCGGGGTTGCGGGTGCGCCGGGAGGGAACCACCGCGATGTCGTCGAGTGCGTACGCCCGCCGCGCCCGCTTGGCGCTGCCCAGCTCAATCTCCATGCTCACGTTCTCACCCTATCTTCTCGCCCCGACCACTCGCCCCGAGCCCCCGACGCCCCACCCCGCTGCCGAGATGCGCACTTCTCGTCGAGATGCGCCGTTTTCGTGCGCTTCTCGAACGAGAACAGCGCATCTCGCGAGCCTGCGCCGACAATCTGATTCCCGAATCGACGCCCACGTAAGAGGTATGTTGCGGTTCTGTTTCCGCGACCGATTCGCTCCGCGGCCGCCCATAGGTTGAAGCCGCACGCGATGGCGATTCGGGGCGACTTTCTTCATGGGCTCCCCGGAAGCCGCGGCGTGCTCCGCTTCCCCCGACCAGCAGGAGACTCTGTGCCCCGTTCCGTTCGCCCGATGAGACCCGTTGTGGTCGCCGCCCTCATATGTGCCCTGTCTGTGCCCGTGCTCTCAGCGACTCCGGCAGCAGCCGATCCGCTCACTCTCGACGGCCCCGACTGGAGCGTCACCGACGTGCCGGGCGGCTACGAAGTGGTCAAGCAGCTCGACGAGCCGCTGGAGGTTCGGTCCGACCTCCCGACTCTCTGGGCCGACGGCGTCGATCTCGGTGCGGCGACCGAGTCGCTCGATGGTCTCACGCTCACTGTCACGACAGCCGATCCGGCCGCGGCGAATCCAGACGACGTGCTGCAGGGTTGGGCGGGCGTCGGCGATCCGGCCGCGGAGCCGGTGCAGCGCCAACAGCAGATCGTCGAATCTGCCGCGCCCTCTGTGCCTTCGCCGTCATTGGCAGCGGATCCGTCCGACCGCGGCGAGTACGCCATCGAACGGCATGACTACGATCTCGGTGATGAGGCCGTCGAGCTGCGCGGCTTCGATCGCCGGGGTGAGATCCGCGCGTCGGTCTTCACACCGATCGGAATCGAGGGCGAGCGACCTGTTGCCCTCTTCCTGCACGGCCGCCACACGGCGTGTGCAGGAGGGACGCGCAACCCTGAAGCGTGGCCCTGCAATCCGGATCAAGTCGATATCCCGAGCCACAAGGGATACGACGACGCTGCGGAGGTGCTCGCAAGCCAGGGGTACGCGGTCGTCTCGATCTCCGCCAACGCAATCAATTCACTCGACGGTTCCCTGGCCGATGACACCGGGGCCGCGGCGCGCGGCCAGCTCGTCCTCGACCACCTCCAGCTGCTCCGCGATGCGAACGCCGGTGCAGCACCGGATGGAGTCGATCCAGCGCTGAAAGGGCGACTGGATCTCGACAACGTCGGCCTGATGGGCCATTCCCGCGGCGGCGAAGGCATCATGCGCGCAGCGGTCCTCAACTTCGAGCTCGATGACCCATTCGGCATCCGGGGCCTGCTGCCGCTCGCACCGACGGATTACACGCGCATCACCGTCCCCGGCATCCCGACGGCCACGATCCTGCCGTACTGCGACGGCGACGTTGAGGACCAGATGGGCCAGAAGTACATCGACGACTCGCGCCACGCCTTCGGTGACGATGTCCTGCGCTCGTCCGTACTGGTGATGGGCACGAACCACAATTTCTTCAACACCTATTGGACCCCGGGGAAGTACGACGTCGCCACAAGCGACGACTGGGCGATCATGGACCGTTCGCAAACAGACCCCGTCTGCGGCGAAAGCGCACCGACTCGCCTCGACGCAGACGCCCAGTACGCCTTCGGCACCGCCTACATCGCCGGCTTCTTCCGCCTCACACTCGGAGAAGACGAGCAGTTCCTCCCGATGTTCGACGGTTCGGACGCCGTACCGTCCTCCGCCGGCGACTCGGACGTCAGAGTCAGCGCGACCCTGCCCTCCTCACGGCGCTTCGACATCGACAACTTCGCCTCCCCCGGAACGCCGGTGCAGCTGGCCGGTGCAGGTGACTTCGCCATCTGCGAGAGTCTCAAACCGCTTCAGGTGCCCGGTACGCTCCCGTACTGCGTCAACGACCTCGGCTTCGCCCAGGCACCCGACTGGAGCACCCTCGGTTGGAACGGCAAAGCGGGATCAGTCCCGTCCACCCCCGCCATGCACTTCACCTATGAGGCTCCGGACTCCGATGAAGAGGCAGCAGGCGAACTGCGCGTGCCTGTGCCTGGGGGAACGGTCGACGCGACAGCATATGCGCAGCTGTCATTCCGAGTCTCGCCCGACGAGAACGTCACGGATGCCACCAGCCTCGACGTCACTCTCGTCGACGGATCGGGCGGCCAGGCAACCGTGTCGGCGTCGGAGTTCGGGGACGCATTGACGGTGCTCCCCGGAACGGAGAACCCGTTGCGCAAGGTGCTGCTCCAGCAGATCACGATCCCGCTCGCGGAGTATGACGGCGTGGAGCTCGCCGACGTCCGCCAGGTGCGTCTCACGGCGCCACGGGAGGACGGCGGAGTCCTGCTCTCTGACCTGTCGTTCATCGGCGAGCCCACGCTCGGGACGGTGGAGGTCTCCTCGCGACCTGCGGTTTCGGTCCCGGATGTGAAGGTCGAAGAGGGCGCCGGCGTGGGAAGCGTCGACGTTCCCATCGTGCTCTCGCGGCCCGCAACGACGCCCGCCACGGTATATCTCACCGTGCTCGGTTCTCCCGCGGGTCAGGTAGGCGCCGTCATGCAGAAGGTCGACTTCGCTGAAGGGGAGGTCTGCGCATCGGTCACGGTGCCGATGCAGGGCGACCGCAGCGCGAGCGCTTCGACGACGGCCTCGTACGTCACGAACGTGTCGAACACTCAGCGCGGCGCCACAATCGGCGACTCGTTCGGCGCGATCGTGCTGCGTGAGGACGATGGCGTGCAGGACGACGACGGGCAGCCCGTCGACCCGATTCCTGCCGTCGGCTCTCAGGGCGATGCGTGTGTCGAGGCGCTCGCAGAACCGGGCGCTCTGTCGGTCTCGCCGGCATCCGCTGCGCCGGGCGAGAAGGTCACCATCACCGGAGACGGCTTCCGCGCGGGCGAATCGGTGAGTCTCGAACTCCGTTCGGATCCGGTGCCGATGGGCTCGGTGACGACCGACGACGGAGACGTTTCATTCGAAGCGACGTTGCCGACGGATGCGGAGGTGGGCGATCACACGTTCGTCGCCACCGGCTACGGATCGGGCTACGCCCAGACGGCAGCCTTCAACATCGCCGACCCGAGCGCGCCGACTGATCCGACCGACCCCGGCGAGCCGACGGATCCGACTGATCCCGGCGAGCCGACGGATCCGACTGATCCCGGTGAACCGACCGATCCCGGCGACTCCGGAGACGCGGACACGTCCTCAGATGGCGACTCGGGAAGCGACCCGGACGATACAGGAGTCGGGGCACCGGCCGCTGATGGTCCGGACGACCTGGCGGTGACCGGCGCAGACGTCGCGGGTTGGGCTGCAGCCGGGGCCCTTCTGATCCTGGGAGGTCTTGTCGCACTCAGCAGACGACGCGCCTCGGCAAAGGGGATCACTGGTCAGCAGGTGTGACGACCCTGCTCCTGCCCAGGAGTTGATGCGCCGCCGGTGATGCAGGAGCTTCACCGGCGGCGCATCAGCGTTCACCACCCGACGAGATGATCGTCCGCCCGGATCAGCTCCGGTAGTTCGGCGCCTCGACCATCATGGCGAGGTCGTGCGGGTGCGACTCCTTCAGGCCGGCCGGCGTGATCCGCACGAACTTGCCTCGCGCCTTCAGCTCGGGCACGGAGCCGCCGCCCACGTAGAACATGGTCTGACGCAGTCCGCCGACGAGCTGGTGCACGACCGAGGCCAGCGGGCCGCGATAGGCGACCTGGCCTTCGATTCCCTCGGCGATCAGTTTCTCGTCGCTGGGCACATCGGCCTGGAAGTAGCGGTCCTTCGAGTACGAGGTGTTCTTGCCGCGCGTCTGCATGGCGCCCATCGATCCCATGCCGCGGTACGCCTTGAACTGACGGCCGTTGGCGAAGATCAGGTCGCCAGGCGACTCCTTCGTGCCTGCCAGGAGCGATCCGAGCATCACCGAGTCGGCACCGGCGACGAGCGCCTTGCCGATGTCGCCCGAATGCTGCAGCCCGCCGTCGGCGATCACGGGAACGCCTGCAGGAATGGCGGCCTTGGCCGACTCGTAGATCGCGGTGATCTGCGGAACGCCGACGCCCGCGACGATGCGCGTGGTGCAGATCGAGCCAGGGCCGACTCCGACTTTGATGGCGTCAGCGCCTGCGTCGATGAGCGCCTGTGCGCCCTCGCGGGTCGCCGCCTGCCCACCGATCACGTCGACGTGCGCGGCCGCCGGGTCGTTCTTGAGCCGGGAGATCATGTCGAGCACGCCTTGGCTGTGGCCGTTGGCCGTGTCGACGACGAGCACGTCGACGCCCGCATCGACGAGCGCCATCGCCCGCTCGTACCCGTCGCCGAAGAAGCCGACAGCGGCTCCTGCGCGCAGCCGCCCCTCGTCGTCCTTCGCGGCGAACGGGTAGTCCTCTGCCTTGTCGAAGTCTTTGACGGTGATGAGCCCCTGCAGAGTGTCGGCGTCGTCCACGAGCGGGAGCTTCTCGATGCGGTGCTTCGCCAGCAGCTCGAGAACCTGCTCGCGGGGAGTGCCCACCGGCGCCGTGACGAGCGGCATCCGGGTCATCTTCTCGCGCACCTTCATCGTGGCCCACTCCGCGCGAGGCACGAATCGGGTGTCGCGATTGGTGATGATGCCGAGCAGCCTGCGGTTCTCGTCGACGACGGGAAGGCCGGAGACGCGGAAGTGCGCACACAGTGCGTCGAGCTCGGCGAGCGTTGCCTCTGGTGTCACCGTCACCGGGTCGGTGATCATGCCGGACTCCGAGCGCTTGACCTGATCGACCTGCTTGGCCTGATCCTCGATGGAGATGTTGCGGTGGATGATGCCGATGCCGCCCTGGCGTGCCATCGCGATCGCCATGGACGCCTCTGTGACCGTGTCCATCGCTGCGGAGGCCACCGGGATGTTCAGCGAGATCCGCTTGGTCAGTCGGGTCGATGTGTCCGCCTCAGACGGAATCACGTCGGTGTGCCCCGGCAGGAGCAGCACATCGTCATACGTCAGCCCGACGAAGCCGAAGGGATCGTGGTCAGTCATGGGCAGCACCTCTCCTGTGGAACTCGGCTCGCGTGGCTTGTGACCTGCGCCTGTTGCACATTCTAAGTCGCGCGAACGTGCAGATATTCCGTGTGCCGAGCCGAGCTGCGGATGAGCACCTCGGCTCACACCGGTGCGACGGTCTCGTCCGTGATGTGTCGGGCCGCGCGCCTCGCCCGGCGGCCGCGGCGGGAGGAGCGCAGGATGTCGACGATGAGCAGCGCGCACGCGACCCACACGAGCGCGAAGCCGGTGAGCCGCTCTGGCGGCATCGCCTCGCCGAGGAAGAAGACGCCGGTGATGAACTGCAGGATCGGGGCGATGAACTGCAGCATGCCCATCGTCGAGAGCGACACGCGTCGCGATCCGGCGGCGAACAGCAGCAGCGGCACCGTCGTGACAGCACCCGCGCAGGCGAGGGCGACGGCGTGCCAGAAGCCGCTCACGCCGAAGGTGAGGCCCGTCGTCGCGGCGACCAGCACGAGCTGAGCGATCGCGATGGGTGTCAGCCACAGCGTTTCGAGCGCGAGACCGCCGACGGCGTCGACCGCGGGGCCGATGCGGTTCTTCACGAGGCCGTAGAACCCGAAGGACAGCGCCATCGCCAGCGACAGCCATGGCACGGCGCCGTACCCCACGACGATCACGCCGACCGCCACGGCGACGACGCCGATGGCAGCCCACTGCAGCGGGCGCGGGCGCTCGCGCAGGAAGATGACCGCGAGCAGCACCGTCACAATCGGGTTGATGAAGTACCCGAGGCTCGCCTGCAGCACCTGACCGCTCTGCGCGGCGATCAGGAACGCCTGCCAGTTCACGTAGATGAGAAGGCCGGCCAGCACGGTCCACCACACCAGCCGGGGGTTGCGCAGCACGGCAGCCAGCCGGCGCCATCCGCGCGTGAAGGTGAGCAGCACGGCGCACAGCACCAGCGACAGGATCACCCGCCAGGCGACGACCTCCCATGGGCCGGTCGGCGCGAGCAGGACGAAGTACAGCGGCAGGAAGCCCCACAGCAGGTACGCACTGAACCCGTACCCTGTTCCTGCCATCCGCACACGTGCGTCATCCGGGTCGCTGCTCACCGGACAAGCCTAGTCTCGCGGGGCATGTCGGGCGCCGCGAAGGACTGTCCGCGCACAGGACAACAGATCGCGCGTTCACGAACACGTTCTGCGGGGATCGGTGTTATCATGCGCGCATTCTGTTCGCGAACGCGCGCAGTCCGCCGCACCCGGGCGTGGCCGGCTCACCGGACACGCAAAGAACCCCGGACCGCCAGGGCCCGGGGTTCTGAGGAACGCGGTGTCAGCGAACGACGACGGCGAGCACGTCGCGCGCCGAGAGCACCAGGTACTCGTCAGCGCCGAACTTCACCTCGGTGCCGCCGTACTTGCTGTAGAGCACGCGGTCGCCGACTGCGACGTCGACCGGAACGCGGTTGCCGTTGTCGTCGATGCGGCCGGGACCAACGGCCACGACCTCGCCCTCCTGGGGCTTCTCCTTGGCAGTGTCGGGGATGACCAGACCGCTGGCGGTGGTCTGCTCTGCCTCGACCTGCTGAATGACGATGCGGTCCTCGAGCGGCTTGATGGAAACCGACACGGTGTACCTCTTCCCTGTGGTGTCAGAAGACTATAGGTTCGCACTCTCAATGCGAGAGTGCTAACGGCAGTTTAGGACGCTCTCTGGCACTCTCGCAACGCGAGTGCCAATTTTGTTTCGCCCGACGCCGATCGGGGAGCAGGAGAGGCCGGATGATGACCCGTTCGCCACCGGCACCGACACGTAGGCTGGGCGGATGGAACAGGCGGAGATCGATGCCCTCCTCACGCGCGAGGGGCTCGCTCTCCTCGACTCCCTCGACCCGGTCGAGACGGCGACCGATGTGGCGCACTCGGTCTCGCGGCTGCGGGCAGCAGGACATTCTCCCGATCTGGTCTCCGCCGTGGTCGGCCAGGCACGGCTGCGCGTGCGGGCGACGGCGAAGTTCGGCGACATGGCGAATCGGATGCTGTTCACACGCGCAGGGCTCGAGCAGGCCACGCGCACATCCGTCGCGATGCGGCACGCCGAACGGATGCGGCGGGCGGGCATCTCGTCCGTTGCAGACCTGGGCTGCGGCATCGGCGGCGACTCCCTCGCCTTCGCCGGCGTCGGTATGCGCGTGCACTCGGTCGACGCCGACGAGGTGACCGCGGCCATCGCCGCATTCAACCTGGCGGCTTTCCGTCCCGAGTGCACCGTCGCGCACGGCACGGCCGAGCGTGCCGACCTCACGGGGGTCGACGCCGTGTGGCTCGATCCCGCGCGCCGAACCGGTGGCCGCACGGAGACGCAGCGGGTGGGCGCCGACGCGTACTCGCCGCCGCTTGACTGGACCTTCGACCTCGCCTCGCGCATGCCGGCCGGCGTGAAGCTCGGCCCCGCGCACGATCGGGACGCGCTTCCGGAGGACTGCGAGGCCCAGTGGATCAGCGTCGACGGTTCGACGGTCGAGCTCGTCATCTGGACCGGCGCGCTCGCACGGGAGGGCGTGGGCAGGTCCGCGCTCGTGCTGCGCGGCGACAGCGCCCACGAGCTCACCGCCCCGACCGACGCCGAGGACGAGCCGGTCCGCGAGCTGGGAGCGTACGTGCACGAGCCGGAGGGCGCCGTCATCCGCGCCAGACTCATCGGCGACGTGGCACGCGCGCTGGAGGCCGGCCCCGTGGCATCCGGAATCGCGTATCTCACCGGCGATGCCGCCGCGACGAGCCCGTTCGTCTCGTCGTTCCGCGTGCGCGAGACGCTGCCGGCCGACGTCAGACATCTCGGCAAGGCCCTGCGGGCCCGCGGCATCGGCACGCTCGAGATCAAGAAGCGCGGCGTCGACATCGACCCCGCCGTGCTGCGCCGCAGGCTCGCCCTGCGCGGCGACGAGGCCGCAACGCTCATCCTCACCCGCATCGACGGAAGGCGCGTGGCCGTGCTCGCCGATCGGGTCTGACGACCGGGTTCACCTGACACGTTTAGTGGGTGTCGCGATGGTCTGCCCACGACTGGCGTCAGGTGAACGGTGCGCACGTACGATGAAGGCCATGGAGTACTGCGTTTTCACCGAGCCCCAGCAGGGCGCCTCGTACGACACCCAGCTCGACTTCGCTCAGGCCGCGGAACGGCACGGCTTCACGGGGTTCTTCCGCTCCGATCACTATCTGAAGATGGGCGAGTTCTTCGACGGCCTGCCCGGCCCGACCGACGCCTGGACGACGCTCGCCGGCCTGGCACGCGAGACCAGCACCATCCGGCTCGGCACGCTGGTGTCGTCGGTGACCTATCGTTTGCCCGGACTGCTCGCGCTCCAGGTCGCGCAGGTCGACCAGATGTCGGGCGGCCGCGTCGAGCTGGGCCTGGGCACCGGATGGTTCGAAGCCGAGCACGCGGCGTACGGCATTCCGTTCCCCGCCAAGCGCTTCTCACACCTGGAGGAGCAGCTCGAGATCGTCACCGGGCTGTGGGGCACGCCGCACGGAGAGACGTACTCGTTCGAGGGGCGCCACTACCGGCTCGATGATTCCCCCGCACTGCCGAAACCGGTTCAGCAGCCGATCCCGCTGATCGTGGGCGGCCCTGGCCCCAAGCGCACTCCCGCGCTCGCAGCGAAGTACGCCAGCGAGTTCAACATCGTGTTCCAGACGGAAGAGGTGACAGCCGACCGGTTGCAGAACGTGGTCCGCGCGTGCGAGGCGATCGACCGCGACCCCGCCACGCTCAAGCGCACCGTCGGCCTGACCACCCTCGCCGGCGCGACCGAGCAGGACGTGCGTCGCCGCGCCGCGAACACCGGCGTCGATCTCGACGACTTCCGCGCCGGCTACACGTTCTGCGGATCTGCGGACGAGATCGTCGACCGCGTCGGCACACTGATCGAGCACGGCGCCGAGCGCATCTACTTCCAGATGATCGATATGACCGATCTCGACCACCTCGCCTACCTCGGCGAGGAGATCCTGCCAAAGCTCCCCCGCTGAGGCGGGCAGGCCCAGTTCGCCGCGGTGCTCGGGCTCACGCCATCGCGCTATCGCGGCGAATCATGACGGCGCTTCGCCCTCATCCGGCTCCGGATGTCGCGCAGGGCCGGTTCGAGCTGCGGATGCTGGAACTCGTAGCCCGCGTCGACGAGGCGCCTCGGCTCGACCCAGCGGCTCTTCAGCACGAGCTCCGACTCGGTGCGAAGCGCCCACATCGCCGGCTCGATCATCCAGCGCCATGCCGGCAGCCCGATCGGCATGCCGACCGTGCGACGCAGGGCGCCCATCAGGGCGCGGTTGTCCGGCGTGACGGGGGCGGCGAGGTTGATCGGGCCCGAGATGTCGGCTCGGTCACGCAGGAACCGGATGGCGCCGATCACGTCGTCGATGTGGATCCAGCTGAACTTCTGACGGCCGCCGGTGTGCTCGGAGTGGAATCCGTCGCGGCTCGGGTCCGGGCCGATCCCTCGGTACCGGTTGTGGCGGAACCACCAGCCGCCGGACTGCCAGCCGCCGAGCCCGACGCGTGCCAGCCGGAAGAACAGCGCCGTCGCAGGCCCGTCGCCGAGGCAGATCGATGTGCGCAGCGCGACGCGTCGCGTCCGCGGCAGGTCGCCTGCGAAGAACTCCTTCTCCCAGGTGCGGGCGACGTCGCAGGAGAAGCCCCAGCCGATGTCCCCGGATTCCTCGCTCTGCGGCCGGTCCATCGCGTCGCGGTAGATCGTCGCGGTGCTGGCGTTGAACCACACCTTCGGCGGGTTGTCGCTGGCGGAGACCGCCTCGCGCAGCTCCCGCGTTGTGTCCACGCGCGAGCGCAGGATCTCGTTGCGATTGGCGTCGTCGTATCGGCAGTTGACCGACTTTCCCGCCAGGTTGATGAGCAGTTCGGCTCCGGTGACGGCGTCGAGGATCGCCGCGGCCTCGCCCCAGCGCACCGCCTCGCTCCGCCCGATCGAACGGACCTCGTATCCTTCGTCGACGAGCGCTTCGCGCAGGGCCGAGCCCATGAAGCCGCTTGCGCCGGCGATCACGGCGACCCGATCCGGATGTGTCATCGTCGCTCCTCGAAGAAGGCTTCCAGCGGCGCCCGCGTCTCCTGCTCCATCACACCACCGATGACCTCGGCGCGGTAGGGCAGACGCCGATCGCGCACCACGTCGTACATCGACCCGGCGGCGCCCGCCTTGTCATCCCATGCGCCGAAGACCAGGCGCGAGATGTGCGCCTGCAGCAGCGCGCCGGCGCACATCAGGCACGGCTCGAGCGTGACGACGAGCGTGCATCCGGAGAGGTTCCATCCGCCCCGCTGGGAGGCGGCCTCACGCAGCGCCGCGATCTCGGCGTGCGCGCTCGGATCCCCCGTCGACTCTCGACGGTTCCGTCCTCGGCCGATGACGGTGCCGGTCGGGTCGGTCACGACCGCACCGACCGGCACCTCGCCTGCCGCAGCGGCCTCTTCGGCGAGCGCGAGCGCGCCGCGCATGAGGTCGACGTCGGCGCGGTCAGGAGTCATGCCCTCAGATTACGGTGTGACCACGGCTCGTCCGCGCAAGGTGCCCTCGTGCAGACGGGCGTATGCCTCCGCGGCGTCGTCCAGGGAGAAGCGCTCGATCTCCACCTTCACGTTTCCTGCTTCGGCGAGGGCGAGCACATCCATGAGCTCCGAGCGCGAACCCCAGTACGGCGCGCGCACCGTGGCGTCGAACGGACTGCCCAGCGTGCCCATTGCGATCTCGGCACGGCCGACGCCGACGAGCACCTGGTCGGATTCGGTGCCGCGGAGCTTGGTGCCGAGGTCGGCTGTCACCTGCGCACCGACGAAGTCGAAGATCGCGGTGACAGCGGGCTGCCCCGTGGCCCCACGAATCGCGTCGACGGCGTCATCGTTCGAGAGGAACGCGTGGTGGGCACCCACGTCCTTCGCGAGCTCGAGCTTGGCTTCGTCGACGTCGAGGGCGATCACCGTGGCGGGAGTCAGCGACCTCAGAATCTGAATCGCGACGTGACCGAGCCCACCCGTGCCGATGACCACTGCGGTCGATCCGGGAACAAGCTTCGCCAGCGACCCCTTGATCGCGTGGTACGGCGTCAGCCCGGCATCGGTGAGTGCGACGTTCTCGGCGGCGTCGAGGTCTCCGAGCGGAACCAGGAATCGCGGCGAATCGACGATCATGTACTCGGCCATCGACCCGTCGTGTCCGAGCCCGGGAGGCGTGATGCCGAGCTCTGCGGCCCGCTCGCAGTAGTTCTCCTTGCCCTGGGCGCATTGGTAGCAGCGTCCGCAGCCCCACGGGCCGTAGACGGCGACAGCATCGTCGAGAGCGACCTCCGTGACGCCCTCTCCGAGCTTGTCGACGATGCCCGCGCCCTCGTGTCCGAGCGTCATCGGCAGCGGATAGGCGGCCGTGTACTGCTCCTCGTCGAGGCCCATGACGAACGAATCGGAGTGGCACGCACCGGCCGCCGTGACTCTGAGACGCACCTGGCCGGGTCCCGGTTCCGGTGTCGGCACCTCTTGAACGCGCGGAGGCTTGCCGATTTCGACGTACTGAAGTGCCTTCATTGAAGTCAACCTTTCTCGTTCGCGAAGCGGAGCATCCCCGCCGTTCCATCCTCTCGCGGAACTGGCATCGAAGCCCCGGGCTGGCCCGTTCATCGAGAGCATCTCGCCTCGGGCGAACTCCACGACGACACTTCGGTCCGTCACGATTCGGAAGCACGCCGAGTAGCCTGTTCTCATGCGCCTGCACGTCGCGGATCACCCGCTCATCACGCACAAACTGACCGTCCTCCGCGACAAGCGAACTCCGTCACCCGTCTTCCGGCAGCTGACGCACGAGCTCGTCACGCTTCTCGCCTACGAGGCCACGCGCGATGTCCGCGTGACGCCGCGTGAGATCGAGACGCCGGTGACGACGACGGTGGGCGTCGAGATCAGCAGCCCGCGGCCGCTGGTGGTGCCCATCCTGCGCGCGGGGCTCGGCATGCTCGAGGGCATGACGACGCTGATCCCCACGGCGGAGGTCGGTTTTCTCGGCATGGTGCGCGACGACGAGACGCTCCAGCCGATGACGTATGCCGAGCGGCTCCCGGATGACCTGAGCGGCCGGCAGTGCTTCGTGGTCGACCCGATGCTCGCGACGGGCGGTTCGCTGGGCGCCGCCATCGAGTTCCTGTTCGCGCGCGGCGCGGACGATGTCACCGCGGTGTGCCTGCTGGGCACTCCGGAGGGCGTGAAGATGATCGAGGACATGGTCGGGAATCGCAACGTGCACCTCGTGCTGGGCGCGCTCGACGAGGGACTCGACGACAACGCCTACATCGTTCCCGGTCTCGGCGACGCCGGCGACCGGCTCTACGGCACGGTCTGAGCGACCTCTCCCCCGCGCGGCGCTTCCGCATCCGGTCCGCCGCGACGCATGCGCGCTCGACTCAGGCGTGCTCGGGCGCGGCGCTGACGACGGTCGGCCCCGAGGTCTCCTGCGTCCGACCGCTGGCCGAGACGGCGCCGACGAGCCTCGCGAAGGCACTCATCCGCGACACGCCCTCCGGCGTGTGCGGCAGGTCGTCGAGCAGCGCCGGACTGTGCACGACGTAGGCGGCGACCTTCGCTCGACTGATCGCGACGTTGAGGCGGTTCTCGAGCAGCAGGAATTCGGGGCCGCGGGGCGCATCGCGGCCGGATGAGGCGGCCAGCGTCAGGATCGCCACGGCGGCTTCCTGCCCCTGGAACTTGTCGACGGTGCCCACGCGCACGTCGCCGAACCCCGCGTCCGACAGCACGCGCTCGACGAGCTGCTGCTGTGCGTTGTACGGGGCGACGACGATCACGTCTGCCTGCGTCAGCGCACGAGCGGGCTCGCTGGCGGCCTGTTGTTCGTCGTCGATCGAGATGTCGACGAACTCCCGGCCGATCGTCTCGCGAACGATCCTGAGCACCTCTGCGGCTTCCTCAGGCGAATCGGTGACGTTGCCGCGGTGCGCGACGGCGACCGAATGCACGCCGGGCGCGATTCCGGTGACGGAGCGTCGCTCGGCGCCGGCGCGGGAACGCAGCTGGCCACTGTAGGAGAGGTCGGAGACCGGCCGCGCCACATCGGGGTGCAGCCGCCAGGTCTGCGCGAGGAAGTAGCCGTGCCCTGCCGGGAGCACCGCTTCGCCTCGCATCAGCCAACCGAGCGCCGACGTGTCGATCGGAGCGGGGTGGGTTCCCTGGCTGACCTGAGGAAGCTGCTGCGGGTCGCCGAGCAGGAGCAGTCGGCGCGACGCCATCGACACTGCGATCGTCGACGCCAGTGAGAACTGACCTGCCTCATCGACGACGAGCAGGTCGAGTGCACGGCGGTCGACGCGTGTGGTGTTCGCGAAGTCCCAGGCCGTGCCGCCGATGACGTAGCCCTTCGACGTCGAGCGCCCCTGCTGGAACGCGGCGAGGCCGTTCTTCGGCACGACGGTGAACGTCTCGCCGTTCGCACGTGCCCCGCCCTTGAGCGTCTTGCCGACCTGATCGGCAGGGACTCCGGCAGCCACCACGCGGTCGAGCATGTTCTCCACGACTGCGTGCGACTGTGCCACGACGCCGACCTTCCAGCCGTGGTCGTTGACGAGCCGCGCGATCACGTGCGAGCCGACGTAGGTCTTCCCCGTGCCTGGCGGACCCTGCACCGCGAGGTAGGTGGGAATGCTCAGCAGCGAGAAGACGATCGCGTCGACGTCGTTGCCGATCGAGGACGACATCACACGCCCTGCGTGATGATCGGCGCGCAGCGAACGCAGGATGTCGGTGGCCGGGTCGACCGGGTAGGCGCCGTCGCTGGCGCCGACGTTCTTCTCGCCCAGGAGCAGCTGGTCGGCCCACTCGTCGATTGCGCCCTGCTGCGCCCCCGCGGGCGGCGGCTTCGGCGGCGTCATCGCGACGGGCAGCTCGTGCCAGGTGTTGCCGGCGACGGCGAACTCCTCGACGATCGCACCGTCGTCGAGCGTCTCCACGACCCGCGCCTCCCGCGGCACGTGGATCCAGCGGTTCGACGCGCCATCGGCCGGGAACGGCGCGGGCACCGGATAGAGCAGGTACGGGCTCGCCCCTTCACGCAGCCTGGTGCCTGGGGCGACATCGCCTCGCAGTTCGATCAGTCGGCGCTCGGCGCGCCGACCGTCGGGCACATGCCAGTCCTGCACGACGTCGGAGCGGCGCAGGTCGACGATGACGACGTCGCGCGTCTCGCCCCACAGCGACATGGGTTCGCGGAGGCGTTCGAAGTGCCCCTGCCAGAATGCCTTCTGCTCGCGCGGATAGTAGTCGATGGCAGCCGCGGCCAGGCGGAGTGCATTCTCGTCGGCCCCTGCGGCTTCAGCAGGGTCGCGCGATTCGCGCAGCTCCTCGGCGCGCGCGTTCAGCGCCGTGGCGCGGGGCGACGGCTCGTACGCATCTGAAGGGCGATCCTCGGGTGCGGCAGGGAGCACCTGCGATTCGCGTGCGCGCTCGACGAGCCAATCGCGCAGGCGCCGGGTGGAGACGCAGTCGTAGCGGTTGTAGTCGGCGAGGTCGTCGAGGATCTGCTGTGCGTCGTCGGCGCGGCCGGACTCGAGCATTCCGCGGGCCTCGACATAGCGGCCGATCGAGTCGTCGCCCTTCTGCACGTCCTGCGTGCGCACCTCTGCCCCCATGTACAACGGCTCGAGCTTCTTGATCGAGTACGACCTGGAACCGACGCGAAGGGCGTTCTTCACGATCGGGTACAGGTCGACGAACACCTCGTCGCGCAGCATGCGGTCGACATCGGCCTCACGCACGCCGTGCCGTGCGGCCATCGCAGCGAGGTGACTCGGCTCGTACGGCGCGTAGTGGTAGATGTGCATACCGGGCGAGGCGCGCCTGCGCGTGGCGACGAAGTCGCAGAACCGTTCGAGCGCTTGTCGCTCAGCATCCAGATCGTGCGCCCAGAGCGGTGTGTACTGCTCGTCGAGGTCGACCCAGCCGAACAGGTAGTCGATGCCCCAGGCGAGCCGGCCGTCCGGAAGCGACTCGCTGTGCAGCGGGTCGCCCTCGAAGTCGAAGAAGATGTCGCCGCGGTCGGGTCGCGGCATCGCGCCCAGTGCAGCGGGGTTGACGACCTCGTACAGCGGTGCGCCCGTGCCGTCGCGCTCGGTCTCCACCTGCAGGCGCGCCTGAGTGCGCAGTGCCTGGAACGCCTCGTCGCCCATCCTGGCCGGCTTCTCGGTCGCCTCGGCGAGTGCGTCGATCGTGTCGATGCCGACCTCGCGCAGCCGGTCGCGCTGGGTGACGCGCATACCGGCTACGAGCAGCACGTCGCGGTGGAGCTCGACCTGCCGCTGGCATGTTGCGCATCGACCGCAGGTTCGCACGTCGAGCGCCCCGCGCCGGTCGCCCCACGCGATCGGCGCGTACGCCCCGCCCTGCTCGACCCTGCGGTCGGCGATCAGCGCCCTGATGCGATCGCGCCGCACGAAGAACAGCGGCAGCACATCGTCGACGCGGTGCGTCGAGGTCGTGCCGTCGCCGAGGAGCAGATCGACCTCACTCGATCTGGTGACGCCGAGACGATCGAGCTGGTCGACGTAGGCGCCGAGCTGCATCAGTGCCGTCGACTTCGCGCGACGGGCGAGCTTGGTGTCCTGCACGCGCCACGCGCCGCTCTCGTCGCGCACGATGAAGTCGGCGAACCCGACGAACTCCTGGGTCTGGAACGCCGCTTGGAAGACGACCTCGGCGTGAGGATTCGCCAGGGCCGCTGCCGTCTCGTCCGTGGCACGCGCCATGCCCTCCGCGTCACCCGACCGTACCGAGGCGATCTCGATGACCGCGTCGCCGCGCTCGGCTCGATAGCGCTCGAGCACCCGTTCCTCGTGCGCGTCGCCCATGCGCGCCGCACGCTCGAGCATCTCGTCGTCGGGTTCCTCCACCGCCTCGACGCGGCCCAGCCTCGCGTCGAGCGCCCACAGCCACTCGAACTCGCAGTTCGCGCTCACGGTCATGTCGCTCGCGCTGAACACGACCCGCTGCTCGGAAGGAATGTATCTCACGCTTCGAGGCTACGCGGGCCCTCCGACATCCCCGGCGCGGGGTGTCGCCCTTCCCCTTCCGATACCCCAAACTGCACCACCACCGTCGGCGCACCGCTTCCGGTCCCCCGAGCTGCACCAACGCCGCACCGGAACCGCACTTCCGGGAACCGGAACGCCCGGCCAGACCAGAAACACCCGCGCACCCGCACGCTCGCGGCCCGCGTGCCAGACTTGGGGCGTGATCGACTTCGACTTCGCCAGCGCATATCGGCACGGCTTCGCGCGCGTCGCGGCCTGCACCGTCCCGGTCGCCGTCGCCGACCCGGCCGCCAATGCCGAGGCCGTCATCTCCAGCGCGCGCGAACTCGACGACGCCTCCGTCGCGGTCGCGGTGTTCCCCGAACTGGCGCTGTCGGGCTATGCCATCGACGACCTCGTCATGCAGGACGCGCTGCTCGATGGCGTCGAGACCGCAGTGGAGCAGATCCGCGCGGCGTCCGCCGACATCATGCCGCTCATGTTCGTCGGCGCCCCGCTGCGCCACGGCAACCGCATCTACAACTGCGCCGTCGCGATCCACCGCGGCGAGATCCTCGGAGCCGTGCCGAAGTCGTACCTGCCCACGTACCGGGAGTTCTACGAGCGCCGCTGGTACGCAGACGGCGCGGGCGCGACCGGCTTCATCCGGCTGAACGGCGGCGACGTGCCGTTCGGCCCCGACCTGCTCTTCCGTGCGGCGGACGTTCCGGATCTCACGGTGCACGCCGAGGTCTGCGAGGACCTCTGGGTGCCCGTCCCCCCATCGGCTCTGGCGGCGCTGGCCGGCGCGACCGTGCAGGTGAACCTCTCTGGCAGTCCGATCACGATCGCGCGCGCCGACGAGCGCCGGATGCTCGTGCAGTCTTCGTCCGCACGGAACCTGTCGGCGTATGTATATGCCGCTGCCGGCATGGGCGAGTCGACGAACGACGTCTCGTGGGACGGCCAGACGATGATCTACGAGGCCGGCGCACTGCTGGCCGAGACGGAGCGCTTCCCCGACGGGCCGCGCAGCGCCGTCGCCGATGTCGACCTCGACCTGCTGCGGCAGAGCCGGGTGCGTCAGGGCACCTTCGACGACAACGCGCGGGCGACGCTTCCGGACGACAGCGGCTTCCGCACGGTCGAGTTCGAGCTGAACCCTCCGGCCGGCGACATCGGCCTGCGCCGCACCGTCGACCGGTTCCCGTTCGTTCCGGATGATCCGAAGCGGCTCGCGCAGGACTGCTACGAGGCGTTCAACATCCAGGTCGCAGGCCTGATGCAGCGCATGCGCCAGATCGGCGATCCGCGCCCTGTGATCGGCATCTCCGGCGGGCTCGACTCGACGCATGCTCTGCTGGTCATCGCCAGGGCGATGGACCGGATGGGCCGCGACCGCAGCGAGATCCTCGCCTACACGATGCCCGGATTCGCCACCAGCGAGCACACCAGGTCGAACGCCCTCGCGCTGGCCGAGTCGATCGGCGCCACCACCGAGACGATCGACATCCGGCCAGCCGCCCGCGAGATGCTCAGGCAGATGGATCACCCCTTCGCGCGCGGCGAGGAGGTCTACGACGTCACGTTCGAGAACGTGCAGGCGGGGCTGCGCACCGACTACCTGTTCCGGCTCGCGAACCACCGCGGCGGCATCGTGGTCGGCACGGGCGACCTCTCGGAGATCGCCCTCGGCTGGTCGACATACGGCGTCGGCGACCAGATGAGCCACTACGCCGTGAACTCCGGTGTGCCGAAGACGCTGATCCAGCACCTGATCCGCTGGGTGATCGCCGACGGCCAGGGCGTCACCGATGAGGAGGCCCGGGTGCTGCAGTCGGTGCTCGACACCGAGATCTCACCGGAGCTCGTCCCCGCAGGTCAGGACGGCGAGGTGCAGTCGACAGAAGACACGATCGGCCCGTACGCGCTGCATGACTTCGCCCTCGCGCACGTGCTGCGCTTCGGCACGAGGCCGTCGAAGATCGCATTCCTCGCCGAGCATGCATGGGCGGACCCGCAGTCGGGCGCATGGCCCGCAGGGTTCCCGGACGATGAGCGCTTCGGCTACGACCGGGAGACGATCCTGCGCTGGCTGCGGGTGTTCATCCGGCGCTTCTTCGGCTTCGCGCAGTTCAAACGCACCGCGATCCCGAACGGCCCGAAGGTCTCCGCGATCGGATCCCTCTCACCCCGCGGCGACTGGCGCGCCCCCTCGGACGGCAATGCCCGCGCCTGGCTCGCAGAGCTCGACGCGGCCGTCGACGCGGGCTGAGCCGGGCACCGCTCCCCCGCGTACGGTCAGATACGGAATGCGACAAGCGGCGAACTCCGCCCTTCTGCTCACTCGTCGAGACGACGGAGCAAGCGTTCGCTGATCAGTTCGGCCGCACTGTTCAGTTCGTACCCCGGCGGCCAAGCTGTCACCAAAGGGTCCAGGTCGTGCCGAAAGTTCGAATCGTCGAGCTTGCGCAGCAGGTTCTCTGTGGCTTTGGAAGCTGTGATTCCCTTCGGCCGATAGGGGCCGAAGGCCTCGAGGATCTCCGACGGATCGAGTTGCAGATGGTCAAGTGCAAGCCAGAGGTCGAAGACGTCGCGCCCTTTTGAGGCTCTTCACGAACGAGGGTGTAGTCGAGGTCTGAAACCGCCGGCTTCGAGCAGACTCCTGTCGATGTAGTGCCTCAGGTTCCGGAACCCAAGCGCGATCCCGCGCAGATGCTCGAGTCGGCCATTGATCGCCTCCGTCGGGCCGTTGCTGGTCCCGGGCCGATCGAAATAGCCGAGGACGTCAGCGGCTCGTTGCTTGAGCGTACGAGCGAGCTTGCGGACCTCGACCAGCTGCACGGGCACCCCCGTGGAGATCCGGTCGATCGTGTGCTGCAGGAAGAACCTCCCCAGCCCGCGGTCCGTCTCCCGATACGCGGTGATCATGTCCTGATACACACCCCAGGTCGCTTCAACCTCGACATGGCGCTGGTCGGCGAACACCTCCTCGAGTCGCGCATGCTGCCTCTCGGTGAGAAGACCCGCTCCTGTCAGCAGAGTCCGGCGGACCCGGTAGAGCGGATCACCAGTCCTACCCCGACGACCGAACACATCGCGCTGAACACGGCGCCGACAGTTCTCCAGCGCGTCCCCGGTAAGCCGGATCACATGGAATGGATCCATGATCGGAGCAGCGTCGGGAAGCTCTTCGGCGGCGGCGGTCTTGAACCCAGTGAATCCGTCCATCGCAACGACCTCGATCCCGTTCTGCCACTGCTGCGGGCGTGCAGCCAGCCACCGCTTGAAGACTGCTTTGGAGCGGCCTTCGACCATGTCCAGCAGCCGGGCAGGTCCGGTCTTCTCACGCACCGGGGTCAGATCGATGATCACGGTCACGTACTTGTCGCCACGCTTCGTGTGGCGCCACACGTGCTCGTCGACACCGATCGTGGTGACACCGTCGAAGCGGTGGGGGTCATCGATCAGTTGTCGTGTGCCTTCAGCGAGGATCGCGTCGTTCGCGGCCGACCATGACACGGCCAGTCCTGCCGCGACGCGGGAGATGGACAGATGGTCCACCACGAGTCCTTCCAGTCCCCATCGCAGACCGCCGCGGGAGATCTTCGCCCGCGGCGGCGCCGCTGCGGTCGTGTCCTGGCGCCACACCCGGCCGCATCCTGAGCACTTGTAACGACGCACGCGGATCAGCAGCGTCGTGGGTCGGTGTCCGAAGGGTTCGTGCGCGAGCCTGCGCACCACCGTGTCCCGTGGCGTCCCCTCACATCCGCAGTGCTGGCACCACTGGTCTGGTTCAACGACTCGGCATTGGAGCATCGCTCGGTCGGGTTCCAGGTGTTGTCCGACGGCTTGGAGACCGAGCTCGTCGAGGCGGCAGAACGTGGTCAGGCAGGGCGCATCAAAAGTAGGGTGGGACATGTCGAGGTCTTCCGGGTGGGCAGTGTAGGAACTTCCATCTTCAGGGAGACCTCGACTCCTACACGGACAGCGACGCGCTCAACGGACTACACCCTCGTTCGAGAAGAGCCCCTTTTGAACGCTGATACAGGGCCCGGATCTTGGTGGCCATCAGCTCAGATGGCTGAAACGTCCGCACGTCAGCTTCGCCTCGCCACCATGCCGAATCCACCCGATGCCGATGAAGCAGCAGCGGTAGTGCTGGCGAGCGCTCATGAGTGTTCACCTCGATCTTGATGCGTAGGCGAACGCCGCTATCGGCAGCGGCCCGCCAATAGATCTTCGGATGCTCGCTGACGCGCGTGCCGACGTGAAATCCCAGGTCGGTGCCGAGGCGCGTGAGTGCTTGCGTCAGCGGGGCGATGCCACCGGCAGACGAACGCACGTAGTCGAGGTCTTCACTGTAGCGATAAGGCCGATCCAAATGCAGCTTGTGCAATGCGGTTCCACCGCGAAACACGAGCTCGTTGCCCAAGTACGGATCCGAAGCGATGGCGATGATGGCACGCGACAACAGCAGATCTTGTTCCACTTGTTCGCGAGAAGACCAGGTGTGATCGACGCTCCACCCGGTAATTGCGTTCGCGGGAATCATGCGTCGGGATCCACGTCGCGGTTCACGTACAGCATCCAGGCTCGGTCGACGCGACCAGCTGGTGACTGAGAGGGGTCGAGCCGGGATGGTCTGAGCGCATCAGCGCCGACCATCGATTGCAACGGGCGCAGGTCGTCACGATCCGTGAATTCGCCGAGCACCCAACCGATTCGGCGCAGCGCTGCGGCGGGGAAGCGCGTCGCCAAAGCGGCCACGTCCTCCGTGCGGAACTCGTCGAGTTCGGCTAGTTCGATGAGCACGGTGGCAGCGTTGTCGATACCGCCCGCCAGGCGGATATCGGTTGCTATGTCGAGCGCCGTCGCCGCGATCGAAGAGACTCTCGCGGTTCCGGATCGAGTGCGGTGCTCGACGACGGGCATCTTCGCCACGTCGCGCTGCGCGAACGTGAATCGCGTGCGGCCGATGGTGCGGTCACGCTGATGCCGAGTTGCGGCGACTTGGAACACTTGCGGAGCGTGGTGCGCCGCTCCATGCAGACTCGCCGCGGTCAGCCACCCCACGTAGTAGCTGGTGCTGAGATGACGCATCATCGCATCGATGAGTTCGATCCCCGGAGGCGCGCCCCACGATCGATACTCGGGCGGGACGGGAACCCAGAGGCCGCGTACGGGCATCACCCACTCTCCGCGGCGCACAGGAGCATGCAGTCGCTGCCGCACCTGCTCTTCTGCGACGCCCATCACGCCCGCAAGTTCAGCGCTTGTCAGCGCAGACAGTCCGCGCGACAACGCCCAGTCAGCCGCTTCCGGCCCGCGCATTGCGCTTCTCTCCATATCGACAATCGTCACAAAAAACGATACGTTTCGCAATATACAGAGAAGACGGAGATCGCACGCCGACCCACCGAACATGCCTGCGACGTCTGAAAGCCGAAGACTCTCAGGTGGACGGTGTGCCCCAGGCTTCGCACGCCGCGCCCCGGCCGATTCCGGCTCCGCCCGCGACAGTCGACGAGGCAGTGCCGCCGGCACGCAGCAGCGCCCCGAGGAGAACTCGGGGCGCTGCTGGTCGGCGGTCAGTCCGACGCGGCGGAATCCACCGAATCCGAGCTGGCCGGCGAGTCGGGGCTGTCCGGGCTGGCGGCGCTCGGCGGCGATGCCGGTGACGGCGGAGTCACCGGCGAGGGCTCCGACTGCGGGCTCGGGGCGGAGGCGGGGCTCGGCGGAGTGGCGGCGCTCGGCGGCGTCTGCGCACTCGGAGCAGACTGCGCACTCGGAGCGGACTGCGGGCTCGGAGCCGACGGCTCGCTCTGCGCACTGGTCGCCGATGCCGCGGTGACCACCGACGCGGACGTACCGTTCTCCGAGACCCGGAGCTCCACGCCGTCGGCGCGGTCGAGCACACCCTTGGCGGTGATCGCATCGCCCACGGGCGCGGCGTCGTTCGTGCCGTCGGTGCGCAGGTCCATGCTCGCGGCGGTCGCTGCTGCCCCGCCCGCGATGATTCCGACGCCGACGAGGCTGGTCACGCCGTAGGCGATCCACTTCTTGTTCATGATGTCTCCTTCTTCTGTGCCGCTGTGCACGGCGATCGATATGAGATTGCGGGGCGAGCGCCGGTGTTCTCCGGCGATGGTTCCACTCTGACGACCGCCGCTAAGGTGCCTCGCAAACTGCGGTGAGTCGCCCCTTATATTCGCGAGCGTGCCCTCGTTCGAATCGTGCGGATGTCGCGGCTCCCCTGCATCGTCCACTCGGCGAACCGGCAGCGGCGCCGTGGCTGCGCCGATCGCGACCCGGATGCGCGGCACGAGACGCCCGATCCGGCTCACGGATGCGCAGGAGCCGCACGAGAAAGGGCCCCGCCGCGGCGAGGCCCTTTTTCGGTTCGCGCGTCAGTCGGAGTCGGCGCTCTGCACGGAGTCGGGTGAATCGGGTGTGGCCGGCGACGCGGGCGAGACCGGTGACGGCGCCGACCCTGCGGGCGGCTGCGTCGTCGTGGTCTGTGTCTGCGTAGCCTCAGGCGAAGACACCGCCGAGACCTGCTCCGCCGGCGTCTTCGTCGAATGTGCGCTCTGCCCGCTCGTCGAGTTCGGCGTCGCCGGTGAGGCCTGTTCGCCGGCCGTCGGAGCGGTCAGAGCGATCGCTCCCGATTCGAGGTCGCCGGCCGGCGCGGTGCCGTCGGCGCCGGTGATCGCCCCGTCGGCGATGACGTCACCGGATGCGGTGCGCAGGTCGAGCGCGTTCGCCGCTGCGACGGCACCGCCGCCCAGCACAGCAACGCCGAGTGCGCCTGTGACGCCGTATGCGATCCATTTCCTGCTCATATGCCCAGTCTGACTCGCGAGCATAAGCCGGAACACCCCGCTGCATGAGAGAGCTCTTATGTTTGCCGCACGGCCGACGCTTCGAACGCCGGATATCCGCTGTTGCCGAGCCCGTCACTCAGGCTGCCGCACCGGCTCACCTGCCGAGACGGCCTCCGCCTGATCGAGAAGTGCGCGAGCACGAGCGGTGTCGCCGGCCGTAGCGGCGGCGAGCGCGTGACCGAGCAGGTGGATGCCGGTCAGGGCGTTCACTCGCTCGCTGCGCCATCTCCGGCTCGCCGCCTCGGCGAGCGCCCACATCCGCCGCGCTCCTCGTTCGCCGACCGTGAGCAGTGCGCTGGCGATCGCATGCGACAGGAACGCCCCCGCGTCCTCCGCCGGATCGCCCTGGCCCGCCGTGTCGACGTCGATGATGCCCGTGATCCGAGCACTGTCCGCCTGAAGGAAGAGCTGCCCGATGTGCAGATCCCCGTGGATCGTGCGCCGCGGCTCCGGCTGTGCGGTCAGCCCGAGCGCGCATGCGGCGCGCACCCTCGCGATCTGTGCGATGCACTGCGGCATCACGTCGTCGGCGCGTTCCGAGTACCACGCGAGACGTTCCGGCACACCCGTGCGTGCCGTCCATCCGGTCTCCGCCGCAGCGAATCGCTCACGCAGCCGTTCCACGTCGTCGAGCAGCGCCCCTGGCTCCCAATCGGCTTGCGGCGCGGGCACGCCGTCCGCCTGCGCGATGACGAGCAGCCCTTCCTTCGACCAGCCCCGTACACGCGGCAGCGGCAGGCCTGCAGCCTCCAGCGCCCGATGCGCCTCGACGATGCGCTCGATGCGGCGTGGGCGGACAACCTTCACCCACGCGGGTCCGTCCGACGTGTCGACGCGCAGCACGGCGCGGCGCCCCGGCCGGTACGCGACGAACTCGGGGGGTCCCCCGGCCTCGACGCCGAGCCTGGCGAGCAGAACGCCGAGCGCTTCGCCGAACGCGGCCGGAACGAGCGCAGGCAGGTGCGGATCCGCCGGGTGCGTCCAGACCCGCGCGACGCCGTCGAGTACGAGCCCCGTCTCGTGGGCGACCGTCGTTGCGGAGGTGTCGACGTACGCGATCGACGTGGCCGGGTGTCCCTCGCTCCTGCCCCGCTCATCCGGGTCTGAGCGCTCGTCATCCGGATGAGTCACCTGGAATCCTGCAACCGTGCCGGACCCGAGCGGCTCCCTGCTGATCAGACGCAGCGCGTCGCGCGGAACGCCGAGAGCCGATGACAGGAGCTCTTCGTCGTCGGGCCGATCGGGTTCTTCCATGCCGTGATTCCACCACGCGGCGATCGCTGCATGCCACTTCCGCGTGGTGAGACTGCTCTTATATTCCCGTCGGCGCACACGGATTCGCGCGCGCCGCGACGATACTGGAACGGTGAGGAGCGCACAGAGACGACGCCTGCGACTGCCGGTCGTGTCGGTGCGCACGCGGCTGATGGCAGTGATCGCCGCCGCGGTCGCCGTCGGGCTCGCCGGCGTGGGCGGCGCGGTGTACGTCGTGGAGCGGCAGCGGATCCTCGCCTCAACCGACGTGCTGCTGCAGAACAACCTGGAAGCGGCACAGGTGCTCGTCGATGCGCACGTGGCGGACGACCCGACAGCCACAGCGAGCGACGCGCTGCGCGTCGTCGTGCAGCGCGTCGGGCCGGACGACAACATGGGTGTGCTCGGCATCGTGAACGGGGAGGGCGTGCTGGTGCCGGGCGTCGAGCTCGACGTGCAGCTCGAGTCGCAGCCGGGCTTCGTCGATCACGTCACCGCCGAGGCGAACGGCTCGGACGCGGTTCTCGGCCGCTACGCCGCCGACGATGTGGTGTGGCAGTACCTGGCGGCGCCCATCCGGCTCAGCGACGATCAGAGCGACGACGTGCTGTTCGTGATGGGCTACGACCTCGAAGCCGAGCTCGCCGAGATCAACGAGCCCGGCAGAGCGTATCTGGCAGCGTCCGCTGTCGCGATCCTGCTGGTGATCGCGGTCGGCGCGCTGGCCGCCGGGCGGCTCCTGCGGCCGCTGCGTCAGATGAGGGAGACGGCCGAGCGCGTCTCGGGTCAGGAGCTCGACGAACGGTTGCCCGTGGAGGGACGCGACGACGTCTCCGAGCTGGCCCGCACGATGAACGACATGCTCGACAGGCTCGACCAGGCGCTCGATTCCCAGCGGCAGCTGCTCAGCGACGTGCGCCACGAGCTGCGCACGCCGATCACGATCGTGCGCGGCCATCTCGAGCTGCTGAACCCCGACGATGCCGCCGAGGTGCGTGAGACGCAGGAGCTGGCCGTCGACGAACTCGACCGGATGAATGCGCTCGTGCAGGACCTGTCTGAGTCGGCTTCGCTGCACGGGCGGGCGGCGATACGTGCCGAGCCGATAGACGTCCGCGAGCTGCTGGTGCAGATCGTGCGCAAGGCCGACGCCCTCGACGGGGCGCAGGTGAGCGCCGGGCCGGGTGTGACCGTGGTGGCGCCTCTCGACGAGTCGCGGATCACCCAGGCGGTGCTGCAGCTCGCGCAGAATGCGGTGACGCACGGCGGCGGGCAGATCGTGATCGGCAGCCGCCTCGCTGGCGACATGCTCGAGGTGTGGGTGCGCGACCACGGCGCAGGAGTGCCGGATGAGGAGAAGGCGCACATCTTCGAGCGGTTCCGCCGCGGCGCGGGTTCCGGCCGCGGCAGCGGGCTCGGGCTGAGCATCGTGCAGATGATCGCCAGGGCGCATGGCGGATCGGCACGCGTCGTCGATCCGCGCACGGGGCCGGGCTCCGTGTTCGTGCTGTCGCTGCCGCTGCAGACCCCGGATGTGCCGACCGCGCCCGTTCCGCCGAATGACGAGGAGAAGGAGGACCCATGGCGTCGATCCTGATCGCCGACGACGAGGCCCGCATCGCTGGGTTCATCGAGAAGGGCCTGCGCGCGGCCGGGTTCGCCACGCGTGTGGCTGGCAACGGCACGGAGGCGCTCGGTTTCGCGCTGACAGGCGAGTTCGATCTGCTCGTGCTGGATGTGAACATGCCGGGGCTCGACGGATTCGAGGTGCTGGAGCAGCTGCGCGGATCGGGCTCGACGATGCCCGTGATCATGCTGACCGCGCGCACCGATCTGAATGACACCGTGGCCGGTCTGGAGGGCGGGGCCGACGACTATCTCGGCAAGCCGTTCCGGTTCGACGAGCTGATGGCGCGCATCCGGTTGCGCATGCGCCAGGCCGACGCCGACCAGGCACCCACGGCGCATGAGCTGCGCCACCGCGATCTGGTGCTCGACGTGCGCACGCGGCGCGCCCGGCTCGACAGCGGAACCGTCGTCGACCTGTCGGCGCGGGAGTTCGCCCTCGCCGAGGAGCTCGTGCGGCACGCGGGCCAGGTGCTCAGCAGGGAGCAGCTGCTCAGCCGCGTGTGGGGGTTCGACTTCGATCCCGGATCGAACGTCGCCGACGTGTACGTGGGGTACCTGCGCCAGAAGCTCGGCGCCGATCGCATCGTCACCGTGCGCGGCGCCGGCTACCGCATGGTGTGACGCGTACCGGCGCGCTACGCCCCGCTGCCGAGATGCGCACTTCTCGTCGAGATGCGCCGGTTCTGACGCGTTCTCGTCGAAGAAGTGCGCATCTCGCGAGCCACCTCACGAGCCGGGTGTCGCTCCGGCTCAGTTCTCGCGGCGTGAGCGGCGCGAGAACAGGGTGCGAAGCACGAAGAAGATGATCACGCCGACGATGAGCACGGCGATGAGCTTGAACGCGAACCACATCACCGACAGCAGTGCGTTGACGACGAACCACGCGATGACGACGGCGATGATCGCGCCGATCACGGTCCAGACGGTGCCCCAGTTCATGCTTTCAGCCTACGGGGTCCGTCTCTGCAACGGCCCTGTGCCGCACGCGCCCGACGACGCACGTCACTCCTGTCGGACCACACTCCATCCCTGCGGGGTCTGCTCGACACGGAGCTGGGCGGGGATCTGCTCCTTCATCTGCTCGACGTGACTGATCAGACCGACCGTGCGGCCGCCCTGACGCAGATCGTCCAGGGTGCGCATCGCGACGTCGAGCGTCTCGCCGTCGAGCGAACCGAAGCCCTCGTCGATGAACAGGGTGTCGAGCCGGATGCCGCCGGCACGGCTCGTGACGACCTCGGCCAGGCCCAGAGCCAGGGCGAGGGAGGCGAGGAACGTCTCGCCTCCCGAGAGCGACTGCGGCGGTCGAGCTCTGCCCGTGTGTGCGTCGAACACTTCGATGCCCAGACCTGCGGCGGCGTTGCGGTACGCCCTGGCGTCCGAGTGGCGCAACGTGTACTGGTTGTTGCTCATCGCAGCCAGCCGCAGGTTCGCGGCCTGCACGATCTCTTCGAGCTCGGCGGCGAGCACGAAGGTCTCGAGGTTCATCCGGCGCTCGTTCGGCGGCCGCCCTGCGACGGTATCGGCGAGGCGGGTGATGACGGCGGCCGTCTCCGCCTTCTCCGCGATCCCCTCGTGCGCCGCGCGGGCGCGCTCGAGTGCGTTCGCCAGTGCGTCGGCGAGCTGCGCGGCGGCGCTGCGAGCATCGAGCGCCCTGGAGAAGGCGTCGCGGGCGGCGGTGAGTGCGCGCTGCGTCTCGTCACGGTCGACCGGCGCCTCGGGGAGCTCGAATGCGGCGAGCTCGGCAAGAGTGCGCTCCGCCGCTGCCCGTTCGGTGTCGGCCTCGCGCACGCGCTTGTCGAGATCAGCCACGACCGCGGCATCGCGCATCGCGTGGCGGGCGGACGCGGTCGTGTCGAACTCCGCGTCGCCCAGCGCCCGATCGAGCGCCTCGCGTGCGACTCGGGCGGTTCCGGATGCACGTGAGGCGTCGCGGACAGCTGCGGCGCACGCGCGGGCGCGGGATGCGAGGCGCTGTGCCGCCCCGATCCGCTCGGCAACCGAGGAGAAGCTCCCTCGGGCGGCCGCGACGGCGCGACTGTCGTCGGTGAGTCGATTCTGCGCGGCGTCGATCTCGCTGGAGAGCGCCGCACGGAGAGCCTTCGACGAGGTGCGCTCGTCCTCCAGGTTCTCCCGTTCGCGCTCCAGCTCCGCGATCTGCCCGTCGAGCGCGTCGCGCTCGCGCTGCGCAGTCTGCGCCTCGTCGCGTCGTTCGCGGGCGGCGAGCAGATCGCCGTTGACCTCGGTCTCGCTGCGGCCCCCGGAGCGCTGCTGCGCGTCGGCGAGCGCGGCACTGGCCCGCTGCCGCTCGTCGATGGCGGTCTCGTGCGCCGCGGAGGCCGCCGAGCGTGCGTCTTCTGACTGTTCGATCTGCTCCGGTGTGACGTGGTCGTCAGCCATCTCGGCCGGGGCCGGATGCTCGGTCGAGCCGCACACCGTGCACGGTTCACCGTCGGTGAGCTGCTGGGCGAGTTCGCTCGAGTAACCGGCGAGCCGACGTCGGTGCAGCTCGTCGAGCGCTTCGCCTGCGGCATCGAGCCGTTGCTTCGCGCCGCGGACCGTCTCGTCCGCTGCGGCGTAGGTCTTTGCCAGCTCGTCAGCCTGGTGCGCCGCGGCGAACTGGATCTCCAGGGCGCTGATGTGTTCGTCGACTGCGGCGGCCTGATCCGCACGCTTGCTCGCGGCGTCTCGGCTCTCCCGAGCCGCCGCGATGTGCTTCGGCAGACTGAGGAGCCGCTTCTCGAGCTCGGCGGTCTGCGCGTCCTGCGCTTTCAGATCCTCTCGACGCGCCTCGATGTCGGCCGCGTCGCGGGCCAGTTCGCTCTCGCGTTCGCGCAATGGATTCCATGCCCCGATGCGGCCGCGCAGCTCGTCGGAGAACGCATCCAGCGCGTCGGGCTCCGCGTCGTCGGCGGGGAGCGCAGGTTCGCCCGCTTCGGCAGTCGCCTCGTCAGCTTCCGCGGACTCGGGCTCGGACTCCGCGGCTGGGTCACCACCCTCGCCTGCTTCCGCCTCGCCGCGGGCGCTCGTCCACTCCGCGCGCGCCGCCTGTGCCGCGTCTGCCGCAGTCTTCTCCTCCGCGTCTGCGTGCGCCACCGCGTCGATTGCGGTGCGCACGCCCTCCGCGCGCCGCGCGCCCACCAGTTCCGCGCGTGCCGCGTCGATGCCGTCACGATCGGCATCGAGCTTCGCCAGGCGCGACCGCGCTCCCTCGCGCTGTTGCTGCCGCTCCGCCGTCACCCTGCGTTCGTCGTCGGCCTGCTCAGCGCGCGTGCTGACCGCACCGGCCCGGTCGACGTGAGCCTGGCACGCCGTGAGGTTCGCCGCCGCCTGTTCTGCTGCGCGCCCGAGCAGGTCGATCCGCCCGCTCCAGTCATCGGGATCGGGCACGCCCTGCTCGTCTGAGGCCGCACCGGCAGCCGCGGCACCGGCAGCCGCATCGCTGTCGCCGCCCGCGTCCCTGTCGGGCGACGGCCCGATGTCTGCAGCAGCGCCCCCGGATTCGTCTGCGCGCGGCTCGCCGTCACCGTCCGCACCGCCGGATTCGTCGCCCCGCGCGACGGCATCATCCACCGCCGCATCGCCGGCGTCCGGCTGCTCCTCCGCCGTGAGCGCGCGCTGCACCTGCTCCGCGACCTGGTCGAGCAGAGCGCGCAGGTCGGCGGTCTGCGCGCCCACTCCCGCCTCAGCTTCGCGGCGGCGTTCGTCGAGCGCCTGCTCGTATTTCTCGAATCGGCGCGTGTCGAACAGCGACCGCAGCAGTGTGCGGCGCTCGTCGTTCTTGGCGAGCAGGAACCGAGCGAACCGCCCCTGCGCAAGCAGGATGACCTGCTGGAACTGGTCGGAGTTCATGCCGACGATCTCGCGGATCTGCTCGGCGACCTGGCGCTCCTTGCTCGCGATGCCGCGCCAGCCGTCGTCCGCATACTCGAACAGGTGCACGCTGGCGCGCTCGGTCGTCGTACCGCCGCCGCGCTTGGCCGGGCGCTCGTACTCGGGGCTGCGCTCGATGCGCCACGCACCATCGCCGACCTCGAACTCGAGCACCACGTGCGACGCCTCCCCGACCTCGGAGTAGTCGCTGCGCAGACGCTTCTCACCGTCGCTGTAGCGCGGCGTCGAACCGTAGAGCGCGAAGCAGATCGCGTCGAGGATGCTCGACTTCCCCGCCCCGGTCCGACCCGAGATCAGGAAGATCCCGTCACCGGCGAAGCGGTCGAGGTCGATCGTCTGCGCGTCGCGGAACGGACCGAAGCCCTCGATCTCGATCATCCGGATTCTCATGCGTTCGCCTCCGCCCGCAGCTGCGAGACGACGTCGGCCACGATGCGTCTCTCGTCGTCGCTCGCCCTCTCACCGCGGCGCACATGATCGAGGAAGTCGTCGACGATCTGCGGATCCGGCGTGCCCCGCCCGACGCGATCGCGGTAGCTGCGCGCGCGGCGCTCGGTCTCGTCGCGCTCCGGCTGGTGCTCGATCGTGGCACAGAACGGGAACCGTTCGCGGAGCCGGCGCATCGGCTCGGTCTGCGGCAGACGGTCGGTGAGCACGGCGCAGACCCAGTCGTCGCGGTGGACCTCGTGCGCAGGGTCGGCGAGCAGGTCGTCGAGCGCGCCGCGCAGAGTGACCAGCCGGCGCGGCACCGGCAGGTCGACCCACTCCGTCGCGGCGATGCCTGCGGCGTCGAGCTCGACCAGCCATGCGCCGCGCGGCTTGTCAGCCTCGCCGAAGCTGTAGTGCAGGGGTGCACCCGAGTACCGGATGCCGTCGGTCAGCGCAGCGCGCCCATGGATGTGGCCGAGAGCGACGTAGTCGGGCCCCGCGAAATCGGTGAGCGGCACCACGTCGAGCGACCCCTGGGTGAGGCTCTGGCGCACCTCGCGCTCAAGCTGCGGCGTCGCTTCGACACCGGCGGCGAAGCAGTGCGCGATCGCGACGGAGCGGCCGCCGCGCTCGTCGCGGTCGGCGTTCACCTGGCGCATCGCGTGGCGCATCACCTGCTCCTGGGTGCGCAGCGTGTCATCGGGCCACAGGTGCCGCACGAGCGCCGGCTCGAGGTACGGGATGCCGTAGAAGTGCACGGGGCCGTGCTCATCGTCGATCGTGACGGGCTCGCCGATCGAGGCCGGATCGGTGATGACGTGCACGCCCGCCTCGCCGAGGAACGGCGCCTGGAACCCCAGCCGCGCAGCGGAATCGTGATTGCCGCTCGTGATGACGACGCGCGCGCCTGCGCTCCGGATGCCCGTGAGCGCGTCGGTCAGCACGCGATAGCAGCCGGCCGCGGGCATCGCCGAGTCGAACACGTCGCCAGCCACGATGACGACGTCGACCTCCAACTCGCGCACTCGCTCGACCATCGCCTCGAGCACCTCACCCAGCGCCTCAAGCGTCTGGCTGCCGTGGAACGAGCGCCCGATGTGCCAGTCGGAGGTGTGAAGGATCCGCATACTCCAACCGTATGCGGGGGTTCCGACATCATCCTTCCTGCCCCGCTTCATCCGGGCACCGTAGCCCTGGAACCGACCACCATGTCGCCGTACGGCGACAAACCCTTGTGTCGCCGTACGGCGACAACGTAGAATGTCGTCGTACGGCGACATGCGACCAGAGGAGCCGCGATGCTCACAGTTCGAGAGGCCGCCGCGGTCGTTCGCGAGATGCGTGAATCTCGCGAATGGACGCAGGCAGACCTGGCGCGTGCCGCACGCGTGTCACGCTCCTTCGTCGCCGACGTCGAGGCAGGAAAATCCACTGTCGAAGCCAGCAAGCTCTTCGATCTGTTCCAAGCAATGGGGCACGAAGTCGCACTGCGCTCGATGACCACGGACGAGGTGCGCTGGTGACAGATCGGGAGCTCTACGCATACCTCGACGGTCAGCTCGCGGGGCGGTTTGTACAGTCCTCCTCCGGAAACATCACCTTCACCTACGATCCTGAGTACCGCGCCGCGGCTGATGCCACTCCTGTCTCGTTGTCGATGCCCGTCGCGACGGCCGTGCACAAAAAGCGCGCAGCGCTGCCTTGGCTTGAGGGGCTCCTTCCCGACAGTGATGAGGCGTTGCGGGCACTCAGCCGGCGATTCCAGACGTCAGCGCGGAATCCGTTCGCTCTGTTGGAACACATCGGCACTGATGCCGCCGGCGCTGTCCAGCTCCTGCCACCTGGGCATTCGCCGTCTGATGCCGGTCTCCGAAAAGCGATTCGGCCGGTGACGGAGCTCGACGTTGCGCGCATGCTCGATCGCGTGGTTCTGGAGTACTCGGAAGGCACCCCGGACTACGGCCCGACAGGGCGATTCAGCCTGGCGGGCGCACAACCGAAGATCGCGCTGCACCGCCTGGCGAGCAACGAGTGGGCCGTCCCCGAGGATGCGACACCGACCACACATATCCTGAAGCCCGTCGTCGGCGCGTTTCGGCGTCTCGATGTCGTCGAGCAGCTCACGCTGCGCGCTGCGGAAAACCTGGGCAACCGCGTCGCGCGGTCAGAGATCATTCGCATCGGGGACTGGGACGTGCTCGCGAGCGAGCGATACGACCGACGCGAAGCGGACGGAACATGGCATCGACTGCATCAGGAAGATCTGTGCCAAGCTCTCAGCGTCTCCCCCGCCCGCAAATACCAGCATCGCGACGGCGGCCCAGGGATCGCGGCCGTCGCGAACCTCGTTCGTTCGCTCCCTCTTGCCGCTGACCGGGAGCGGGTCGGAGTCGATTTCTTTCGCGCTTTCGTCTTCAACGTCGTCGCCGGTTGCACTGACGCGCACGCGAAGAACTATTCGTTGTTGCTCGAGGGGCGCTCCGCGCACCTGGCACCTCTGTACGACCTGCTCACCTATGCCGGCTACTGGGACGGTGCAGCCAGAATCGACTCAGCGATGAGCGTCGACGGCGAGTACGCATTCGGCCGCATCTCTGCCGGCGCGCTGGCAAAGGTCGGCACACGGTTCGGACTGGCGCTGAGTGCCGCCGAAGACATCGTGCAGCGTAATCGTCAGGACATGGTCGAGGCCTTTGAATCTGCGCGAGCTTCTCTGCCTGACCTCGGCGCCGAAGCGAACAGAGTCGCGGACGACGTGCTCGGAGGCGTGCGAAAACTGCCACTCGTCCTACCGTAAAATACTGCGCCCCACCTGCTGGCTATGCTGAGCGGATGGCCACGAACGACGGTGTCGACGCCGAACTCGCCCGGTTGCGCGCGGAGGCCGAGGCGGCGCAGGCGGCGCTCGATCTCGCCGAGAAGAAGGCTGCGCTCGCGGCCGCGGAGGCGCGTGCCGCTCAGACCCGAGCAGACGACAGCGGAGCCGATGATCCGGATGTCCCGGCCGACGCCGCAGACGATGCTCCGGATGCCGCGGCGAGCGCCCCAGACTCCCCCGCCGTCGCCGATTCCTCCGACGCGGACGCCGCGACGACTCCCGCCCCTGCCGTCCCTGCGACGGAGGCGGGCCCACTCGAGGCCGATGCCATCCGGGACATCACAGACGGCTACGCCTTCGACGGCGAGACGCTGGATCTCGGCGCACTGGTGAACAGCGAGACGCTGCCTGACGCGCAGATCCGCATCCCGCTGGCGATGATGAACCGGCACGGGCTGATCGCCGGCGCGACGGGAACGGGGAAGACCCGCACGCTGCAGGGCATCGCCGAGCAGCTCGCGGACAAGGGCGTTCCGGTGTTCGCCGCAGACATGAAGGGCGACCTGTCCGGCGTGGCCGTGCCCGGCGAGACCAGCGAGAAGCTCACCTCCCGCACCGAGGCGATCGGGCAGGACTGGCAGCCGAAGGCGTCAGCCGTCGAGTTCTTCGCACTCGGCGGCGACCGCGAGACGGCTGCCGAGGTCGGCATCCCGATCCGCGCGACGGCGAGCGGCTTCGGGCCGCTGCTGCTGAGCAAGGTTCTCGGGCTGAACGATACACAGGAGTCGAGCCTGCGCCTGGTCTTCCACTATGCCGATGAGAACGGGCTCGCACTGGTCGATCTCGAAGACCTGCGCGCCGTGCTGACCTTCCTCACCAGCGATGATGGGAAGGCCGATCTGAAGGAGATCGGCGGCATATCGAGCGCAACCGTCGGCGTGATCCTGCGCGAACTGGTGGCGTTCGCCGCCGACGGCGCCGACGTCTTCTTCGGCGAGACCGAGTTCGACGTGACCGACCTCATCCGGCATGCGGACGATGGCCGCGGCATCCTGAACCTGCTCGAGTTGCCGAACGTCGCAAGCCGCCCCGCACTGTTCTCGACCTTCCTGATGTATCTGCTGGCCGAACTGTTCGAGGTGCTGCCAGAGGTGGGCGACCAGGACAAGCCGAAGCTGGTGTTCTTCTTCGACGAGGCGCACCTGCTGTTCGCCGACGCGTCGAAGGACTTCCTGGCATCGATCGTGCAGACCGTGCGACTCATCCGCTCGAAGGGGGTCGGGGTGTTCTTCATCACGCAGTCGCCGAAGGATCTCCCCTCCGACGTGCTGGGGCAGCTCGGCTCGCGCGTGCAGCACGCGCTTCGCGCCTTCACACCGGATGACGCCAAGGCGCTCAAGTCGGCCGCCCGCACGTATCCGGCGTCAGGCTACGACCTCGAACGCGTGCTGCAGGAGCTCGGCACCGGCGAGGCGATCGTCACGGTGATGAGCGAGAAGGGCGCCCCGACGCCCGTCGCCTGGACCCGGATGCGCGCCCCGCAGGGCCTGATGACGACGGCACCGGATGGCACGATCGCGGCGTCCGTGACGGCATCGCCGCTGTGGGAGAAGTACGCGGACGCGCTCGACCCCGAGTCGGCGCGCGATATCCTCGCCGCGAAGATGAGCGCCGCAGAAGAGGCGGAGCGGATGGCGGAGGCGGACGCCGCCCGCGCCGAGGAACAGGAGAAGGCACGCAAGGATCGCGAGAAAGCCGACCGCGAGTACGAGAAGGCGCAGCGCGAGGCGGCTCGACTGCGCAGCCGCACCACGTCGCGCCGCCGCTCCTCGGCGCGCTCACCCCTCGAGCAGGTGCTGAGCTCATCACTGACCAAGCGGGTGGTGTCAGGGGTCGTGCGCGGGCTGTTCGGGAACGGGCGTCGGTAACGCCACTCGCGCCGGCTGCGCACTGTGTCGGAGGCACGGGCTACGCTAAGCACATGGCCGCAAACGGCATCGCAATCCGCGCCGCGTTACGCGCGTTGGAAGACGCAGGTGACCCCATTGTCCGCATCCAGGACGGGGAGAAGTGGCGCGATGCCGGCGTCGTGCGTGAAGCGATGAGTCTCATTCTCGACCTCCCCGCCACACGCCTCCGCACCGCCAGCGGCGCGACGCTCCTCGTAACGCCATTCGAGGCTCCCGTGGACCAGATCGTCGACTACTCCGAGTCGCTCGAGGCCCTCCTCGCCCCAGTCCTCGATCGATACGCGGCGTGAAAAGCGGCGTGCACCAGGTGTCTGCAGCCGTCGACCCGCCTGCACGCGATAGCGTTCGAATGTCAGAGATACGCGCGAGACTCGTCGTGCACGGCGAGCAGAGCGGAGCACAAGAGTGAAGAAGCAGATTCGTGTCGTCGGCGCGGTTGTCCTCCGAGATGGGGAGATCCTCTGCGCCCAGCGTGGTTCGGGGCCGCTTGCAGGGATGTGGGAGTTTCCCGGCGGCAAGATCGAAGCCGGCGAAACGCCCCGTGATGCGCTGGAGCGCGAGATCAGGGAAGAGCTAACATGCACCGTCCGTGTCGGTGACGAAGTCACGACAACCGCGCATGAGTACGAGTTCGGCGTCGTTACGCTCACCACGTTCCTATGCGAACTTGTCGAGGGTGAGCCTGAGCTCTCGGAACACAGCGCCGTGCGGTGGCTCTCACCAGATCATCTCAATGATCTGGAATGGGCACCTGCCGACGTGCCTGCGGTGGAACTACTGCAGCAGCGACTTGCCGCATGACCGCGGCTGACTTCACTGGATGGGACACAGAGTTCCAAGTCGACGTCAGCCATGGTTTCCTCCGCGAGTCTCCCACCGCCCCGCGCAGGCACAACCCAAGTGTCATTCTCAACACCCCCGACACGTCGGTGCTTCGTGTGGTACGAGAGGAGCTCGCTAACTGCGACGATTTTCTTTTCTCGGTCGCATTTGTGTCCCCTCGCGCAATCGCGCTACTCAAGCAGGAGCTGGTCGATCATTGCGCCGCAGGCCGGACCGGCACGATCGTAACGTCCGACTTCCTCGGGTTCAACAACCCGCGGGCGTTCGAAGAGCTCCTGCTGCTTCGCGAGGAGTTGGGGATCGACGTCCGGCTCCACGAGTCGAAGGCATTCCACCCGAAGGGATACGTCTTCCGCACCGACGCTGCGGTGACCGCCATGATGGGGAGCTCGAACTTCACAGAGGCCGCGCTCGTCGACAACCATGAGTGGAACCTCAAAGTATCCGCGACAGACGACAGCGACCTCGCTCGTCAGCTCGAGTCGCTCATCACGCAGCAAGTATCCGAATCGACGCCACTCAGCCGGGATTGGATCGAGCAGTACCGCTCACGCTATGTCCCGCCGACCCCGCGACCGCACTCACCGCAGCTTCCTCCCAATCAGTCAACGCATCGTGCCGGCCTGATCACGCCGAATCCCATGCAGGAAGACGCGCTGGCTTCTCTCGAAAGAATCCGCAAGAGCGGCGCGCGACGCGCGCTCATTATCTCAGCGACGGGAACGGGCAAGACGATATTGTCAGCCCTTGACGCGCGAAGCTGCGCCCCGCGCCGCCTGCTCTTCGTCGTTCATCGCGAAACAATCCTCGACGCGAGCATCGAGGCGTATGCGCGCGTATTTGAGCGCGACCTCCACGATTTCGGAAAGTACACGGGGTCACGCAAGGAAGCAGACCGGCCGTTCGTCTTCGCCTCAGTACAGACGCTCGAACGTCATCTCGACGAGTTCTCGGCCGATGCGTTCGACTACATCATCATCGACGAGGCGCATCGATCGGCGGCTGAGAGCCACAAGCGCATTATCGACCACTTCGCGCCACAATTCCTTCTCGGAATGACGGCGACACCCGAGCGTACCGACGGCGCCAACATCTTTGAACTCTACGACTTCAACGTGGCATACGAAATCCGGCTCCAGCATGCTCTCGAGAACGATCTACTTGCCCCCTTCCACTACTACGGGATCGCCGACGTCACGCTTCCCGACGGAACGACGCTCGACGCCGATACTGATCCCACGCTGCTCGTCACGCCGGAACGCATCGACCATCTCGTACGCTCCCTTGAGACGTACACGCAAGCAGGAATCGAGCCGCGCGGCCTGATCTTCTGCGCCCGTACCGACGAGGCACGGCGCCTGTCAGACGCACTCAACGCGACCGTCTTCCGTGGGCGCCAGCTGCGGACGCTCGCGCTGACTGGCGATGACAGCAACGACGAACGCGAAGCGGCAATCCGGCGACTCGAGGACGACGGAACGGACGGACTTGACTACCTGCTGACGGTCGACATATTCAACGAGGGTGTCGACATCCCCACCATCAACCAGGTGATCATGCTTCGGCAAACCCAGTCGTCGATCGTTTTCGTTCAGCAGCTCGGGCGCGGGCTCCGCAAGGCCCCGCAGAAGGAGTACCTGGTGGTGCTCGACTTCATCGCCAACTACGCGAACAACTACATGATCCCGATCGCTCTGTTCGGAGATGAGTCGCTCAACAAAGAATCGCTGCGGAAGTCCCTCGTGACCGCGGAAGAGCGTGGTGTCCTTCCTGGCCTCTCGAGCGTTCGATTCGACAGGATCTCCCAGGAACGGGTACTCGCCGCAATCAGCAATGCGCGGCTCGACGATGCCCGGCAGCTGCAGAATTCGATCCGCTCGATGCATGCCCGCCTCGGCTCTCCGCCGAGGCTGTGGGACTTTTGGCGATTCGAATCGACCGACCCGGTCGTCCTCGCGAACAAGGACGAGACCTTCCTCCAACTACGTGACAAGGCGCTCGGCGAGAAGTCTGGGTTGAGCGACCGCGAGCACCGAATCCTCAAGTTTGTGACCCGCGAGCTCCTCACCGCCAAGCGTCCGCACGAGCTACTGATCCTTCGCGAGCTCCTCAGCGGACGGGCGCTCGCTCAGGCGGATCTCGTTTCGTTGTTCACGCAACACGGATGCGACGTACCCACGCACGTGCTGGAGAGTCTCATCCGCATCTTCACGTTGCAGTTCCACACCGAGCCAGAGCGAGAGAAGACGTTCGGCGTCCCGTTGGCCGAGCTCCACTCCTCCGAGCTTCGACTCACGCACGAGGCGTCAACGCTGCTTAGCGATACCCGTTCCCCTCTCCGACAGGGGGTCGACGACATCGTGAGGACCGGCCTCGCGCTGATCGCACGGCGCTACGGCACCGGAAACGTGCTCGTTCATGGGGCGCAGTACACGCGACGAGACGCATGCCGATTCCTCGGATGGGCGTCGAATCGTGAAGGCGTGATCAATGGCTACATGCCCGATCACGAGACGCGTACGTGCCCGATTTTCGTCACGCTCCACAAGGATGACGATGTGTCCGACAGCACGCGATATCAGGACGCGATCCTCGACCGCCGGCACCTGCACTGGTTCTCGAAGTCAAAGCGCACGCTTGCGAGCCAGGACGTGAGGCTGATCCTCAGTGGCGAGTACGCGCTCCCCGTATTCGTCAAGAAAGACGACGCGGAGGGAAAGGCCTTCTACTACCTGGGCGAGGCGCAGGCGTCAGACCCGGTTCAAACGACAATGCCGACGAGCGCCGGCGCGCCCCTGAGCGTTGTGACGATGACGCTCACCCTCGATCGCCCGCTCGATTCTGCCCTGTACGACTACTTCCACCCGACGCTCACGGTCTGACCGGACCGCTCCCGGCTTGGATCTCGCCTCCTCATCTCGAACACGTTGCTGATCCGCACGACGTGCCGCGTTGACCCCAAATCGAGCTCGCGCACCAGTGCCATCGCCTCGGCGGTCGTGTCGATGTGCCGCATGTTCCCAGCATGTGGACACTCCCCGACATCCGCCCGCCACGCCCTCATTCGCGAACGTCCCCACCCCCACGTACCGTGGAAGCATGACGTCAGACGAGCAGCCGAAGAACCTCGTGCAGAACGCCCGCGTGCAGGAAGCGCTGACCGCGTGGGGCGAGCGGAAGGATGCCCAGGCGCACAGCGACGTGCTGCGACGGGTCGCTTCTGGGAATCTTCTGCTCGACATCTCGAACTCCGAGTTCGCCGACCCTGAGAGCCCGATGCAGGAGGGCGACAAGCTCGCGGTCACGAGCGTGACCGACAACGACGGCAAGGATCTCCTGCTCGCCTTCACCGACAACCCGCGCCTCGAGGCCTTTGCGTCAGGCGCATCCGGGCACTCGCTTGCACAGCCCGCCGCGGCAACCCTCAGGATGGCGGCCGACCGCCACGACGGCATCGCGATCGACGCGGGAACGGACGGCGCCTTCATCGCCTACGGCGACGAGATCACGCGCGCGTTCGGCGACAACATCGACGACGCCGTGCGCCTCGCGTCCGCCATCGTCGACGGCGATGTCGAGATCAACGACTTCGTCACGATGCTCGGCGAATCCGTCATCTACATCGGCGGCATCCCGGTCGCCGATGACGACGGCGACACCATCGGGTACAACATCGCCACGGCGACGCGGCCCGACGGCGACACCCTGCACGCCGTGTTCACCAGCCCGGCCGAGCTCTGGGCATGGCAGCCGACGGCTGTCGCGCAGCCGACCACCCTCGACCGGATCGTCGCGTCGGCTCGTGAGGGCGACATGGCCGGTCTCGTCGTCAATCCGGTCGGACCGTCCGCCGAGCTGCGCATCGATCTGTTCGAGGACGGCTCGTCGAACGACGCCGACTCGGCACCAGAGGCGTAGGGCCTCACCCCACGCGCACAACCGTCTTCGCGGCGCCGTCCCCGCGGCCCAACGCGGCGAGCGCGTCTGCGGCATCCGACAACGCGAACTCCCGGTGCACGATAGGCCGCAGCTGCCCGGCTCTGACCAGATCGACGAGGTCATGCAAGTCCTGCGCCGACTCCGACGAGGTCAGCATCACCAGCCGCTGCGACACGAACGGGTTCCGCAGCGCGGCACCGATCGGGCGAGACAGACCACCCAGCGGTGCGTGCTCCGGCTCGGAGCCCACGATCACCAGCGCGCCCGACGGCGTCAGTGCCGCCCGCATCTCCCGCACCGGCCGGTGTCCGCCTGTGTCGATGATCACATCGAAGGCGCCCCGCCGCAGCGGGTCCTCGAGCCGGTAGTCGACCACCTCGTCCGCTCCCGCCTCGCGCGCGATCTCCGCCTTGCCCGCGCTGCACGCCGCCACCACGACTGCCCCGGCTGCCTTCGCGATCTGCACCGCGAAGTGCCCGACGCCTCCGCCCGCACCCAGCACGAGCACCCGGTCCCCCGACGAGACCCCAGCGGCATCGCGCACCGCATGCAGCGCGGTCGCGCCCGAGATCGGCATCGCCGCGGCCTCGACGAACGACAGCTCTTCCGGCTTCGGCGCCACCTCCACCCGACAGAACTCCGCGAGCGCCCCATCCGGTGCCGCTGCGACGCCGAACACCTCGTCACCCACCGCGACTCCGTCGACGCCAGCGCCGACTTCGTGCACGATGCCCGCGACGTCACCGCCCGGCACGCGCGGGCGGCGGATCGGAAAGAACCACCGGATGAACACCGGCCGTCCCTCGAGCAGGTGCACCGTGCCGGCGTCCACGGCCGCCGCACGCACACGCACGACCACCTCGTCGCTGCCGGCGACCGGCACCTCCCGCTCGACCTCGTTCAGAACATCCGGGCCGCCGTAGCGGGCCTGTTCGATCGCACGCATATCATTTCCCCTCCGGGTAGCCGAACACGTCATCAATCCCCACGCCGAGCGCCCTGGCGATCCGGAACGCCACCTCGAGCGACGGCGAGTACTTGCCCTGTTCGATCGCGATCAGCGTCTGCCGCGTCACGCCGACCCGCTCCGCCAGCTGCGCCTGCGTCATCTCGTCCGCCTCGGCCCTGATGCTCCGGATGCGGTTGGTCACGTTGGTCGGCTTCACCATGTCGGGTCGAACCCCTTCCGGTACGCCCAGATACGCGCGATCGACGCGAACACGAGCGAGGCGACCAACCCGATCGCGATCGTGTTCGCGATCCAGAAGTGCGCCGCCTCAGCCAGCGCAAGCGACAGTGCGATGACGGCACCGAGCACGGCGAACGCGTGCCCGATCCGTTCTGCCCACTTCTCGATCAGCAGATCCCGCTCGTCGCGCGTGCCGCCGAACGCCCCCAGCGCCGCGTGCAGCGCGACGGACACCACGACCACCGAGGCTGCCGTCACCAGCAGCGGCACCGCGTACGCCGCCTCCGCCAGCGGCGCGCTCCCCCGTCCGATCAGCACCACAGCCGCGTAGGCCGCCCAGCCGATCACCGCGACGATCAACTGTATCCAGGCGCTGCGCTCGCCCGGAGCGATATCACTCGACATCCCGACCTCCGATGTAAAGAAAACCCGACACGACAAAGCTTGGGCTCCCACACATCCGATGTCAAGGATTTTTTACACGTTGGGTCGTGCCGACGCCGCGGTCCGGCTTACCCGGTCGACAACTGCTCAGCGCGCGGCGAGCAGCTGCTGGCGATCCGGATGGTCGCGGAACCAGTCGGCCACGTACCAGCACACGGGAGAAACCGTGCGATCACCGCGTGCGGCGATCTCCTCGACGGCGCGCTCGGTCACAACCGCGGCGTACCCGTGCCCGCGATGCGCCGGATTGGTGAATGCGCGCACCAGCGCGACATCCGTTCCGTTGTCGCGATAGTCGAGCACGCTGAGCAGTTCGTCGCCGCGGCGCAGCTCGTAGCGCGAAGCGGCGGCATCATTGGCGAACATCATCTCTCCCACGCCATCAGCGTACGCCCGCGCACACCTGGTGGCGCCGCGCTCGTGGGGATCGCCGCTCCGCGCGGATTCGGGCGCCGCACTCATCCGCGGAGCATGCGCCGCCGGTTGATCAGCGCACGCTTCGTCTTTTGGAGAACGCCGGAATCGAACGGGAGAGCGTCCATCCCCTCAACCCACGCGTCGGCCGCGTCGGCGACGCTGTCGAGAACCCTCACCGCCGCGGGTTCGCGAATGCCCACCGCCGCGGCGAGCGCCAGAAACCGGCTTCGGCTGATGTTGCCATCGCGCCGCTCGTCCACGCGCAACGCCATCGTCGAGTCGCCGTAGATGAGGGTGCACGGGATGTCGTACGCCGGCGATGGGCGGTATCCGGCTCCGGTGTCAACGACCGAGAAGTTCTTCGCGTGCGCATCTCCGTTGCCCATCGCATACGCGAACACGATCTGCCGGTACAGCTCCAGTGCCGCCGGAGCCGGAGCCGCGCAGATTCGGGCAAGCGCAGTGATGAGGTCTTCGGTCGACACGCGATACTTCGCCTCCGGATGCAGCCCCAGCACCTGACAGCCGTCTTCAACGGCAAGGGCCTGCGCTCCCGCACGCGACACGATCCTGTCGAATCTCTGCACCGCGAGCCCCTGCGCACCCTCAGCATCCGTCACGAGCTCCGCGCGCACCGCCTGCACGCGCGCGAGTTTCGCTGCCCCGAGGAAGTAGGCCTCGTTGGCGACGATATTCGCATACTCCGGCGGATTGAGCTTGAGGATGAACTCCCCCGACGCCGCGCGCACCGGCAGCGACAGCATGGTGAGACTGACCTTGTCCTGCACCCCGGCGAGCGCCCGCCGGTCGATCTCGATGTCGTAGCTGCGCATCAGATCGGCGAAACTCACCCGCCCGAAGTCACTGCCGTCCGTCTCCACGCGCGCGGACGCGCGCTCGAGACGGGCGCCCGCGGCGACGACCTGCACGTCACCAACCGGGTCGCTGCCCACAGCAACGAGCAGACCGAGCTCGTCATCGCTCGACGTCTTCACTGCCCGACGCAGTGCGCTCAGTCGCCGCCCTTCGGGAAGCAGTCCGGCGAAGAATGCGGGAACGGCACCGCCTGTGCTCACAACGGGCTCCGATGTCACCGGCAGAGTCGAGGCGATCGCACGCCCACGAGCGCGCACCCACTCGTCGGTGTATCGGAGCTCCACCCCGCGCTCGGTGCGCTCGAGCACGGCAGCAAGCGCACCCGCTTTGTACACATCGGCGCGCACGACGTCGGCGGCCGCGGCCATCATCATGACTCCTGCGCGAATCGCCGGAGCATCTCTTCTTCGACGACGACTCCGTCCCGCGTACCGGGCGTGATCTGCAGGTGCAGACCGAGCGCGTCGAGCACCGCTTCGGCCTTGGCAAGCTGCACCGTGCGTTTGCCCTCTTCGAGCTGCCGAACGAACCCGACAGAGCATCCCGCCAGCTCCGCAAGTTCTTCCTGACGCAGACCGAGTTCTTCTCGCGCCCCGAACACGGCGGCGGCGAGCCAGCCTCGCTCCTCGGCGCGGCGCGTGACGCTCGCGCGGCTCCTGCGCAGTTTCATACGGCCTCCATAATCACCACGATCATTGCGATCAATTCAGAATCGCATCGAACGGTGCATCCGTCAACCCTTAATCACCACATTGATATCCATTAGTGCCTAGCCGACGCCAGCAGAACCCTCGTCTCCGTCTGATAACCACGATCGCAGTGATCAGCGACATCCACAGGCGACGTCATCCGCACACCGGATGCAGAACGTCCGCTCGCCTCGTCACATCCGGTCAGAATGCGACATGTTTCGTCACGTGACAGCGAGATCTCTGTCACATTTGACACGCCGCGACACGCCGGGCAATAATCATCGGCATGTCTCACAACGCAACGACCCTGTCCGCCTGGGAGGCGAACGGAGTTACCGGGATGATGATGCCCGGTCGCGTTGTCATGTGTTGTCGAATGTGCGGCTGACTGCCTTCTGCAGCTGCCCACCCGCTCACCGGCCCAGATGCCGTGAGTTCGAGCGCCGGCCGATCGGCCCGCTCCTCCCGCCCTCCTGATCCGCAGGGCACGCCGATTGACATCGGCACCGCTCGACCTCACCGGTCGACGCACACAGACACACGCCCGCACAGGGCAGACACCGAAAGCATCATCATCATGTCGAACGCAGTCGTTCTCAACCAGCAGTCCGCCGACCGCCGTCACCTCCGCGCCGTGCCCCCGCTCGACGAGCAGGCACAGGAGACCCCCGCCGCCTCGTCAGCCACGCACCTTCCCGCGGGCACCGCACCGCGCGGCTTCGCCCTCTACGTCGGGCTCGACGAGGTCAAGGCCGCCATCGACGGCGTCAGCCTTCCGGTGCTCGTCGACGCCCTGCGCCGTACGATCGCCGACCTCGCCCCCAGCGCCGACACATATGCCGCCGTCGCTCTCGCCCCCGAGCAGGCAGGCGGCCGCGACGTCGACGTCGTGCGCCTCGCCCTCAAGGAGCCAGGCGCCGTCCGCCGCCGCGAGCAGGAGGCACAGAAGACGCAGACCGCACAGGGCGTCGTCATCGATCTCTCCCGCAAGCGCATCGTGATCGACGGCGAGACCGCGACCCTCACATACAAGGAGTTCGAGCTGCTGCAGTACCTCGTGCTCCGCGAGGGCCACACGATCGAACGCTCCGAGCTCGTGAACTCGCTGTGGCAGGCCGGCGAGGAGGAGTCCCCCGGTGTGCGCACGATCGACGTGCACGTGCGACGCCTGCGCGCCAAGCTCGGCGCCTACGAGGACATCGTCCGCACCGTGCGCGGCCTCGGCTACCGCTTCGACCGCCACGCAGACGTCGCCGTCCGCTACGGCGCAGGCGCACCGTCGCCCGACGCGGTCTGAGCCTCGTTCGCTCGGAGTCGCCCCCAGCGGCGCGCGCCCTGACCGGCGCACAGCATCCGCACCCCTGAATGTCACAGGCGGCGCGTACCGTTGACACATGATCGCCGCATATGCCCTCGCTCCGCGGTTCCGGCCGCGCACGGAGCAGACGGCACCGGATGGCGGTGCGCGACTGGAGAGCGAGTATCGCCCCAACGGCTCGCTCGACCTGTTCGCGACGGTCGCCTGTCTCCAGCGGGGTCCTGGCGATCCGACGCAGACGATCGATCGGCCCGGCCGCATCATCTGGCGCGCCACGCGGACGCCGGAGGGCATCGCGACGCTCGCCCTGCGGCAGCGCGGCGACGGCACAGTGCGGCTTGCCGCGTGGGGGCCGGGGCGCGAGTGGGCGATCGCACAGGCTCCCGCCCTGTGCGGAGCGCACGACGACGCCGAGGGGTTCGACCCGCGCCACCCGCTCGTCGCCGAGGCTCACCACCGCAATCCCGGGCTCCGCCTGGGCCGCACAGACCTGCTCTTCGACGCGCTCGCGCAGGTCATCATCGAGCAGAAGGTCACGCTGCGCCAGGCGTTCGGCGCATGGCGGCAGATCGTGTCGCGCTTCGGCGAGCGCGCGCCTGGCCCGACACCCGTCGCGCTCTTCGCCCCGCCGACGCCCGAGGGCTGGCGGCGCATCCCCTCGTGGGCGTGGCATCGCGCGGGGCTCGAGCCGCCCCAGTCGCGCACGATCGTCGCCGTCGCCGCTCGCGCGCCCGGCCTGGAGCGCGCCGCGGCCCGCGGTCACCTCGACTCGGCCATGAGGAGCCTGTACGGCATCGGGGAATGGACGATCGCGGAGACGCGCATCAGGGCGCTGGGCGACCCCGATGCCGTCAGCGTCGGTGACTACCACCTCGCACACCACGTCGGCTATGCCCTCACGGGCCACCGCGTCGACGATGCCGGCATGCTCGAACTGCTCGCGCCATGGGCGGGGCAGCGGCAGCGGGTCATCCGGCTCATCGGCGCCTCGGGCATCGCCGAACCCCGGCGCGGCGCGCGCGTGCACATGGAAGACCACCGTGACCGCTGACCCCGCCGTTCGCGCCCGCACGCCTGCACGCGGCAGAATGGCCTCATGAGCCGATTGCGCACCCTCGCCTTCGCCCTGGCAGCGCTCGCGCTCGGTGCGCTCGTCGGCATCATCATGAGCAACATCTGGCTCGGTCTGACGATCGGCGTCATCATCGCGATCGTGCTGCTGATCAGCGGGCAGAGCAAGCGCGGCGGCAACCAGGGCGTGAACGACGACGACCACGGCATCGAGCTGTAGGCACGCTGCTCCGCCCGCTCCGGACGTCCGGATGCGACTCCCAGCGAATTCTGAGAACCGCTCTCACACGCGTCCGTTATCGGTTCGTTACCAAGCCCGCTCGAAGCCGCATGATCCGCACCGTGACGCGGATCATGCCTCGCCCCGCGAGACAAGCGCGCCCACAACGACTCTTGACACGCACAACCGCGTTCATATCATTCGTCCAGCGTCGCGGCAGGCCGCACTCAGGAACTGGATGAGAGGGTCGACGGATCCCGAAAGTAACGACACGGTAACGTCGACCCGAAAGCCGCTATGCCCCACGATTCGTCCCTCCCCGAGGCTGCTCCCGTCGCACCAGAGCGCGTCCAGAAGCCCCGCCGCGCTCTCCGCTTCGCCGCCCTCGGCGCGCTCGTAGCGGGAATCGTCGTCAGCGGCGCGATCGTCGTCTCCGCGCAGACTGCCGCTCATCCCGAGGCGACCGCCGGCGTCTCCACGGAAGCCGCGGATGAGTCGATCGAGCTGTCGATCGGCGCCGAGGAGCTCGGCGACGCCGAATCGGCGCTGGACAAGGCGAAGACCGCGCTCAGCGGTGCCGCCTCCAGCGTCGACACGGACGACCTCGAGGCGTACGTGGGCGAGCTCACGGACTACGAAGAGCTCCCCCGCGACCAGGTCATCGGGCTCACCGCGAGCGCGTCCAGCGAGGCACAGGCTGTCGTCACCGCGACGGCACAGCTGCACGAACAGAAGGCACTCGAGGAGCAGCGCAAGCAGGAGGAGCGCAAAGCCGCGAAGGAGGCTGAGCGCAAAGCCGCCGAGGCGATCACGAACGCACAGTCGCCCGCCGGCGCGCGAGCGGCCGCACAGGACATCGCCGCAAACGAGTTCGGCTGGGGCTCCGACCAGTTCGGCTGCCTGTCGAACCTGTGGCAGAAGGAATCCGGCTGGAACTACCAGGCCACCAACCCCTCGAGCGGCGCGTACGGCATTCCCCAGTCGCTCCCCGGCGCGAAGATGTCCACGGTCGCCGGTGACTGGCAGACCAACCCGCTCACGCAGATCCGGTGGGGCCTGACGTACATCCAGGCGACATACGGCGCCCCGTGCGCGGCATGGGGGCACTCCCAGTCCGTCAACTGGTACTGAAGCGCGGGCCTGCCCGTTCAGCTGTAGTACAGCGCGACGGGCCTGCCGTCGATCTGGCGCACGTCCACTTCGGTGTCGTAGACGCGGCCCAGGACATCCGGGGTCATGATCTCGTCACGACCGGCGTCGGCGACCACTCGGCCGTCGCGCATCGCAATGATCCGGTCGCTGTGCGTCGAGGCGAAGTTGATGTCGTGCAGCACGATGATGATGCGCTTGCCGAGCTCGTCGGCCATCCGGCGCACGAGCCGCATGATCTCGGACATGTGCTTCAGATCGAGGTTGTTGAGCGGCTCGTCCAGCAGCACGTACTTCGTGTCCTGCGCGAGCACCATCGCGACGAACGCACGCTGACGCTGACCGCCGGACAGCTCGTCGAGGAAACGTCCGCGGAGGTCGCCGAGGTCGAGGTAGTCGATCGCCTCGTCGATCTTGTCGCGGTCCTCGGTCGTCAGCCTGCCCTGCGAGTGCGGGAAGCGGCCGAACTCCACCAGATCCGCCACCGTCAGGCGTGCGGCGATCGTGTTGTCCTGTCGCAGCACGGCGATCGTCCGCGCCAGGTCGCGGCTCGCCGCTCGGGACACGCTCTGTCCGTCGATGCGGATGTCGCCGGCATCCGGCGCGATCAGGCGCCCGACGATTCCGAACAGCGTCGACTTGCCCGCGCCGTTCGGCCCGATCAGCGCCGTGACGCCCTCACCGCCGAGCTCGAGCGAGACGTCGTCGAGCACGGTCGTTCCGTTGTAGCGCTTGGTGGCGCCGTCGAGCACGATCATCGCGCCCCCTTTCGCAGCACGAGATAGAGGAAGAACAGGCCGCCGGCGAACTCGATGATGGTCGAGAGCGCGCCGCCGAAGCCGAACAGCTGCTCGAGCAGGATCTGGCCGCCGAGCAGACACACCATGCCGAGGAGGACTGCGACCGGAAGGGTCCAGCGGTGCCGGAACGAACCGGCGTACGAGTACGCGAGGTTCGCCACGATCAGTCCGAAGAACAGGATCGGGCCGACCAGCGCGGTGGAAGCGGCCACCATGACCGACACGACCAGGAACAGCACCATCACCATCCGGCGATGGTTGATGCCCAGCCCGATCGCCACCGGCTCGCCGAGCGTGAGCACGTCGAGCTTCGACAGCAGCGGCACCAGCACAGCGCCTCCTGCGGCGACGAGCAGCGCCGTGAACACGAGCAGCGTCGGGTCGGGTCGGGTGAGCGAGGCGAACATCGCGTCGGTGACGACCTGGAAGTCGAGCGGGTCGAGCATGCGCTGCAACCACTCGGTGATGCTGCGGAAGAACGTGCCGAGCACGATGCCGACCAGCAGCATCAGGTGGATCGAGCGCCGTCTGCCGCCGAACATCCACGTGAACAGGATCACGCTGAAGCCGACCATGACGCCGACCTGCAGCACCCACAGCGTCATGCTGTCTGCAGCGAGGAAGCCGGTGGCGCCGAAGGCGAACACCATCGCCGTCGTGATCAGGCCGTAGAACGAGTCGAATCCCATGATCGACGGGGTGAGGATGCGGTTCTGCGTGATGGTGTGGAACACGACAGTCGAGATGCCGACAGCGGTGGCGACGACGGCCATCGCGGCGATCGTCAGGCCCCGGATCTTCGCGGCGAAGGCGTAGGAGCCGGGAACGTCGTAGAGCAGGTAGAACACGGCGAGCGCAGCGACGACCGCGCCCAGCAGTGCCAACCGCCGCGCCGGGCTCGCCCAGAGGCTCCGGATGCCGCGGCGCGGCGCGGCATCCGACGCTGCGCCTGTGGAAGCGGTGCGGATGTCAGTGGACACGACCCCTCCTTCGCAGCAGGAGCCACAGGAACAGGCCCGCCCCGATCACGCCGACGACGACCGAGAGCGGGATCTCGTAGGGGAACCGCACGAGGCGTGCGACGATGTCGCAGGCGACGACGAACACTGCGCCGAGTCCGGCGACCCATGGGATCGCTCTGCGCACGTTGTCGCCGATGATGAGGCTGACGATGTTCGGCACGACCAGCCCGAGGAAGGGCAGCATGCCCGCCGTGACCAGCACGCATGCCGTGATCACGGCGATGAGGATCATGCCGATCGCGATGACGCGACGATAGTTCAGGCCGAGATTGGTCGCGAACTCCTCCCCCATGCCGATCACGCTGAACCGGTCGGCGGCGATCCATGCGATGACGACCATCGCCCCGGCGATCCAGAGGAACTCGTATCGGCCGCGCATCACCGTCGCGAACGAGCCCTGCGACCACTGACCGAGCGACTGCAGCAGGTCGAGCCTGTAGGCGAAGAACGTCGTCACCGCACCGACGACCCCGCCGAGCATGATGCCGACCAGCGGCACCAGCACGAGCGATCGCACGGGAACGAACCGGATGATCCGCAGGAACACCCAGGTGCCGAACAGTGCGCACACGGCGACCACGGCCATCCGGAGCACGATCGGCATGCCGGGGAAGAACACCAGCGCGGCGAGCATGCCGAGCGCGCCGAATTCCGTCACGCCCGTCGTCGACGGCTCGACGAACTTGTTGCGCACGAGCATCTGCATGATCAGGCCGGCGATGCCGAGCGATGCACCGACCAGTATGAGCGCGAGCGTGCGCGGCATGCGGCTCGCAGCGAGCAGGAACAGCGCGTCCTCATCGCGCGAGGCGATGGCGCCGAGGGACACGGATTCCGAGGCTCCGATGAGCAGGCTCATGGCGGCCAGCACCACGAGGAACACGCCGATGAGCACCCCCACCCAGGTGCGCACGGGGCGCCGGGTGGGGGTGCTCTTGGCTGTGGCGGTCGTCGTCACGACGATGCCGGTACCGCGGTCACGAACGACTGCGGATCAGGAGATCGCGTTCGCGATGTCGTCGATCATGATCTGCGCGGTCTCGAGACCGCCGAACACGATGTACCAGGCGGTCGGGTCGAGGTAGACGATCTGGTCGTTCTCCCACGCCGTGGTGCTGTGCACGATCTCGTTGTCGAGCACGACCTCGGCAGTCTGAGCGCCCTCCTCGGCGACGGCCGCGTTGCGGTCGGTGACGAAGAGGTAGTCGGGGTCGTAGTCCTCGAGGAATTCGAACGAGACCGGCTCACCGTGCGTGGCTTCCTCGATGTCGTCGGTGATCGGCTGCACGCCGAAGACGTCGTAGACGAGGCCGCCGCGGAGGTTGCGGCCGGAGTAGTCGCCATCGGAGGGCTTGAGTGCGCTGATGCTGTCGCCGGCGACCATCACACTGAGACCGGTGCCGATGTCGGCCGTCTTCGCCCTGACGTCCTCGATCTGCGCCTCGATGTCGTCGATCGCGGCCTGCGCCTCGTCCTCGGCGCCGAGCACCTCGCCGAGGAAGGCGGTGTTGCGCTCGAGCGTCTCTTCGAACGACCCCTCGGAGGAGAGGTTCACGGTAGGGGCGATCCCCTTGAGATCCTCGTAGAGCGCGGCGGAGCGGCCGGCCACGATGATCAGCTCGGGCTGGGCCGCTTCGATCTCGACGAGGTCCGCCTCGAAGAGGGTGCCTGCGTTGAAGGCGTCGTCTGCGACGCCGTCGGCCAGGTAGTCGGGCACGGAGTCGAGCGGGGCGCCGATCGCGGCGGGGCCGCCGAGTGCGGCCCAGGTGTCGAGCGAGGCCATGTCGAAGAAGACGACGCTCTCGGGGCTCTTCGGCACGTCGACCGTCTCCTCGACGTACTCCGGCTCTTCGTCCTCACCTGCCACGTTCTGCTGGAACGTGAACTCGATGGTCTCACCGCTGCCATCATCGCCGGAGGCGGCGTCGGCGTCGTTCGACGATGCGCAGCCGGCGAGCGCGAGCGCCGAGGCGGCGACGATGGACAGCGTCACGAGCGGACGGTTCAGAGCCATGTGTGTTCTCCTGTGTGGTCGGGCGCGCAGTGTGCAGCGCGCTCCGTGAGGGCGGTCGGATCGGAAGTTAGGGTAACCATACCTAGACCCGAATGTAGGTTAGCCTAACCACTCAACGTGCGCCAATCTCTGCGCGTCGCGCATTGCCAGCGGCACGTAACCTGGAGTCATGACTGATCAACTCATTCCGGGTAATCCCGCGCCAGAGTTCACATTGAACGACCAGGACGGCAACGCCGTCTCGCTCGCCGACTACCGTGGCAAGAACGTCGTGCTGTACTTCTACCCCGCGGCGATGACGCCGGGCTGCACCACACAGGCGTGCGACTTCCGCGACTCGATCTCCTCGCTCACCGGCGCCGGCTACTCCGTACTCGGCGTCTCCCGCGACGATCCGGCGAAGCTGAAGCAGTTCGCCGAGCGCGACGAGCTGCCTTTCCCGCTGCTGAGCGACCCCGATCACAGCGTGCACGAGGCGTACGCGACATGGGGCGAGAAGATGAACTACGGCAAGAAGGTCGAGGGCGTCATCCGCTCCACGTTCGTGATCGACGAGAACGGAACCGTCACCCACGCGCAGTACAACGTCAAGGCGACCGGCCACGTCGCACGCCTGCGCAAGCAGCTCGCCATCGACGCATAGCCGGCCAGCGCCGCGCCGCGCCGCGAGCGTACCTCTTTGTTTTCGAGTGGACCTTTTGGATCCGGATCCAAGTGGTACAGCCGATCACAAGGGGTACGCTCGCGCTGCCGGATGCTACGGCAGATTGTGGTCGGGCTCCTCTGACCTCCGGAACCATCGCCCGGTGATCCGGTCGGGCTCGATGCGCACATAGTTGCGCTTCATCGTCGGCACCCAGGGGCGCAGTTCCAGCGCGTCGGCCGCTTCGATCTCGGCAGACGTCTCGAGGCGCCGGGCGTGCCCTCTGACGACCACGCTCCACGCGGCGTCATCGCTGTGGCCGTCCGATTCGAACAGCACCGCGTCATCGATCGTGAGCTCGACCAGTTTCGACCCTTCTGCCGTGCGGAAGACGAGACTGCGGTCGTCGACAACGTAATTGACCGGGAAGATGTCGATCACGTCGCGCACGTGTGTCACGATGCGGCCGATGTCGGCGTCGCGCAATAGTGCCCATGACTGATCTTCGGTGAGGTCGTGCACTAGACCATTCGGATTCATGCGCGTCATCCCTTCGTCTCGGTCGCGCGCATCACGCGGGAACGACCATGATCGGCGCGTGGGAATGGTGCAGAACCGACCGCGAGACCGATCCGAGCAACGTGCTCATCACGGCGCCTCGGCCGTGCGTTCCCATCACCGTAAGCTGCGATCCTGCGGTGCGGTCGGCGAGCAGCGGTCGCGGCGGCCCCATCGCGACGGTCGTTTCGATCGTCAGATCCGGGAAGTCCTCTCGAAGAGGAACGACGCGGTCGCGCAACCGTTCCTCGAGTCCCATCCGCCGAGCCTCGACCACGTCCGAATCCACTGCAGCCTCGGGGTACCAGACGAACACGTAGTCCGAGGGCGGCAGCACCATGACGACATCGAGAACGGCACCGCGCGAGGAAGCGACATCGGCGGCTTCAGCCAGCACACCCTGACTCGCATCGGAGCCGTCCACCGCCGCAGTCACCGGCCCGTGGGGAACCGGCTGGTCCCCCACGACGATCGTGGGACAGGACGCGTGAGCCGGGATGGCCACGGCTACGGATCCCAGCACATGACCAAGGAAGCCGCCTCGCCCGCGCATGCCGACGACCAGCACGCGGGCCGATTCCGTGAGCTCCGCGAGAACGCCGACGGCATGACCGGCCTCGGCGCGGTAGACGATCTCACCCACGTAGTCGGCGAGACGTCCACGAGCGGCATCCAGGATCTCGAGGGCCTCCTCACGAGCCGTCACCGCGTCGGGGTGAGCCGGCATCGACGCGAGGTTCGCATAGAACCTCACCGGAATCGTGTACACGGTGACCACCGTGAGGACGACATTGCGTCGGTGGGCTTCATCCGCTGCGTAGTCGAGCGCCAGAGCGGCGTTCTCTGAGCCGTCGAATCCGACGAGCACGCCGAGGTCTTGTGCAGAAGAGTCAGCGCCTGAAGGGCCGGTTGACGCGGAGAAGGATTTACCGTTCATGGTGGGCTCCATTCAAGGCCTTCACGAGAAGGCGGGAGCACCGACCTCGAGCACTTGCGCCCTGCGTCGAAATCAGCCTACCACCGCTCTTCTCCGGCAGATAGGAGATCCCCGACGCGGCCACGCGCCGAACGTATTCTCTGTGATCGAGCGGCCTCTCCCATCCAGTTCCGCGGGCACGCTCGATCACAAGGGGCGCACTCGCGCGCTACCGGATGCCCAGGAACTCCAGGCCGGCCGCGCGGAAGTCGCGCGAGCCGGGGGCGTTGAAGTGCTGCCTGCCTGGTATCTCGTAGAAGTAGCCCTGAGGCGAGGCCTCGGCGAGGTGGCGCGACTGCTCCACGATCGAGTCCTTCGACCCGGTCGCGAACAGGATCCGCTGCTGGGGCGGGTCGCCGAGATCCGGATCGTCGTCGTCGAAGCGCATGCCCTCGGCGAGCGCGATCAGCGAACGCAGATCGTTGCCTGGCACGCGCTCGGCGAGGCGGACGTAGTTGATCGTGTCCGGATCGGTGACCTTCGTGCCCTGATCGAGATACGCATGCGCCTGCGCGAGATCGATGCGGCCGAGCGGCTTGCCATCCGGAATGCCCCCGAGCACTGCGCGCTCGAGGATGTGCGGCAGTGCGACCGCCGCATGCCAGCCGACGCGCGCGCCGAGCGAGTAGCCGAGATACGAGAACTCCTCCACGAGATAGGTGTCGAGCACGCTCTCGAGATCGCTGACGAGATGCTCCATCGAGAAGTCGTCCGGCTCGTGCGGCTTCTCGCTCGCCCCATGGCCGCGCTGGTCGATGCCGAGCACGCGGAACCCGGCGCGTGTGAGGTCGCGCACCCATCCGGTCGCCGCCCAGTTGTCGCGGCAGCTCGATGCGAACCCGTGCACGCACAGCACGGCCGGGGCATCCGGATCGCCCCACGAGTAGGTGGCGATGCGGAATCCGTCTCCGCTCATCACGAACTTCGGCTCGGGCATCTCAGTGATCAGCGGAAGTGCCATGCCCTTCATTGTGCTCCTCCGGCACCGCCCCACGAAATTCCGGTGCACAGGTCGGATGCAGTTCTCAGCCTGCGTCGGGGTATCCCCCTATCCGGGCGGTCGCGGACCTCGCTAGCGTGGGCTTGTGGACATGCCGAGACAGGAAGACCCGCGCGCACTGCGCGCCGCACTGGACGACCACATCGCGCGGGGCACCGCGCCGGGGATCGTGGTCACCACAGGAGATCCGAACGGCGGGCTCGAGACGATCGCCTCAGGTGATCTCGCCGAGGACGCGATCGTGCGGATCCAGTCGATGACCAAGCCCGTGACCGCCGCGGCCGCGCTGCAACTGGTGCAGGACGGGCGACTCGGCCTCGACGATGCCGTGGATCGCTGGCTCCCCGAACTCGCCGAGCGCCGGGTGCTGCGCACGCCGACGTCGCCGCTCGATGACACGGTTCCCGCCGACCGGCCGATCACTCTGCGTCACCTGCTCACGAATATGTCCGGGTACGGGATGATGACCGCCCCGTGCCCGCTGCAGGACGAGATGATCGCGAACCGCACCCAGGCGAGTCAGGACCCCGTCGAGCTCGGCGCGCAGGAGTGGCTGGACGCGCTGGCGTCGATGCCGCTCGCGTTCCAGCCGGGCACGGCGTGGCGCTACCACCACTCGTTCGGCCTGCTCGGCATCCTGCTCTCGCGCGTGACCGACAGTCCGCTCGATGAGCACCTGCGCGAGTTCCTGTTCGACCCGCTCGGCATGGTCGACACGGGGTTCGTCGTGCCGCAGGAGAAGGCGCACCGGCTTCCCGCCGCGCACCGCCATGACGGTTCAGGCGGGCTGACGCAGGCGGAGCCGGCCGGAGCCGGCTTCTACGTCGCACCGGCCGCCTTCGACCTCAGCCATGCCGAACTCGTCTCCACTGCCGCGGACTACGCGGCCTTCGCGCGCCTGCTGGCAGACGGCGGGCGGCACCATGGCCGCACGCTGCTCGATCCGGATCTGCTCGCCCAGTTGCGTACGGACCAGGTACCGGATGCCGCGAAAGCCGACGACAGCTTCTTCCCCGGCTTCTGGGACGGAACCGGATGGGGATGGGGCGTGTCCGTGCAGACCGCCGGCCCGCATCCAGGGCGATACGGCTGGTCAGGCGGCCTGGGCACCGACGTCTACATCGACCCCGACGGATCGTTCCGCGTCATCCTCACCCAGGTCGAGATGGGGGCCGAGGTGATGGGGCTGTTCGCCGACCTGCAGTAGTCCCGCACCCATCCGCGAGGGGACATCGCGCCTACAGCGTCGGCACGTTCGCGAGGAGCTCCTTCGTGTAGGCGTGCCGAGGGTTGTCGAGCACGTCGTCGACCGGACCGTCATCGACGATCGCACCGCGGTTGAGAACCGCGACGCGAGACGCGATGTGTCGTGCCAGCGCGATGTTGTGCGTCACGAACAGCATCGCCAGACCGCGCTCGGCCTGCAGCGTGTGCAGCAGTGAGATGATGCTCGCCTGCACCGACACGTCGAGCGCTGATGTGATCTCGTCGCAGACGAGCACGGATGGCATGTTCACGAGCGCCCGTGCGATGGCCGCGCGCTGACGTTCGCCGCCGGAGAGATCCCCTGGGCGCCTGTCGTAGAACTGACGGCCCAGCTGAACCGCGTCGAGCGCGTCTCTGACCCGCTCTCTCCGACCGTTGGCGCTCAGATCCCCCGACATCTCGAGCGGAACCGTCAGCGACTGCCCGAGGGTGCGACGCGGGTTGAGCGACGAGAACGGCGATTGGAAGATGTACTGGATCTGCTTGCGCTGCTCCGGCGTGCGGTGGCGCGTGGACCTCGCGAGTTCCTCTCCTCGATACTGCACCGAGCCGGTGTAGCTGCTGAGGATCCCCGAGATCGATCGGGCGAGCGTCGTCTTGCCCGAACCCGACTGGCCCAGGAGCAGGGTGCACTCCCCCGCGTTCACCTCCAGGTCGATGCCCCGCAGCACCTGGGTCTCTCCGTAGGTGAGACCCAGGTCGCGCACGGCGAGTGCAACCGCCGGCGTCTCGGCTGCGGCAGGAGAGGAAGGGCGCGACGTCACCTCGGCGGCGTTCGTCGGTGCCACCACGGGAAGCTCGCCCGTCAGGAACTCGGACGTGCGCGCATCCGTTGCCGTCAGCCTGCCGATCTGGTTTCTGCCTGCCAGGTCGGGAACAGCAGCGAGCAGGCGCCGCGTGTAGTCGTGCTGGGGTCTCTGCAGCACATCTGCGGTCGCGCCGACTTCGACGATCTCGCCGCGCAGCATCACGGCGACGCGATCGGCGATCTCCGAGACGACGGCGAGATCGTGCGTGATGTACAGACCGGCGACCCGGTTGTTCACCGTCATCTCTCGGATCGTCTCGAGCACCTGCTCCTGCGTCGAGACGTCGAGGCCCGTCGTCGGCTCGTCGAGCACGATCACGTCCGGATACATGGCGAACGCCATCGCGATGCCGATGCGCTGCTGCTGCCCGCCGGAGAGCTGGTGCGGCCACCGCTTCAGATAGGCGTCGTCGGCGGGAAGACCGACCTCCCGCAGCACCGATCGCACCCGTTCGACGCGCTCCGCCTCGGAGGAGCCGTATCCATGGATATCGAGCACCTCCCGGATCTGCTTGCCGACCCGGATGCCGGGGTTGAGCGAGAGCGCAGGGTCCTGCGGGATGTAGCTCACGCGCGTACCGCGCAGTCGACGCCGGGACGCCTCGTCGAGCGTCATCATCTCTGCGGGTGCTTCGCTGTGCGACGCATGCAGCGTGACGGTGCCGCCGGCGTGTGCGAGGCCGCGCCGGATGTGCCCGAGGATCGCGAGCCCCACCGTCGTCTTCCCCGAGCCCGATTCTCCGACCAGAGCGAGGATCTCCGCGGCTTTCAGATCGAGGTTCACGCCGTCCACAACGGCGGTCTCCGCCGCAGCCGTCGAGATCGTGAGGTCATCGACCTCCAGAATGTGCTCGTCGGCGGCCACACGAATGTGCCAGGCCGTGCCTTCGCTGCGGCTGCTGACCGTCTGCCGCTGCGCCGATCGCTGTCCCTGCTTCGCCATCATCACTTCTCACCCGCATTCGTACTCGCGGACGCATGAGCGATCGAATCCGCGATGAGGTTGGTACCGATTGTGAGCACCGCGATCGCCAGCACCGGCAGGAGCACACCGGCGGGTTCGAGCGACAGGGCGATGCGGTTCTCGTTGATCATGAGGCCCCAGTCCGCCGCCGGCGGCTGCATACCGAGCCCCAGGAACGACAGCGACGAGATCGCTCCGATCGAATAGGTGACGCGCAGACCGGCCTCGACGGCCATCGGACCGGTGATGTTCGGCATGATCTCGCGCATGATGATCCGGCCGCGCGGCACCGCATACATCTCTGCGGCCCGGATGTAGTCCTCGTTGATCACGTTCAGCGCCGCCGAACGCGCCACCCGAGCGATGCGCGGCGCATGCGTCACCCCGATCACCGTCACGAGCACCCAGCCCTGAGGCCCGAGCACGGTCACCGCCAGCAGGGCGAAGACGAGCTGAGGCACTGCGAGCAGCACGTCGTTCGCTCGCATGATGAGCGAATCGAGCCAGCCTCCGGTGTAGGCGGCGATCATGCCGAGCACGGCGCCCAGCACCAGCCCGAGCAACGTGGCGAGCACCGAGAAGACGATGAGAGTGAGGCCGCCGGCGAGGAACCTCGACCAGACGTCGCGCCCGAGATTGTCGGTGCCGAACAATCCCTCCGGCTGGAACGGCCGATCGGCGAACTCGGTCGCGGAGTGCCCGGTCGCCCATGGCAGCAGCAGCGGTCCGACGAAGGCGAGGATCACGATCACCGCAGTGAGCACGACACCCGCCTTCGCCTGCCGTTGGCTCCAGAACCGGGTGAGCATCGTGTTGCGGTGCCCCGTGCCTGCTTCCTTGCTGCGCATCAGCTCCTGGGAGGTCAGTCCTCCGGTGTCCGGTGCGATCGGGTCGGACACGTGCTGCCGATCAGACATCACTTACCCCCTTCGGTGCGCAGTTTGGGATTGGCCAGGATGCCGACGATGTCGGCGAGCAGGTTCACCACGACGTAGATGACCGCGACGATCATCGTGATCGCCACCACGACCATGACATCGCGATAGTTCACCGCTTCGATGAGCGCCTGCCCGAGACCGGGGTAGCGGAACAGGAACTCGACGACGACCACGCCTCCGGCCATCCAGGCGAGCTGAATCGCAACCACCTGCGCCACCGGTCCGATCGCATGCGGAAGCGCGTGGCGCAGGATCACCCGGCGCTCGGGAACGCCCTTGAGGCGCGCCATCTCGACGTACCCCGAGTCGAGGACCTCGAGCATCGTGGCCCGCATCATGCGTGCGATGTACGGCGTGACGACGAGCACCAGCACCAGCACGGGCAGGATGAGCTGCGCGGGGAAGTCCCACACCTGCATCCCCGGCGGCTGCATGGTGACCGCCGGCAGCACGGTGAAGACCGTCGTCGACAGAAGCGACACGAGCGCGATGCCGATGACGAACTCGGGCAGAGCAGCGAGCACCAGCGAGACGCCCGTGATCGCGGAGTCCGTCGCCCGCCCTCGCCGCAGCGACGACCAGATCCCGACGAGGATGCCGACAGGGACCGAGATGATGGCGGCGGCGATCATGAGGAACAGAGATGCCCCGACGCGCTCCCCGATGAGCGCGGAGACCGGTTGCGATGTCGCCGCGGAGACGCCGAAGTCTCCGGCGAAGAGGCCGCCGAGCCACAGAAGATAGCGCTTCCAGGCCGGCTCGTCGAGATTCATCTGCTCGTGAATCGCAGCGATCCGCTCCGGCGTGGCCTGCTGCCCGAGAATCGCCTGCGCCGGATCGCCAGGCAGCAGCAGCGTCGCGAAGAAGATCGCCATAGACACCACGAGCAGAATGACGACGCTGATGGCCAGTCGTCGAACGATCAGTCGGAGGATCATGCGGGGTCTCCGATCCACGCGCGATGCAGCTGGAAGCCCGACAGCGGCAGTCCGGTCGCGTTCGGGACGAGACCGCCGACGTAGGACTGATGCGCGTCGAGCTGATCTGAGAAGCCCCAGATGATGAGCGATCCGCGTTCGTACATGATCCGCTGCGCCTCCTCGATCAGTGCGCCGCGCGCGTCGTCGTCCGTCTCGCCCCGCGCCTGCTCGACGAGCTGAACGAACTCTTCGTCGGCCCAATGCGTCTCGTTGAACGGCGCGTCAGGCATGGAACCCGAGTTCGACTGCGGCAGGAAGTTGCGGGTGTACCAGAAACTCTGTGAGAAGGGGTACTCGAGGTAGCCGCCCCAGTAGGTCGTGAGATCCATCCGGTTGATGGTGACCCTGATCCCGGCCTCGGCTGCCTGCTCCGCGTACACCTGAGCAGCCTCGACGACGCCCGCCTGGATCGGCGCGGTCGCGAGCTCGATGTCGATCCCGTCGGGGTAGCCTGCCTCGGCGAGCAGCCGCTTCGCCTCTGCGATGTCCTGGGTGCGCTGCGGAAACTCCGGATACGCAGGGTCGTACGGCGCGAACATGTCGTTGCCGACCTGCCCGTGCCCCGAGAGCACCTGTTCGATCATCTGCTCACGGTCGACCACGAGGCGGAACGCCTGGCGCACCCTCTCGTCATCGAAGGGCTCGACGTCTGTGCGCATCGTGAACGGGAGCCACATGCCGGTGTCGGAATCGAGTACGCGCATGCGCTCATCCGACTCGATCACTTCGGACAGCGCCGCAGGGATCTGTGCGACCACGTCGACCTGGCTCGACAGCAGAGCGTTGATGAGCGCGTCCGTGTCGTTGAAGTTCAGCAGCTCGATCGTGTCGAGGTACGGCCCTTCCTCACCCCAGTAGTGCGGGTTCGCCTTCAGAACGGTCGAGCGCGCAGGCACGAAGCTCTCGAGCATGTACGGACCGGTGCCGACCGGGTTCTCCACGTCGAAGTCATCCGGCACGATCGTCATGGTGTACTGGCCGAGACCGTCGTCAAGTGCCGAATCGGGTGAGCTCAGTCGGAACTCGACCGTGTGCTCGTCGACGGCGACCACGTCCTCGAGATGAGCGAGCCCTGCCGCGCCGTTCTTCGGGTCATCCGGGTCGATGATCCGCTTCACGCTCGCGACCACGTCCTTCGCGGTCATGTCACGTCCGTCGCTGAACTTCACATCGGTGCGGAGCTCGGCGGTCCACACCGTGGCGTCGGAGTTCGGCCGGATCGATGTTGCGAGCATGGGCTGCAGGACGTAGTCGTCGTCGCGGTACAGCAGCGTGCTGTACATGTTGATGGCGCGAGCGATGTCACCGAGGTTCGTGGCGATGGCCCCGTCCACGGTGTCGGCGGCTCCTCCCCCGACGAACCCGACCCGCAGGTTCCCGCCGTGCTTCGGCGGACCGGTGAGCGCGGGAGCCTGCCCTACGAGCGCTCCTCCGCTGCACGCGGCGAGCAGGCCCGAGAGCCCGACCATCACCGCGCCGCCCAGGACCGCGCGACGCGACGGCTCCCATCGTGCTCGAGACAAGCGCATGGCGCTTTCCATTCGATTTCCCTTCACATTCTTCGTCGAACATCTCGACGGCTTCCCTCGGCCCGTACTGCCTGGCCGGGCTGTGTCTGGTGCTTCACCGGCTGCAGCGCCGGGTGCTGTGCGATCAGCAGCCGGCTAGGAGAAGAATCGGCTGCGTGCGAACATCGCACCGCCCGCGATGGCCTCGTTCGCCGCATCGAGCATCCGACCGAAGTGCAGGAACGAGTGCAGCACACCGGGCACCACCCGCCACTGCACGTCGTGGCCTGCGGCCTCCAGCCGTCGAGCGAGCGCAATCGAGTCATCACGCAGCGGGTCGAGGTCGGCGCCGATCACGTATGAGGGCGGCAGCGTCGATTCGATGTCTGCGGACAGGAGGTTCGTGTAGCTGCTGGTGCGGTCTTCCGGCTGTGTGAGGAACACATCGTCGATGACGCGGAGATCCTCGGCCGCCATGCCGTCCCAGAATCCGCCGTAGAGGCGTGCCGAAAGCGAGTCGGCGAGGCCGTAGCCGCCGTAGTACAGCAGCATCGCTCTGAGCGATGCGAAGGCCTGCTCCGCACCTTCCGCTTGCTCACCGAGTCGCCCCGGCTCGTCACGCAGGAGCAGCGTCGCGCCGAGGGCGAGCATGGCGCCGGCGGAGTCGCCTGCCACCGCGAGTCGCTGACCGTCGATTCCGTATCGGCCGCCGTGCGCGGCGAGATGCGCGACGACGCCGGCGCTCTCGTGCAGCGAGACCGGAAACGCACCCTTCGGCGCGAGCGTGTAGTCGACGGCGACGACGGCCGCGCCGCTGATGGCGGCGAGCACGCGCGTGATGCGGTCGTGGGTGTCGAGGTCGCCGACGGTGAAGCCGCCGCCGTGGAGGTAGACGATCGCCGGCAGCATCTCATCCGAGCTCGGCCGGTGCATCCGCACCGGAACATCCGCGCCTGACGTCCGGATGGACAGGTCGCGCGTGTCGTGCATCTTCGGGCCGCCGACGTTCCAGAACGCACGCTCCTCGCGGTATTCGGCGCGTGCTGCGGCGAGCGCGCCTTCCGCCTCGGCCGCGCGGCTGCCCGCGTCGGCCCCAGTCGCTTCTCCCGCCGGCCCCGCGCCGCGCGGCGCACTCCGTTGCGCTGCGCGCTCGAGCTGGTGCTCGACGACTCGTCGCATCTGCGGCGTGAAGGCGTCCCTGACGTGTGCGGGGATGTCGGAGAGCGCTGGCACGGTGTTCCTTTCGCTGGGTGCGGACGGTCGATCGGTGATCATGCGAGAACGCGGCGACCGGCCCACGCCGGGGCGTCGCTGAGCGCTGCCTGCACCCGCTGCTGGACGGCCTCGGGAAGCGGTTCGGTGCGCCCTTCCCGCTGCCCGACGTGCAGGGCGAGGATCTCCTCGGTTGCGACGACGGCGTCCCCGGCGACCATGGTGTGCGCGATGTGCAGCTTCTTCGCCGCGGCTCCGATGATCTCGGTGCTCACGTGCAGTTCAGTGCCAAGGCCGACCTCGTCGAGGTAGCGCACGTGCGCCTCGACCGTGTACAGCGAGCATCCTGTCGCCGCGCGGTAGTCCTCGTCGAGACCCACCGCAGCCATGGCTTCATCGGTGGCGAATCCGAAGACGAGCACGTAGAACGCCTCGGACATGTGCCCGTTGTAGTCGATCCATTCCGGCTTCACAGCGGTGTCGTACGTCGACAGGGTCATACCGCCGCACCCCCGTCGGCCGTTTCCGGAAAGGCTTCGCGGACCGCGGCGACCGCCTTGCGCACTGCGATCACCGAAGCGTCCCGCGCACGCACCAGCTCGTCGATGCTGCGCTCACCGGCCTCTGCTTCACTTCCGGCGACCACTTCGTCGCGGAGTTCGGGGGTCAGCTCAGGGGCGTCCAGCCTCGTCCACGGGGAGAGCAGCGACGGCCCGAAATGGTCGAGCATGTGCGCCATGCCGCCCTCGCCGCCGGCGAGATGGAAAGTGAGCATCGGGCCCTGAAGCGGCCAGCGAAGACCGGGGCCCTCCGTGATCGAACGATCGATCTGCTCGACGGTCGCTTCGCCGTTCTCGACCATGTGCAGCGCCTCGCGCCACAGCGCCTCCTGCAGTCGATTCGCGATGAAGCCGGGCACCTCTCTGTCCATCCGGATCACCGATTTGCCGATCGCGTCGTACCATTCGGCCGCCCATCCGGTCGCCGACTCGGCCGTGCGCTCACCTCCGACGACTTCGACCAGCGGGATCAGATAGGGCGGGTTGAATGGGTGCCCGACCACGAGGCGCGCCGCCTGCTGCTCGTCGGCGACCTTCGCGGCCATCTCGGTCATCCCGTACCCGGATGTCGAGGAGCCGACGACGACGTCTGCCGGAGCCGCCTGCATGATGTCAGCGAGCAGACGCTGCTTCATCTCGAGGTTCTCCGGCGCCGACTCCTGCACGAAACCGACGCCGTCCAGCGCCTCGGCGAGATCGGCGTGCACGGTCCATGCGTCGCGGTCGGCGCCGGCGGCCAGACCGAGCTCGGTGAGCGCTGGCCACGCGTTGTCGATGAGGCGCCGGAGCCGGTCCTGCGCGTCGGGGCTCGGGTCCCACACCCTCACCGTGAGGCCGCGGGAGAGGAAGTACGCCGCCCAGCCGCCGCCGATCGTGCCAGCACCGACACACGCGACCGTGTCGATGGTTGTCATCTCGCGAAGCTGCATGCTGCTCGTCTCAGGTGTGTCTGTCAGATTCCGGATCGGCGTTCCGCCGTGGTCAGCGCGCATCGAGTGCGAGGATCTCGCGGGCCTCGTCGGGGGTCGCCACCGCGGTCCCCAGCGACTCGATGATGTCGCGCGCTCTGGAGACGAGCTGTGCGTTGGTCGCTTTGACGCCCTTGGACAGGTAGAGATTGTCTTCGAGGCCGACTCGTGCGTGGCCGCCGGCGAGCACCGACTGACCGACCCACTCGAGCTGATTGCGTCCGATCGCGAATGCCGTGAACTGCGCGCGCTCGGGGAGCAGCGCGACCTGCGCGTGCAGCAGGCGCGCATCCGCCGGCGCTCCGTACGGGATGCCCTGGCAGATCTGGTAGAGCGGCGGATCGTCGAGCAGACCCTCCTGGTGCATGACATTGGCGAACCAGATGTTGCCCGTGTCGAAGCACTCCAGCTCCGGCTTCACGCCCAGGTCGCGGATGCGGGCCGCACCCTCGCGCATCATGTCCGGCGTGGAGATGTAGATCTGGCTGCCTTCGCCGAAGTTCAGGGTGCCGCAGTCGAGTGTGCAGATCTCCGGGCGCAGCTCAGCGACGTGCTGCAGCCGCGTCTCCTGGTTCACCAGGTCGGTCCCGTCGACCGAGCGCAGCGGGTCCGCCGGGTCGATCGCGTAGTCGCCGCCCATGCCCGCCGTCATGTTGACGACCGGGTCGACATCCGATTCCCGGATGAGCCGCTGCACCTCGGCGTAGTAGGCGGTCTCGCGCGATCCCTGGGTCGTCTCGGGTTCGCGCACGTGGATGTGCACGACCGACGCGCCGGCCCTGGCCGCCTCGATCGCCGAGTTCGCGATCTCCTCAGGTGTCACGGGCACGTGCTCCGATTTTCCTGCGGTGTCTCCGGCGCCGGTGACGGCACAGGTGAGGATGACGTTGCGCTTCACGGGGTGGTCCTTTCGACGAGCAGAACTCGGTTGATGAACTTGTCGACCTGTTTGGTCATGTCGTCCGTGCTGATCAGTCCGGTGAGCACGCGGATGCCGAGCCCGTCGACGAATGCGGTCAGCGCATTGGCGAGATCGTCGAGCGGCTCGTCGACGATCGCACCGCTCGTCTGTCCTGCGGCGATGACATCGCGAACCGTGCGCCACCAGCGGTGATAGCTGCCGGAGTGCTCTGCCTGCTGGTCACCGGTCAGCACGATCGCGACCCAGGTCTGCATCCAGATCGACCATTCCGCACGCAGCAGCTCATCGACGGGCAGCTGCAGGCCGATCAGCGTGCGCAGGCGCTCGACGGGGTCGGCGATCTCAGTGAGTTCGGCGCTCTGCCTGTCATACGCGAGCTTGACCGAGTACGGCAGCGCTTCGGAGAAGAGCTCCTGCTTCGAGGAGAAGTAGTAGTGCACCGAGGCGTTCGAGATCCCGGCGGCCTCGGCGATATCGGTGATCCGGACCCCGGCGAAGCCTCGTGCGGCGAAGAGCCGCCAGGCATGTTCGACGATGGTCCTTCTGCGCAGCGCATGCTCATCTGACTCGTCGCGAGTGCCGGGGAGCAGGTTCTCGTCGGGAGCCGCGACGCCCGACTCGACGCCCTCGTCGGTGAGGAGCCAATCGACGGTGACGCCGGTCACACGCGCGAGCTGCAGCAGTTCCTCCGCGGCGAAGCGGCGGGTCTGGCCGAGGGACTTGGAGAGCTTGGTCGCGTCGATGCCCATCTGTGCGGCGACTTCTCGCTGCGCAAGGCCCGAGTCCCGCAGAGCGGTCCGCGCACGTGCGGCGATGCCTCGCTCCGTTGCCGACTGCCTGGGCCGGTCGCGTTCTGTGTGTCCCATCGAGCATCGACTCTAGACACACTTTGCCCGAATCGCAAGATTCTGACTCAGCATCAGACTTGCGATCAAAGAAAGTGTTCCGGCTCGCGCGAGTTCGCCTGCGCGACCGGCCCGCGATGATCCCCGCGCCCGTGCAGCACCCCTCGAACGGGCACCGGCGCCCATCGGCATCCTCCGCCGTTTGATGAGCGAACGCACGAAAAAGGCCCAGGGCTGCAGAAGATCTGCAACCCTGGGCCTCATCGACCCCTTCAGGCTACGGGCTCAGCCCGTGACTCTAGAAGTCCCAGTCGTCGTCCTCGGTGGCCACGGCCTTGCCGATGACGTAGCTCGAACCCGAGCCCGAGAAGAAGTCGTGGTTCTCGTCGGCGTTCGGCGAGAGCGACGACAGGATCGCCGGGTTCACGTCGGTGACGCTCGAGGGGAACATGCCCTCGTAGCCGAGGTTCATCAGCGCCTTGTTGGCGTTGTAGTGCAGGAACTTCTTGACGTCCTCGGTCAGCCCGACGGCGTCGTAGAGATCCTGCGTGTACTGCACCTCGTTGTCGTAGAGCTCGTACATCAGCGAGAAGGTGTAGTCCTTGATCTCGTCGCGCTTGGCCTGGTCGACCTTCTCGAGCCCCTTCTGGAACTTGTAGCCGATGTAGTACCCGTGCACGGCCTCGTCGCGGATGATGAGCCGGATGAGGTCGGCCGTGTTCGTGAGCTTCGCGTGCGCCGACCAGTACATCGGCAGGTAGAAGCCCGAGTAGAACAGGAAGCTCTCGAGCAGGGTCGAGGCGACCTTGCGCTTGAGCGGGTCGTCGCCGCGGTAGTAGTCCATCACGATCTGCGCCTTGCGCTGCAGGTTCTCGTTCTCGACCGACCAGCGGAACGCCTTGTCGATCTCCTCCGTCGAGCACAGCGTCGAGAAGATGGACGAGTAGCTCTTGGCGTGCACCGACTCCATGAACGCGATGTTCGTGTAGACGGCCTCCTCGTGCGGGGTCACCGCATCAGGGATCAGCGAGACCGCGCCGACGGTGCCCTGGATCGTGTCGAGCAGCGTCAGCCCAGTGAACACGCGCATCGTGAGCTGCTGCTCATCCGGCGTCAGCGTGTTCCACGACTGGATGTCGTTCGACAGCGGCACCTTCTCCGGCAGCCAGAAGTTGTTCACGAGGCGGTTCCACACCTCGACGTCCTTATCGTCCTGGATGCGGTTCCAGTTGATCGCCTGAACATCGTTCAGGAGCTTGAGCGATTCAGTCATGCTCTCCGTTTTCTCCTAAAATCCCTGGTCAGACCGTCAAAGTGTGCACGAGACGCAGCCTTCGACTTCAGTGCCTTCGAGGGCCATCTGGCGGAGACGGATGTAGTAGATCGTCTTGATGCCCTTGCGCCATGCGTAGATCTGAGCCCGGTTGATGTCGCGCGTGGTGGCGGTGTCCTTGAAGAACAGCGTCAGCGACAGGCCCTGATCGACGTGCTGCGTGGCGGCGGCGTAGGTGTCGATGACCTTCTCGTAGCCGATCTCGTATGCGTCCTGGTAGTACTCCAGGTTGTCGTTCTGCATGAACGGCGCCGGGTAGTAGACGCGACCGAGCTTGCCTTCCTTGCGGATCTCGATCTTCGACGCGATCGGGTGAATCGAGCTCGTCGAGTTGTTGATGTACGAGATCGAACCGGTCGGCGGCACGGCCTGCAGGTTCTGGTTGTAGATGCCGTGCTTCTGGATCTCGGCCTTCAGCTCGACCCAGTCGGCCTGCGTCGGGATGTGGTGACCGGCGAACAGCTCCTTGGCCTTCTCCGTCTGCGGCTCCCACACCTGGTCGGTGTACTTGTCGAAGAACTCGCCCGAGGCGTACTTCGAGTCCGCGAAACCCTCGAACGCGACGCCACGCTCCTTGGCGAGGCTGTTCGACGCGCGCAGCGCGTGGAACAGCACCGTGTAGAAGTAGATGTTCGTGAAGTCGATGCCCTCTTCCGAGCCGTAGAACACGTGCTCACGAGCGAGGTAGCCGTGCAGGTTCATCTGGCCGAGGCCGATCGCGTGAGAGCGGTCGTTGCCGTCCTCGATCGAACGCACCGACTCGATGTGACTCTGGTCGCTGACCGCGGTCAGCGCCCGGATCGACGTCTCGACCGTGCGGCCGAAGTCGGGCGAGTCCATCGCGAGGGCGATGTTCAGCGAACCGAGGTTGCAGCTGATGTCCTTGCCGATCTGGTCGTACGACAGATCGGTGTTCAGCGTCGTCGGAGTGTTCACCTGCAGGATCTCGCTGCAGAGGTTGGACATGTTGATCCGGCCCTTGATCGGGTTCGAATCGTTGACCGTGTCCTCGAACATGACGTACGGGTAGCCCGACTCGAACTGGATCTCGGCCAGCGTCTGGAAGAACTTGCGCGCACCGATCTTCGTCTTCTTGATGCGCGGGTCGTCGACCATCTCGCGGTACTTCTCGGTCACTGAGATGTCGCCGAAGGGCACACCGTAGACGCGCTCGACGTCGTACGGCGAGAACAGGTACATGTCCTCGTCGTTCTTCGCGAGCTCGAACGTGATGTCGGGGATCACGACGCCGAGCGACAGCGTCTTGATCCGGATCTTCTCGTCGGCGTTCTCGCGCTTGGTGTCGAGGAACTTCATGATGTCGGGGTGGTGCGCCGTGAGGTACACCGCCCCCGCACCCTGCCGCGCGCCGAGCTGGTTGGCGTAGCTGAACGAGTCTTCGAGAAGCTTCATCACGGGGATGATGCCGCTGGACTGGTTCTCGATCTGCTTGATCGGCGCACCGGACTCACGAATGTTGCTGAGCAGGAGCGCGACGCCGCCGCCGCGCTTGGACAGCTGCAGCGAGGAGTTGATGCCACGCGAGATCGACTCCATGTTGTCTTCGATGCGCAGCAGGAAGCAGCTGACCAGTTCGCCGCGCTGCGCCTTGCCCGCGTTGAGGAACGTCGGCGTCGCCGGCTGGAAACGTCCCGAGAGGAGCTCGTCGGTCAGCTTCCACGCGAGGTCCTGGTCGCCGTCGGCGAGCGCCAGCGCCGTCATCACGACGCGGTCCTCGAAGCGCTCGAGGTAGCGCTTGCCGTCGAACGTCTTCAGCGTGTAGCTGGTGTAGTACTTGAAGGCGCCGAGGAAGGTCTGGAAGCGGAACTTCTTGCCGTACGCGAAATCGTTGAGCCGCTCGACGAACTCGAACGGGTACCTCTCGATGACGGCGCCTTCGTAGTACTCCTTCTCTACGAGGTAGTCGAGTCGCTCGCGCAGAGAGTGGAAGAACACCGTGTTCTGATTGACGTGCTGCAAGAAGTACTCCTGCGCCGCGCGCTTGTCGGCATCGAACTGGATGTTGCCATCAGCGTCGTACAGATTCAGCATCGCGTTCAGCGAGTGATAGTCCATGCCCTCGAATGCGGGGTTGTGCTTGAAGTCGGTGACCTCACCGGTCACTGCTGTCGCTTCCACCATGATTCCAATCCGTCGCTCACGCGAGCAACGTCGTCGGCCGTGCCAAAGAGTTCGAGCCGATACAGGTGCGGCACGTCGCACTTGCGGCTGATGATATCTCCGGCGATGCAGAAGCCTTCGCCGAAGTTGGTGTTGCCCGCGGAGATCACGCCGCGGATGCCGCGACGGTTGCGTTCGTCGTTCAGGAACCGGATGACCTGCTTCGGGACGGCGCCGTTGCCGTCGCCGCCGCCATAGGTCGGTGTCACGAGCACATACGGCTCGTCGACCTGCAGCGGTTCCTCGCTGCGGTAGAGGGGAATGCGCTCGGCACGCAACCCGAGCTTGTCGATGAAGCGCGCAGTGTTCCCCGAGATGCTCGAGAAGAACACCAGAAGCGGCGCCTCGGTCGCTGTGGCTGTCGCGGTCATCACTCCCCCTCGGCTCCGACGCGACGCCCGGTCATCAGGCCAGGCGGCTGGCGAGCTCGTCGATCTTGTCGGGACGGAAACCCGACCAGTGACCATCGTCGGTGACGACGACGGGCGCCTGCATGTAGCCGAGCGACTTGACCTGCTCGAGGGCCGCTGGGTCCTCCGACAGGTCGGTCACTTCGTACTCGATCCCCTTGGAGTCCAGGGCGCGATAGGTGGCGTTGCACTGGACGCACGCAGGCTTCGTGTAAACGGTGATCGACATGCTCTCTCCCCTTGAGACTCGTTGATGTTCCGGCACCCTGTGGCCGGGACCTCAATACTACATATGGGTGCGACGGTTCGGTGGCACCACTAGGGCTAGTAGTTACATCCATGTGATTATCCACACCCTATCCACACTTCCCACAGGTGGGTCCACCGGTTTGTCCACACCGGACGGAGCCCGGCGAACCGCGTCGTGACGCGGTTCGCGCCATGCGGATCGTGTCTTCTCCACAGCCCGAACGCTACGCCGGGCCTCCGACATTCGATTCCTGTGGAGAGACCGGTTCGGCGTGTCGCTGGCGTGTCGCGATCGTCCGCACGACGACGGATTCCGGAGCCCGCAGCACGCCGCGAGAATAGAGTGGCGTGCATGAGCGACGGGTTCGAAACCAGCGGCCATCTCCCCGACGATCTGCTCGAACGCATCCGGTCCAGAGCGACGGCGGTCGACGCGGAGAACGTCTTCCCCGACGACGATCTCGCCGAGCTGCGCGAAGCCGGGTACCTGAAGATCCTCGTGCCCACCGAGCTCGGCGGCGCGGGGCTCGGTCTCGCAGAGGCGACCGTGCTGCAGCAGAAACTCGCCGGCGCGGCGCCCGCCACGGCGCTCGCGATCAACATGCACCTGGTGTGGACGGCGGTGGCGAAGGTGCTGCGCGACCGCGGCATCGACGATCTCGAGTTCGTCCTCACCGGCGCAGCCTCCGGCGAGGTGTTCGCATTCGGGATCAGCGAGGCGGGCAACGATCTCGTGCTGTTCGGCAGCGACACGGCCGCACACCCCCGCCCCGACGGCTCGTACGCCTTCACGGGGACGAAGATCTTCACCTCGCTCGCGCCCGTGTGGACCCAGCTCGGCCTGCACGGCCTCGACACGACGGATCCGGATGATCCCCGGCTCGTCTACGCCTTCGTACCGCGCAGCGACGCGGTCGTCACGCGCGACGACTGGAACACGCTCGGCATGCGGGGCACACAGAGCCGAACGACTCAGCTGCACGGCGCCGTGGCCCCTGCCGACCGGGTCGCGCGCATCGTGTCGGCGGGCCCGAGCCCTGACCCGCTCGTGTTCGGGATCTTCGCGGCCTTCGAGCTGCTGCTCGCCTCCGTCTACACGGGCATCGCGCGCCGTGCGATCGACCTCGCCGTCGCCTCGGCTGCGGCGCGCAGGTCGAAGAGGACCGGCAGCGCGCTGAGCCAGGACCCGGATATCCGTCGTCGCGTGGCCGGCATGGGGCTCGCCTATGACGCCCTGCCGCCGCAGATCGCTTCGCTGTCGCACGACGTCGATGCTGTCGTGGATCACGGACCTCGCTGGTTCTCCCTGCTGTCAGGGGTCAAGCACCGCTCCACAACGGCGGCGAAGCAGATCGCCGATGAAGCCATGCTGGTCGCCGGCGGGTCGTCGTTCTTCGCGTCGCACGAGCTCTCGCGCATCTATCGCGACGTGCTCGCCGGCGCTTTCCACCCCTCCGACCCGGAGTCCGCGCACGCAACGGCGGCCACCGCCTGGCTCGGCCCCCTGGAGGCCTGAGGAGGCGTCTCAGCGGGCACGACGGGCACGCTGCGCAACAGGCCGACGCAGAGCAGATCCCACGACGGACGAGAGCCGGCAGTGCCGCAGTGGTGTGCCTGGCGCGCGATCAAGGAGCTCGATGTGCCGCCGGCGGCGACCGTCTGACGCGTCTGGCCTATCGCCCGTCGAAGTCGAACGCCCGCAGCAGCTCCTCCACCGCCTGCTCCCTGTGGTCACCGCCCTCCTCGAACATCGTGGAGACGTGTGTGCGGAGGTGGTTCTCGAGCAGCAGGCGGTTCAGGGACTCCAGCGACCGCTGGATCGCGCGCGACTGCGCGATGATGTCCATGCAGTACTCTTCGCTCTCGATCATCCGGCCCACACCGCGCATCTGGCCTTCGAGGATGCGGGTGCGGTGCAAGGCGCGCTTCTGGATGTCTTCGATCACACGTGCCAGGCTACCGCGTCAGGCGAAGGTGCCGACTCCGCACCGCTGACCACACACGCAGAAAAGCCCGCCCCCAGAAGGGGCGGGCTTTTCTGTAAGAGTGTTTCGGCGGTGTCCTACTCTCCCACACCCTCCCGGGTGCAGTACCATCGGCGCTGGGAGGCTTAGCTTCCGGGTTCGGAATGTGACCGGGCGTTTCCCTCCCGCTATGACCACCGAAAATATTTCGATGTGTACCCCTGTTGTGGTGAGACCACGCGGAGGGGTGGTCTCGAGGGGGTGGGTGCCCGTACATCGGGAACCACAAAGTGGACGCGAGCGCTCGCAAGAGCTAGTGAAGAAGTGTGTAAGTCGTCGGCTTATTAGTACCAGTCAGCTGCACACATTGCTGTGCTTCCACATCTGGCCTATCAACCCAGTAATCTGCTGGGAGCCTCTCGAACCGAAGTTCATGGAAGTCTCATCTTGAGGCCGGCTTCCCGCTTAGATGCTTTCAGCGGTTATCCATCCCGAACGTAGCCAACCAGCCGTGCCCTTGGCAGGACAACTGGCACACCAGAGGTTCGTCCAACCCGGTCCTCTCGTACTAGGGTCAGATCCTCTCAAACTTCCAACGCGCGCAGCGGATAGGGACCGAACTGTCTCACGACGTTCTAAACCCAGCTCGCGTACCGCTTTAATGGGCGAACAGCCCAACCCTTGGGACCTACTCCAGCCCCAGGATGCGACGAGCCGACATCGAGGTGCCAAACCATGCCGTCGATATGGACTCTTGGGCAAGATCAGCCTGTTATCCCCGAGGTACCTTTTATCCGTTGAGCGACAGCGCTTCCACAAGCCACTGCCGGATCACTAGTCCCGACTTTCGTCCCTGCTCGACCTGTCAGTCTCACAGTCAAGCTCCCTTGTGCACTTACACTCGCCACCTGATTGCCAACCAGGTTGAGGGAACCTTTGGGCGCCTCCGTTACTCTTTGGGAGGCAACCGCCCCAGTTAAACTACCCACCAGGCACTGTCCCTGAACCGGATTACGGTCCGAAGTTAGATGCTCCAAATGACCAGAGTGGTATTTCAACAATGACTCCACCCGAACTGGCGTCCGGGTTTCACAGTCTCCCACCTATCCTACACAGGCCACACAGAACACCAATACCAAGCTGTAGTAAAGGTCACGGGGTCTTTCCGTCCTGCTGCGCGTAACGAGCATCTTTACTCGTAATGCAATTTCGCCGAGTTCGTGGTTGAGACAGCTGGGGAATCGTTACGCCATTCGTGCAGGTCGGAACTTACCCGACAAGGAATTTCGCTACCTTAGGATGGTTATAGTTACCACCGCCGTTTACCGGGGCTTAAATTCAAAGCTTCGCCCAAGGGCTAACTCGTCCTCTTAACCTTCCGGCACCGGGCAGGCGTCAGTCCGTATACATCGTCTTGCAACTTCGCACGGACCTGTGTTTTTAGTAAACAGTCGTTCCCCACTGGTCTCTGCGGCCCACACACCCTTTCGGTGTAAAACCTAGTAAGTGGCGGGCCCCCCTTCTCCCGAAGTTACGGGGGCATTTTGCCGAGTTCCTTAACCACGATTATCTCGATCTCCTTGGTATTCTCTACCTGACCACCTGAGTCGGTTTGGGGTACGGGCGGCTTGAACCTCGCGTCGATGCTTTTCTTGGCAGCAGAGGATCACCCACTTTTTATTCCCATCGTGTCTCACCCTCATGAGTCCCGGATTTGCCTAGGACTCGGGCTACGCACTTGGACCAGGACTACCATCGCCTGGCTGGGCTGCCTTCCTGCGTCACACCTGTTAATACGCTAACCGCACCAGCATGGGGTCGCGCGCTAGGCCATCCGGTGTCACCCGAAGGTGACGGTGAATGGATTCGGGCGCTTAGCACCACTGGATTGGTTGGGACGGTTCTTCGCCGGTACGGGAATATCAACCCGTTGTCCATCGACTACGCCTGTCGGCCTCGCCTTAGGTCCCGACTTACCCAGGGAAGATTAGCTTGACCCTGGAACCCTTGGTCTTTCGGAGGACGTGTTTCTCACACGTCTTTCGCTACTCATGCCTGCATTCTCACTCGTGTGGCGTCCACGGCTAGATCACTCTGCCGCTTCACTCGCCACACGACGCTCTCCTACCCATCAACACGGCTGGACCACGAAGGCCTACCAAAAATGTCAATGCCGCAACTTCGGTGGTGTGCTTGAGCCCCGCTAAATTGTCGGCGCGGAATCACTTGACCAGTGAGCTATTACGCACTCTTTCAAGGGTGGCTGCTTCTAAGCCAACCTCCTGGTTGTCAAAGCAACTCCACATCCTTTTCCACTTAGCACACGCTTAGGGACCTTAGTTGGCGATCTGGGTTGTTTCCCTCTCGACTATGAAGCTTATCCCCCACAGTCTCACTGCTGCGCTCTCACTTACCGGCATTCGGAGTTTGGCTGACGTCAGTAACCCGTTGAGGCCCATCGGCCATCCAGTAGCTCTACCTCCGGCAAGAAACACGCAACGCTGCACCTAAATGCATTTCGGAGAGAACCAGCTATCACGAAGTTTGATTGGCCTTTCACCCCTATCCACAGCTCATCCCCTCAGTTTTCAACCTAAGTGGGTTCGGCCCTCCACGACGTCTTACCGTCGCTTCAGCCTGGCCATGGATAGATCACTTCGCTTCGGGTCTAGAACACGCGACTCGATCGCCCTATTCAGACTCGCTTTCGCTACGGCTACCCCACACGGGTTAACCTCGCCACGTATCACTAACTCGCAGGCTCATTCTTCAAAAGGCACGCCGTCACAACAATTAAAGTCGCTCCGACGGTTTGTAAGCAAACGGTTTCAGGTACTATTTCACTCCCCTCCCGGGGTACTTTTCACCTTTCCCTCACGGTACTTGTCCGCTATCGGTCATCTGGGAGTATTTAGGCTTATCAGGTGGTCCTGACAGATTCACACCGGATTTCACGGGCCCGGTGCTACTCGGGAACACTCGTAACGCGAGAACACATGTTTCGACTACGGGACTCACACCCTCTCCGGCCGGCCATTCAAAACCGTTCGTCTACACGCTTCTCTAACGTCACCCCTGCGGCAGCAGGAGAACACAAGGTCCCACAACCCCGAACATGCAACACCTGCCGGCTATCACACACACTCGGTTTAGCCTCATCCGCGTTCGCTCGCCACTACTAACGGAATCACTTTTGTTTTCTCTTCCTGTGGGTACTGAGATGTTTCACTTCCCCACGTTCCCTCTACCCGCCCTATATATTCAGGCGGGAGTCACCAGGACACACGAATGCGCCTGGCGGGGTTTCCCCATTCGGAAATCCACGGATCACAGCTCGCTTATCAGCTCCCCGAGGCTTATCGCAGATTGCTACGTCCTTCTTCGGCTCCAGATGCCAAGGCATCCACCGTTTGCTCTTAAAGACTTACAAAATCACATGAGCCACCAACCAAAAGGTCGATGTCGCTCTCTATAAGATGCTCGCGTCCACTGTGTAGTTCTCAAAGTACGGGCGGCGCCCACCCCGCAACCCCCAACCGGGAGCGCAAAAGTGGGCCCAACAAGAAACCAAGCCCCAAGGCCCGGTCCCTCAGGACCCAACAGCGTGCAGCCACCGCCCCCGGACGACACCACGTTCCAGCCCCTCAAAAAGAGACGTACTAGCGACATCACCCATCAACGATGGCATGTCAAATGTTCCACCCATGAGCTGCCGGCAGGACACATTCGGTCCCACACGACGCCTGGACACCCCAAAAGAGTGCCAGATGCTCCTTAGAAAGGAGGTGATCCAGCCGCACCTTCCGGTACGGCTACCTTGTTACGACTTAGTCCTAATTACCGATCCCACCTTCGACGGCTCCCTCCACAAGGGTTAGGCCACCGGCTTCAGGTGTTACCGACTTTCATGACTTGACGGGCGGTGTGTACAAGACCCGGGAACGTATTCACCGCAGCGTTGCTGATCTGCGATTACTAGCGACTCCGACTTCACGTAGTCGAGTTGCAGACTACGATCCGAACTGGGACCGGCTTTTTGGGATTCGCTCCACCTCACGGTATCGCTGCCCATTGTACCGGCCATTGTAGCATGCGTGAAGCCCAAGACATAAGGGGCATGATGATTTGACGTCATCCCCACCTTCCTCCGAGTTGACCCCGGCAGTATCCCCTGAGTTCCCACCATTACGTGCTGGCAACAGAGAACGAGGGTTGCGCTCGTTGCGGGACTTAACCCAACATCTCACGACACGAGCTGACGACAACCATGCACCACCTGTATACGAGTGTCCAAAGAGTCCTACATTTCTGCAGTGTTCTCGAATATGTCAAGCCTTGGTAAGGTTCTTCGCGTTGCATCGAATTAATCCGCATGCTCCGCCGCTTGTGCGGGTCCCCGTCAATTCCTTTGAGTTTTAGCCTTGCGGCCGTACTCCCCAGGCGGGGAACTTAATGCGTTAGCTGCGTCACAGAGACCGTGGAAAGGCCCCCACAACTAGTTCCCAACGTTTACGGGGTGGACTACCAGGGTATCTAAGCCTGTTTGCTCCCCACCCTTTCGCTCCTCAGCGTCAGTAACGGCCCAGAGATCTGCCTTCGCCATCGGTGTTCCTCCTGATATCTGCGCATTCCACCGCTACACCAGGAATTCCAATCTCCCCTACCGCACTCTAGTCTGCCCGTACCCACTGCAGGCTGGAGGTTGAGCCTCCAGATTTCACAGCAGACGCGACAAACCGCCTACGAGCTCTTTACGCCCAATAATTCCGGATAACGCTTGCGCCCTACGTATTACCGCGGCTGCTGGCACGTAGTTAGCCGGCGCTTTTTCTGCAGGTACCGTCACCCGAAGGCTTCTTCCCTGCTAAAAGAGGTTTACAACCCGAAGGCCGTCATCCCTCACGCGGCGTTGCTGCATCAGGCTTGCGCCCATTGTGCAATATTCCCCACTGCTGCCTCCCGTAGGAGTCTGGGCCGTGTCTCAGTCCCAGTGTGGCCGGTCACCCTCTCAGGCCGGCTACCCGTCGACGCCTTGGTGAGCCATTACCTCACCAACAAGCTGATAGGCCGCGAGCCCATCCCCAACCGATAAATCTTTCCCACTGCAAACCATGCGGCTACAGTGCATATCCAGTATTAGACGCCGTTTCCAGCGCTTATCCCAGAGTCAGGGGCAGGTTGCTCACGTGTTACTCACCCGTTCGCCACTAATCCACCCCAGCAAGCTGGAGCTTCATCGTTCGACTTGCATGTGTTAAGCACGCCGCCAGCGTTCATCCTGAGCCAGGATCAAACTCTCCGTAAAAAACAGTTGCCGACTCCACCACCGGAAAAAGGTGACGAAGCAGCGAGTTCAATCATGACCAAAAAGACGAACCATCAAAAAGCTGACGATTCATATATAATTGATCCAAAGGAATTCTCAAACCCATGTGAAAAACACACGAGCCGAGGATAATTTGGCATTTGACAAGTGCACGCTGTTGAGTTCTCAAGGAACGGACGCTCCCAGCCCTGCGACTCCCGCCGCAGCCCTCCGGGGCAACTTCCTCAGCCTATTCGATCAGTGTTCATGTCGCAAAAGCGACACGCCGCATTTCGAATGGCTTTGCATTTGGCTTTCGCATTCTCAGCAATCCGTATTCTGAATCGCTTTCCGAACCGAAAGGCTTTCGATTCAGTCTATTCAACCGAAGCTGAATGCTTTCTGAACCGTGTGATCGCCTTCTTCGAGCCGAAGCTCTTCGAAAGGACAACCTCAGAAGCCTAGCTCATCTCACCGGGACTCGCAAACCGAGACCCTCAAGAGACGAGCAGCCTCCCACCTCTGCTCCGTCGGCAGCTGCCTCAGGTTCTTCGGGGGGATTGTGTCGCCGTCTTGGGATGGGAACCTTCCGGCTCAACCTCACCTCTTGGCGGCGACAGGAGAAAACATTACGCGGATCGTGCACACCCCACAAACTCGGGCCCTCCCGGGCGTGTCGGTGGCCGTGTGCGCCAGGGGCGCTGTCAGCTGCGCGAGCCCCGATGATCTCGCGGTGGGGAGCGCTGTCGAGAACGCCGCGACCATCTCGTCATGCTCTGCCGGCACTCCCGCGACATCGGGGGCTCGCGGGACAGCGGCGCTGCTGTCCCGCGAGCCCCCGATGTCCCCGGCTCTTCCTCCCGTGCGGAGCGGGTCCTACTTCTTGGCGCGTCGACCCGCGATCGCGCCGTAGATCACGAGCACCAGCAGGGAGCCCCCGATCGCGAGCAGCCATGTCGAGAGGGAGAAGAACGATCCCAGCCCGACGTCGAAGATGAGGCTGCCGAGCCACCCGCCGAGCAGCGCTCCGACAACGCCCAGCAGCAGCGTGACGAACCAGCCTCCAGCCTGCTTGCCCGGGATGATCAGCTTTGCAATCGCTCCGGCGATGAGGCCGAGGAGCAGGAAACCGAGAAAGCCCATGATGTATGTCCTTCCTGTTGTGCCGAGGGCGCTGCCGCCCGCGGCGCGGGGTTGTGATGGAGCAGGGGGCGGCGCACGTGTGCGCCGCCCCCTGCTCCACCGATCACTTCTTGAAAGTGTCCTTGACGTTCTCTGCAGCGTCGCGAAGGTGGCCCTTGGCCTGGTCCTTCTTGCCCTCCGCTTCGAGACGCTCGTCGTCGGTCATCTGACCGATCGTCTCCTTGGCCTTGCCCTTGGCCTTATCGGCGGCAGCCGTGATCTTGTCCTCAGCGCTCATCGATTCTTCCTCTCTCTCGCTGCCCCGCGTGGTTGCGGGGAAGTTGTCCTGTGCGGGAGTTCCCGTCGGGATCTGATCGGAAGCCCCTGCCTGCGGCTGGGCCGACGGAGGCGGCGGGTGCGGACCGCGACGAGTGCGACTCGCGCCGGATCACTCTGCGATGCGCGGCGATCTCTGCGTTCACGTCGTTCCCCTCCCCTTCGCGGGGCCCGGGTGACTTCACGGGACTCCGGTAACTCTCTGTCTACTCGGCAACCCCGCCGATCCGCAATAGAGGTGCTGCGGAAGGTCCGCCCTGACGCAATCGTCGGACCGTGCATGGCCGCTGTGATGTCGCCGACCACGCGCTGCGGATCGGTGTGTACGACCGTGACAACGGCATCGGCCGCGACCTCTTCCTCCGCCGGCCCCACGCCGATTCGGCTCGCCGGTCTCAGGCACGGAGAGTCTTGCGGCACGACGACATAGATTGGAGCGATGGCGCTGCCGCCCGTGCAGGTGCGCGACCGATGGAGGAGACCACATGACCGCCCACGACGCTGCGACGCGCACCCGCCGCGAGCTCCATCCGCGCAGACGCCGCTCCGGCCCGCTGCGCGTGCTGCTGCCCGCCGTGCTGATCCTGGCGTGGTTGACGGCGGCCGGAATCGGCGGACCCTACTTCGGCAAAGTCGACGAGGTCTCCTCCAATGATCAAACCGCCTATCTGCCGGAGTCCGCCGACGCCACGCGCGTGCAGGAGCTCCTGCCGGAGTTCACCGAGTCCGATGCCGTTCCGGCGATCGCCGTGTTCGTCGGAGAGACGGAGCTCACCGAAGACCAGCTCGCGACGATCGGTGACGAGGTCGCCTCTCTCGCCGACCTTCCGGATGTGACCTCCGATGTCTCGCCCGTGATCGCATCGGATGACGGTCTCGCCGCTCAGGCTTTCGTGCCCGTCGCCGACGACGCCGACATCGCTGACGCGGTCGCGGCGATCGGCGATGCCGTGAACCACGGTCTGCCCGACGGCGTCACCGCCTACGTCACGGGCCCCGCCGGGTTCTCCGCTGATCTCGTCGCCGGTTTCTCCGGCATCGACGGACTGCTGCTCGGGGTCGCCCTGCTCGCCGTGCTGGTGATCCTGGTGCTCGTGTACCGATCGCTGCTGCTGCCGGTCGCCGTGCTCGCCACGAGCATGTTCTCACTGTGTGCCGCGCTGCTGATGGTGTGGTGGCTGGCGAAGTGGGAAGTGCTGCTGCTCAGCGGCCAGACCCAGGGCATCCTGTTCATCCTCGTCATCGGCGCGGCCACCGACTATTCCCTGCTCTACGTCGCGCGCTTCCGCGAGCAGCTGCGCGTCAACCGCGACAGGGCCGTGGCGACCACTCGCGCGCTGCGGGCATCAGTCGAACCCATCCTCGCCTCGGGCGGCACGGTGATCGCGGGCCTGCTGTGTCTGCTTCTCAGTGACCTGAAGTCGAACAGCACGCTCGGTCCGGTTGCGGCGATCGGCATCGCCTTCGCAATGCTCGCCGCGCTGACGCTGCTGCCCGCCGTGCTGTTCGCGTTCGGTCGTGCGGCGTTCTGGCCGCGACGGCCCAAGTACGAACCGGATGTCGTGGCCGCGGAGCCTGGCGTGCCGACGAAGGGCGTGTGGGCGAAGATGGCGGTGCTCGTGCGCCGGCGCCCCCGCGCGGTCTGGATCGTCACCGCGCTGGTGCTGGCGGCGGGCGCGGTCGGCGCGACGCAGCTCGAGGCATCCGGGGTGCCGCAGTCGGACCTCGTACTCGGCTCCTCTCCCGCACGCGACGGCCAGGTCGCCCTCGGTGAGCACTTCCCCGGCGGGTCAGGAACGCCCGTGCGAGTCGTCGTACCCGAGGACGACCTGCAGAACGCCGCCGACGTGCTGCTGGCGCACGACGGCGTCGATGCCGTGTCGGTCGTCGCGTCCGATTCTCCAAGCGGCACGGCGCCGGTGACATCCGACGGCATCTCCGCCCTCGTACCCGGTTCACCCGCCCCCGAGCCGACGATCGTCGGCGGCGACGCGATGCTCGAGGGCACGCTCACCGACGCCTCGGACTCGGCCGCAGCAGAGGAGGTCGTCAGGGACATCCGGAATGAGCTGTCGGATCAGGCGCCAGGCGCCGTCGCCGGCGGGGTGACGGCGACGGCGATCGACACGAACGATGCGTCGATCCACGACCGCAACCTGATCATCCCTGTGGTGCTCGCCGTGATCGCGCTGATCCTGATGATGCTGCTGCGCTCGATTCTCGCGCCGCTGCTGCTGATCGCCACGACCGTGCTCTCCTTCGGCACGGCGCTCGGCGTCTCCGCGCTCGTGTTCGATCACGTGCTCGGCTTCCCTGGTGCCGACCCGGCCGTGCCGCTGTACGGGTTCGTCTTCCTCGTGGCGCTCGGAATCGACTACAACATCTTCCTCATGACGCGCGTGCGCGAGGAAGCGCTGACATCCGGAACCCGCGAGGGCGTGCTGCGCGGCCTGACCATCACGGGCGGCGTGATCACGTCGGCCGGGCTCGTACTGGCAGCGACCTTCGCCGCGCTCGGGATCATTCCGATCCTGTTCCTGGCGCAGATCGCCTTCATCGTCGCGTTCGGCGTACTGCTGGACACCTTCGTGGTGAGGTCGCTCCTGGTTCCTGCGCTCTCCTACGACATCGGCCGCGCGATCTGGTGGCCGTCGAAGCTGTCGCGGAAGGGCTCCTGACTACATCTCCTCATGCACGTCGGGGTCGGCGTCGAAGATGCGGCCGCGCTCGAGCGAAGCGATCTGCTCGATGTCATCCGGATCGAGATCGAAGCCGAACACGTCGGCGTTCTCGCGCTGGCGATCCGGCGACGACGACTTCGGGATCGGCGTGGCATCCAGCTGCGTATGCCAGCGCAGCACCAGCTGCGACGGGGTGACGCCGTACTTCTCGGCAAGGGCGAGCAGCGACTCCTCCTGCAGCAGCTCCGTGCGGCGGGCCAGCGGGCTCCAGCTCTCCGTGCGGATGCCGTGCTCTGCGTGGAAGGCGCGCAGCTCGGCCTGCGGGAAGTACGGGTGCAGTTCGATCTGGTTCACACTCGGTGTGACGCCGGTCTCGGCGATCAGCCGCTCCAGCATGGCGATGGTGAAGTTCGAGACGCCCACCGAGCGCACGACGCCCTGTTCACGCAGCTCGATCATGCCGCGGAAGGTGTCGACGTACTTGTCGACGCTCGGGTTCGGCCAGTGGATCAGCAGCAGATCGATGCGGCCCAGGCCCAGCGTCTCGTTCGACTCGCGGCCGCTGGCGATGGCCTCGTCGTAGCCGTGGTGACGACCGGGAACCTTGGTGGTCACGATGATGTCGTCGCGGTCGACGCCGCTGCGGCGCACGCCCTCACCGACCTCGCGCTCGTTGCCGTAGTTCACCGCGGTGTCGAGCACGCGATAGCCGCCGCGGATTCCCCCTTCGACCGCGGCGATGCCGTCGTCGCCTGTGAGCTTGTACGTGCCGAGGCCCAGCTCGGCGAACGGACTGCCGTCGTTCAGTGTCACACCGGGGATCCGGATCGGTTCTGCCATTGCGAGCGTCCTTCCGTTCGGGCTTCCGACACTACCGGCCGAGCATCCGGATGTCCGATCGCTGCCGGCACCGAGGCGCGCGATCACGAAGGATCCTCCCTTCGGATGATCTGCTCGCGCCGCTCACGTGCTGAGATGGACGCGTGCCGAACGATCGTCCCCTGCGACTCCCCTTCGACGAGTGGGTGCTGCCAGGCGTGCGCTACCGCTCGCTCGCCGGAGACATCACGGCTGCCGTGCTGCTGGCCGCCGCGGGAGTGGCTGCCTGGTTCTTCGCCGATGTGAGGGCATGGGTGCTGCCCCTCGACGCGATCGACATCGTGTGGCTGTGGCCGATCGTCGCTGTCTCGGTCGTGGTCGCATTGTCCAAGCGGCGCATGCCGGAGGCGGCCGTCGCACTCGCGGCCGCGCAGTTGGTCGCGATCGCACTCGCCTCGGAGCCGCTGCTGATGCTCCCGCTCGTCGCCATGGTCGATGCGCTGTACGCGGCGATGCTGTACGCCTCTCCTCGGGGGCGGGCGATCGTGTATGCGTGCGTGATCACAGCCGGCATCGTGCAGGCGCGCCCCGTGTTCAGCGCCGAGAGTGTGGGCGAGGTCATCGCCGTCGTCATCGCCGTCACGCTCTTCAACGGCGCCCCCCTGCTGTGGGGCACGGCCGTACGCCAGCGCGACGAGCTGCTGACGGCGGAGAAGGATCGAGCCGACGCGATCGCGCGCGCCGCCGAAGCGGAGCGGGCCGCCGCCGTGCGGGCGGAGCGGACGGAGGTCGCCGGCGAGCTGCACGACGAGATCGCCGCGCGGCTCACGGCGATCTCGCTGCAGGCATCCGCGATGTCATCGCGCGTCGATGATGACCCTGCCCTGACGCGCGCCGTGACGGCGATGCGCACCTCCAGTCACGAGGCCCTCAGCGAGCTGCACCAGCTGATCGGCGTGCTCGCGCAGGACCGCGCCGACGACGGTACGGCGGCCGACGTTCCGGATGAGCCGCACGGGCGCGTCGACGGCACCCGCGCGGGGAATGCGGACGGACGTCCCACCGCCCACGATCCGCAGGCGGCCATGCGCGCCCAGGCGGAAGCGTTCGGGGTCGAGCTGACGCTCGCCGGCGACCCCGGCACGCTGTCGACTCCCGTCTCGAACGCGCTGGAGCGCATCGGTCGCGAAGCGATCGCGAACGCGGCGAAGCACGCACCTGGCGCGCCGATCGATGCGCGATTCGACCGAGGAGACCGGACGATCGGCATCACCATCGACAATCCCCTCCCCTCCCGCCCGGAGCACGCCCAGGGCTCCGGGCTCGGCACCGAGCTGATGGCCGCGCGCTGGCTCACGCTCGGTGGCACAGGGCACATCGGTGCGGAGCACGGCCTGTGGCGCGTGCGGGTCGAGATTCCATTGGGCGCCGACCTTTCCGCATGACCGCCATCAGCGCATCGAATCAGAAGGAGCAACCGTGATCCGTGTTCTCATCGCAGACGACCACGCCGCCGTACGAGCGGGAGTGAGGGCGGTGCTCGAGATGTCGGACGACGTCGAGGTGGTGGGTGAGGCCGCCGACGGCCGCATCGCCGTCTCGCAGGCCCGCGCGCTGGAACCGGACGTGGTGCTGATGGACGTGCGGATGCCGCACGTCGACGGGATCGCGGCGACCGAGGAGCTCACGCAGCTGCAGATCCCCGTGCTGGTGCTGACGACGTTCGCGGTCGACGACTACGTCGACGGCGCGCTGGCTGCGGGAGCTGCCGGCTACCTGCTGAAGACAGCGGAGGCCGACGACATCATCGACGGCGTGCGGAGGGTCGCGGCGGGCGAGGGCGTGCTCTCCCCCGAGGTCACACGGCGCGTACTGGAGCGCGCGCGAAGCGCATCGAGCAGGCAGGACCCCGCGGCCGATGCGGCCGCGCAGATCGAGCACCTCACTCCGCGCGAACGGGAGGTGCTCGGCGCCCTCGGCCAGGGGCTCTCGAACGCGCAGATCGCGACGACGCTGTTCGTGTCGGAGCCGACGGCGAAGAGCCACGTGTCGAACGTGCTCAGCAAGCTCGGCGCACCGAGCCGGATGCGCGCGGCCGTGATCGCCCGCGACGCCGGGCTGGCGTGAGGCGACGACGCCCGCGCGTCGGACCGAGATCGGCGGCGAGAACCTGGGCGTCTTCGATGAACGAGAGATGAATGTCACAGAAAAATAACGAAAGTGCGTGACAAGCGTTACTCCTCCGTTATACAGTGGGAACCACGGAAGCCGTTTTGCTGTGGCGGCGACCGACATGTGATTGCAGGACACTCTTGGTGCAAGGGACGAGGGGCCGGGCGGAGATTCTCTCCACCCGGCCCCTTCTGCTGTGCGCCGCATCAAGAGCCGCGCCGCATCTCTCGTTTGCGCCTTGCGCGGCGTATGCGCTTGTTATCCCCGCGTTCGACGCAGACGAACGCGGCTCTGCCCTCCTGCGACGCCGGAGCGGATAGGCGCGAGGAGCGCGGGAGCGTTATGCCATGCACTTCGAGGAAGAGAAGAACGTTACGCACGCATTGTGCCCTTGTGCACTTGTCACTTTGATCCCGGATTTGTATGGCGTGCGCTGACAGCTGGATACTCATCCCGCGCGCATCGAACGCGCAGCACCCCATGAGCACCCATTCCTTCGCACTCGCAGACCTCCGCGTCGCCGTCGTCGGCAACGGCCGACTCGGCGGCGTGATCACCCGCGCCCTCCGCGCCGCCGGTGTCGACGCGCTCGGGCCCACCGGTCGCGGCGAATCGGTTCCGCGTGCCGACATCGCCCTGCTGTGCGTCACGGATGCGGAGATCCCCCGCGCGGCCGCGGCCGTCGCCGGGCGTGCGCGCATCGTCGGTCACACCTCGGGGGCCACGCCGATCGACGACGTCGACTTCGGGCTGCATCCGGTGCAGACCTTCACGGGCGACGAGCATCCGGATGTCTTCTCCGGCCTTGCGTGCGCCGTCGCGGCCCACGATCCCGCCGGCAGGGAGGCGGCCAGCATGCTCGTCGATGCTCTCGGCGGCAGGTCCTTCGAGATCGCCGATGAGCACCGTGCCGCCTATCACGCGGCATGCTGCATCGCCTCGAACTTCCTCGTCACCCTCGAGGAAGCCGCCGCCCGGGCGGCCGGGGCGGCCGGAATCGACGAAGTCAGCGCGCGCGACATGCTCGCACCGCTCATCCGGCGCACGGTCGACAACTGGACGGAACACGGTGCCGCGGCACTGACCGGCCCAATCGCACGCGGCGACGACGGCACCGTGGTGCGCCAGCGCGCGGCGATCGCCGATGTCCCCGGTGTGCCGGAGCTCTTCGACGCGATGTGCGCCAGCACTCACCGGATGACCGAGGAGGCCGCGTGAAGATCATCAGAACGATCGCAGAGATCCGCACGGCCGTGTCGGAGACGCGAGCCTCAGGCGGGTCGATCGGACTCGTGCCGACGATGGGCGCGTTCCACGAGGGGCACCTCTCCCTCATCCGCGCCGCTCGGGCGCAGAACGAGCTCGTCGTCGTGTCGCTGTTCGTGAACCCGACCCAGTTCGGCGCGAATGAGGATCTCGGTTCCTACCCGCGCGACGAGGAGGGCGATGCGCGGCTGGCCCGCGAGGCCGGTGCCGACGTTCTGCTCGCCCCGCCCGCGAGCGAGGTGTACCCCGACGGCTTCGCCACGACGGTCCACGTCTCGGGGGTCACCGACGTGCTCTGCGGTGCGGTCCGCGGGCCCGGTCACTTCGACGGCGTCGCCACGGTGGTCGCAAAGCTGTTCGGCATCGTCGCCCCGGATTCCGCCTACTTCGGCCAGAAGGATGCCCAGCAGGTGGTCGTGGTGCGCCGCATGGTGCGCGATCTGAACATCCGGGTGCGCATCGAGGCCTGCCCGATCGTGCGGGATCCGGACGGCCTCGCCATGAGTTCGCGCAACGCCTACCTCGACGCGGCATCGCGCAAGCAGGCCACCGCACTGAACCGCGCCCTCGACGCCGCCGAGGCACTCGTCCGATCCGGTGAGCGCCGCGCAGGGCCCGTGCTCGCGGCGGCCCGCGGCGTGCTCGTCGGCGCGGGCATCGACCCCGAATACGTCGAGCTGCGAGACCCGGATGACCTCGGCGCGCTCGACGAGATCGGCGACCGTTCCCTGCTGGCCGTCGCCGCACGCGTCGGCACCGCACGCCTCATCGACAACCGCATCCTGGAAGGAGACCGCTGATGCACCGCACCATGCTGAAGTCCAAGATCCATCGCGCCACCATCACCGGCAGCGACCTGAACTACGTCGGTTCGATCACCATCGACCCCGATCTGCTCGAGGCAGCCGACATCCTGCCGCACGAGCAGGTGCACGTGCTCGACATCGACAACGGCGCCCGCTTCGAGACCTACGCGCTTCTGGGCGAGCGGGGATCCGGCGCGATGCAGGTCAACGGCGCGGCGGCTCGTCTGGTGCACTCAGGTGACACCATCATCGTCGTCTCCTACGCCGAATACGACGAGCGCGACCTCGAACAGTACGAGCCGCGCGTCGTGCACGTCGGGCGCCGCAACGAGATCATCACCGTCGACGACGCCGTCGACCGGCTGCTCAGGGCATCGGCGTGAGCACGCACGCGCCCCGCGGCGAGCGCATCGGCATCGCGGACCTCGCTCGGATGAAGGCGAGCGGCGAGCGCATCGTGATGGTGACCGCCTACGACTACCCCAGCGCGGGCATCGCCGATGCCGCCGGCGTCGATGTGGTGCTGGTGGGCGATTCCGGGGCGATGACGGTGCTCGGCTACGACAGCACGGTGCCCGTCACGGTCGACGAGATGCTCGTGCTGTGCCGCGCCGCCCGCCGCGGTGCACACCGGCCGCTGCTGGTCGGCGACCTGCCGTTCGGCTCCTACGAAGCCTCCGATGCCGACGCCGTGGCGACCGCACAGCGCTTCGTCAAAGAGGCCGGGTGCGATGCCGTCAAGCTCGAAGGCGGCGGGCCGTCGGTCGAGCGGGCGCGGGCGATCGTGCGCGCCGGCATTCCCGTGATGGGCCACGTCGGCCTGACGCCGCAGACGGCGGCGTCAGGCGGCGGCTTCCGCGCGCGGGGGCGCACCGCCGAGGAGGCGCTGTCCGTGCTCGACGCGGCCCGCGCACTCGAAGACGCCGGATGCTTCTCGATCGTGTTCGAGGCGATGCCTGCAGCCGCGGCCGCCGCGATCGCACCGCGGCTGCGCGTTCCGGTGATCGGCATCGGCGCCGGCGCGGACGTCGACGGGCAGGTGCTCGTCTTCCACGACCTGCTCGGCATCCACGACGGCGCCCCCGCACGCTTCGTCAAGCGCTACGACGAGCTGCGCGAGCGGATGATCACCGGCGTCGCATCATTCGCCGACGACGTCCGGTCTTCCGGATACCCCGCCCCCGAGCACACCTACGGCATGCCGGCCGAGGAGCAGACCCGCCTCGAGGAGTTCCTCGCCGCCCCCTGACATTGCCCCGCTGCCGAAATGCGCACTTTTCGTCGAGATGCGCCGTTCTTGACACCTTTTCGGACGAAAAGTGCGCATTTCGCGAGCCAAGTCACCCCTCTCGCGGGCCGGATCATCCGGATGCCTGTGGCCGGTGGACGTGGCTCGTGCGGCAGGGGCGCCGCTCAGGCGAAGCTCAGCGGCGCCCACTGTCCAGGCGCATCGAACTCCGCGTACTGCACGTCGGCGGTGCCCGGCGTGATCCGCGCGACGCACGCCAGCGTCGACAACGTCGGGTAGCCGAGCGGGCGGTTGTCGCGCACGATGGCGCGGTCGTCGGTGGGTCCGACCTCGGAGGTGCGTTCGAGCAGGTCGATCCACGGCAGGTACCAGTCGCCGCCGGCGCCGAGCTCGGCATCGGCGAAGGCGTCGCGCCAGGCCGTGATGCGTTCGCTGCGCGGGTCGTCGAGGTCGTGGTGCGCCAGCATGTGCGTTCCGGGCGGGATCTCTTCCCCGCTCATCCGGATGCCGTCCCACGACGTCACCCGCGCGGCGCCGTCGGCGATGGTCACGAGGTTGAACCCGCGCATAGCGTGCGTGTCGGGCTGCGGGCGGCCTGCCGCGGCGTCGACGGCGAGCGAACCGCGCGAGACGATGCGCTCCGGCGGCAGGTCCGGATCGCCGTGGCGATTCAGCGTGACCGCGAGCCTCCCGCCTCGAGCCGCCATCCACGCCCCACCGGCGAGGCGATCCTGTACGCCCACGACATCCGGATCATCCGGCCACCACCGACCCAGTGGGTTCCAGGGTCGGGCGGGATCCTCGTCGCGCACGGCGAGCAGGCTGATGGGGGTGCCGACGGTCTCGGGCACGCGGATGACGACGGTGCACATGGGTATCGACTCCAGCGTACGAGGTTGCGCGGGCAGGTTCGCCCTCTCAGTCCGCTGCCCGCCCCGGATGCCGCCCGCGCTGACACAATGGAGCCATGTTCGTCGTCGTGGGTGTGACAGGCGGGATCGCCGCGTACAAGTCGGTGCAGCTCGTGCGGCTGCTCGTGAAGGACGGACACGACGTGCACGTGGTGCCGACCGAAGACGCGCTGCGGTTCGTCGGCCTGCCGACGTGGGAGGCGATCAGCCGCAACCCCGTGACGACGAGCGTGCACGACGACGTCGCCAGCGTGCGGCACGTATCGCTCGGGCAGCGCGCCGATCTGGTGGTCATCGCGCCGGCGACCGCGAACACGATGGCGAAGATGGCTTCGGGCCTCGCCGACGATCTGCTCGGCACGACGCTGCTGGCCACGTCCGCGCCGGTGCTGATCGCGCCTGCGATGCACACGGAGATGTGGCAGAACCCGGCGACGCAGGCCAACGTCGACACGCTCACCTCGCGCGGTGTGCACATGGTCGGCCCCGTGGCGGGCGAGCTCACCGGCGGTGACACGGGTCCCGGCCGGATGGCCGAACCGGAGCAGATCCACGAGGCCGTCGGCCGTGAGCTGCATCGGGGGACGGACGGCGCGGCATCCGGGACATGGCTCGTGACGGCGGGCGGCACCCGCGAGCCGCTCGATCCGGTGCGCTTCATCGGCAATCGCTCGAGCGGGAAGCAGGGCACCGAGGTCGCCCTCGCTGCCGCCAGGCGCGGGGCCGAGGTGACGCTGATCGCGGCGAACGTCGACTGGGCAGTACTCACCGAGGCATCGGCGCACGCGCAGATCCGCATCGTGACTGTGAGCACCACGGACGAACTCGAGCGCGCGGTCTCCGAGGCGGCGCCGTCGGCCGACGTGGTCGTGATGGCCGCTGCCGTCGCCGACTACCGGCTGCCGGAGGTGGCGCAGCAGAAGCTGCGCAAGGAGGAGGCGTCTGGGCCGCTCCGGATCGAGCTGGTCGAGTCGCCGGATGTGCTGGCCGGGGTCGTGGCAGCCAGGCGTCCAGGGCAGACGATCGTCGGCTTCGCCGCCGAGACCCCGGATGACGGCGTCAGCCTGGCCGAGCGGGCGATCGCCAAGCGCCGCCGCAAGGGCGCCGACCTGCTCGCCGCCAACGAGGTCGGATGGGACGCCGGCTTCGAGCGCGACGACAACCGGCTGCTCATCGTCGGCTCCGACGACCGGATCATCGCCGACGCCTCAGGCACCAAGCGCGCCACCGCCGAGGCCCTGGTGCAGGCGATCGTCTCGAGGTGAGGCCGTGGGTGGTCGCTCCGGTGTGACAGAGTGCGGCAAGGCTCAGGGTTTGCCGCACATCCGCACACCCGAACCGGATGCCCGACGCCGATGGCGCAGTTAGGCACACCCGAACGGGCTGCGCCGAAGCCCGCCACCCCGGGAGCCCGTCCCGCCCCGGAGACGCCCTCGCCCCCTCCGGTGTGGCAAAGTGCTGCAAGGCTCGACGTTTGCCGCACATCCGCACACCCGAACCGGATGCCCGACGCCGATGGCGCAGTTAGGCACACCCGAACGGGTGGGCCGCTACACGCCGCCTCCTCCTCCGCCGCCGCCTCCACCGCCGCCGGAGCCGCCTCCGGTTGAGCCGCCGGACGAGCTGGAGGTCGAAACAGTCGACGACAACGAGCCGACGCCCGCGGAGAACGACGCGGCGTGGAACGCCCCGGCGCCTGCCCACCACGACGGTGAGGCGTCGGTGTACATCAGAGCGAGACGGTCGGTCCACTGCTTCTCGAGGCCGAACAGGACGGCGAACGGAAGCAGCTCCTCGTACAGGTGCAGCAGCTGGCGAGGGTCGTTCGGATCGATGCGGCGTCGCTGCGCCCCCGACGGTGACTGCAGCGTCCGGATCCGGTCCTCCTCTGCCACCTCGATGAACAGCTTGAGGCCTTTGAGATGATCTCGCACTTCGGCGCCCGACCCGTTGAGCGGATGCTTGGCGACCACCACGAGCGCGGCGAAGGAGACGACGATCCCGACGACGAGCGCCGTCACAGGAAGCGCAGGCGACACGTAGCCTGACAGCGCGAGCGCTCCGCCGACGACCGCGACAACAGCTGAGACGATCGCGGCGCAGACGACCGCGAAGATCGGCCCGCGCGGCAACGGCCTGCGGTACAGACGCCGGCTCGCCTTCGCCGTCTCGGAATTCAGACTCGAGATCGCCTTCGACAGGCGTGAGTCGTGTGCGCCGAAGGAATAGACCGCGCCGACCGGGAGGGTCTGTCCGAACAGCGCACGCAGCAGCCTGGTTCCGTTCTCATCGGCGAGGCTCGGATCGATCAGCTCCGCGGCCAGCTTCGGTTTGTGACGCTTGACCGCCGGCTGCTCGATGATCCGCACCGATCCGCGGACCGCCTGCTCGAGAAGCTCAGCGGAGATCGCCTTGTCGAGACTCGTGGCGACGAACCGCCTGGCCGCGAAGGCGTCGATGCCGGGCGGAGGGTCGTACTCCGCGATGATCGTGAAGCGCCCTGGCGAGTCCCTCAGCACGGTGCGACGGGCCACGATCGCCCAGACGAGCGTCGCCACGGAACCGAGCGCACCGACCAGCGCGGCCCAGCCCCAGAGCGACGCGAATGGGGAGCTGTCGAAGGGTGTGAAGGTGCCGGATGCGAACCCGATCGCCGCGGTCGCGCTCTCATACGGTGCCGCGGCAACGGTGTCCGTCTCGAAGGTCACCGTCCCATCCGGTTCCTCCGCGCTCGAGATGCCGCACTCGTCACCGTCCGTGCCGATGTAGCAGCGCGCGTCGCCGGTGAGTTCGGTCGCGAGATCCGGAGCGATCGTCACCGTCGCGCTCACCCCGCGGAACGGCTGCACCCATTCCTCGCCGTTGATGTCCCAGTAGAACTCATCGAGACCGTTCTCCATCGGGTGCCCGACATTGTCGATCGTGTAGGTGAAGACGTAGGTCTGCTGCCCCTCGGCGAACTCGCCCTCAGGGACGGCGGAGGTGATCGCCAGATAGCCGTCCTCCGATTCGGTCTCGTAGTCCCGCGGGGTGCCCGTTCCGTCGGTGACGGAGACGATCGTCGGATGCGTGGGGGCGCCGAAGGAGGTCTCAGGGATGGCGCGGACCATTCCGCGGTTCTGCGCGGAAGGGAACTGCGCGACGAAGGTCTCGGTGACTGTGGCGACGCCGACTCCCTCGTCGTCGCGCGACACGTCGAACTCGGTGTGCAGGCTCTCGAACTCGAAGTCGTCGACGGAAGCAGAGCTGACGCCGGCAGGTACGGCAGAAACGGACCCGGATATCGCCGCGCTCGACTCTGGTGCGCCGGCTGCGGAGACTGCGGGCGCAAGCACGCCGAACAGGGCACAGGCCGCCACGGCGAACGCCGCCGCGGCTCGTCGAATGAACGGTCTCTTCGCCAGAGATCTTCCCGTCTGCACCACTGCGGATCCTCCCTCATCCAGTGCGGCCACGATACCGGGCCGACGCCCAGCCCTCAGACACCACTCAGGTGTGGCAGATTGCGGCAAGACCCGACGTTTGCCGCACTTCCGCACACTTGAACCGGATGGGCAGCGCCGGTGGCGCAGTTCGCCACACCGGAACGGCGGTTCCACTGCTGCGCCGGGCGCCGGCGCCCGGCCGGTCGCCGCGCAGGTCAGGCGTCGCGGTGGGCGCCGTCGGAGGGGTGGACGGTGAAGGTGCGCGGAGCGCCGAAGCCGGCCTCAGCGAAAGCCGCGGCGACACGGGAGGAGACCTCGTCGACCAGGTCGTGCTCGACGAGCGCGATCGCCGCGCCGCCGAAGCCACCTCCGGTCATCCGGGCTCCGATCGCCCCTGCCGACATCGCGGTGTCGACGGCGATGTCGAGCTCGGGAACGGAGATCTCGAAGTCGTCGCGCATCGAGGCGTGTGAGGCCAGCAGCAGCTCGCCGATCGCGCGCGGCCCCGACTCGCGCAGCGCCCGCACCGTGTCGAGCACGCGCGCGTTCTCGGTGACGATGTGCTTCGCCCGGCGGAAGGTGACCTCGTCCATCAGCTCCGCGGCTCGGTCGAGGTCGCTCACGGCGACGTCGCGCAGTGCCGGTGCTCCCATGGCGGCTGCGGCGCGCTCGCAGGCGTCGCGCCGGTCGCGGTAGCCGCCGGTGGCGTGCGAGTGCGCGACGCGGGTGTCGATCACCAGCACCTCGAGGCCTTCCCTCGCGAAGCCGAGATCGACCGATTCGACGTCGAGCGTGCGGCAGTCGAGGAAGGTCGCCGCGTCGGTGCGGCCCATGATCGACGACACCTGGTCCATGATCCCGGTCGGCGCCCCGACGGCCTCGTTCTCGGCGGTGCGGCCGACTTTCGCCTGGTCGATCGGCGCGAGACCGAGGCTCCACAGCTCGTCGAACGCGGCAGCCGCCGCGCCCTCGATCGCCGCAGACGACGACAATCCGGCGCCCACCGGCACGTCCGAGGCGATCGCGATGTCGAGCCCGCGCGGTGCCGGCTTGCCGCGCAGCGCGGCCCATGCCACGCCCAGCGGATAAGCGGCCCACTCCGGCACGTCGCCGCGCGCGACGGCGGCGCCAGGCTCCCCCGCGAACAGCTCGGCCAGCGCCGCGGAATCGACCTCGACGGGATCCGGATCGAATGTGGACGCGACCCGGATCATCCGGTCGCTCCGCTCGGCCACGGCAGCGTAGGTGCGCCGGTCGATGGCGAAGGGCAGCACGAAGCCCTCGTTGTAGTCGGTGTGCTCGCCGATCAGGTTCGCCCGCCCGGCCGACGACCACACGCCAAGCGGATCGCCGGCGCCGAGCCCGGCGAGCAGGCCGCGGGCGTCGTCGATCGCGCTCATGCCGGGTCCTCGACGCTCGCGACCGCCTCGCGCAGGCGTTCGGCGGACTGCTCGGGCGGCACGTCGCCGATCCACGCGCCCATCGCGGCCTCGCTGCCGGCGAGGAACTTCAACTTGTCGGCGGCGCGGCGCGGCGACGTCAGCTCCAGGTGCAGTCGCGCCGAATCGCGCGCGACGCCCACCGGCGCCTGATGCCATGCGGCGATGTACGGCGTCGGGGTGTCGTAGACCCGATCGACGCCGCGCAGCAGACGCAGGTACACCCCGGCGAGCTCGTCGCGCTCAGCGGAGGTCAGCTCGGTGAAGTCGGCGGCGTGGCGGCGCGGTGCGAGGTGCACCTCGACGGGCCAGCGCGCGGCGAACGGCACATACGCGAGCCAGTGCTCGGCCTCGAGCACGACGCGGGGGCCGGCCTGCTCGAACTCGAGGATCCGGTCGAACAGGTCGCCGCCCTCACGCTCGATCGACCGCAGCAGCGACTGCGTGCGCGGAGTGATGTACGGGTAAGAGTAGATCTGGCCGTGCGGGTGGTGCAGCGTCACGCCGATCGCCTCACCCCGGTTCTCGAACGGGAACACCTGCTTCACACCGGGCAGCGTCGACAGCGCGGCGGTGCGATCGGCCCACGCCTCGATCACCGTGCGGGCGCGCGAGCGCGATTGGGTACCGAACGATCCGGCGCGCTCCGGGCTGAAGCAGACGACCTCGCAGCGGCCGATCGAGGTGAAGGTGCGGCTGATGCCAGGTGCATCGAGGTCGCCAGGGGCGTTCTCGCCCGCCGGAGCATCGCCCGTGGCCTCCGCGAGCGCGGGACCGAACGACGGAGATTTGTTCTCGAAGACGGCCACGTCGTACTGATCCGGAATCTCTGACGGGTTCGTGTCCGTCTGCGGCGCAAGCGGATCCAGGTCGGCCGGCGGCAGGTGCGCGCGGTTCTGACGAGCGGCCGCGATCGACACCCAGTCACCGGTGAGCACATCGCGGCGCATCGACGCGGTCTCCGGGCGCGGATCGAGCGCGCGCTCGTCTGCACGGCGCTCCGGCGGCAGCTGCGTATCGGCGTCGTCGAAGTAGATGAGCTCTCGCCCGTCGGGCATCCGAGTCTGTCGCTTCACGACTCCCGCCCCGAGCTCGACTCCGGATGGGACTGAGAGGTTCCCGGTCACAGCGCTGCTTCCTCGTTGAGTTGGGCTACGGCCGGACCCGATCTTACTCACCTCTGCGACGACGTCCGACATCGGAAGGATGAAACGGCTGCACTTCGCATACTCTTGAATACGTGACGGATCGAAAAGCTGCTGTTGAGGCGTGGGAGAGCCTCTTCCGTGCCCAGCACGAGATCTTCGAGTCGATCGAGGGAGACTTCCGCGGCTCCGAACTCTCCCAGGCGGAGTACGACGTACTCCTCACCGTGACACGGGCGCCGGAGATGACGGCTCGACTGCGAGACGTCACGGTCCGGATGCTGATCAGCCAGCCCAGCGTGTCCCGCCTCGTCGACCGGATGGTCGCGAAGGGCCTGCTGTCCAAGTGCTCGGATCCCGAGGACGGGCGCGGCTCGCTCATCACGGCGACCGCTGCCGGCGCCCGCGCCTTCCGCGCCGTCGCGACACAGCACGGTCGCCACATCGCCGAGAAGATGAGCGTGCTCAGCGACGACGAGCTCGCGACTCTGTTCACCCTGACGAACAAGCTTCGCGGGAAGTGACCGCTCCCGCACCCGTCGCCTGTGCGAGGAACGCCGGCACGTGGACGGCTCCGGATGCCGACATCCGGCTCGCGAGATGCGCACCTTTCGCCCAAAAAGGCGTCCAAAGCGGCGCATCTCGACGAAACATGCGCATCTCGGCAGCGGTGCGCGGCGGGATACGCTGTCGGCATGAGTGCTGTGCTCCGCGATGTCGCGTTCTCCTCTCGATCCGGATTCCGGCCGCTGTCGCTCGATCTCGTCGTGCCGGATGCGACGGGCCCCGTGCCGGTCGTGGTGTGCTTCCACGGCGGCGGATGGCGCGTGGGAAGCCGGAAGATGTTCGTGCCGGGGTTCGAGGAGTCGGCCGGTCGCGGCCGCATCGTCGACGCCGGGTTCGCGGTCGCCTCGATCGACTACCGACTCACGGGTGAGGCGATCTTCCCCGCACAGCTCGACGACGTGCGAGCCGCGCTGGACTGGGTGCGCGCACACGGTGCGGAGCACGGCATCGACGCCACCAGGATCATCGTGTGGGGAGAGTCAGCCGGCGGTCACCTGGCGGCGCTGGCCGGCCTCGACCGCCAGCAGGGAGTGCGAGGTGCCGTGTGCTGGTATGCGCCCACCGACCTGCTCGCGTTCCCGAAGCCGGGCCCGGATGACGAGCGCCCGACGCGCGAGGAGTCGCTCGTGGGCGGGCCGATCGACGAGCACGTCGAGCTGGCCACGGCTGCGAGCCCGGCCAGGCAGGCGCACGCCGACGCGCCCCCGTTCCACATCGCGCACGGTGCGGACGACGAATGGGTCCCACCGGCGCAGAGCGAGCTGCTCGCCGACGCTCTCCGTGCCGCGGGAGCCGAAGTCGAACTGACGATCGTGCCAGGCGCGACCCACATGTGGAAGGGTCTCGACTCGCTCGACACCGTGTTGGACCCCGCACTCGACTTCGCCCGCCGAGTGACGGGCTGACGCGGGAGGCGCCCCACCTGCACGGGACACCGACGGTGGTTCGCCCACGGGAGAATGCGTATGGTGCGAGGATGATCATGCAACGGAGCAATCGCAACGCAGAAACGGCCCCCGCGAATGCGGAAGCCGTTTCAGATGACGTGCGCCTGGAGGGACTCGAACCCCCAACCTTCTGATCCGTAGTCAGATGCTCTATCCATTGAGCTACAGGCGCTTGGCGCTGCTGCCGAAGCAACCCAACGATCATAACCCACGACTCCGCGACGTGTGAAATCGCGCCGTGCCCGAACCGCACCCCGGGCGTGGCGCCGACTCTGCGGCCTGCTCAGCCGCGCCCGCCCTCCTCGGCCCCGCCATCCGGACTCTCGTCATCCGGATCGTCGCCGTCGGCGCCCGCGGCCTTCTTCTTCGCACGCATCTGCGAGGCCAGCGACTGCAGGTCGACGAGGCGGAGCGCCTGCATTCGCGCTTCGCGCATCCGGTCGTAGTCCGGATCCTCGTCCGGGCGCATCGCCTCGATGTTGAGGCGGCGGTCGATGTTCGACCTGACGTCCTGCCATGCCGCATCGCGCGCCTTCTCGATGACCCCGCGCATGCGATCGGTGTCGTCGAGCAGCTCGCGCAGCCGCTTGGCGACGCCGATCGACTGCTTCGCCCGCCGTCGCAGATTGCGCACGTCCTTGTCGCGGTAGTCGTGCGTGCCGTGGGACTGCGAGTGCCGCCCCCACGCCCGCTTGCGCAGCCGCCGCAGCGCTTCTGCCGCCTGCTCCGATTCGACGGCCAGCCGCTCGACGACCTCGCGCGCCTGCGGCATGAACCGGTCGGTGTCGAAGTTCGCGTCAGCGGCGATCGTGGTGACGAGGATGCGGTTCTTCAACTCGAGGCGTGCCGCAGACACAGCGATTGCCTCGCCCTCGGCGATCGCGTCTGCGTTTCGTCCCACCGGTCCTCCTCATCCGAATAGAGATTAACTGAGCGAGGCCGGATCCGGCGAAGCATCGTCACACGGTCTGGGCGACGGGGACCTCCTCGTGGGCGACCGCGTCGCGCTCGGGCAGCTGAATCGGGTGGGCGCCGGCCATCTTCTCGACCACGCGCACCACCTGGTTCGAGTATCCGAACTCGTTGTCGTACCAGACGTAGAGCACCACGTTCTCGTCGCCATCGGCGAGCGTGGCGAGTCCGTCGACGATGCCTGCGCGGTTGTTGCCGACGAAATCGGTGGAGACGACCTCCGGCGACTCGATGTAGTCGATCTGCTGACGCAGCTTCGAGGTGAGACTCGTCCTGCGCAGGAAGGCGTTGATCTCGGCCTTCGACGCGGCTCTGTCGAGCTTCAGATTCAGAATCGCGAGCGAGACATCAGGTGTCGGCACCCGGATCGCCGATCCCGTCAGGCGCCCGGCGAGCTGCGGCAGCGCCTTCGCGACAGCCTTCGCGGCACCGGTCTCGGTGATCACCATGTTCAGCGTCGCCGCCCTGCCCCGCCTGTCGCCCGAGTGGAAGTTGTCGATCAGGTTCTGGTCGTTCGTGAAGGAGTGCACCGTCTCGACGTGGCCTCGCTCGACGCCGTACTCCTCGTCGAGGGCCGCCAGCACCGGCGTGATCGCGTTCGTCGTGCACGAGGCCGCCGACAGGATCCGGTCGCCCTTCTCGATCCCGTCGCTGTTGATGCCGTGCACGATGTTCCTGATGCTGCCGCGCCCCGGTGCGGTCAACAGCACGCGCGCGACGCCGCGTGCCCGCAGGTGCCGGCCGAGCCCCTCCTCATCGCGCCACCTGCCCGTGTTGTCGACCACGATCGCTCCGTCGATGCCGTACTCGGTGTAGTCGATCGCTGCCGGATCATCGGAGTAGATGACCCGGATGAGCGTGCCGTTGGCGAGGATGGTCTGGTTCTTCTCGTCCACCTCGATCGAGCCGTCGAACGAGCCGTGCACCGAGTCGCGGCGCAGCAGGCTCGCACGCTTTCGCAGATCCTTGTCGCCTCCCGAGCGCACGACGATCGCCCGCAGTCGCAGGCCGGAGCCGCGCCCCGCGTGCGCGATCAGGATCCGCGCGACGAGGCGCCCGATCCGGCCGAAGCCGTACAGCACGACGTCGGTGGGGCCCGGCGGCTCCGCCCCCACCACCTCGGCCAGTTCCGCACGCAGGAAGTCTGCGAGCGCCCGGGGCTCGTACGACCCGCTCCCGGCGTCGAAACGCTGCACGAGCCTGGCGACATCGATCGACGCCGCGCCGAGGCCGAGTGCGTCGAGCGACTCGAGCACCGCGAGGGTCTTCGCCGGGTCGAGCACGTCGTCACCGGCAAGCCGGGCGAATCGGTGCGCTTTGAGGATGTCGATCGGGGAGCACCCGATCAGGCGGCGCCCGTGGATGGACACGACGGTGCCGTTCGCCCGATACAGCCTGCCGATGACCGGAATCATCCGCTCCGCGAGTTCCTCGCGCGCGGCCCAGGCGTGCTGTTCGTCCTCGTACGCGTTCATGGCGCTCCTTCGTCTCGCGCGGCTCGGGTGTTTTGAGATCCGCTTGTTGAGAGGCTACGAACTTCGAAGGGGCTCTTACTGCCGATTCCGGTTGCAAAACTTGTACTTCTTTCGTTTCAGCAATGACGGTGGGCCGCGTGACGGCTCCAAACCCTCGCGCGTGCGTTCCCAGGTTCCCGTCCCGCACGAACTAGGCTGTTGTGAGGCATCCACCCGCTCGCTGCGGGATCCGTTTCAGGGGGTTTCTCCATGCAATACGTGCCCATGTGGCCCGCCATCTCCGCACGCATCGACGACTCGGGCTCCGGCGTCGTCACGCTCAACGACACCGAGCACCGGATCACGGCGGAGAGTGCAGAGGACGCGCGGCGCGAGGTCGTGCGCTTCTGCGCGGAGAACGCGCAGAAGCTGCAGCGCCCCGTGCGGGTGACCGTCGAGGAGCCGGATGCGACGTGGCCCCTGATCGTGCACCCCGACGGCAAGGTCGACACGGCGGACGAGCCGGCGCCGACCGACGAGGCCTCCGGCCTCGAAGCGGTCGTCGGCTCGGCTCCCGGCAGCGTGATCGATGCTGTTCCCGGAGTGCTCCCCCACGCGGAGCCCGGCGACTCATCGACCGGACCGCGACGCACCAGCCACGTGCCGGTCATCGACGAGGACGCCACAACCGCCGACACGGTTGCGACACACGTTCAGGCCGACGGCACCGACCGCGCGACCGTGCCTGCGGCGCCCGGTGTCGCGGGAGCCGAGACCAGTGAGGCCGCGGTCGCGGCGCCCGAGTCGGCTGAGCCGACCCCGCTGCCACTCGGCCAGCCCGCTGCCCCCGAACCGGGACTGCCTGGGGCACGGCCGATCTCACCGCAGGGGCGCACGTCGTTCATCCAGACCGAGAGCTCAGAGGACCCGGCCACGCGCGGATGGCGCGGCTTCCTCGTCCGCGCCGGCGTGAAGGTCGGCCCGGGCTCCGTGGAGCGCAGCGAGCGCGAGGACCGCGTGACCGTCGCGCAGCAGTGGACCGGCCCGCGCACCATCGCCGTTGTGAACGGCAAGGGTGGGGCGAACAAGACGCCGACCACGATCCTGACCGCTGCGATGTTCGCCCGGCACGGAGGCGCCGGCGTGCTCGCGTGGGACAACAACCAGACCAGAGGCACGCTCGGATGGCGCACGGAGCAGGGGCCGCACGATGCGACCCTGCACGACCTGCTGCCAGAGACCGAGCGCCTGCTGTCGTCGGACGCGCAGTCTGCAGAGCTGGCCCGCTTCGTGCACCACCAGTCGCGCGACCACTACGACGTGCTCCGCTCGCAGCCCATGGCACTGGCGAGCCAGCAGCGCGTCTCGAGCGGTGACGTCGACCGCGTGCACTCCGTGGCGGCGAAGTACTACCGGCTCATCGTGATGGACTCGGGCAACGACGAGTCCGACCCGATGTGGCTGCGGATGATCGACCACACCGACCAGCTCGTGGTGGCGACGTCGTCGCGTGCCGAGCACGCCGAAGCCGGCGCGCTGCTGCTGGAGGCGCTGGCCGATCGCGACGAGCGCTCCGCCGCCCTGGCGCGGAACGCGGTGGCGGTCGTGAGCCAGTCGGACGAGAAGACGACACCGGCCGAGATCCGTCGCATCGAGCAGGGGTACGCCGACCTCGTGCGCGACGTCGTGCGCATCCCGTTCGATCCGGCCATGGGTGCCTCCCAGCTGCACGTGCGCGCGCTGAGCCCCACGACGCAGCGCGCGTGGCTCGCCGCGTCGGCCGCGGTCGCGCGCGGCCTGCCGCTCACCCCGCCGCCGGCCTGAGCCCGCCGGCTTCATGAGTGCCTTTCGGCTGTTCTGACCCCGTCATTCCAGCCGAAGCGCACTCTTGAACTCACGAAAGAGGTCCCCGCAATGAGCACCCCCACCCGCGTCTGCTTCGAGCTGCGGATCCGGCCGGAGATGATCGACGATTACATCGCGCGGCACTCCCCCGTGTGGCCGGAGATGCTCGACGAGATCGCGGCCTCCGGCCGGCGCAACTACTCGCTGTTCCTCGCCGGCGGAGGGCGCCTCATCGGCTACTACGAGACGGACGACGACGAGGCATCACAGGCATACCTCGCTGCCTCGCCCGTCGCCGCGAAGTGGGAGGAGTCGATGCAGGAGTTCTTCGTCGACCTCGGCGGCCGCGCCGACCAGGCCGCGACCGGGCTGCGCGAGGTGTTCAACCTCGCCGACCAGCGCGGCGGGGCGAGCGGGGAGTAGCGGCCGGCCCCGATTCTCTCGCCCGCTCAGTCGAGGCGGTTCAGCCAGAGCGTCATGAGTGCGGTCTCCTCGGGCAAGAGCGCGCTCGGCGGGTCCATCCGGAGCTGTGCACGAATCTGCCGGCGAGCGGCCGCACCCGCATCCTCCTGACCCCGCTGGGATCCGTCGTCGTCCAGGACGGATCCCATCACGGCGTCTCGGAGAGCGTCGGAGACACCTGTCGCAGCGTAGGACGCAGGGTCGGCCATGCGATTCAGCGCCAGTCCGACGTTGGCCGCGAGCAGCATCGCCTGCGCCACATCGATCTCCACGCGCAGCACGCCGGCGGCGGCGCAACGGGAAAGCGTTCTGCGCAGCAGTTCGATCACTCCGTCGCGTGCTCGACTGCTCGCCCACGGGCGCGGCGCGAACATCAACTGGTAGAGCGCTGCGTGCTCTTGGGCGAAGGAGAGGTGATCGTCCCATCCCCGTCGGAGGTCTTCGGCCGGGTCGTCGGTCACCTCGAGTTCGGCCTTCCTGGCTGCGTAGCGCTCGAGACCGGCGTCGGCGAGCGCGTCCAGCAGACCGCGTTTGTCGCCGAAGATTCGATACAGCACCGGCTGCGTCACCCCGGCCGCTTCGCACACGGCTCGGGTGGCGATGTCGCTGTCGAGCGACGCGACCAGTTGTGCCTCCGCTGCGGCGAGCAGTGCGGCGCGGATATCGTCATCTGGTTGTGCCATACCCCGATTCTATTCGATTCCATATCACCGCGCGTATCTGTGCTACGTTGATTCCATAGCGGCGAAACGTTCGCCTTGTATCAGCGAAACGGACATCTCATGAGCGACTCCATACAGCGCGTTGCGATCGTCACGGGTGGGTCCCGTGGCATCGGGCGCGCCATCTCCATCCGCCTCGCCGACGACGGCTTCGCCGTTGTGGTGAACTTCGTCGGCGGCACTGCCGCCGCGGCCGAGACGGTCGAGGCCATCACGGCGGCAGGCGGTCGCGCGATCGCTGTTCAGGCCGATGTCGCTGACGATGGCGCGGTCGCGGCCATGTTCGACCGTGCTGAGCGAGAGCTCGGGGGCATCGACGTCGTCGTCAACTCCGCCGGACGCCTGGCGCTCTCCACGATCGCCGACCAGGACCTCGACGCGCTCGACGCGCTGCACCGGACGAACATCCGGGGGACCTTCGTCGTCGCGCAGCAGGCGGCTCGTCGCCTCCGCGAAGGAGGCACGTTCGTCGGGATGTCGACGTCGGTCGTGGGGACGCAGTTCCCCGCCTACGGCGCATACGCGGCCAGCAAGAGCGCCGTCGAGGGCATGACGCTGATCCTCGCCAAAGAGCTCCGTGGCCGGGATGTCACCGCGAACGTCGTCGCCCCCGGACCCACCGGCACCGACCTGTTCCTGGAAGGCAAGACGCAGGAGCAGATCGACACCCTGGCGAAGATCGCACCGCTCGAGCGGCTCGGCACACCGGAGGACGTCGCAGGCGTCGTCGCCTTCCTCGCCAGCGCAGACGGCCACTGGGTGAACGGCCAGACCATCCGCGCCAACGGCGGCATGGTCTGATCCTCCGGTCTCCCCTCCCTGCCCCTGACCCATCTGGGTCGCAATCGAAAGGAACAAGCATGCCCTTTGCCAACCTCAAGGTTCCCGCGGGCACCCTCACCGCGGAATCGAAGAAGAAGCTGCAGGACGCCGTCACCGACGCGATCGTCGATGTCTATGGCGAACGCGCCCGACCGACCACGCTCGTCATCCTCGAAGAGGTAGCGGACGGCGGTTGGAGCCTCGGCGGCACCATCCTCAACGAGGCGATGCTCGGCCGCGTCTGAACACCCCGCGGAGACGGCGGGCTGAGCTTCCCCGCGGGCGGTTCCGATGCGCGGCGAGCGGGGGCGGGGCGCGCCGCGATCGCCGGCGAAGAGCTCGCCCGGCGCAGCCGAGACGATGAAAGGCGGTGCGCCTGGCCTCCGTTGGAGAGCCAGGCGCACCGCCTTCATTCGCGGGTGATCAGACGGTCTCGTCACCGCCTGCGTCGGCTGCCCTGCGGCGCCGCGACACGATCAGCGCACCGCCGGCGAGCAGGATGACCGCGAGCACGATCACGCCCAGCGCGACCGTCCCACCCGTCACCGCGAGGTCGTCGTCACCTGACGCATCACCGCCGTCGGTCGCCCCGTCCGTGCCGGTGTCCGTGCCACCTGACCCGTCCGTGGCGTCGCCGTCGGATGTGCCGTCGGTTCCTCCGTCAGCGGTGCCGTCCGTTCCGCCGTCGGTGTCGCCATCCGTTCCACCGTCAGTTCCAGATGGAACGTCGGCGCCTTCCGGGACGGCAACCGTCACGGGGCCGACCAGGCCGGCTGGCATCAGTTCATCGCTGCCGTGGAACGCCGGGTACGACTGATACTGCGGGTACTGCTCCGGATCGGCCGCGTACGCGTCGGCCAGCCCGACGCGTCGGTTGTTCTTCACCGGTTGCACGTCGATCTCGATCACGTTCTCACCAGTGAACAGAGCCTCACTGATGTCGGCTCGGAACGGCGACGCGAAGAGCTGGAACTCCTGCTCGTGCTCCGTGCCCGGATTGATCCGCACGGTCGCGGCGTCGTGCACTTCGCCCAGATCGAGCATGGCGCGATCGCCGGTGATCGCATCGGCATTCGCCACGTCGAAGGTAGCGCGGTAGGTGCCCTTCGACGTGACGTGTGTCAGATCGCCGCTGGCGACCTCATCGTCTGCCCAGGAACCGAGGACGCCCGCTCCCTCGTACGTGTGGGATTCCACCTCACCCGGAACGTTCGTGCCGAGATTGTCGGCCTCCACAGTGAGGCGGAAGCCGTCGATGCCGATGGACGCCGGCAGGGTCTCGGACTCGATGACGTCCGGCAGACCCGCGGACACGTCCGCATTGTCGAACGTCTGCCCTGCGGCACCGCACACGAGAGCGACCGCGCCGCCCGCCGTGAGCGTGAAGGACGACCCGTCGATCACATCGGCCTCATGGATGTCGCCGGAGGCCGGGTCGAGCCAGAAGCACTCGTCGAAGCCGCCCGCCACGTGTGCGGTCACCGTCGTGGACTCATCGAGCGCGGTGTTGCGCACGTAGGCGAGTTCTCCGCCGTCGTCGAGCGTGCGACGGGCCGAACGCAGGTTCTCGCTGCTGTCGAACGAGATCGGGGCGCCGCCGATCGCCTCATCGGCCGCGGCATCTGCGGAGACGGGGTCACCGAGTTCCGCGGCCACATCGGCGACCTGTGCGTCCAGCGCTTCGTAGGCGCCGCCCGCGTAGCTCGGCTGCGACGCGGGAGCCTCGCCGATGATCCGGATCGGAGCCCCGGCGTCACTGAGATCGCGCAGCGCCGTCATCGTCTCGAACGGCACCGAATCCGACTCGACGATCAACGAGTCGAAGGTCATCGCCCCGTCGTTCGCGACGAGCTGCTCGCCGTTCCACGACAGGCCGCTCTGAATAGTGTCGTCGTTGATCGCGTCCCACTGCACGCCTCGCGACTGCAGCGCGGCGACCGTCTCCGTCTCCTCCAGACTGCCGAACAGCGGCATATACATCGCCACGTCGCCGCTCGGAGAACCCGACTGCATCAGGTAGTTCGCCCGCGAGGCGTACGCGTTCATCTCACCGAAGTACTCGTGCATCGGGTTGGTCTCGGCCATCTCGACGCCGATCGTCGGCCACGCGCGCCAGCCTTCCTCGCCGAAGAGATCGTCGTCGGAGGTGAAGTCCGGGTTCTCGTTCCCGAAGTACGTCGCACTCAGCCCGTGGTAGAAGAAGTTGTTCACGCCGCTGGTCGCCATCAGATCGAAGCCCTGCTTGATGAAGTCGGGCGTCACGGTGAACGGAGTCGAGCCCAGCGTGTACACCTCGCTCGTGACGAGGTTCCTGCCATAGAGGTGCGCACCGGATGCCACGCGCTTCAGGCTGTACTCGTCGAGGCCTTCGGTCTCCGGGATGTCGACCAGTTCGGCCGACTTGAGTGTGTCGACGGGCGGGTTGTATGCCTGCTGGCGGTACACCATGCCGAAGTCGCCCAACGAGTCCGAGAAGGCGCCCATACCCGACAGCAGCGCCTCGTTCACGAGGCGGCCGTAGTCGTATTCGACCCGCTCAGCCTCGTCCTCCGTCAGCCCCGATTCGATCAGTGCGGGACCGGACGGTCCGAAGAAGCTGCCCGTGAAGTCGTTCATGCCGAGTTCGGCATACTCGTCCTTCACAGTCGGTGCGCCGTCGATCAGGAAGGACTCCCCGAAGAAGTTGTACATCGCGGGGACGAACCGCGTGACGTCGTAGCCGAGGATCTCTTCCGACGACGCCGAGTCCTGCACCCTGTCGTTGTAGAACGCGTCGGTGTAGAACTCGTAGCTGTCGTTGAACCCTGCGCGCACGTCGTTCTCCGTGACGATCTGCTGCAGTCGCTCCTGGCCGAGCCAACCGTGCACCAGCGAACTGACGGCATCCGGGTCGAGGTGGTCGACGACCATGTTGCGCTCACCGGTGTCGCCGCTGGTGAGGATCGAGTTCAGACCGAACGATCCGGTCGGAAGGCTGTACAGCGAGATGATCTCGTAGTCGCCCTCGCCGACGGTCTCCGGATCGATGGAGAACTGTTCGTCGCCTGGTTCCGGATAGACCACAACGGCGTCGGCGAGGTCGAGCGCCGCCGTCGCGTCGTACGACTTCACCGAGGAGAAGTCGCTCGAGAGCACCTGGTTGTTCTCGGTGAGCTCACCGCTTGTGCCGTCGACGGGCGCGAGCACCACGGCCCGCAGCTCGACGTCATCCGGACTCCAGACGCCGAAGTCGTGCCCGAACTTCTCCGACGCGTAGAACGGGCTGACCTCGACATCGGGGATCCCGACGCTCATCTCTGTGTCCGCAGCTTCGACATCGACGTCGCCGCTCACAAGCTCTGCAGCGCCATCCGCTGCCACGCGAATTGTCGCCCGGCCGAGCGCGAGGTTGCTCTGGCTCTCTGAGACGTCGATCGAGTCGTCGTTGGCGAGATAGCCGCTGCCGATGTTCAGGTCGACCGTGATGCCCAGCTCGTTCGCCCGCTTGACCACGGCTTCGAGCTTGTCGAAGTACTCGGGACTCTCGTAGCCGAGGATCTGATCGTCGTCGTAGCTGCCATCAAGGGCGTCATGGATGTGCGGGTTGAGTGACGATGTCTCGGCGTCCGTCCAGAACGCCTTGGAGAACGGCGCGATCTCCACCGCTCCGAAACCCTCTTCGTGCAGATACTCGAGCTGCTCGATCAGCGCCTGCTCCGTGGCGCCGTTTCCCGGCCACCACCACCTCACGCCTGGGCGGTACTCGACTCCTGGCGCGGCGAACTCGCTCGGGTCGATCGATGCCGCGCTCGCTGCTGCCGCGGGTTCCTCACTCGACAGGATGGGGGCGGCGAACCCTCCGGCCACCACAGCCGCGAGCGCCGCGCCCGCGATTCCTACTACGCGTTTCGATGCGCGCATCAACATGCTCCTTCGTCTTCGAACGGAACTGCTCTTACTCACCGACGCGGTCGTCCGCGTCGGTTGCTGTCGTGGTTGCGCAACGACATCCGGATCGAATGCGATCCTGGTCGCGCATCTTTGCGCGCTCTGTCGGCGGCTGACCACCAGAAGATGTGGTTCGGGCGCCCGGCCCGGCCGTGCCTGGGCCGGGCGCCCGAACGGCGACTCAGAAGTCGAAGTCGCCGATGTTGTCCGCGTCGAAGACGAACGGGTCGCCCAGCAGCACGACGCCGTCGGCGCCTACCGTGAACTCGCCCAGGTCGCCAGCGGCGAAGGTGTCGCCCTCGGCGCCGGTGATGTCACCGCTGACCAGTGCGCCGGCGGCGTAGGTCGCCAGCGTTCCGAGGTCTTCCGGGTTCCACAGAGCGAAGGCCTCGACGGTGCCGTCCTCGACGTACTCGCGCATCTGGTTCGGCGTGCCGAGACCGGTGACCGCGACCTCGCCCTTGGCGTCCGAGGTCGAGATGTAGCGCGCGGCGGCGGCGCTTCCGACCGTCGTCGGCGAGACGATGCCCTTCAGTTCCGGGTACGTCTGCAGCAGCGCAGCGGTCCTGTCGTACGAGGTCTGGTCGTCGTCATCGCCGTAGACGGTGTCGACGATCTCGATGTCGGGGTAGGTGTCGGCGACGTAGGTCTCGAACGCATCGTTCCAGGTGTTCTGGTTGGTCGCGTTGGCGGCGGCGGAGAGGATGGCGACCTGGCCCTCCTCACCGATCTGCTCGGCGATCAGGTCGCCCTGGACCTTGGCGATGCCCGCGGCGTCGGCCTGGTTGATGAACAGGTCGCGGCAGTCGGCATTCGTGTCGGAGTCGAAGGTGACGATCTTCACGCCGGCGTCGCTCGCCTCATTCAGCGCGTCGCAGATGGCGTTCGGGTCGTTCGCCGACACCACGAGCGCTGAGCGCTGCTGCTGAGCCGCCGTGTTGATGTAGCTCACCTGACCGTCGGGGGTCGCCTCCGTGGGGCCGACCTCCTCGAACGAGGCGCCCAGGTCCTCCGAAGCGGCCTCGGCGCCGACGCGGGACGCGTCGAAGTACGGGTTGCCGAGGTTCTTCGGCAGCAGCGTGACCGACAGATCACCGGAGGTCGAGCCTCCCTCTTCGCCGCCGGCGGACCCGCCGCTCGTGTCGGCGCATCCGGCCAGTGCCAGCGCCGCCGCAGCGGTCACGGCCACACCGGCCGCCACTCTCTTCACAGAAAACTTCATCGTCTTTCCTTTCATGTGGATTGCACCGGGACATGCGCCCCGGCAAGGTGCCTCAGGAGGCCGGGGATGCCGCTACTCGAGCGGGAGAGATGGTGGAGCGCTTCGATTTCACCCAGGCGAACAAGCTGGCTCCCACCACCGAGACGATCAGCAGGCCACCGGTGATGATGTTGATGATGTCGCTGGTCACGCCGCTCAGGCGCAGCGCGCTGGAGAGCGCACCGATCAGCAGCACGGCCGCGATGACGCCGTGGATCCGACCGCGGCCGCCGAACACCGACACCCCGCCGAGCACGACGGCGGCGATGACCTGCAGCTCGAGGCCGGTCGCGTTGTCGCCTCGGGCGCTGCCGTAGCGCAAGGTGTAGTAGACACCGGCAAGCGCCGCCACGGCACCAGCGAGCACGAACACGATGAACTTAGTGCGATTCACGTTCACGCCGGAGAAGTGCGCGGCGTCCTTCGACTGGCCGACGGCGAAGATGCCTCGCCCGAAGGGCGTGAAGTGGAACAGCACCACGAAGATCACCAGCAGCACGAGGAACGGGATGACAACCCACGGGATCTGAGTGCCGGCGAGCTTCGCCTTGGCCAGCGCGGTCCAGTACTCGGGGAACTCCGTGACCGCAGTCGTTCCCAGCATGCCGACGGCGATGCCGCGGAACAGTGCGAGCGAACCGATGGTGACCGCCAGCGACGGCAGACCGACGGTGGTGACCAGGAAACCGTTGAACGCTCCCCCGATCACTCCGACCACGAGTGCGATGAAGGCCGCTGCCTCGAACGGCATGCCGCCCTGCACGAGCGCGCCGGTGGTCACGCTCGCAAGGCCCGCCATGCTGCCCACCGACAGGTCGATCTCACCCGTGGTCATCACGAGCGTCATCGGCAGCGCGATGAACAGGATGGGGGCGACGTCGAGGAGCAGGTAGTTGTAGGTCAGCGGCTGGGCGAATCCGTTCACAGTGACCGAGGCGACGATCAGCACGACCGCGAGCAGGCCGATGATCGCGGACTCGCGCGTCATCAGGGTGCGGCGCCACAGCGGACGGTCGTGATCGAACCGGACGATGTTGGTCGTCGTCGTGGGGGCGGAGGTGGTCATGATTCGTCCCTCGCTTCGATGAGGCGTCGTTTCTGCCGGAGCGCCAGCAAGCGGTCGAGCACGATGGCGCCGATGATGAGCACGCCCACGACGGCCTTCTGCCAGAAGTCGGGGATGCCGAGGATCGGCAGCGCGCGGTTGATCGTCATCAGCAGGAACGCGCCGATGGCCGCGCCCCACACGGTGCCGACGCCGCCGACGATGGCCACGCCGCCGATGACGGCCGCGCCGATCGCGTCGAATTCCCATCCGGCTGCGGCCTGCGAGTCGATCGTGCCGTAGCGGGCCGCGTAGAACACTCCGGCGAGCCCTGCCAGCGTGCCGGAGAGCACGAACGCCGTCAGCACGCGCTTGGTCTTCTTCAGGCCGTACAGCGTCGCCGCTTCCGGATCGGAGCCGATCGCATACAGCTCGCGACCCGAGCGCATGTTCTTCATGTACCAGGCGGCGACGATGAGCACCAGGATGGCGACGATCGTCAGCACGGGGATCGACAGGACCTGCGCCGTGCCGAGACCGAGGAACTCCTTCGGCATGTCGGCGCCGTTGACTCTGTCGCTTCCCGCCCACAGCACGTTGATGCCGCGATAGGCGTACAGCGTGCCGAGCGTGATCACCATCGCCGGAACCTTCGCGAACGACACCAGCATGCCGTTGATGAGGCCGAGCAGCGCGCCGAACAGCAGCGCTGCGACGACGACCAGCGGGATCGGGATGCCGGGGAAGTCGACGAAGAGCCGCCCCGTGAGGTAGGCGGTCAGGCCGATCACCGAGCCGACGGAGATGTCGACGTTCCGGGTGATGATGACGATCGCCTGGCCGACCGCGACAAGCAGCAGCGGTGCGGGCGTCACCAGCAGATCGCGCCAGCCGTCACCGGAGAACAGGAAGTTCGGGTTCTTGGCCGTCGCCGCGACGACGATCAGGACGAGTGCGAGCAGGATCCCGATCTCGCGCATGCGGCCGCCGCCGAAGATCGCCTTCAGGCTCGCCGCGCCCTGCGCCGTGGTGGCCGTCGTGGTCATGAGTGCTGCTCCGATGCGTGAGTTGCGGCGTGCATGACGTTCTCGCTGGTCGCGTCCGCGCGGTCGATCTCTGCGGTGATCCGGCCTTCGTGCATCACCAGGACGCGGTCGGCCATGCCGAGCACCTCTGGCAGCTCGGACGAGATCATGACGATGCCGAGTCCCTCGCCTGCCAGCTCGGAGAGCAGCGCGTGCACGGCCGCCTTCGTTCCGACGTCGATGCCTCTGGTGGGTTCGTCGACGATGAGCACCTTCGGGTTCGTCGCCAGCCACTTGGCGAGCACGACCTTCTGCTGATTGCCGCCGGAGAGCGTACCGGCCACGGTGTCGAGCGCGTGGCTCTTCACCTCGAGCTTCGCCGCCCACCCGCGTGCCGCGCGGTTCTCGATGCCGGTTGTGATCAGCCCGAAAGCGGCGAGTCGGCGCCGGATGGCCGAGGTGATGTTCCCGCCGACGGTTGCGTCGACGATGAGGCCCTGTTTGCGCCTGTCCTCCGGCACGAGCGCGAGCCCCGCACGCATCGCCGCGGTCGGCTTCTTCTGCGGCACCGTCTGACCGCCCATCGTCACCGCGCCCGACGCGTAGCCGTCGACGCCGAACACCGCGCGCACGACCTCGCTGCGGCCGGCGCCGACGAGCCCCGCCAGCGCGACGATCTCGCCCGCGCGCACGCTGAAGGAGATGTCGTGGAAGGTGCCGGGGCTGGTGAGCCCATCGACCCTGAGCAGCTCCTCGCCCACGGCGGTCTCCTGCTTCGGAAACAGCTCCGTCACGTCGCGGCCGACCATCTGGCGCACGAGCTCGTCGACCGTGGTGTCGGCGATCTGCTGCGTTGCGATGTACGCGCCGTCGCGCATCACGGTGACCGTGTCGCACAGTGCGAAGACCTCGTCGAAGCGGTGCGAGATGAACATCACCGCGCGTCCCTCGTCGCGCAGACTGCGGGCGACGGTGAAGAGGCGCTCGACCTCGACGCCGCTCAACGCGGCCGTCGGCTCGTCCATGATCAGCACGCTCGCATCGAGCGAGATCGCCTTCGCGATCTCGATGATCTGCTGGTCAGCGATCGACAGGCCCTCGGTGAGACGGTCGGGATCGAGCCCCACGCCCAGACGCGCGAAGATCTGCTCGACCTCGACGCGCATCGCTTTGCGGTCGATCCGGCCGAACCTGCTGACGGGCTGGCGCCCCATGAAGATGTTCTCGGTGATCGACAGGTCAGGGAAGAGCGTCGGCTCCTGGTAGATCACCGCGATCCCCGAGTTCTTCGACTGCGCTGTGCTGGCGAAATCGACGCTCTCGCCGTGCAGTCGGAACTCGCCGGCGTCTCGCCGGTAGAGCCCGGCCATGATCTTCACCATGGTCGACTTGCCCGCGCCGTTCTCGCCGATCAGGGCATGGATGGAGTTCCGGTGCAGGCTCAGACTTCCTGAGCGAAGGGCGACGACGGGTCCGAAGGACTTCACGACGCGCTCCAACTCCAGCGCAGGACCTGTGTTCCTGCGGGCGGGATCTTCGGCGACCACTACGGTCCTCTCCTTCGAGGTGGGCGACACTGAACGTGCCTGAATCGTTTCACGTGTTGTTCACGCTAATGTAGTTCACACCGCGCCGACGACACAACCTCTCGGACGGTTACCAAGTTGTGATGCACCTCGGACAAGGGAGAGCGAGTGCCCGTCAGTATTCGCGACGTCGCGCAGCGAGCCGGCGTCTCTGTCGGCACCGTCTCGAACGTGCTGAACCGACCGGATGAGGTCTCCTCGGATTCGGTGGAGCGCGTGCACCGCGCGATCGAGGAGCTCGGCTATGTGCGCAACGACGCCGCACGTCAGCTCCGAGCCGGGGTGAGCTCGACGGTCGGATTCGTGGTGCTCAACGGGCAGAACCCGTTCTACAACGAGGTCGTCCGCGGTGCGGAGGACGAGGCGGCCAAGCACGGCATCGCGATCCTCTACGGCAGCACGGATGAGGATCCGGCGCGCGAGAAGGTGTACCTCGACCTCTTCCGCCAGCAGCAGGTGCGCGGCATTCTCCTCGCCCCGTACAGCGATGTGGTCACCGATCTGCGCAAGCTCCGGCGCGCGGGCATCGCCACGGTGCTCGTCGACCGGTTCAGCGCCGACAACGAGTTCTCGTCCGTATCGCTCGACAGCGTCGCCGGCGGCCGCCTCGCCGCACAGCACCTCGCCGAGATCGGCAGACGGCGCATCGCGTTCGTCGGCGGCCCGTTCCAGCTGCGGCAGGTGACCGACCGCCTCGCCGGTGCACGCGCCGCCGTCGAGGACGGCCCGACGCCGATCGACCTCGAGGTGATCGCAACAGACTCCATGACCGTGGAGGCCGGGGTCGAAGCGGGTCGAAGACTTCTCGAACGCCCCAGACGCGACTGGCCCGATGCCCTGCTCGCCGCCAACGACCTGCTCGCCCTCGGCCTGCTGCAGTCACTGGTCGTCGGCGACCGACTGCTGGTGCCCAACGAGATCGCGCTCATCGGCTTCGACGACATCCCGTTCGCCGCCGCGGCCGCCGTGCCGCTGACCTCGATCAGACAACCGGGCCGGATGATCGGCCGCACCGCCCTGCGCACCGTGCTGGAGGAAGCCGACGACCCGACCAACGTGCCTCGTCAGACCGTCTTCCCGCCTGAGCTCGTCATCCGCCGCTCGACGAGCGGCTGACGACGCGGCACCCGCGCCCTCCGTATCAGCGCATCGTCCGGATGGCGGTGCGCTGGATCTCGAGACCGGCAGACCAGCGCTCGAGGAACTCGGCGTGATCGGCGATGTCCTCTTCATCCGGCGCGACGGCCGTCGTCTCCTCGGCTTCGAAGATGTTCGCGTCGAGCCATGCGGCAAGCTTCGCCCGCTCACCGGCGTCGCACGCGTGCGCGTACGCCGCGAGCACCGCCATCCCCCATGCGCCGCCCTCACTGGCCGTCGCGCCGACGGTGACCGGCGCCCCGAGCGCCGCCGCGAGCAGACGCTGCGCGACCCCCGCCGTGCGGAAGATGCCGCCGTGGGCCCGGATGCCGTCGATGGCCACGCCCTCATCGGCGAGAGTGCGCATCCCCAGGCTCAGCGTCGCGAACGACCCGCGCACCTGCGCACGCATCAGCCCGGCGAGGCTCATCGTCGACGACGGTGTGCGCACGATCAGCGGCCGTCCGTCGGTGAGGTCGGCGATCGGCTCGCCCGCGAGGTGGTTGTATGCCAGCAGCCCGTCGTCTGTGCCGCGCTCGAGCGCCCCCGAGAGCAGTGCGGTGAAGACGCGGTCGGCGGAGGCTTCCGCGCCGAGGGCGGCGGCGAACTCGCCGAACACACCCGCCCATTCGCCGATCTCGCTGGCGCCGTTGTTGCAGTGCACCATGGCCACATCGTCGCCGGCAGGCGTCGTGACGATGTCGATCTCCTCGTGACGGTTCGACAGCGGCCGCTCGAGCACGATCATGCTGAAGAAGCTGGTCCCTGCGCTGACGTTCCCGGTGCGAGGAGTGACCGCGTTGGTCGCGACCATGCCCGTTCCCGCATCGCCCTCCGGCGAGCCGGCGATCGCGCCTGGGCGCAGCGCCCCGGACGGGTCGAGCAGGGCGGCACCCTCCGCGGAGAGATGCCCCGCGGCCTCACCGGCCCGGCCGACCGGTGGCAGCACCTCGCCGAGCCGCAGATGACCGGCGCCCGCGTCCGCGAACGCGCCATCGGCGATCCGGAGCCGCGCCTCGTCGTAGTCGCGCGTCGCGGCGTCGATCGGGAACATGCCGGATGCGTCGCCGATGCCGAGCACGCGGGTGCCGGTGAGCAGCTCATGCACGTAGCCGGACAGCGTCGTGATGCGGGCGACGCGAGCGACGTGGTCCTCGCCGTCGAGGACGGCCTGATAGAGGTGCGCGACCGACCATCGCAGCGGGATGTTCACGTCGAGCACTTCCGAGAGATCGGCCGCCGCGCGGGTCGTGTTGACGTTGCGCCACGTGCGGAACGGCACGAGCAGCTCGCCTGACGCGTCGAAGGCCAGGTAGCCGTGCATCATGGCCGAGACGCCGATCGCACCGACCTGTTCGAGCTTCTCGCCGTGCCTGCGCTCGACATCGGATGCGAGATCGGCGAACGCTGAGCGCAGACCGGTGCGCACGTCGTCGAGAGAATACGACCAGAGCCCGTCGACCAGGGTGTTCTCCCACTCGAAGCCGCCGGATGCCAGAGTCTCGCCGCCCAGCGTGGTCAGGCACGCCTTGATGCGCGTCGACCCGAGTTCGATTCCGAGTGCCGTCTGGCCGAGTCCGATCGTTTCGGCGTTCTTCGCGTGCTCCATCTGCGGGTCTCACTCCTCGTCGAATTCGCCCGGGCGCCGGGCACCCTCCCAAGCTACCGCGCCGATTGCCCGGCCTGTGTGCTCGAGAGCGCTCGCAGCAGGACGAATAACGAGTGAGATTGATCCGAGAAGCTTGGAACCTCACACTCTAAGCGTTATAATCCAAGCATGAAGTCACGCGAGGCGCTCAAGATCCTGGCGGAGGTGTCCGAATCTCAGTGGGGGATGGTCACCTCGGCCCAGGCCCACGCGCGCGGCGTGAGTCACATGAACCTCACGCGACTGACCAAGTCCGGAGATCTCATCCGCCTGTCGCACGGGGTCTACAAAGATGCCGGGGCTCCAGGCGGCGAATACGATGAACTGCGCTCAGCGTGGCTGGCATCCGATCCGACGCGCCTCGCATGGGACCGGCTCAACGAAAAGCCTGGCAAGGTCATCGTCTCCGGTGAGTCCGCAGCCGCACTGCACGGCATCGGGAACCTCCGCGCCATGCGCAGCGAGTTCACGGCTCCGTCCCGGAAGCAGACTCAGCGCGCCGACGTGCACTATCGAACACGGGCCCTGACGAGTGACGACGTCACCGTCCGGGAAGGTCTACCGGTGACCACCCCGGAGCGCACCATCGCCGATCTCGTCGAACAGCGCGCACAACTCGACCATGTGGGTGACGCCCTTCGGGACGCCGCACGGAATTCGCGACTCGACATCGATCGGCTGGCCGAGCTGCTCGGTCCGCTCGCGGAGCGCAACGGCCACGCAAAGGGAGACGGTAACGCACTGCTCGACGAGCTGCTCGAATCCGCGCATATCGACCTGGAGAGTCTCTCGAAGCAGATCGTCGAGATGCCCGACCTCAGCGCCCTGGTGGCCCGCGACTATCTGGCAACACTCGACACTTCCGAACTCCTCGACAGCCCCGCAATGCGATCGGTGCTCGAGGCCCAGACACAGCAGTACGCCAAGCTCGCCGAGTCAGTGATCAAGGTCGTGACACCTGCTCTGCCGACGCTCGACAAAGTCGCAGCGTCAATGGCTGCCGCCACGGCGACGTTCGATTCACCGGCCTTACGCTCCGTTCTCGAGTCCCAGGAGAGGCAGCTCACCGCAGTATCGACGGCCCTGAGCAAGCTCATCGCGCCACAGATGACCGGCCTGGAGAACGTCCAGAAGGCGATCGCGAGCCTCAGTTCGCCAGGCGCAGCACCGGGTGCCGACAACACGCGACGGCTGAGCGAAGCGATCAGTGCGGTGGGCTGGGCATCACTGGCTCAAAATGCGAAGCAGATCGAAGCCGCCGACGTCGACAAGGAAGAGTCGTGACTGACGAACGTTACACTTCCGCAGCCGGCGTCGAGGCGGCGATCCGGCACGCGGCGCGAAATGCTGCTGTCGCCGATCCGTCGATCTCCACCGGAGATCGGATCACGCAGGAGCACTTCCGCCGTTTCCTCAGTCGGATCTTCTCCGAGGTCGAGGACTCTGGGTGGCTGCTCAAAGGCGGTACCGGCGTGCTCGCGCGGGTCGGATCAGCCAGAACAACGACGGACGTAGACCTGTTCCGCAAAGACCAGTCACTCGAAGGCGCACTGAACGATCTCAGGCGGCTGGCCGCAACCGACCTCGGCGATTTCTTCCGGTTCGAGTACACGGGACACGAGAGCTCCCTCGGCGGCCAGCAGACCAACTCCGAGGGTTGCCGCGTCAGCTTCGACATCTACGTCGGCGCGAACAAGCGCGGCAGCCTCAACGTCGACCTGGTCGTCAACGTCGTCATCACCGACGAGCCGACCGTGAAGCCGCCTGCGAATGGACTCGACATCCCGAGGCTGCCGTGTCACGACTACCGCTTGTATCCGGTTGTCGATCAGATCGCCGACAAGGTCTGCGCAACGCTCGCGGAGTACCGCGGCAAACCTTCGAGCCGAGAATGGGACCTCGTCGACCTCGTGGTACTGGCCACGACCGAGGATGTGAGCGCGGACAAGCTCCGGCGAGCTCTCCTCGCGGAGGCGCGAGGCCGCAGCCTCACACTGCCGGATCGGTTCTCCGCCCCAGCGTCTTGGGGACGTCGCTACGCGAAGGACGCAAGACTTGTTCCTGCCTGTGCCCATTACCAGAGCGTCGAGCTCGCCATGTCGCTGATGACCGCGTTCATCGACCAGATTCTCCGAGATGAGGTCTCGGGAAAGACGTGGGACCATTCTCGGCGTGACTGGGCCTGATTCAGCCGCAGGACGGCCGTAGTCAGCAACGCCTCGCTACGTGCTTGCCTGTCGGCGTCGAACAGACGCTCAGTCTCGACGGGACGGCGGCATTCGACGATGACATCGGCGACCGGCTGAGCCGCGAGATTCTCGCACCCGGCTCTCCCCGGCGGTACGGTGAGAGCATGTGCGCGTCATACGGACTCGACCCGCGGTTCGCTGACAAGAGCGACATCCTCGCTCACGAGCAGGCGATGCTCGACGGTCTGCGCGAGTGGGCACAAGAGAACGAGGGCGAGACGCTGCGCCCCACGGGCAAGAACGCGCGTAATCTCAACCCGATCGTGACGGCGCCCGACGGCGAACGCGCTCTGGAATGGGCCTGGTGGGGCTACCTCGTGGGCGGCGAGCCGGCGAAGTTTCCGTCGATCAACACGCGCTCCGAGAAGCTGCGCACCGCGCGAGGTGCGGCGCCGACGCGGGCGATCGTGCCGGCCACGCGATGGTTCGAGATGCAGAAGCCGCAGCGCACCTGGCACGAGTTCTCGTCGGGTGAGCTGTTCGCCATGGCGGCGGTCACTCGCCCCGGACGCACGCACGACGGGCAGGAGTTCACCTGCTACTCGATCGTCATGCAGGATTCGCCTGACGTGCTTGCGGATGTGCACGACCGCTCCCCCATCCTCATTCCCGCAGACTTCGTCACCGAGTGGCTCACGAGCGACCACGCGATCGCCGACCTCGTCGACGAGGCCGTCGCACTGTCGACCGCAGCCCTGACGAGCGTCACCGCTTCCCCCATCGCGTCCCGCCCGTAGCGTCCGCAGCGTCCGTAGCGCAAACGATTCCGGATGGGCACAGACGCCCACATGCCGGATGCCGGATGCCGGATGCCGGATGCCGGATGCCGGATGCCGGATGCCGGATGCCGGATGCCGGATGCCGGATGCGAGCGTATCGGGGTCGCCTCGCCGTGCGCCGCGCTGGATCAGCACCACCATGTCGCCATCGACGCACATATTAGTAGATTTGTTCTCATAGCCTCCTGAAATAAGCGATTGTGATCCGCAGCCCAATCGATTCGGCTCAACTTTTCTCCCCATTTCTCGAACATATATGCTATTCTTAGGTATGGCAACGACGTCACGATCCACAGCTCCCGCGCATGACGCGGTCGAGCGGGTCGCGGCGGCTGGTGAGCTGCTCGATGGGCTGATCGGCGAACTGACCTCGCTGTCCGACGTCGAGATGCTCTCGTTCACGCAGCGGCTGGCGTCATTCGGCCGGCTCGTCGACAGCCTTCAGGTCCGAGCCGCGGGCGAGGTCGCCGTCCGCTCCGATGCCGAGGCGTCCGGTCGCACCTCCGACGACCAGCTCGGCACAGTGCTCGGCTGCCGGAACGCGACCGAACTTCTCGAGAACGCCACGGGAGTGCCGGCGCGCGTCGCCCAGGCCAGAATGCGCCTCGACCGACGCACCCGCGCGGGCACGGGGCTGAGCGGGCAGGACATCCCTGCTTCCTTCCCGCACGTCGCAGATGCACTGCGCCGCGGCGCGCTCACCGAGGAGACGGCACAGTACGTCACCGACCGACTCGCCCGCGTCGCCGAGCGCGGCCTCGCCTCACCGACCGAGATCGCCGCCGCGGAGGAGGAGCTGGTGCCTGCCGCCGTGCGCGGCACGATCCACGACCGGCTGCCCAGCGAGGCGCCGAACGAGAACGAGCCCGCCGAGGGTGCGCCGCCTGCGACGTTCCGCGAGGTCAAGATCATGGTCGACACCTGGGTCGCGTTTCTCAGCCGCGACGGCGTCGAGTCCGATGCCGAGTGCGCCGAGCGCCTCCGCGGTGTGAACCTGGGCCGCGAGCGCGATGGGCTGGTGCACATCTGGGGCGACCTCGTTCCCGAGACCGCGGCCGCGCTCAGCCGCCTGTTCGATGCACACAACGGCTCTCCCGTGCGATTCGCACCGACCGCGAGCGACGAGGATGCCGATGCCCCCTGGGGCGACGACGCTCCGACCGACCCCCGCACGGCGCAGCAGAAGCGGCACGATGCGTTCACGTCGGTTGTGCACACGGCGGCCGCATCGGCGGAGGCACCGACGCTCGGCAGTGCGGCACCCACGCTTCTGGTCACAGTCGACGCGCACGATATCGATGGCGGAATCGCCCGCATCGACGGCATCGACATCCCCGTTCCCGCCGGCATCGCCCACAGGATCGCCTGCACCGGCGCAGTGCAGAAGATGGTCTTCGACGACCGCGGCCGCCTCGTTCGGCTCGGCACCAAGGAGCGCCTGTTCAACGCGCACCAGCGCCGCGCCATCACCGCCCGCGACGGCGGATGCATCATCCCCGGCTGTTCCGTACCCGCCGCCTGGTGCGAGATCCACCACGTCGAAGAGCACTCACACGGAGGAGCAACCCACACCGACAACGGAGTCCTGCTCTGCTGGTGGCACCACCACAACCTCGACCGCTCCGGATGGCGCATCGAGATGCGCCGCGGCGTCCCCCACGTCGCCGCGCCCCGCTGGCTCGACCGCCACCGACGATTCCGCCCCACGCGCAGTCTTTCGCGCTATCGACCGCAGACGCGGCGAGGTTCGCCACAGCTCGCCCGCGAAGCCGTTCTCACCTGACTGGTCGTAGTCTGCCTGTCGCGACCGTAGCGAATATCCTACCGAACATCCGTGCGCACTGGCCTGCGGCCGCGTCCTCAGACCCCGGCGATCTTCATTGCGGAGTACTGCTCTCGCACATGAGCTTCGGCGAACGAGCCAGCGGGAGACTCGATCGTGAGTCCGTTGCAACGCGCGAATGCCTCCGCATCAATCGTGCGAACAGACGCCGGGAGCACGAGTCGTTCGAGGCCCGTGCACCGGTAGAAGGCGCGGTGACCGATCGTCGTGACACCATCTGGCACGATCACCTCCCGCAGAGACGAACAGCCGTTGAATGCGCTCGGACCGATGTTCCGCAGCGACTGTGGCAGCTCGACGCTCACGAGCGATCGGGCCTGGAAGAACGCCGCCCGCGCGAGCGTGCGCACCGGCTCGGGGATGCGGACCCGTTGCAGCGAGGTGCGAGAGCATGCAGAGCGACCGATCATATACACGGGCGTGTCATGCACAGCAGGAACGACATCGACCTCCGTGAGGCCGGATTCGGGCCAGACCTTTCGCAGCTCGGCGCCGTACTCATCGATGATGCGGTACACGACATCGCCGACATCAACGCTGGTTCCACGTTTCTCCAGCACGTCGCCGTCCGCCAGCACGAACGAGGTGCCGAACAATGCGTCGATCGTGATGGAAAGAGCCATCTGCTGTCCGCCCTTGAACGCGACAACATCTTCCGGCGTCAGGTCGTCACGCAGCGCCGCGGTCAGCTCATCGCGATCGGTCGTTGACCAGACATCTCGACCGCGCGCCCGCAGTTCTTCGGCGATCCAAGCCGCATGGTGCCCGAACAGGTAGAACCGGTCGATGTGCTCGCGGTCGGCCAGTTCCTCGCCGACCCGGCGATGGACCTCCTCGGTGATATCGCCGAGTTTGTCGTCGATGTCCGCGACGACGTAGATCCGGCGCCCGCCGTCCGCAACACTCAGCGCCTGCAACGCATCGGCCGTGCTGCCGATCGCAACCTCGGATGCGTTGTAGCAGTCGACCAGCACGCGCCTACCGCCGATCACGTCGAGGTTCTGTCGCAGTCCTTCGCCCTCGTATGCGGCAATCCCCTCGACGATCTTCTCGACCGGAATCTGCAGCCAGCGGCCGATGGCAAACGCAACGACGGCGTTGCCGACGTTGTGGCGGCCGATCGCGTTCACCACTACCGGCGTGCGTTCACCCGTCGCGGCCTCCACGATCGTGAACCGCACCTCGCCATCGCTCTCGTCGATATCGACTGCTCGGTAGTCGGCGTCCTCCGACATGCCGTAGCGGATCTCGCGATGCCTCAGAGGCAGCTCCTGCAGGCCGGGGCTATCGACGTTGACGAAGGCGATTCCGTCATCCGGCATGAATCGATCGTGGCTGAGCTTGTCGGCAAGTAGCAGATCCTGCCGACCGCCATAGTCACCGACGTGATTGACGCCAATATTCGTCATGATGAACGCATCGGCTCGCAGGATACGGGCCTCGCTTTCGATGCGGCCAGGTTCGGCCGCACCCGTCTCCTGCACGTAGACCTCGGTGCGCGAACTGAGCTCCTGCACGTAGCGGCCGACTTGGGCGACGCTGTTCTGGTTGCCCTCGTTGAACAGGGTGGCGAACGTGGTCTCGCAAACGCGTCTCACCATCTCCTTGGTGCTGGTCTTGCCGACGCTGCCGGTGACGGCAATGGTCGTCGCATCGTGCTGTCGAGCAACCCATGCGCACAGCGTCTCGAATGCACGACGCGGATCCGGATGGACCAGGCACGGCACGGACTTCCCTGACGAATCGTGCACGGGCGCATCAGCAACGAATGCGCGGATGCCACGCTCGAGCAGGCGATCGACCATGGACGGCACAAGCGTGGTCACTGCGGGGTGCTCCGGTGCATCGACTGTGCCGAAGAACAGGCTCCCTGCTTGGGAGGCGAAGAACGACATCGCGAGCGAGGAATACGGCTCATCAACGCTGTCGTCGACTTCCCGAGGCAGGGCGACGTCGAGCAGAGCGCACACCTGGCGGAGGGAGAGCCTGATGAAGTCGGCATCACGTGCGCGATGGCCGCGGAACCTGACGTGTTCTCGCACGGCGTCGCCCCGACCACGCGCCTCGATTCTGTTCGCTCCGGTCACTCGTCGTATCGGTGCCTCCGGTGACAGCGCATGAGCCGCCACCCAGCGCAGTGACTGCGGCAGCGAAAGCTCCGTCACACGGCTCGTCGCGGGCACGAAGTCGTAGCCGATTCCACGAACCGGAAGCCCTTCGACTTCGTCAGGAAGCGTTGCCGCCTCGACCAGATTGCGATCGATATGCGCTGCCTCGAGCATGCCGCCCGGAAGCACGTGATAGTCGACACCGCCTGTCGAGACGCTGCCCGGGAGCATCGAGCGGGATGCTGTCGCTCTCCGACGGGCCACAGCAACGCCCCGCTCTCCCGCCCAACGTTGCGCAGGACTGCCATCAGCGACAAGCAACCGAAGCGCAGGATGGCACCCCACGAATGCATCGTCGGCGATCGAGAGGTGCCCCGTAGGAAGAATCACCTCTGCGAGCTCAGAGCAGCCTGCAAACGCCCGCGGCCCGATCGTGCGCACACCCTCGGGAACGTCCACGTGCGTCAGAGACACATCGTTCTCAAAAGCGCCGGCCTCGATTGCATCGACGGAAGCGGGAAGAACTACGCAAGCCAGAGCTGGGCAATCAGCGAACGCGGCGGCGCCGATTGTCCGAAGAGGCGCGGAGCACAAAACGGTTTCGACCGCGCTTCCGGCAAACGCGCTGGGAGCGACGGCGACGACGCCCATTCCTGCGACCGTGGCAGGGATCACCGTTTCGGTGCAGGGCGCCGTCCCGGTAACGGCTATCGCGCCGAATCCCGAGATGAGGCCGAACTCGACCCGCCCAGCAGTCACTCGCATGGAACGACGCGCCACACCGACAGCCTCAAGGGACAGCAGCGTCCCCAGTGCCTCGTCGACCGCCCACGCGGTGTCAAACGTACGAGAACCCGCAACTGCCAGAACGGACTGGTTCGACGATGCCCAGTGCTCGACGATCCGATCACGCAGCCGGGTTCGGTCACTTACCGCCTCGACTCGGACGGACCCAGCAGGGATGAGGCCCGCAACGCGCTCTGCGGCCTGCCCGAACGCGATGATGCGGTCGAAAGCATCGGACGCCCCAGCAACCTCAGCGGCGATCGCAGGAGCCGTCTCCTCCCGCGACCGTGACAAGCCTCCAATGAGAAGCAGCTTCCCAGATTCCCCCGGAACGCGCGGGCTGAGTTTGGCCGCGAGCGCACGGACGGCAAGCTGAGGTGAAGGCAACGCGCTCCACAGAACATTTCCGCCTGCGACCGAACCTAGTTCAACTGCCGGCGCAGCTGCCTCTGCCTCACGAGCACGTTGCTGTTCATTCACCAGTACGCGGCTCCCTGCCTTAAAAGGATGCGGCACCAAACCTGGGACGGTTCAGTTTCATGCACACTTCCTTCTGCAATGTCGCGCACTGTGCAACGGCGCCCCGCGACGGCCTGGTGAGGAATTCACGCGATCTTTCCCAGCAGAGCATGCACCGTATTCTCCAGAAGCTTCACGCGCACCCCACCCTTGAACAGCACCAGGTCGCCCGGGCGGGCCGACTCGGCGATCATTCTGTTGAAGAGGTCTCGGTCCTTAAAGAAGTACGCCTCCAGTCCCTTCTCTCGAGCGGCTTGCGCCGTGTGGCGCGAGAACGTCCCGCAGCACAGCAACAGGTCGAAGTTCATCGCTCCGAGCGCACGGCCCACGTCGGCATGATTGACCTCCGCTTTGTCGCCCTGATCCGGGATGTCGCTCAAAACGGCGATCCTGCGTGCTCCTTCCTTCGCCGGGAGGGCGCAGAGCGTCTCCGCAGCGGAGACCACGGACGACGGTGTCGAACTGTACGTGTCGATGAGGAGCCGGTAGCCGCCGTACGTGACCAGGTTCTGCCGAACCGAATCCGGCACATACCGGGATAGGCCCGCCACGATCTTCAACGGAGGAATGCCCGCGAGCCGTGCGGCGGCGAACACACCCAGCGCATTGCTCACATTATGAACGCCCTGGAAGTTCAGCTTCGCGTCAAACACCCCATCCGGCGATACGATCTGGAATTCCAATCGCTCGCCGTCTGAGCGAATGTTCTGAGCGTGGTACTCGCATGCGGGGTCGCTGACGCTGTACCGCACGGTGCGCACATGGGGGCGCTGGTCACGCAAGTATTCGCTGTCATTGTTGATCACGAGCACGCCGCTTTCCGGCATTCCGTCCGTGATCGCCATCTTTCCTTCGATCACCCGCTCGATGGTGCCCATCTGGCCGAGATGCCCATCACCGATGTTCGTGATGAGGGCGATGTCCGGCTTGATCACCTTCGACACTTGGCTCGCCGCACCGGGGGTGCCTCCGTGAACTTCCTGCACATAGGCCTCATCCTCATCGGAGAGCTTTTGCAGCACGACGCCCACCGTCGGCATCGTGTTCTTGTTCCCCTCCACGACGAGCGTGCGGTAGTGACGCTCGAATACGCGTGCAAGAAGCTCCTTGGACGTCGTCTTCCCTGCGGTCCCCGTAACCGCGACGGTCACAGGTGAGTACTTGTCCCGTACGGCGCTCATCAGCGTCTCGAAAGCCGCCATAGCGTCATCGACAACGATCGTCGGGATACCAGGCTGGGGTCTCGTTGATATTGCGAGTACGACGCCGGCGTCTTTCGCCTGTCGCACGGTCGTCTCACCGAACTTCGCGTACCCCCGGACCCCCGGAGTGATCACCGCGGCTCCGCCACGGCGGAGGTCCTCCTTCCGGGGTGCGATGTTGATCAACGGCTTGTTCGCCGTATTCCCGAGCGTCGAGCTGACCTGCGCGCTCAACGACTGACCAAGGATCTCCCCGACCTGCACCGGCGTGAGCTGCGGCCGACAATGGGTGCTCGTCGTCACCACACGCTTGTGGTCAACCGCGATGTCGTCACCGAGCTTCGCGGACAACGCCCGCTTGGCCGACGCATGTTCCTTGCTCGAGTAGCGTGGGTCAAATGCCTTCATGCCAGGCACCAGCGCATTGACGGCGCCGTCGTAGACCGGGAAGCGCTTCATTGGGACATAGGAGTCCACAACTTCGACAGCGCCGGAACCGGAGCGACGGATCACAAGCTTTAGCAACGGCGAAGGCGCGTCAGGAGTGCTCTCCGGACCGGCCATGAGAGTACCGAGGCCGGTCGCGATGGGCACCTCACGGCCGTCGCTGGTGACATGCCGACGGTACTTCGAAATAACGCCTGGCCTGACGCAGACCACGTAGTCGGCACCTGCCTCTGCCAGTTCTCGCCCGATGGCCAGACGCTGTGCAAAATCAGGAGCATCAGCCGCAGCTCTACAATCCAGATAGCTCAGGACGAACTCTGCACCAGCTTCGCGAGCCGCCTTGATCTGGGCCTGCGCGTCCTGAGGGTCGAAGACATTCAGAAGTGTTCGCGCTCCTTCATCGGTCACATTGGCTCGCACGTTGTAGGCGTTCAGGGTGAGCGAGAGGACCGCGATCCGAATTCCATTGATCTCGAAGATCGGCACCTTACGCACGCCGATGCCGCTGGGGACGAGGCCGCGTTGCAGGACCGCTGTCTCCGTCGCCGCCAACCCTCGCACTCCGGCATCGAGATTGTACGGATTTGCCAGAGCAAGCACATCGAACCCGGCGAAACGCAGCGCGTCCAGATACTCCGGGCGAGCATTCGAGTAATGACCGCCGGCGAGCTCACGATTCATCACGGACAGGCGCGGGTACATCTCGGCGACGATCGCGCCGAGACTGCCGAGCGTGAGATCAGCAGAAGTCAGGGCCGCGCGCGCGTGACGGAAAAGCTGGCGGAACTCGTAGTCATCGCCAAGCTCGGCCTGGCGTTCCATCGCCCGGTCGTAGAGCAGGGAGCCGCCGCAGAGGATGACGGCTTCACCGACGGCTTCATCGTTGTCACGGACCCAAGTACCGCGCTCCGAGCGATACGTAAATCGGGACCGACCGCGTTCCGGCGTCGTGGGGAGCTGCCGCATGAACGCAGGCTCCCGTAGCGCATAGCGCTCGACCGTTCTCGAGATCTGGTCGTCCGCCTCTCGCTGTTCGATCCGGCTCTTGTGCGCGCTTGTAATGCTGATCTCGGGGAGCTGCTTGCCGATCACTCGGGCAATGCGGCGGCTGTCTTCCTCTGCCACGAGCGGGTCATATCCGTGGTCACCGGCGAGCAGTTCTTCGAGCGGAACAGTGCGACAGTAGCCCCTGGCTTCGGCGTCCTCGATAATCCGACACGGGATATAACCGCTACTGCGGATCACCACCTCGCCCTGAACGCCCCGGCCGATCGTGAGTCGTGCGATGAAGGTGTCCTGGGTGATCGGCTTGTCACGATTCATGTCAGACACGAAGTTTCCACCGGAGTAGACAACCGGAACAGATCGGTTGTCCACAGAACGGTATACCGTGTAGGGCTGAGGGCAGTGCGAGTGCGATCCGAACACAAAGTCGGCACCCGCATCGACGACCGTGCGAGCGAAGCGCTCTTGACGCGGCGTAGGGACTCCCGTGTACTCCCGACCCCAATGCGCGTACGCCAGCACAAACTCGGCCCCTGCTGCACGCGCTGCTGCGATGCCCCGCTGCGCCGATTCGCGTTCGAGATGGCTCACCGTCGCGGCCAGGCCTTCGTCGCTAAACGCGGCCTGTTTCATCCGCTGACGTGCTGGATCCACGAAGGACACGACTGCAAGCACGATGCCTTTGATCTCGAACAGCGTGTAACGCGGTTCGTCCGGGAAGGCATACATGCCGTTGTGAATCAGTTCCGCGCGATTCAGCGCATCCAGGGTCTCGAAGACACCACGAACTCCCGAATCGTACATGTGGTTCTGCGCATTGATCACGGCATCGAACCCGGCGTTCCTCACCGCTTCAAGGAACGCCGACGGCGCGTTCAGATGAGGCCGGTCATCCACATAAAGCCGCTCACGCGCATACGGAGAGGACTCCGAGAAGGTCGATTCGAGGTTGCCAAGCGCGAGGTCAGACTCGGTGAAAAATCCGGCAACGGAAGCGAAACTGTCGGAAAAGTCGTACTCACCCGTTCGGAACGCCGATCTCTGCTGCCGGAAGCCGCACATCAGATCACCGACCAACGAAATCGTGACATCGCCGTCGCCATCGTCGTGCGCCCGGTAGACGCCGTCCTGCAGCACGAAACGGCTGGGTGCCGGCCGCAATGCCGGTTCCTTCTGTCGGGTGACCTCGGGGGCTGCCGGGCGGATACTGTATCGGTCGAGCACACGCTGCATAAGCGCGTCATCGCCGAGCACATCCGCGACGGTGATCCCCTTGGTCTCACCGAAGCGGGACCTGATCGGCTCGTCGAGGGGTTCTGCGCTCGCAACGTTGAGTCCGGCGATTTCAGCCGCCGCGTAGGCTAGCGATCCCTTCGAACACACCAGGTCTGTCCCGGTGCTGAATGCATTAGCCCCAAAATGAGCCAGCCCCGCGGGAAGAGTGACGCGCTCAAGGGAATCGCAGCCCATGAAGGCGCGTTCCTGCACGGAAGCGACCTGCGAGTGCAACCATACATTTCTGAGCGCCTTACAGCCTTCGAATGCAGTCGCGGTGACCTCGGTGATCTTGTGCGGGATCACGATTCGTTCGAGTGCAACGCATCCAGCAAAGGCGCCCTCGCCGATGTATTCCAGCGAAACCGGCAGGTTCTTCTCCCGCACGTTGCGATTGATCCGCTGCCCGTTCGGGCCGCTCGTTTTCACGAAGTGGGGAGTCTCGATCAGCGCTTCGCAACCAGCGAACGCACGGCCAGCCAATCGCTTCAGACCGAACGGAAGATGCACGCGTGTCAAGGACGAGCACCCCTCGAACGTCCGCGCGTTGATGACCTCGATATCTCCGGTGAGGTCAACCTCGGTGAGAGAAGTGCATCCGGCGAATGCCTCGGCGCCGACCAACTTCACTGTCGGAGGAACGATGACTGCTGTTAGATCCGTGCACCGTGCGAAAGCGCCTTTGCCAATCGTGGTGACGGGCGCCCCATCGATCTCGTCTGGGATCGTCACGTCGCCCAGGCTCGCACCGTCCACCACGCCGGTGACCTTCGCCCCGTTCTTACCGAGGGAGAACGTCATTCCAGAAGCTTCCGCTCTGCGCACGCGAAAGGGCTTCGAGTGCGCCGGAGTTGTGCCTTGCGGGTTCCCAACAGCCCCGCGCGCGTTATTTGTGGCAACGGTAGCTCCCGCTGATCTTTCTTGTGTTGCCGCCATGCGACGCTTCACTTTGCGTGCCAGCGCGCGCGCTCTGTGGATCATACCGCCGTCAGCCAATTCCTAGTCGCCCTTCCACAATGTGCGTTCGCCTGCTCATACGTCGGTGGCAGACAGACCGATGCTCGACGCGATCTCGTCGCGGAGCACGTCGAACTCAGGGGTGTCGCGCAGCTCGGCGCCCTTGAGCGGCCTGCCGTACGTCTCCGAGATCTTAATCGGCACATCGCGAATGATCTGCCCGGGCCGAGCGCTCATCACGATCACGCGGTCTCCGAGGACGATCGCCTCGTCGACGCTGTGCGTGATGAAGAAGATCGTCTTCCTCTTCTCCCGCGAGAGGTCGAGCAGATCGTTCTGCAGCTTCTCTCTCGTGATCGCGTCGAGCGCTCCGAACGGTTCGTCCATCAGAATGACCGATGGATCGTTCGCAAGCACGCGCGCGATCTGAGCGCGCTGCTGCATTCCTCCAGACAGTTCGTACGGCTTGCTGTCATGGAAATCGGCGAGCCCCACAAGATCCAAGACGTCAGTCACGATCCGTTCGCGTTCGCTTGCGCTCGTTCCATTGATCCTGAGACCGAACTCTACGTTCTTGCTCACCGTCAACCACGGAAACAGCGTCGGCTGTTGGAACACCACACCGCGTTGCTTGTCGGGCCCCGTGATCACCTTGCCATCCATCCGCACCGAGCCGCTAGTAGGCTCCAGGAAGCCGGCGATGACATTCAGCAGGGTCGACTTTCCGCATCCGGACGGGCCCACAACGCAGACGAACTCGCCCTCGGGGATCTCGAGGTCGGTCTCACCGACTGCGTTGACCGTCTCGCCTTTATCCGTGACATACTCTTGCGAGATTCCAGAGAGGCTGAGCTTCATCATTGAGCTGCGTTCTCAAGCGCATCGACCCATGGAGCATCGGCGTAACGCTGTTCATCACCGATTCCGTCGACTTCGCCCTGTTCGGTGAGGAACTCCCCCGTCGACAGCAACGTGTCGCCCAGTCCACCGCTGAAGTAATCCGCACCCAACTGTTCACTGGCGGTCGGGTAGGCGTACCCCTCAAGCTGGGCCTCCGCATCATCAACGTCGATGCCCAGTTCTAGGGCAATGCTCTCTGCCGCGAGACTCGGATCGTCCTGGACCATCTCGCTCGCTGCGTTCTGAACCGCTGTCCACTGTTCCATGAAGTCAGGGTTCGCATCGACGAACTCGCTCGTTCCGGCTGCAAGGTCGTAGGTCGCGCGCCCGGCTTCGGCGGTTTCAGCCGCGGTGAGCAGCAAGTGGCCATTCTCCTCCAGCTCAGCCAGAGTCGGGTTCCACACCCATGCCGCGTCGATCTCGCCGCGCTGCCATGCCGCCAGCATCGCGTCTGGCGCAAGATTGATCACATCAAGGTCGGCACTGGTCATACCGGCTTCGTCGAGCGCAGCGGTAAGGGAGTAGTGTGCCGTCGAGCCAAACGGCACTGCAACTGTCTTCCCCTTCAGATCCCCAATCGATTCGTGCTCCTCCTGAGTGATCAGCGACTCGGCGGCGCCGATCACGTCGAAGATGTAGATCACCTTGGCATCGATATTGAGTGGCTCTGCGAGCATCTTCACCGCCGGGCCGGAGCCGACGAGACCGATATCTGCCGATCCGGCTGCGAAAGCCTGCACAGCGTCAGCGCCAGAGGCGTAGCTGGCCCAATCGATCGTCGCATTCGGCATGCATGTCTCGAGCCAGCCGAGGTCCTTCACGATGAGGTCGCCGTTGGGAATCGGCTGGTAGGCGATGCTGACCTCGGACGTGATCGACTCGTCGACCTCGACGGGACAGGCCGTGAGCTCTTCGCTCGCTCCTGCGTTGCCACCAGACTGCGGTGAGACGCAACTGGAGAGGAGCGCGGTCCCGGCCAATGCCGTGATGCTGAGTGCGATTGCTGCTTTGCGGTTCATAGTTTCCTCCAAGGCGCTGCGGTCAGGCACGCCCATGCCAGGGGGTCAGGATGCGAGAGATGAACTTAATGAGAGAATCGAGTGCGACCGCGACTATGCCGATCACAATGATGCTAGCGATCGTCAGCGCAGTCTGAATCTGGGTTCCCGCTTGATAGGCGAGGCCTCCGATGCCAGGGATGCCGTTGTTGAGCTCCGCCGCGACAACAGTGGTCCACGCAAAGCCAGTGGCGATCCTAATCCCGCTGAGCAGTTCCGGAAGCACGCTCGGCAGGAGCACGCGGGTCGCGACCTGCGTGCGTGAAGCACCCATCGAACGCGCGGCTCGGATGTGATCTTGCTTCACGCCCCGCACACCGTTCATCGTGGCGATCACCAGCGGAGGGAATGCGGCGAGGAACAGCAGCCAGTACTTCGACACGTCACCGATGCCGAACCATACGATTAGGAGGCCGACGTATCCGAGTGGGGGCAGCGCGCGCAGGAAGTTGAGATAGGGATCAAGCGCGTCGCGCAACCACCCGATGGTTCCCATCAAGAAGCCCGCGATGGGTCCGAGTACGATTGCAGCGCCCACGCCGATTCCGATGCGGCCAAGCGATGCGAGCAGGTGTTGCCACATGTAGTAGTCGAACTCGCCACAGACGACGCGCGAACTTCCTTCGGAGATCGGCCGGCACGTGTTCGCTTGTACGAACGCGTCGATGACTGCCCCCGGTGACGGAAGATAGGCGGGTGGCACCACGCCGAGTGCAGTGACTAGCCACCACGCTCCGACGAGCACTACGAACACTGCCGCGGCCAAGCCGAAGCGACGCGAGCGCGAGCTGATCGCGGCTTTTCGGTTTCCCGACACGAGGTTCCTCTCCGATGGCGTCAAATTGTCGATGTTAGTTGTCTGGGGTCGGTCGAGAGTGCATTCTCAGTGGGCGTGCCGACGCTGTTCACTGCGGAAGCCCGCGTGCGCGGCCGCGCCCGGCGTTGCAGCGAACCATTCTTCGAACGCCTCAAGGTCAGCTGGCGAGTTGAACCCGGCGGCTTGTCCTGACGTGCGGTGGAAATGCACTCCGGTCCGCTTCTCATCGAAAGGCAGTCCCGCATACGACTGGTAGACCTGCCATCCGACACAAGCAGCGATCTCCCCGGCGAGGAACAGCTCACGTACCTTCGCGAGGTGCGTGAGCAGCACATCGGGTGCCGCCGAACGTACGGCCACGATGCCGTCCTCGTCGCCAAAGAAGTCGAGTTCCTCGATAGGCGTATGCACGATGGACGAGATGGCCGCGTCGCCGTACAGCGTGTCGCCGTAGAGGAAACAGACGCGATCTGAGATCAGCTCCGGGACGAAACGGTCGAGCTCAAGCTCGTTCGCGCGCGGAACGTGCCGCCTGGCCCCCTCGGTCTCGTAGGTCGGATTCGCCGATGAGATCACGATGTCGCTGCCGGGGTCCTGCTCCCGCAGCTGGCGAACGAGGCGGCGCAGCAGAGTCTCGCCGTCGAACTCGATCAGATGCTTGGGAAGCCCGAGGTGCTCACCCCATCTCGTGCCGCGACCGTTCGCCATGATGACGTACCGCACGATTACTTGATCACTTCGTGGGCTCGGTAGAAGTCGCCGAGCTGGCCGTAGCGCTGGCCGCCCCACAACTGCACGATGTTCACTCCGGAAGACGTGTTCGCCTCGATCACCCAGATGTCGTCTTCGCCGACGAGGAAGTCCCAGGCCACGAACTGCAGGAATGGGAACTCATCAGCAACTCGGAGAGCACTGTCCACAACTTCCTGCCAGCGCGGAACGACCGTGCCCTCGATCGGAGCGCCGGAGTTCGGATGCACCCGGTGTACCCCTTGCGACCAGAGCGTGCGCGCCTCGCTGAGAACGCCGCTGTCGATGTCGATCTTGGCGACGAGACCGCCGCGGCTGCCGTTGTCGACAGGCACGGTGTCCGCCGTGCCGATGCGCAGCACTGCGAAGAACGGCTGTGCGCCGCCGTCGCCCGTGCGCATCGTAATGAGTCGGATGGTGTTGCTCGTACGCGGGAAGATCGCGGCGAGATCCGGGTGCTGGGCTACCGTCTCGGTCAGGAACCAGTCGGACTGCCCGTCGAGGAACGCGACCAGTTCCGCCTCGGTCATCTCCGCCTCATCGACGAACAGCCGTCCGTCGACTGCGTCGAGCCGGTGCACGCCTTTGCCCTTGCCCGCCGTCAGCGGCTTCATGAAGAACGACCCGTGGTCGCGTATACCCTGCACGACATCGGCCGTGCTCACGCGAGTACGGCCCGCACCATGGCGCACGAGTCTCCGCTTGTTCTTCACGAAAAGGATGGGCGACACGTTGATGTGCGGCTGCAGGACCTCGTTGCAGATGATCTTGTTGTTGAGCATCGCGTCGAACGGCTCGTTGATCCAACGTGAGCGATACCAGTCGAACTCCGAAAGGTACTCGCGCTTCGACCGGTTCTTCAGGTCGTACAACACGTGCTGATCGCCGATGAAGCCGCCGAAGACGGCAAGGCGCAGTCGCGTCAGGAGCGGCACCCGGAAGCGGTTCGGTGCGAGCAGAATGCGTGTCACCCACAGGTAGCCGAGCTTGCCTGTTTTGACCATGCGTCGGATCATCGGCGGCATAGTTCACCCACCTCGAAAATGTGATCGGCAATATCGCGAGTCGAATGTCCAGAATCGGAGAACAGGAACTTGTTCTTATAGTTCCTCAGCACCTCGTCGGGGTATTCCCCCTGAATCGCTTCGACGAGCTCGTCGGTGTCCTGGAACACGCAGCCAGGCATCTCGCTGAACAGGTCGATGTTCACCCCGTTGTGCGCCAGGTAGTGTTCGTAGTCGTAGAGGAAGTAGAGCGTCTTCACGTCGAGGATGGCGGCTTCGAGCGCGATCGACGAGTAGTCCGTGATCACGTAGTCGGCCACCGCCAGAAGCTGCGTGCCGGAGAATTCAGGACACGTGAAGTGTTCCTGCGGCGGCATGAGCAGCTCGTCGCTCTCGTGCTTCTTCACAATCAGGTCGTAGGCATCAAGATCGAGCGCGCGGGCGAGTTTCAGTGCTCCGGCAGCCTTCTCACCTCGCCGGAAAGTGGGCACGTAGAGCACGACCGGCTTCTGACGCCCCAGCGTCGGATACGCGCTGCGGATGCGCTCGGCGACCGACCCGCGTTCGCTGATCAGGTAGTCCGCACGAGGCAGACCGAGATTGAGGATCTGTTCGCTCGTCACTCCGAAAGACGCCTGGTAGTGCGGGTTCCACACCTCGGCACCGGCGACGACATAGTCATAGCCCTCGTGCATTCGCATCGCATCGGCGAGCTCGGCAGAGCGTCCGCCACGGCGATCGAGTGCCTGCTTGCCCGATTGCTTGATCTTCCCGAGGGAGTGCCAGAGCTGATAGACGGTCAGCGACTTGCGGTGTGTCAGCATCGAAACCGTCGGCCAGTAGGAATCGAGAACGCAGACCCGCGCAGTGGCAAGGTGATAGAGGCTCCGCATCATCATCGGGATGAAGGTCATCGCCTCGCCGCGCTCGCCCTTTACGAGCCTTGAGATCACGACAGCCTCGGTATCCGGCTCGCGTCTGGTGACCTCGTCCATCAGCATTCGGAAGTCGAGTGGCAGCTCATCCGTCCGTCGGCCCAGGAAGACGATCTTGCGGGCGCTCTGCCGGGTGAACGCTTTGATCAGGGCATACATGCCGGAGAGCAGTGCTCGCGCGATGCGCGCAGGACGCCCGCTCATGCTTGTTCCCTGCGGGGCAGCGAGATCAGCGTTCGGGGCCGTCTGCGGTGATATCCGTACTCGCGCTTCTTGTCGTCGAGCTTCATCAGCAGGTAGTCGATCGTCTCCGGTGTGAGCCGATCGATGCGGGGGAAGTCGGGAAATCGATTGATCTCGGGGATTTTGAAGCCGTCCTCCGTGATGGCAACGTCGAAGCCGAGGTACTCAAGCTGCGAGAAGCTGGCAGCCATCCGCAGCACCTGCTCCTTGACGAGCTCCCAGTTCGGGATCGTTCCGCCGATGAACACGCCCGTGTCGGGGTGGTTCGGCGTATCGACGACTCTGCCGTTGCGCAACGACTTCGCCTCGCCGAATCTGCCGGTATCGACGTCGATCTGCGCGAGCAGCCCGCCGGCGGCCGTGTTGTCGACGAAGCCGGACGCCGCTGTGCCGATACGCAGGTAGGCGTTGCCCAGCTCTGGTGTGACCGCGTCCTTCTTGAAGACGATCATCCGGATGGTGTTCACCGATGTCGGATAGATCTCGGCGAGAGTCGGATGCATCACGATGAACTCGGTCACCAGATAGCGGTTGTCGGGGTTCTTCAGAATGGCGAGAACCTCGTCCTCTCCGGCCGATTCGCCGTTGAGGGTGAACCCCTCGTTCTCGTATCCGAGTCGGTAGAAGCCGTCGCCGTGCGAACCCTCGTCTGGCTTCAACGCGAGAACGCCCTTCTCGCGTGCCAGCCGGAGCACGTCGTCGAAGCTCGCACCGTAGCCGTCCGGGCAGTCCATCATCGGGATCAGATGGTTCGTGCCGCCGCTGGCGCTGGTCGTGTAGTAGTAGCCGGGCAGGAACTGATTGAACTCGCTGGCGACGTACTTGATGCTGATCTTGTCTTCGAGCCAATACTTGTAGCGAGTGTTGATGTGTCGCAGCCAGCGGTATTCGAAGTCAGAGATGAACCGCAGGCGATTCTGCGGAGTGATGCCGTACTGCGGGATGCGGTACGACAGGAAGCCGTTCCGGTAGGCCCACAGTTTCGTCTTGAGCGAGACACCATTGCGCTCAAGGAGATCGCGCCGCATGTCGCCGAGCCACCGGACCGACTGGTACGGCAGGAGCCCCTTGGGGTAGAGAGCCTTCGCGAACTCGCGCCGGATCTTGAGCCTGGCGTTGTGCGCGCCGCGAGAGACGCGCGCCCGCAGGTGGCTCCTGCGCCGGTGCTTCTCCGCCGCCTGCGCCTTGATGAACTCCGTGGCCTCGCGGGTGAGCGGGAACTCGCGGCTGAGCGTTGGCTTCTCCGCGATGCGTTGAATCTCGAATCCCTCGTCGAAGAGATTGAGCGTGAACTGCATGTAGCGCAATTGGGGCGCGAAGCGGCACATCTCCTCGAGGGAAGCAAGCATCTCGGCCCACCCAGCGACTTCGCCGACGATCTCGGCGCCGGTGCTCGGATCTGTTCGGAATTCGCGCAGCTCATCCCGGATGACGCGACGCGCGCCCCGATAGGCCGCGGTAGCCGGGTCGATGCTCGCGAAGAGCGTGGTGGTGCGCTGCCCGTCTTCGTCGCCCGGAAGCTCGGCACGAAGATGCAGCAGCGCTTCCACCGGCCGCGGGTCGTTGCCTGCGGGGTTCATCATCGTCACGCTCAGCCGCTGGAACGAGCGATCGCTGCTCCGTCCCTCGACAAGCACCAAAGACGAGCGGCGCGTGTAGTTGGCGAGCAGCTCGTAGAACTCACCCGGGGTGCACGCCACGTCGTTCACGACGAAACTGGCGCCGTCGTGCGCGACGCGAGCCACCGTGCCCGTCCGCCAGCGGGTACGCCGCAGTTCGAGCTCACCATGACGCTGCAACACCTGCGCCATCGCCTCCAGATGCGCACCGAGCGCCGTTGCCTCGCCCGAGAGCGGAACGAGATGCACGCCCCGACTGCGACGGTAGATCTGGAAGTGCGTGGAAGCGAAGTTGTGCGCGAAGGGGTGGAACACCATGAGCGCCGAGACGCGATCGCGAACCCACTTCGCATACTTGCCGTTCAGCGGCTGTGCATAGAGGTATTCGCGTCGCGATAGGAAGGAGGAACGGTTCGCTTCCGTGATCCCGAATCGTGAGACGGTCGACGCGTCGAAGCCCCACTCATGAGCTCGTCGAGCGTGGCGCTTGGGCAGCACATGCCTGCGACGGTCTTTCAACTGCACACGATTCCACTCACGCGCCGCCGGACCTGTGAATCCCAAGGCCCGGAGCCGGAACGCCCGAACCCTCCATGCACCGCGGGTGACTCCGCGCCGGACCCTGCGCCGCACGGACACCGAAGCGGCGCGGGCCGATCGATCGCGCTGTGTCTCAATCCATTTCGCGAGGAGGAACTGCTCGGCTGGCTGATCGAAAGACCGCGCACCGGGGTGCACGGGGTTCGCCGCGATGTCGACGATGCGGTACCGTCCGTCGGCTCCGACAGCAACATCGACGGAGATGAAGACAAAGCGACAGGAACGGTCACTCAATACACGCTCGATGTGCCGCACGGCGCCAGCAAACCCCGCAAGCGGGTCGCCATCTCCTCCGACCGGAGCGCCGGTGTCAAGACTCAGAGGAACGCGCACGGCGAACCGGGAGCGAGCGTGGTCAAGCGCGAAGAACGGAGGACGCCGGAGGAAACTCCCGCGCGACACGGAGCGCTTGTCGTCGGGAACCGCGAGTTTCAGGGCATCATGTGCGAGCATCTCGGCGTCAAGAACGCGTGCTGCGTCGTCGGAGCGTCCGATGTACATCCTGATGATCGTGTCATCCGGCGTGTGGTCAGGAAGAAGCCTCGCACGCTCGGTGCTGTTGATGATCACGCACCGAGTGCGGCTGCAGATCTCGACGAGCGCTTCAGTCAGTTCGTCGCGGGAGACGGCGCGACCACCCAGGAGAAGAGTCCCGCTCGAGTCGGCCTCGAGAATGACTCCCGGCCCCCGATCCCAGCGCAACGGCACGATGCGCACGTTCCCACGGAGGTGCACGATCTCCATGATTCCCGACACGTCTGCGCTCACGTCCTCGGGGAACTCCCGCAGGCGCACGACGGAGAGCCCCTCCGCGTGCTCAGCGGCTCTGGAGAGCACGCAGTAGCCGTCTTCCACGAGACCGGCCAGTTCGGGCACAACCCGACGGGCGATCACGCGATTGCTGAGCCAGAGGCGACGCGTGTTCAGGGGGTGCAGATCGTGGAACTGACGGCGGCCGAATACGGAGCCTTGCGAATGACTTGCGCCGCTGCGCAGGTCACGGAGATCATGGCGCACCTGAAGCCGGGCCGCGGCTGGCGTCGTTCCCCGACGAATGTGACTTTGCGCGAGCGCTCCGACGACTACACGCTTTGCGCGGGAAACGATCTTTCGCAAGTTTCGTACTCCCCGGGCCGGCTACAGATGAAACACACCGTTCACGCCGGCGCAATATCCAAGCATTCTGTCACACGCCGGAGGCCCGCGCACATTGGCACGTTCCGTCCAAAGACTGCACGGATCTCTGCGCGTTGCCGTTCAGAATCGCCTCGAGGCATTCGACACAGACGGTGACCCCCAAGAACTCGGTTCCGTGGCCGAGGGAAACACCGACGTGGAGTGACGGTCCGTCGGCTGTCACTCCACGTCGGGAGCTCACGTCACTCGGCGGCCGACGCCTCGGCAAAAACTGACCCGCAGCTGTCGTCAATCGTCACCGGGGTGTCCGTGACGGTCGGCGAGAAGCGGAGCGATGCCGGGCCGAGGTCTCCGGCCGGGATCGTCGACGTGTACGACATGGTCTTCGTCTCGCCCGTGGGGACGAAGAATCGGTTGCTCCACACGTTGCGCTCTCGTTCGACGCCCGTACGGGTCTCCCAGGACACATCGGGGTCGGGCGAGACGCTCAGGATCTCCGACCCCGGAGGCGCGAAGTACATCACGTCGAGAACGAACCAATCCAACGGAATCGAATAGCGCTTGTTGCGGATGCCCAGCTGGTAGCTCGTCATGCCGTCAACCGGCACGTCGTTGGCCACGGTGATCGAGGTCGTCATCGTGCCCGCTGCGACATCGCAGGTCAGGCTGAGGCTCGACTCGAGGAAGTACGTCAGCTTGCTCGCCGCGTAGTCGTTCAGGAAGAGCCCGACCTCGGTTGCCTCATCGTTGGACGTGGGCAGCGCGCCGTCGATCTCGAGGTCCTCGACCATGGCCTGTTCGTCCTCACGGGGGAACCAGGCGTGCAGTCGCTCTTCCTCTGCTGCGCGGACGAGCTGGTCGATCATCTGCACCGGATCCCAGTCGCCGTCCGCAACTTTGTCGAACACGCGCGCAGCGACGTCGCCGAAGAACAGGTCCTGCTGTTCACCGGTGTACCGCTGGTACGCGTCGTACAGCAGCCCCTGCACGGCGTTCTCGCTCGTCAGCACCGTGCCGTCAGTGCTGGTCACAGGCCCTGTCGCCTTGAGCATGTACGACAGTACGACCGGGTCGATCGTGATCACGCCGTCGAGGTGCTCGTCCGTGGTGATGTTCCAGAGCGAGTCGAACGCCTCAGCCGTCGTCGGGAAGTTCGGCGTGCGTGTGAAGTTTCCGAAGCCGGTGAAGGTGTCTGAGACGTAAAGCTGTTCCATCTCGTCCGGCGGGTCGATCACCTTGAGGTCTCGTCGGAAGGAGTAGGTGCTCGTCTGGTCGGCGAGCTCTGCCTTGCCGTTGTCGACGTCGACGATGGCGGTCGCCGCCGGCAGGCCGCCGCCCGAGCGGATCTCCGCGTTGTTCTGGAAGACGAGCATGTAGCGACGAGGTTCCTCGGCGCCCGCGAGGTCGAGCATGTTCGGGAGGTACTGCTCGGCGAGGTCGAGAGCCGGCGCCGCGATCTCGAACACGTCGGTCAGCGAGCTGACCGCATCGTCGACAACTGGCAGCAGTTTGTCGCGATCAATGCTGCTGACCGTTTCATTGGCCGAATCGAAGGCATCACTGATGTCGGGAAGAGACGACTGCGCGTCGCGCAGCGGAGAGAGGTCGAGGCCGCCGTCGCTGATCGACGCGTCCTTCAGATCGAGGCTGTTCAGGATGGCGATGCCCGGCGGCAGCGCCCCCTCGACGATGGTGTGCGTCGCCTGCGTTGCGAGCCTGACGGCGTTGACGTTCTCGCCCACCAGAGGAACTGCCGACGCGATCGACCAGAGCGGTCCGCTCACCTTGCCGTTGGCGTCTTCGACCATGTCCTGGATCTTCTCGGCATGCTCGACGACCTGCTGAGTGTCTCCGCTGGTGGCGTCATCGAGAACGAGAGAGATCTCGTCCTTCGCTGCCAGCAGGTTAGAGGCGACCGAGATGGCCTGATACACGAAGACACCGAGCGCAATGATGCCCAGCAGGAAAACTCCGCCGACTCCGAAGCCGACAATCCTCGGCCAGAGCCGCTTTCGCTGCGGCGCAGCGTGTTGCGCGGGGCGGCGCGAGCGGTGCACTCCGGTTCTAGTCGACACGGCGCAATCTTATCCGGGTAGTTTCTGGCATATCCCCGAGCAGGGGCTGTGTTTCGGCGTCGAACACCGTTTCCGGCGGGCTGAGGTCAGTCCTGCAGCGCGCCACGTCAGCGCACCCCGTGACGGCGTCGCAGCGTCAGCACCAACCCTCCGAGGACGAGCGCCAGTGCCCCGCTGAGACCAGCCGCAGGGATCGTGGAACCGGTCACCGCGAGCTCTGAGGCTGTGGGGCCGGTGCCCGACTGTTCCGCGCCCGCACCGCCGGAATCCGGCTGCTCCGTGTCAACAGCGTCGTCGGGAGTGTCGTCATCATCCGGGCGGTCAGCCGCCTCGTTGACCGTCACATCGAACGCTCCCGATGTGACGTTGCCCGCCTCATCCGTGGCTGTGCAGGTCACCGTCGTCACGCCGAGAGGGAAGAGGCTTCCCGAAGCCGAATCGCATTCAGGAGAGATGTCGCCGTCGACCAGGTCGATGGCCGATGCTGCGAAAGTGACAACCGCACCGTTCTGGTCGGTCGCCTCAGCCCCGACGTCATCCGGAAGATCCAGCACCGGTGCGGTGGAGTCCTCGACGGTGACGTCGAAAGCGTCCGTGGCGACGCTGCCTCCGCTGTCGCTTGCTGAGCAGGAAACGGTCGTCGTGCCGAGTGCGAAGGTCGTGCCGGCGGCGGGAACGCAGTCGACTGCGACTGCGCCGTCGACAGCGTCGGCCGCGGTCGCCGTGTAGTCGACGATCGCACCGCTCGCTCCGGTTGCCTCCGCCGTGATGTCTGCCGGAAGATCGAGAACGGGTGCAGTGGCGTCGGTGACGGTGACGACGAACGTTCCTGCCTCGCTGGCGTTGCCCGCTTCATCCGTGGCAGTGCAGCTCACCGTCGTCTCGCCGAGGGTGAAGATGCTCCCTGATTCGGGCACGCACACGGGCGAGACCGGGCCGTTGACAAGGTCCGTCGCGGAGACGCTGTAGTCCACGACGGCACCGCTGCTCGCCGTGGCCTCGACGCTGAGATCATCAGAGACGACGAGCTCCGGCGGTGTGGTGTCTTCGACGGTGACGGTGAAATCGCCTGAGCTGGAGTTGGCGGCGTCATCGGTGGCGGTGCACCTCACCACCGTGCTGCCCAGGGGGAACACCGCGCCTGCAGCGGGCGAGCAGTCGGGCACTATCTCGCCGTCGACGTCGTCGGATGCAGACGCGCTGTAGCTGACCTCGGCGCCACCCGGACCGGTTGCCTCGGCAACCACGTCGACCGGCAGCGTCAGGTCAGGGGCGGTCGTGTCGGGCGCAGGCTCTTGCGGGACGATCTCGACTTCTACGGGAAGCGTCTCTGCGTTCACCTCGACGGTGAACGCACCGAGGTCGGCGACTGAGCTCCCGGTGACCACGAGATAGAAGTCGCGGTGCTCGAACCCCTCAAGGATCGTGATCGGGTTGGTGTACGCCCATTCGACCGCCTCCCCGTCGGCCGAGCTGCTTTTCGCGCCATAGCAGTTCACGATGGGCATATCCGGCTGGAACGGCGGGTCGTAGAGCGTCGTCGTCAGCGCGAAGTCACCGTTCGGCGTCACGGCGAAGTCCATCAGAGAGCCCGTCGGCCCCGTTCCGGTGATCGTCACTTTGACGACGGCGTAGTGAGTCTCCTCACTCCCTGCACCGCAGCCCCCTGTCACGGGTCGCACGTACGTCGGGCTTGACGCGTCGATCGTTCCGGTGATCGATTGTGAGTCGGCCCTGGCGGTCGTCGGCGCCATGAACAGCGACGCCATCACAGCCAGGACGGCAATCAGCGAGAGAAGGATCGGACGCGTCTTCGACAGCGAAGGGTTCACGGGAGTAGCATACTGGTCGACCGATCGAATCGGTGCCCCAGAACAGACGAAAAGTCCTGAGTCTCGACTCGTCTGTCAACGTTGTCGCGACTCAGGACAATCGGCGGAGACGGGGGGATTTGAACCCCCGGTCGAGTTTAACCCCGACCCTTCATTAGCAGTGAAGTCCGTTCGGCCGCTCCGGCACGTCTCCTTGCACCCGCAGGTGCACTGACCATAGTAACGGCTCGGCGCGCGCGCACGAAACTCGCTCGAACTCCGCGCGCGGCGCAGCGCCGCGACCGTAGAGTGTGGCCATGCCGGCACGTCATTCCCACCTGCGCCCCGGTGCCGTCCGCGGCGCCCTCGCCGACTCGCTCGCCGCCCTTCGCGACGAACTCGACATCCCCGACGACTACCCGCCCGAAGCCCTAGCCGAGGCGGAGCGAGCCGCATCCTCCTCCGCGGTCGACGGTTCAGACGCGGATCGCGCCGACATGACCGACATCCGGTTCCACACGATCGATCCTCCGACCTCGCGCGACCTCGACCAGGCCATGCACCTGGAAAGATCCGGCGACGGATTCGTCGTGCACTACGCGATCGCCGACGTCGCCGCGTTCGTCACCCCGGGCGGAGCGCTCGATCAGGAGGTCCGCCGCCGCGGCCAGACGCTCTACGCTCCGGACGGCGCGGTGCCCCTGCATCCGGAGCCCCTCTCGCACGGGGTGGCGTCGCTGCTGCCCGACGAGCGCCGCCGCGCCTATGTGTGGCGCATACAGCTCGACGCATCCGGTGCTGTCGGCGACGTCGACCTCACTCGTGCGTGGGTGCGCTCGCGCCGCAAGTGGTCGTACGACGAGGCGCAGCGCGAGATCGACGCAGGCACGGCACCGGATGAGGTGGCCCTGCTGCGCGTCATCGGGCCGCTGCGCATCGAGCGCGAGTCGGCGCGGGGAGGTGCGAGCCTGAACATTCCGGAGGAGGAGGTCGTCGAGACCGAACACGGGTACGACCTCATCCGGCGCGCTCCCCTGCCCGTGGAGGACTGGAACGCGCAGATCTCGCTGCTGACGGGCATGGCCGCAGCCGACCTGATGCTCGCGGCAGGCGTCGGCATCCTGCGCACGCTGCCGCCAGCAGACGAGGAGTCGCTGGCCGAGTTCCGCGCCACGACCCGCGCGCTGGGGCGACCGTGGCCGGATGGCGTCGACTACGGCGAGTACCTGCGCACACTCGATCCGGATGACTCAGCCACCGCCGCGGTGATGGTTGCCGCGACAGTGCTCTTCCGCGGCGCGGGGTACGAGGCGTTCGACGGCGAACCGCCGGAGGAGACGGAGCAGGCGGCGATCGGCGCCCCATACGCCCACACGACCGCACCGCTACGCCGGCTCGTCGATCGCTGGTCGCTCGCGATCTGCGAGGCAGAGGCGAACGGGCGCGAGGTGCCGCAGTGGGCAGCTGATTCGCTCGGCGAGCTGCCCGGCACCATGCAGCGCACAGGCACGCTGGCCAGCCGACTGGACTCGGGCGCGGTCGACCGCATCGAGGCCGCCGTGCTGACTTCGCGCATCGGAGATGCATTGGACGCGGCGGTCGTCGCCGAGACCAAGGCCGGATGCCGTGTGCAGATCATCGACCCCTTCGTCACAGCGCACGTCCCGCAGCAGGCGACCGCGGGCACCGAGGTCCGCGTGCGCGTGGTCTCGACCGACATCGCAGCGGGCGGCGTCGAGCTCGAGCTGGCCGGCTGAGGCCGCGCGGGCCGACGGGCGCCGGTAGGAACGCCGAGATGCCAGAGCCGAACGTCGGGACGCCGGGTCAGGGCAGCGAGACGGTTCCCGTAGCCGGGTGCTCGCGCGGCATCCGGTCGCGGTTGTAGGTGATGTCGGTGTATCCGTGCGGCGTCGACTTGCCGTCCTGGTCGACGCTGACGAACACCAGCCGATCGATCGTCAGGATGCGCTTGCGCGTGATCATGTTGCGCACCACCGCCCGCATGGTCAGTGAGGAACGACCGAAGTGCGTCGCCGCGAGCCCCATCTCGATGAGATCGCCCTGCAGCGCGGATGACTCGAAGTTGATCTCGGAGATCAGCTTCGTCACGACGCGGTAGTTGCCGAGCTGGAGGATGGCGTAGATCGCCGCTTCCTCATCGATCCAGCGCAGCAGACTGCCGCCGAACAGCGACCCGTTGGCATTGAGGTCCTCGGGCTTGACCCACTTCCGGGTGTGGAAGTTCACTCCGTCGTCCGACCACGGCGGGTCGGAGAAAGTCTGCGTGCTCACTCCTCCAGGCTACCCGCGGCCGAGCACCGTCGTTCCCGTGCGAGGAATCGCCCCCCGCGGGTGGGCAGGAGGTCGATTTCCGACACCGGAACGGTGCGATCCTTGGCGGAGGGTGTGGGATTCGAACCCACGGGACGTTGCCGCCCACCGGTTTTCAAGACCGGCTCCTTCGGCCGCTCGGACAACCCTCCAGACGGTGACCCGCCGAGCATCGAGTCTATGCCATCCGACCGACGCCGCCCATTCGGAGCGGTCTGAGTGCGTGTATGCCGAGGCGGAGGAAGGAGTCGACCACCAGGTCGGCGACTGACGACAACGCAGGCAGATGCGTGCTCAGGCCGCTCCGACGCCGATCGCCTCGAGTGCTGCGGCCACGCCGCCGTCCTCCACGTCGTCGGTGATGTCTGTGGCCGCCTGGCTGACCTCGTCCGGGGCCTGGCCCATCGCGAACGCCCTGCCCCCGCCGGCGGCGGCCCACTCGAACATGCCGATGTCGTTGCGGCCGTCGCCGATGACGACGACGCTCTCGCGGGGCATTCCGAGCAGCTCGCGCACCTGCTCGAGCGCGGTCGATTTGTTCACGCCGGCCGGCGCGATGTCGAGCCATGCCGTCCAGCCGACGGCGTAGGAGACCTGGTTCAGCCCCATCTCCTCGACCATGCGCACGAAGTCCTCCTCCGTGTGATCTGCCGAGACCACCACGACGCGCGCGACCTCGCGGCCGCGCATCTCGGTGAGCGTGACCCTGCGGGTGTCCTCGTCGCGCAGATCCCAGTCGTCGACGAAGCTCGTGTACAGCCGCGAGCCGTCCGGCAGCTCAACCAGGTACGTCGCGTCCGGCAGCTCCTTCTCGAGCAGCTCGAGAACCTCGGACGGGTCGAACGTCTCCGTGGCGTGGCGCTCGTAACCGGTCTCGACAGCGTCGTTGCGGCTCATGATCGCCGCACCGTTGGAGCACACCACGTAGTCGGGCCGGATGCCGAGGCCGTGCAGGATGCGCGCGGTGGCGTCCCAGCCACGGCCGGTTGCGATCGTGACGATGTTGCCGTCGTGCTCGGCCGCGGCGACGGCGTCGACGACTCCTGGACTGAAGGTCTCGTCCTCCAGCAGAACGGTTCCGTCGAGATCGAGGGCGATGAGCCGCTGGACAGCGCTCACGCGATCGGCTCCATCACCTCGAGGCCGCCCAGGAAGGGGCGCAGCGGTTCGGGAACCACCACCGACCCATCCGGTCGCTGGCCGTTCTCGAGGATCGCCACGATCCATCGCGTGGTGGCCAGCGTGCCGTTGAGCGTCGCGACATGCTGGGTGCGGCCGCCCTCCTCCGGGCGGTGGCGCACGTCGAGGCGACGGGCTTGGAAGGTCGTGCAGTTCGAGGTCGACGTGAGCTCGCGGTAGGCGCCCTGCGTCGGCACCCACGCCTCCGTGTCGAACTTGCGGGCAGCGGATGACCCCAGGTCACCGGCGGCGACGTCGATCACGCGGTACGCGAGACCGAGGGAGGTGAGCACCTGCTCTTCGAGCGCGAGCAGACGCTCGTGCTCGGCCTCGGCGTCATCCGGAGCCGTGTACGCGAACATCTCGAGCTTGTTGAACTGGTGCACCCGGATGATGCCGCGGGTGTCCTTGCCGTGCGACCCCGCCTCGCGGCGGTAGCAGGTCGACCATCCGGCGTAGCGCAGCGGGCCGTTCGACAGGTCGACGATCTCGTCGGAGTGGTACCCGGCGAGCGCGACCTCGCTGGTGCCGACGAGGTACATGTCGTCCTCTTCGAGGTGGTAGATCTCGTCGGAGTGCTCACCGAGGAAGCCGGTTCCGGCCATGATCTCGGGGCGCACGATCGTCGGCGTGATCATCGGCGTGAAGCCGTTGTCGAGTGCGACCGAGAGCGCGTAGTTCATCAGCGCGATCTCGAGGCGGGCGCCGATGCCCTTGAGGAAGTAGAACCGGGCGCCCGAGACCTTCGCGCCGCGCTCCATGTCGAGCGCGCCGAGCTTCTCACCCAGAGCGAGGTGGTCGAGCGGCCCGTCGGGGAACTCGGCGGGGTCGAAGGTGCGGGGCGTGCCGACCTCGCGCAGGGTGACGAAGTTCTCCTCGCCGCCCGCAGGAACGCCATCGATCACGACGTTCTCGATCTTCGCCATCGCGTCGTTGTACGCCTGCTCGGCCTCGTTCGCGGCCTGCTGCGCGTCCTTCACCTTCGCCGCGAGCTCCTTGGCCTGCGCGACGAGCGCCGGCTTGTCCTCCTTCGGCGCCTTCGCGACCTGCTTGCCGAATGCGTTCTGCTCGGCGCGCAGCTCCTCGAACGCGGTCAGCGCGGTGCGGCGCTCCTGCTCGGCCGCAACGGCATCGCTGACCGACTCGGCGGAGTGCCCGCGAGCCTCCTGCGAGCGCGTCACGAGTTCTGGCTGTTCGCGTAGAAGTACCGGATCGATCACGCTACGAGTCTAGGGCTTGTGCGGTGCGCAGCGTACGGCGCGGTTCACGGCAGCGTGCGGCGGCGGATCCGCACGCGGGGGCGCTCATCCGGTGCGACTGTCTCGACGAGGCGGCGCAGGAACGCCAGGTGCTCCTGCGCGCGCAGCCTGGCCTGCTCCGGGTCGCGATCGGCGATGGCCTGCGCGCTGGAGCGATGCCCTTTCAAGCCCTCGGCATCGGCCGCGGCGCGGACCGCGGGGAAGTGCAGGGCGCTCCGGATGATCAGCGGGGTCAGCACTCGCTGCAGCTCCGGGTGATGACTCGCATCGACGATGGCGCGCAGGCCCCGGTGGTGCAGCCGCGCGGCCTGTCCGTATTCGCCCGCGGACTCCGCGAGAGTGCCGCGCTCGAAGGCATCGACGATGGCGGCGACCTCTTCGTCCGTCGCCCGTTCGGCGGCATACGCGTGCGCCTCCGGCTCCAGCAGGTCCCGCACGTCGAGCAGTGCCTCGAGCTCCAGCGTGCCCGGCAGCGGTGGCACTCGGAAGCCGCGGTTCGGCAGATAGTCGATGACGCCGAGCACCGAGAGCTCCCGCAGCGCCTCGCGCACCGGAACGCGTGACACGTTCGTCATCTCAGCGACGCGCGCCGTGCTGAGCTTCTGCCCGCGACGCAGACTGCCGTCGAGCAGCTGGTCGACGATCATCCGGGTGATCTGCGGCACCGCCGCCTCTGGTCGTCGCTGCATGCGTCGTCTCCTCTTCGTATTTTTTGTATACAGTTGAGATTAGGCAATCCTAACTCTAAACGAGAACTGCAGGGAGACACGTATGAGATTCCTCGTCATCGGTGCCCGCGGCGCCGTCGGCCGCACAGCCTCCGACGTGCTGGAAGCCGCCGGACATCGCGTCACGCCCGCCGGTCGCTCCACGCCCCCTGGCGGAATCGCCGTCGACCTCTCCGCCGATGCCGGGCGCACCGCGCTGCGGGAGGCTGTCTCCGACCATGACGTCGTCATCAACGCGTCGGGCATCGAGGATCCGCGTATCGCTGGGCTGCTGGGCGGCACCGCGCTCGTCGATGCCTCCGCCACCGCCGAGTACCTCGCTCAGCTGTCCGCGGCTGCGGAGGACACCGGTGCGAGTATCGTGCTCGGCGCCGGACTCGCCCCGGGGCTGAGCACACTGCTCGTGGCGGAGGTCGCGAGCGAGCCGGGAGACGACGTCGACCTGGCGATCGTGCTCGGCGGAGGAGAGACGCACGGCGCCGCCGCCGTCGAGTGGACCGCCGCGCTCGCCGGACGCGAGGTGTGGAACGCGCCGGAAGACAGCGCCGTGTTCAACTTCAGACAGCGACGCCGGCTGCCCACCGCATCCGGAGAACGCTCGTGCCTGCGCGCGGACTTCCCCGACGACCTGCTGATCGGGCGAGCACGCGGCGTCGCCGTGCGCTCGTTCCTGGCCACCGACAGCGCGCTGACGACGGCCGCGCTCCGTCTGGTCGGCAGCTTCCCTTCGCTGTCCCGTCTGGTCAGTCGTGCGCCTCATCTCGGAAGTGACCAGTGGTCGCTCACCGCGGTCAACCGGCGAACGCGCGAAGCAATCACGGCGACAGGCGAGGGCCAATCACGCACCACGGGCGAGTTCGTGGCGCTGGCGGCCGTCATGGCGGGGCGCACGCAGGCTTCGGGTGCGGTGACGTCGGCCGACCTGTTCACGCTCGACGACATCGCGCGAGGAGGCATCGAGCAGGTGCACGTGCACGCAGAGATCTCGCGTTCGCGACCCTGAGCGTGCCGACCGTATGGAGTGCTCCATCCCGTCATCCGAGCGCCGCCAGCGCCATCAGCATGGTCGACGCTCCCATCGCGCCGTGCTGGATGCGCTCGCGCGCCGAGCTGCCGGTGCGCACGAACAGCACGACGGACCAGGCGACGAAAGCCGCGGCGGGCAGGAGAAGCAGCGCACCGCCCGATCCGTGAGCGTGTGCGGCTGCGCCCGCGAGCGCTGCGTCCTGCGCGCCCGAGTACTGCCCCATCGCGAGCACGAGCGGGATCACCACGAGGCCGCCGATCGCCGTGTGCACCGCGGGGCCCCGCGCGGCATCGGTGCGCCCGAGCAGCGTCCGCTCCCCCGCCGCGACGGCGACCGAGCCTGCCAGCAGCGCGATCGCCCACGCGATGGGATGCGCGATGCCGAGCCCGAAGACGATGTCGGACATGACGCCGATCATGATGAGCGAGGCCGCCACGCTCCCTGCCCACACCATCCGACGCCCGCGACGGCGCTCGACCGACGCGGCGAGGCAGCATGTTCCGGCCGAGGCGAGGACGAGCGCGGCGAGATGAAGGGCGTCGCTCACCTCACGCCTCGATGCGGCGCCAGCCCTCGCGGGTGACCTCGGCCGGGCCGCCGGCGTGCAGCTCGATCGCAGGTGCCGCCACGTCGATGGTGATCGTCGCCTTGGACGCCCACTGCAGGTGCCGCGGTGACTCGGGCCGCGGTCGCATCGAGATGGGAGCATCGGAAACGGCGCCGAGCGCGAGCGCGCGCTCCAGACCCGTCGGCAGCGCGACCGCCTCCGCGTGGTCGGTGAGGCACACCAGGCGCTCCGCCGTGGTGCTGGCGTAGACCGTCACCTCGCCGGCCGACAACCGCGCATCGATGAAGTGATTCGTGTGGGCCAACAGCTGCTCTGGCACGGCGGCGATCACGGCGATGCCCGAAGGTGCGAGTTCGACGCAGACGGCGCGGTCGCGGGTGACCACCGTGATCACGGTCGACGCCGACAGCGGCACCGCCTCGGCGATCGCCACCGCCTCATCGACGGTCGCCGCCTCGTCGAGGATCCTCCGAGCCAGAATGTGCACAGGCAGCCCCGCTCCCGCGCCGTCTGAGACGTGGTGCAGGATGTTGAAGTGCACACCGAGGCCGCGGGAGTTCACGCCGATCTTCGCGGCCTGCCCGAACTCGGCGAACGTCACCACCCTTCGTCCGTCCGCTGCGATGTGCGAGCGCACCAGGTTGTCGGCCGACAGCGCGTCGAGCCAGTCCCAGGTCTGGATCGTCCGGGGCGGACCGTCGGCCGGCAGGAACACGGCGGTGGAGCACTCCCCGCCCTCCGGTTTCTGCAGCGCGAGGACCTCGGTGCGCGCATTGAGCGTCATGATCTCTGCGATCGTCATCTCAGCGCCATCGGCGACGCCGACGAGTTCGTCGAGCACAGCGGGCGCGTGCGCCGCCGTCTGGGCGAGCGCGCCGTCGACGACGCGAGCAACGGCATCCGGAGCGAACGCGAGCCGCTCGAACAGCTCGGAGTACTCCGCGAGCGAGGCCCGCAGCTCGGCGCGCCACGCACGCCCGTATGCGCGCCCGCGCTCGGCGGCGTCCGTGCTCTCGGCATGCCACCGCCGGATCATGCGCTCAGCTCCGCGCCCGTACCGGGGCAGACCAGGCGCCCCCTCGATTCCACGAGCGACCCGATGTCGCCGTAGGCGTCGCCGCGCTCCCTGGCGTCGCGTGCGACGCGCTCTCGCACGTCGTCCGGTTTGTCCTGGCTCACTTTGAACACGGCCTTCTCGTCGGTGACGGTGAGGCGGAAGCCGACGACGCCGTTCACGATCCTCTCGAAGGTGGGCACCGAGCTCTCGTCGTTCCACCTGGTAGGCATCAGGTCCTCCGCGGCGCGCACCGTCTCGCGCACGATCCGCATACACTCGTCCGCGCCCTCGAGCACCTCCGCACGCACCGTGAGGTGCACGGCCGCGTAGTCCCAGGTCGGCACGGACGGGTCGGAGGCATAGCTCGTCGGCGACACATAACCGTGCGGGCCGGAGAACACCAGCAGTGCGGGAATCGACTCGTCGATGCTCTGCCACTGCGGGTTCGCCCTCGCAATGTGGCCGAGCAGGGTGGTGCCCACGAGCGTGTCAACAGGTGCGGCATCCGAAGGGATCACCACCGGTGAGTGCGTTGCCACCGGCGCTCCGCCCGGCTGCGACGTCACGAACATGGCGAACGGATGCCTGCGCACCAGTTCGACGACGTCCTGGCCGGAAGGAGCGGGGTACTTCGCGAACTCGTGCACCGCCTACCGCCCCGCCTCGACGATCGCATCCCAGACGACGTCGCTCGCGAGCGAACCGATCGCAGTGGCGTTCAGCGACAGCCGCCCGTGCTTCGTCTCCGGCGAGCGCGGCAGCTCGACCTCGTCGGTCGTGAGAGCGAAGAGGGTGTCGCCGTCGAGCGAGGTGTGGAACGGCTGGATGCCGCGGTGCATCGAACTGTGCACCTGCTTGGCCAGCTGATTCAGCTCCACATCGCCGAGTGCGACGTTGGTGATCACCGCGGTGACGGTCGTGTTGCCCGCGGCGGTGTCGGGCAGACCGCCCTCGGCGATGGCCGCCTCGTAGTGCTTGTCGGGGTGATGCCGCTCGCCGCTGGATTCGTCGTAGTCGCCCCGGATGATCGTGCCGTCACGGTCGACGACGACGCCGACGGGATTGACCACGGTCACGGCGAGCACCTTCACGTCGCCGACCTGGCGGAACGCCGCGCCCTGGCCGGTGAACTCCGTCCGCGAGTACTCGATCTTGCCGGCCGATGCCGTCGCACCGGCGCCGACGCGGCCGATCCGCACGGCCGGCTCCGCGTTCTCGAGCGCCGCGCGGCCGAGCTCGGTGTCGGGATAGATCGCGTTGTCCCGCACGGCGAGGTCGTAGATGATCGCGCCGGAGACCAGCTTCAGGTCGGCGAACGACGCCCTGCCCTCCGTGCTCTCCAGCAGCGCGTGCGAGACACCCGTCGCCGCGGCGAGGCCGTAGACGGAACCGCCGGCGAGGCAGATGGCGTGGTTGAACGGATACGATCCGATCTGCCCGACCGCCCCGCCCCGGGCGTCGACCGCTGTCCTGGCCCCCGCAGGCACCGAGATCACCGTCGCGCCCGTCGGCCCCTCATCGTATTCCGCGCTGCCGACGAGCACTCCGGGGAAGTCGTACTCGAGACGCGACCTGCCCGCTCCGTTGGCCGGCACCAGCGGGAGGTCCCGATTGGTCCGTCCGGCGGATGAGGGGAAGTAGGGGGCGAGGCGATGGGTCACGATGTCAACTCCTGGAACAGCTTCTGCGAATACGGATGGGAGGGGCTCTCGTAGAAGACGGAGGTGTCGGCCACCTCGACGACCTCTCCGCGTCGCATCACCGCAACGCGGTGTGCGACGTAGCGCACCGCGGCGAGATCATGCGAGATGAACAGGGACGAGAAGGCATGTTCGGCCTGCAGATCCCGGATGAGGTTCAGGATCTGGGCCTGGACCGACACGTCCAGCGCGCTGACGGCCTCGTCGAAGACGATGAACTTCGGCCTCGTGACGAGGGCGCGCGCAATCGAGACCCGCTGGCGCTGACCGCCGGACAGCTCGTGCGGATGGCGCCAGGCGAACGACTCCGGCAGCCCGACATCGGCGAGCATGGCGAGCGCGCGTCGTTCGTCATCCCGGTCGCGGGAGACGACGCGCAACGGCTCGAGCACCGAGTCGATCACACGCCGGCGCGGGTCGAGCGCCCATTGCGGGTGCTGCTGCACCGCCTGCATGCGACCCGCGCGAGAGCGCAGGCTGCGGGCGAGCGGTGCGCCGTCGAAGCGCACAGCTCCGCTCGTCACCCGCTGCAGTCCCAGCACGACCGCACCCGTCGTCGTCTTGCCCGATCCCGACTCCCCCACCAGGCCGAGCGTCTCGCCCTGCTCGATCGAAAGCGTGACGCGGTCCATCGCGGTGACGTGACGTCGGTTCGCGCCCCACCCTGTGCGGAACTCGACCGACACGTCGTCCAGCTCGACGAGCGCGCTCATGCGGCGTCTCCCTCGCGACGGGCACCGAGCGGCGCCGGTTCCGGAAGCTCGTCGGTGCGGATGCACAGCACGGATCGGCCCATGCTGGTCACGCGCCGCGGCCGTGTCACGTGACAGGCGTCGACGGCGAAGTCGCACCTCGGCGCGAACGCGCACCCGTGCGCCGCCTCGCGCAGCACGGGAGGTGTTCCCGCGATCGAGACGAGGCGCGCGCCCCTCGGCACGTTCGCCGGGTCCGCACCGGCGAGCGCCCTGGTGTAAGGATGCACTGGCGCATCGAGCACGTCTCTGGCGGGTCCGCGCTCGACGACGCGACCCGCGTACATCACCGCGATCTCGTCGCACCAGCGCGCGACGCTGGGCAGATCGTGGCTGAGCCACACGATCGTCGTGCCGCTCGCCGCGGCTCGGTCGAACATGAGCCGGATGACCTCCTCGCGCACCTGCGCATCCAGCGCCGCCGTCGGCTCGTCGGCGACGAGGATCCGCGGCTCGCGGCACATCGCGATGGCGATCGCGATCCGCTGCGCCATCCCGCCCGACACCTCGTGCGGGAACAGCCGCAGCACCCGTTCCGGGTCGGCGATCCGCACGCTGTCGAGCAGTTCGACGCACGCCGCTCTGTCGTGGTCGCTGCCTGCCTCGCGGAGCACGAGCTGCAGCTGCCGTCCGATCCGGAGCGTCGGGTCGAGCGAGCCGATCGGGTCCTGCGGCACCATGCCGACCGTGGTGCGGCGCAGCTCGCGCACACGATCGGTCGGCATCGCCGTCACGTCGGCGCCGTCGACGCGCACGGTGCCGCGGGAGATCTCGGCGTTCCGCGGCTGCAGCCGCGCGACGAGCGACGCCAGGGTCGACTTGCCAGATCCTGACTCGCCGACGATCGCGAGCGACGATCCGGCCCGGATGTCGACGGTCGCCCCGTCGAGCGCCCTGACGACCCCAGACGGGGTGTCGAAGTCGACCACGACGTCGTCGGCGTCGAGGGCGGGAGGCGTGTTCTCGGAAGCGCTCATGACAGGCTCCGTGTCTCTCGGGGTTCGAAGGCATCGCGCAGGCTGTCGCCGACGAGGTTCACGCACAGGATCGAGATCACCAGCGCCAGCCCCGGCGCCATCAGCAGCCACGGCGCCTGCGTCATGTACTGCATCCCCTCCTGCACCAGGGTGCCCAGCGATGCGCCTGGCACCTGCACGCCGTAGCCGAGGAAGCTCAGTCCTCCCTCGACGAGGATCGCGATCGACAGCGCGTAGCTCGCCTGCACGGCGATGGTGCCCGCGATATTGGGCAGCAGGTGCTCGGCGAAGATCCGCGGGGCCGACACCCCGCTGATCCGTGCCGACACCATGAAGTCCCTCGGCGCGACGCGCATCGTGGTGATCCGGACCATCCGGGTCATCAGCGGGATGGTGATGATCGTGATGCTGACGATCGCGGCGACGCGGCCAGGCCCCATCAGCGCCGAGATGAGGATCGCCAGCACCAGCGCGGGGAACGCGTAGAGCACGTCGATCACGCGCATCACGACCTCGCTGACGCTGCCGGCGAAGTAGCCGGCGAGCATGCCGAGGATGGTGCTGACCACGGCGGAGCACGCCACGGCGATCAGCGACAGCAGCAGTGTGGTGCCGATCCCCTCGAGCAGGCGGGGCAGCGCCGACCGGCCGAGGTTGTCGGTGCCGAGCCAGAACGCGTCTGACGGGCGATCGAAGCGTGCGCCGACGGTGTCGGTCGTCGAACCGGCGAGGTCGGTGAGCCAGCCGAGCCCGGAGAGCACGACCAACAGGCCGAGCACCGCCGAGGCGATGACGAGCACCAGGTCGACCCGGCGTCGCCTCCTGCGGCGCTGGGTGGGCATCACGGATGTGGTCGCGGGGGCTGCCGACATCAGACTCTCCTCCCTCTCAGGCGCGGATCGAGCGCGGCGGCGACGAGGTCGACGATGAGGTTGGCGACGATGAACACCACGGCGGCCAGCAGCACGCCGGCCTGGATGATCGCGTAGTCGCGGCGGCCGAGCGCCGTGATCAGGTACGCGCCGATGCCCGGCACGTCGAAGATGCTCTCCACGATCACCGTGCCGCCCAGCAGTGTCGCCGTGATCGTGGCGAGCAGTGTGAGCACGGGCGGCATGGCATTCCGGATGAGGTGGTGTCGCACGATGAACCACGACGACGAACCGCGTGCGACCGCGGCACCGATGTGCGGTTCGACGAGCACGTTCATCACGGCGTCGCGGGTGTTGCGCGCGGTGATGGCCGCGCTCGGCACCGCCAGCACGAGCGTCGGCAGCACGAGGGAGCTCACGAACGCGGCGGGATCCGTATCGAACGAGCGGTAGCCGCCGACGGAGAGTCCGATCGCCAGTGATGACACGGCGAAGACGACCAGACCGCCGAGCACGAAGTCGGGCACGCTGATGCCGAGCGCGCTGACGATGCGTCCCCCCGCGCCTCCGCCCCGGCGGCCGGAGCGCAGCGCGGTGAGGAAGCCGAGCGGAATGCCGATGATCACCGTCAGCGCGATGGCACCGAGCGCGACGGTCGCGGTCACCGGCAGCCGCAGCGCGAACTCCTCCGCGATGGCGACATCGGAGACGAAAGACCGGCCGAGGTCGCCGGTGACCACGCCCATGATCCACTGCGCGAACTGCACGACGATGGGCTGGTCGAGCCCGGCCTCGGTCATCGCCGCCGCACGCTGCTCTGCGGTGGCGAGCGGGCCGAGCGCGACGTCGACGTAACTGCCAGGCATCAACCGGACGGACGCGAAGATCAGCACGCCGACGGCGAGCACCGTCGCCGCCGCGACGACGATGCGCCGCAGCGCCCACAGCACGACTGTCATAAGAGAACTCCGAAGGGTGAGCGCTACTCGGCCGCGCGGTACTCGGTGATCGCGCGCAGCACGTTCCCGTAGCCCTCGTCGGCGAAGAGCGTGGGGCTGAGGCCGTCGGTGCGGTAGCCGATCTCCGTGGGGCGCAGCACGAGCGGCACCGTCTCCGACTCCTCATCGACGCTCGCGCACAGATCGGAGAACAGGTCCGCCCGCTCGGCTCCGGCCGGAGTCTGGGCGGCGTCGGCGATGAGAGCGCTGGTCTCGTCGGAGCCGACGTTGTACACGCTCGTGAAGCCGGCCAGCGACGGGTTCCACCACGTGGTGACCATGGACGGGTCGGCGTAGCCGGAGAACCAGCTCAGCGCGAGGTCGAAGTCGGACGGATCGGCGTACACCAGGCTGGAGTACGTCGCGTAGTCGTACGACTCGATCGAGACGGTCACACCGATCTCCGCGAGGTTCTGCTGAATCACCTGGGCGATGTCGCTCAGCACGGCCTCGGAGTCGTACACGACGAGGTTGAGCTCGAGACCGCCGAGGTCGTCGATGACCGCCTTCGCGTCCTCGACCGCGGCCTGAGCGCTGGGCAGATCCTCCGCGACGCAGGCGTCGGGCAGCGTCGCCGGCGTGACGCCGGTCGACTGGCTCGTTCCTCCGAGCACGAGCTCGTTGATCGCGTCGCGATCGATCGCGGTGTTGATCGCGAATCGCACGTCCTCGTCCTGCAGGGCTTCGTCGCCGGCGATCGAGTTCATGATCAGGTAGTGGAAGTCGGTGTTCTGCTGGTTCACCACGGCTACATCCGAGGCGTCGGCCAGCGCGTCGGCCGAGTCCACGGAGTTGAGCATGGCGAGATCGGCGCTGCCGTCGCGCAATGCGGCCACGCGGGTGGACTCGTCTGAGACGACCTCGAGGCGGAGCCCGGAGAAGCCGAGCTCGTCCGCTGCCTGGTGGTGCTCGTTCGGTTCGAACGTCCAGTACTCGTCCTGGCGGTGCTCCGCCACCACGAGGGGGCCCGTGCCGAGCATCTCGGTGGCGACGTCGATGTCGCCTGCGTCGATCTCCTGCATCGGAAGCACCGCCGCCGGGGTGTTCGCCAGGGCCGCGAGGAACGGCGTGTACGGCTCGGCCAGTGTGACGGTGACTTCTTCGTCGCCCGTCGCCTCGACCGAGCTGATCGGCCCGAGCTGGCCCGTCCACGTGGTCGGGGTGTCGACGAGTCGCTGCAGGCTGCCCGCGACGTCGTCGACGGTCATGTCGCGTCCGTTCGAGAACGTCGCGTCGGTGTCGAGCTGGAAGACGTACTCGGTGTCGCTGGGCTGCTCCCACGAGGCTGCGAGGCCCGGCTGGACCTCGAGGTTCTCGTCGATCGTGGTGAGCGTCTCGTAGACCAGGCCCTCGACCATCCAGCCGCGGGCAGCCGACGCGGCCTGCGGGTCGAGGCCGCCGACCTCGTCGACGTCGTAGTCGACCTGCACGGTGAGCTCGCCGCCTGCGGCGAAGTCGGGGTCAGCCACGGCGAGGTAGCCTGGCTCGACTTCTTCGGCCGAGCCTCCGCCGCCAGTGGGGTCTGCGGGTGCGCCGCACGCGGTGAGGCCGACGGCCGCAACCGCGGTGAGTGCGAGGAAAGCGCGCTTCTTCATGAGGCTCCTTCGGGAATGGGCCGATTCATGGCGGCCCCGGTCGGGTTGCAGGAACGTTCCGGCATTGTTGGGAAGGTACAAGCCGAACGGGCCGGGCACAAGCCCCCACGGCATCTCGAAACACAGATTTCACAGTTTCAGTGGTGGCCATGACCGCCCGCCCCGCATCCGTGCGCCTGTGCGCGGCCTGCGTCGTCGTGCCCGGATCTCTCGCACCCGCATGCGCCGTGCGACGCGGTCATCGCCGGCACGTCGAGCGTCGGATTCCGGTCGAAGAATCCGTACGGCGCGAAGCTGAACCCCGTCGCGTCGACGGGCATGATGGGCCAGTCCTCGAGCCGCGGGAAGTGGGTGAGCCCGAACGTGTGCCACAGCACGAGCCGTTCGCCGTCGATGCTCTCGTCATCGGCGATGTAGGAGGGCAGCCCACCGCCCGGCGCGCTCTGATTGACGATGGTGCCGGCCGGATAGCGCTCGTCCGCATGGTATGCGGTGACCCAGAGGTGGTCGGCGGCGAATGCGGCGCGCTGGGCGATCACGGAGTCCTCTGCCGCGAGCAGCACTGGTCTGCCCTCCGGCTGGAGCACGTACGCGACGGGCCCGCCCATCCGGTTGCTCGCATCCGGGTTCGACACGTGCCAGGTGCGATCGACGGACGCATCGGCGCGTCGCCTGCCCTCCTGCTCGGTGCGCAGCCGGGTGGCACGATTCGCGATCGCGTTCCCCCACGGGTTGTTCGGCCCGGTCGGCACGCGCACGACGTCCACCTCGTCGACGCTCGCCCGCTCCCCGTCGACGGCGACGTCGAGCCGCGCGCAGAACAGGTGCTGGTGGTAGGGCGCTGCGAGGCCCGGGGCGAGCTGGGAGGCGTAGTCGCTGGTGCGCTCGTCATACGCCGCGGTGAAGACGAGGCCGGTGGCCTTCGCCTCGAATTCGATGCGGCCGTCGAGGTACAGGTACCAGTAGAAGCCGTAGTCGTAGTTGCCGACGGTGGTGAAGAACGACACCACCAATCGGCGCTGTCGGCGCACGTCGGTGGTGCCGGTGAACTGCTCGGTGTGCTTCCACAGGATGCCGGCGTCCTCTTCGTGGATGCACACGGCGTTGCGCAGCATGCGCGCGCCGCCTGTCGCATCGGGGATCACCGCGTCGAGGTACGCGATCTCACCGAGGCAGTCGCAGCCGAGCTCGAGCGAGTTCGCCAGGCGGCCGAGCATGTACTCGCCGGTGTCGAAGTAGTTCTGCCAGAACCGCACGGGACCCGGATCGCCGTAGGGCACGAGCATTTCGGCGATCGATGCGCGGTTCAGGATCGGACGCCGCCTGTCGGCGTCGTCGAAGCCGATGTCCTGCAGGATGAGCCCCTCGCGCATGTCGAACGCGACGCGCAGCGACCACTTCTCCCACGTCAGCTCATCGCCGTCGATCCGGAAGCTCGGTCCCTCCGGCTGGGTGATCTCGATGGGTCGCTGCGTCGTGCGCTCCGGACCGAAGGCGCCATGAACGTGGTAGTCGCCGTGCTCCTGCGGAATGGCCGGCTGGTGCGTGTCGACGATCTCGACCACCTCGGCCGCGGCGAGATCCACCACGGCGAGCAGACCGTCGATCGGGTGCGCCCACGGCATCGTCTCCGGCGTCGGCTGGTGGTGCGCGAGCACACGCGCCAGTCGCTTTCCCGCCAGGTCGGGCCGGTCGTAGCGCCCGGCGCTGAGCCCGGCGAGCGCCACCGTCGACGGGTCGTCGATGCCGCGCCTGCGCAGCGCGGCGGCCCAGCCGTCGTCGGCGCCGAGCACCTCGCGCAGGAGCACGTGCTCCTCGCTCAGGAGGGGGACCTGGCCCTCGTCGATCGGGTCGATGGCCCTGGTCGAGACGACTGCTCCCGAGCCCAGGTCGACCACGGTCTCCAGTCCTGACGCCCCGTCGAGCAGCTGCGCGAGGGCCCGGCGCCCTGCCGGCGCGGCGGCGCGGCGATCGGGCTCAGCCACGCCGAGATACGCGATCCGACGCTCGCCGTTCAGCACGCCCTCCGCGCGGAGGATCTCGCCGACGCGTTCGACTTCGAGCCTGCTCAGTGACGCGAAGGGTGTGCGCTCGTCTCCGATCACACCCACCGATGTCGTGGTCGCACAGTTGCAGGCCATATCGCTCCATCCGCAGTGATCCGTCGTCTCTCGCACCGAGCGGTTCGTCGATCGATGCGAGCCCATCAAATGCCGGAACGTTCCGGCATGCAGGGGATGCTACGCGATGTTCGTGCGTTCCGCCAGGACGATCCCCGCCGATCCGGTGTGCAAGAATCGCCCCCATGCGCGATTCCGGACGACCAACGCTCATCGACGTCGCCAAGCGCGCCGGCGTCGGAAAGACGACGGCGTCGGACGCTCTGTCCGGCCGCGGCCGCATCTCGGAGGCCACCAGGGACGCAGTGCTGACGGCCGCGGCCGATCTCGGCTACGCGCCGAACACGGCAGCGCAGCACCTGCGGCATTCGGCGACCGGGACGCTGGCGATCATCCTGCCCGAGGTCTCAGCGCGGTCCGCGTACTACATGACCTTCGCGTTCGGGGTGATCAGCGCCGCAGCGCGCGCGGACTACGACGTCACGGTCGTGACGCGCCCGCAGGGGCAGCAGCGACCGCGCCGCCTGCGCGCGGACGGCATCATCATCGCCGACCCCCGCAGAGGCGACCCCGTTGCGGAGCGGCTGATCGCCGAACCGACGCCGGTCGTCACGACGGAGCACGTGCTGGAGGGCCCGAAGCCGGATGGCGTGGTCTATTCGGATCACGCGGCTGCGATGACCCAACTGATGGCGCACCTCGACGGCACCCGGTTCGCCCGCCCCGCCCTCATCGTCGCGGCCGACGACACCGACTGGTCGGCGTCGCTCGCGCACGCCTTCCGCGACGACTGCACGGCGCGCGGCGTCGAACCGATCATCAGGTACACCTCGTTCGAGGCGCCGTCGCACCAGGTGCGTGAGGCGACCGAGCGGCTGCTCGCCGATCATCCGGATGTCGATGCGGTCGTCGTCGGTCCGGACGGCGGCGCCGTGGAGGTGCTGTCCGTGCTCAACCGCTCCGGTCTCGTCGCCGGTCGCGACATCGCCGTGGCCTCGTGCGTGGACTATCCGGCGCTGCAGTTCGTCGACCCGCCCGTCACTGCTGTCGACCTGCGCCCGCACGCCGCCGGTGTGGCCGCGGCAGAGCTGATCCTCGATCTGATCGGCGGGAGCGCTGAGGCGCCCATCGAGCGGGAGCACCCGATCGCCGTCGTCGGACGGGCGTCGACGCAGGAAGGTGCGGCGCGATGACCTCCGCTCCGCTCGAGGGCATCCTGGTCGCTGATTTCTCGCGCGTGCTGGCCGGACCGCTGGCCACGATGACGCTCGCGGATCTGGGAGCGCGCGTCATCAAGGTCGAACGCCCAGGCACCGGGGACGACACTCGCGCGTGGGGTCCGCCGTACAGCGAGCACGCCGCGACGTACTTCGAGGGTGTGAACCGGAACAAGGAATCGGTCGCGCTCGATCTGAAGGACGAAGGCGACCTCGAGCGGGCGAGGCGGCTGGCCGCGCGAGCGGACGTCGTCATCGAGAACTTCCTCCCGGGCACGATGGACCGGATGGGGCTGGGCTACGACGAAGTCTCAGGCATCAACCCGTCGATCGTGTACGCCTCGATCACCGGCTTCGGCTCGGCCGGCGGCGCGCGCCTGGCCGGCTACGACTTCGTGGTGCAGGCGCTCGGCGGGCTGATGCACATCACGGGTGAGCCGGACGGCGACCCGATGAAAGCCGGCGTCGCCGTCGTCGACGTGCTGACAGGCAAGGACGCGACGATCGGCATCCTCGCCGCGCTGCGCCGCCGCGAGCGCGACGGGTCGGGAGCCAGGCTGGAGATCTCGCTGCTGAGCAGCCTGCAGGGGGCGCTGGCGAATCAGGCATCCGCCCACCTCGGCGCCGGTGCCTCCCCCGCTCGGCTCGGGAATGTGCATCCGTCGATCGCGCCGTACGAACTGCTGCGCTGCGCCGACGGCCCGCTCGCCGTCGCGTGCGGGAACGACCGCCAGTTCGCGAAGCTGGCGGTCGCGATCGGCGCACCGCAGCTCGCGGACGATGACCGCTTCCGCACCAACGCCCTGCGCGTGGCGCACCGGGGTGAGCTGCGGGAGGAACTCGAGGGCGCCCTGGCCCGCGAGACGGCCGCGCACTGGCAGGCGACGCTGAGCGCGGCGGGAGTGCCGGCCGGCCAGGCGGGCGACATCGCCGACGGGATCGCCTACGCCGAGCGGCTCGGCCTCGATCCGACCATCGAGGTCACCGGCGCCGACGGCGCATCGCACGGCAGGCAGGTGCGCCATCCGGTGCTGTGGCAGCCGCGGTTCGAGCCTCCGGCGACGGCCTCGCCTCGCCTGGACGAGCACGGCGACGACGTCAGGGCGTGGCTCGACGAGGCCTGATCCGCACAGCGGTCGCGCCTGTCGTCACAGCTCGCGCAGCGCGAGCCAGAGCGACGCTGACACGTCGGGGTCGGACAGCGGGCGCCCGATGATCTGCTCCGCCTGCGCGATCCGCGAGCGCACGGTGTTCCGGTGCACGTCGAGCGAGCGCGCGGTGCGTTCCCAGCTCCGGCCGCCCCGCAGATGCTCGGCGACCGTGTCGATGAGCGTGCCGCGGGCCGCCGCGAGATCGTCCACCCAGCGAGCGACGTGCTCTGCGTCGACGGGTGGGCGCGGGCGACGCCTGCGGGCGACGAAACGTGCCGCCTCGATGTGACCGGCGCCGACGAGGTCGGCGATCACCTCATCGATGCCCCGTTCGGCATCCGGTTCTTCCTCTGTGCGAGCGGCGAGCGCGGTCTCGAGCGCGGCCTGCGCGGTGACGACGAGCAGGCGATCCTCGGCGGAGAGCGGGCGTCCTGCGCCGACGGCGAGGGCGCCGGTCGGCGCAACGGGGTAGGCGACGACGTCGTGGCCGCTGACCGCGAACGTCGCGGCGGCGAGCTCGGTGCCGGCGAACAGCCGTCGCGCCTCGGTGCGCACGGCGGGCAGCAGCCCGGAGCGGGATGCGGGCCATCCGGTTGACTCTGCCGCGTCGTCGTGCGGGAGGAACGCGGCCCAGCCGCCCAGCGACTGTGCCACGATCCGCACGATCTGCGCCGCCGGCTCATCCGCCGCGATCGCCCGCACGATCCGCGACTGCGCGCTCAGCGACTGCACCGCGGCGGTGCGATCGGTTCCGGCGACGAGCGCCCAGTATGCGCGCGTCACCCGCTGGAACGGCTCCTCGGGCGGCACCACCAGCAGGGGCACGCCGCTGCGGCGGCAGGCCTCGCGCAGGCCGCTCGAGATCTCGTCGATGCCCTGCCCGAGCCCCACCACGATCCCGGCCGCATCGATCCGCGCCAGACGATCGACGTAGGGGCCCGGCCGCTCGCCGCGCACGGTGAACGGCACGCCCGTGGTGAGCACGAGCTCGCCGCCGTCGAGGAACGTCGTCGGATCGACGAGCTCCGAGACGTGCACTCCCCTGACCTGCGGTGAGGGGAGCGGAAGCGGGCCGACGGGGCGCAGTGCGCTGCCCGCCTCCGTCACGAGCTGCGCAAGGGACACCATCCGGTCATTCTGCCTTAAAGCAGGATGGAACATCCATGCTTTCCGCATTTCGGGACGTTTCATCCATACCGGACGTGAGGCATCGCCCATAGCGTGGCGGCATGACGTTCGCTCCTCCCGATGCTGCGCGCCTGTCGGCGCCCTCCGTCGTCACCGAGATCCCCGGTCCGCGTTCGCGCGAGCTGCACGCTGAGCGCGAGAACGCCGTGTCGAGCGGCTTCGGCACGGTGCTGCCGGTGTTCGTCGACCATGCCGAGGGCGCAGTGCTCGTGGACGTCGACGGCAACCGGTTCATCGACCTCGCCAGCGGCATCGCCGTCACAAGCGTCGGCGCCGCACACCCTCGTGTGGCCGAGCGCATCGCGCAGCAGGCCGCGCGCTTCACGCACACCTGCTTCATGGTCACCGAGTACGAGTCGTACGTGCGCGTGGCCGAGTGGCTGAACGCGCGGGTGCCAGGCGAGTGGGACAAGCGCACCGCGCTCTTCTCCACCGGTGCCGAGGCCGTCGAGAACGCCGTGAAGATCGCCAGGAAGCACACGGGTCGCCCCGGAGTGCTCGTGCTCGACGAGGCGTACCACGGCCGCTCGCTGCTGACGATGGCGATGACGGCGAAGGAGCACCCGTACCGTTCGGGGTTCGGCCCGCTGCCCGACGACGTGGTGGTGCGCGCGACCAACGGCAACGCGCTGCGCAGCGGCCTCGACACCGAGACCGCGCTCGCGGAGGTCGAACGCGTGCTGCAGGCGCACGGCCCTGAGTCGTTCGCGGCGCTCGTGGTCGAGCCGATCCAGGGCGAGGGCGGCTTCAACGTGCCGCAGCCGGGGTTCCTCGCCGGGCTCGCCGGCCTCGCCCGCGCCCACGGGATCGTGTTCGTCGTCGACGAGATCCAGGCGGGACTCGGCCGCACCGGACGCCTGTTCGCCAGCGAGCACGACGACATCGCGGGCGATCTGACGCTGACGGCCAAGGCGCTCGGCGGCGGGATGCCGATCTCGGCGGTGACCGGGAGGAGCGACATCATGAACGCCGTGCACACCGGAGGCCTCGGCGGCACCTATGCGGGCAATCCCGTCGCGTGCGAGGCCGCGCTCGCCGTGTTCGAGGTGCTCGACGACCCCGAGACGCTGCAGAACGTCGCCCGCATCGAGCAGGCGGTGCGCGAGAGGCTGGATCCGCTCGTCGACGAGCTCGGCGTCGTCGCCGACGTCCGCGGACGCGGTGCCATGCTCGCGATCGAGTTCGCCGACGCCGATCTGTCGCCGCTGCCGGAGCTCACCTCGGCGATCTCTCGCGCCTGCCACGCGGCTGGCGTACTCACCCTGACGACGGGAACGCACGGCAACGTCATCCGGCTGCTCCCTCCGCTCATCGCGGAGCCGGAGCTGGTCGCACGCGGCGTCGACATCCTCGTCACCGCCATCAAGGAGGCCGCAGCATGACTGGACCAGCCGACCTGCTCGATCTCGACGATCAGCTCACCGATGCCGAGCGCGCGACGCGCGAGGCCATCCGGTCCTTCGTCGACGACATCCGCCCGTCGATCCCCGAGTGGTACGAGAAGGCGCACTTCCCCGCCGAGATCATGCCGGAACTGGGCCGCCTCGGCGCGCTCGGCATGATCTACGACGGCTACGGCTGCCCCGGCCGCGGCGCCGTCGAGTACGGCCTCGCGGCGATGGAGCTCGAAGCAGGCGACTCCGGTCTGCGCACCGCCGTGTCGGTGCAGGGCTCGCTGGCGATGAGTGCGATCCACAAGTTCGGCTCCGAGGAGCAGAAGTCCGAGCTGCTGCCACGGATGGCCGCAGGCGAGCTGATCGGCTGCTTCGGTCTGACCGAGCCGAACGCGGGGAGCGACCCAGGCAGCATGACGACCTTTGCGCGGCGCGACGGCGACGACTGGGTGCTGAACGGCTCCAAGCGCTGGATCGGCCTCGCCTCGATCGCCGGCATCGCCGTCATCTGGGCGCAGACCGACGACGGCGTGCGCGGCTTCGTCGTTCCGACGGATTCGGCCGGCTTCACTGCGACGCCGATCGAACCGAAGATGTCGATGCGCGCCTCCGTGCAGTGCGAGATCCGGATGAGTGAGGTCAGACTGCCCGAATCGGCGATGCTGCCGGAGGCGCGCGGCCTTCGAGGTCCGTTCTCCTGCCTCAATGAGGCGCGCTACGGCATCGCGTGGGGCGTGCTCGGCGCCGCGCGCGACAGCTACCTCACGGCGCTGACATACGCACAGGGCCGGATGCAGTTCAATCGCCCGATCGCGTCGTTCCAGCTCACGCAGGCGAAGCTGGCGGACATGGCGGTGAAGATCACGCACGGGCAGCTCGTGGCGCTGCGGCTCGGCCGACTCAAGGAGGACGGCCGACTGCAGTCGCACCACATCTCTGTGGGCAAGCTCTCCAACACCCGTGACGCGATCGACGTCGCGCGAGAGGCGCGCACGATCCTCGGCGGCAACGGCATCTCAGCTGAGTACTCGCCGCTGCGCCACGCCAACAACCTCGAGTCGGTGCGCACCTACGAGGGCACGGACGAAGTGCACACCCTCGTACTCGGCCGGCACATCACGGGCCTCGAAGCATTCCGCTGATCCACCCCAGGGAGAAGAAGACATGACGGTCACGCTCACGCATTTCATCGGAGGCAGCTTCGTCGACGGCTCGGGTCCGCGGATTCTCGACGAGAACCCGAGCCGACCGGATGAGCTGCTCGCCGAGGGCACGGCCGCCGGGCCCGAGCAGGTCGACGACGCCGTCGCCGCGGCGCGCGCTGCCGCACCCGGCTGGGCGCGCACGCCGATCGCCGAGCGCGCCGCGGTGCTGGAGCGGGCGGCAGGCCTGATCGACGCCGACGCCGACGCACTGGGAACGGAGCTCGCCCGCGAGGAGGGGAAGCTCCGCGCCGAGGGCATCGGCGAGGTCCGCAACGCGGCGAACATTCTGCGCTACACGGCGAATGAGGCGCATCGCGAGCAGGGTGAAGTGTATGCGTCGCCGCGGCCCGGCGAGCGCATCCTGGTCGTGCGCCGCCCCGTCGGCGTGATCGGCGTGATCACCCCGTTCAACTTCCCGATCGGCATTCCGGCATGGAAGATGGCGCCGGCGCTGGTGCACGGCAACACCCTGGTGTGGAAGCCCGCGATCACGGTTCCGCTGCTCGCCCTCCGCCTGGCGCAGAAGCTGCACGAGGCGGGCCTGCCTGCCGGTGTGCTGAACCTCGTCGTCGGCGAGCCTGACGTCGGCCCCGCGATCGTGGAGCACTCCGGCATCGACGCGGTGACCTTCACGGGGTCGACGGCGGTCGGCCGCGCGATCGCGGCACGGCTGGCGGCTCGCGGGGTGCCGTTCGCGGGCGAGATGGGCGGCAAGAACGCCTCCGTCGTGCTCGCCGACGCTGACCTCGACCTCGCCGTGGAGCGGGTCGCCGGCGGTGCCTTCCGCGCAGCGGGTCAGAAGTGCACGGCGACCTCTCGCGTGGTCGTGGATGACGCCGTCGCCGACGACTTCCTGGAGCGGTTCGCCGCGCGGGCGGCCCAGGTGCGCGTCGGCGACTCGATCGCGGATGATGTCGACATGGGCCCGCTCGTCGACGGCCGTGCCCGCGACCGCGTGCTCGAGGCGATCGCCGGGGCGAGGGACGGCGGCCTGCGCCCCGTGCACGCGCCGGAGCCGTACGGATCCGGCGCACTGGCTGAGGGGTACTTCGTACCGCCGACGGTGTTCGAGCTCGCCGACGAGTCGCACCCGCTCTGGCGCGACGAGGTGTTCGGCCCCGTCGTCGCCGTGCGCCGGGCCAGCGACACCTCCGACGCGATGCGCCTGGCGAACGACAGCGTATACGGGCTGTCGGCCGCACTGTTCACACGCGACCTCGGGCGTGCGCTGGCCTCGATCGACGACCTGCATGTGGGCGTGCTGCACGTGAACAGCGAGTCGGCCGGTGCCGACCTGCACGTGCCGTTCGGCGGCATGAAGGGCAGCGCCCTCGGCCCCCGCGAACAGGGCGCAGCAGCCCGCGAGTTCGTCACCGAGACGACGACCGTCTACCTCCAGGGCGCCTGAGCAACGCAGACGAAGGGCGCAGCCTCGATGGCGGCGCCCTTCGTCTGCGTCGGTGCCGCGTCAGTTCGACGAGAACGCTGCGTCGAAGGCGGCGTCTGGGGCGTCGAAGGCGAGGGTGCGGACGAACCCGACGGCCTCGGCGGCGCCGACGAGGCGGTCCATGCCAGCGTCCTCCCACTCCACAGACAGCGGGCCGTCGTAGCCGATCGCGTTGAGCATCCGGAACGCGTCCTCCCACGGCACGTCGCCGTGGCCGGTGGAGATGAAGTCCCAGCCGCGGCGCGGATCCGCCCACGCCAGGTGCGAGGAGAGCCGGCCGCTGCGCCCGTTCAGTCGCTTCTTCGTGTCCTTGCAGTGCACGTGGTAGATGCGGTCGGCGAAGTCCCACAAGAAGCCGACCGGGTCCACGTCCTGCCACACCATGTGGCTCGGGTCCCAGTTCAGGCCGAACGACTCCCTGTGTCCGATCGCCTCGAGCGTGCGCTTGGCCGTCCAGTAGTCGTAGGCGATCTCGCTCGGGTGCACCTCGAGTGCGAAGCGCACCCCGACCTCCTCGAACACGTCGAGGATCGGGTTCCAGCGATCCGCGAAGTCCTGATAGCCGGCCTCGACCATGTCGGCGGGCACCGGCGGGAACATCGCCACGGTCTTCCAGATCGACGAGCCGCTGAAGCCGACCACGGTGCGCACACCCAGCTTCGCCGCCATCCGGGCGGTGTCCTTGATCGCCTCGGCGGCACGCTGTCGCACCCCCTCCGGGTCGCCGTCGCCCCACACCTCGGGCGAGAGGATCTCCTGGTGCCGCCGATCGATCGGGTCGTCGCACACGGCCTGACCGGTGAGGTGGTTCGAGATCGCGACGATCTTCAGCCCGTGCCTGGCCATCAGGTCGATGCGCCCCTGCACGTACTCCGCGTCGTTCCAGCGCGTCACGTCGAGGTGGTCGCCCCAGCAGCACAGCTCCAGGCCGTCGTATCCCCATCCGGATGCCAGGCGCGCGACCTCCTCGAGCGGCAGGTCGGCCCACTGGCCGGTGAAGAGCGAGATCGGTCGAGTCATGTCAGTTCCTTCCGTCGTCTCCGGATGGAGACCTGGTCGTGGGTCATGCGATGCGGCTGCCCGGCCGGCGCCGCCGAAGCGTGATGCGGGGCTCACACCTCGAGCCACGAACCGCTGGCGGCGCTGCGCTCGACCGCGTCGAGCACGCGCTGCACGGCGAGCCCGTCGGCGAACGACGGCGCGGGGTCCTGCCCAGCGGCGATCGCGCCGACCAGATCGACCGCCTGGTGCGTGAACGCGTGCTCGTAGCCGAGGCCGTGGCCGGGCGGCCACCAAGCCGCGATGAACGGATGGTCGGGCTCGGTCACGACGATCCTGCGGAATCCTGCTGTCGCCGCAGGATCTGCGGCGTCGAAGAAGTGCAGCACGTTCATGTCTTCGAAGTCGAACGACACCGATCCTCGGGATCCGTTGATCTCGACCCGGATGGCGTTCTTGCGCCCCGAAGCGAACCTGGTCGCCTCGAAGCTGGCGAGCCCTCCCCCCGACAGTCGGCCGAAGAAGAGCGCGGCGTCGTCCACCGTCACCTTCCCCCTCCCCTGGCCGGCCGTGCTCGACAGGCCGCTCGACGACGCGGCGACCGGGCGCTCGGTGACGAAGGTCTCCATCAGCCCGGCGACCCCGACCAGCGACTCACCCGTGATGAACTGGGCGAGATCGACCGCGTGCGCGCCGATGTCTCCCAGCGCACCCGATCCGGCCTTCTCCTTGTCGAGTCGCCACGACAGCGGCGCATCCGGATCGGACAGCCAGTCCTGCAGATACTGCACGCGTACGTGCCGGATCTCGCCGATCCGGCCGTCGGCGACCAGCTGGTGCGCCAGCTGGATCGCCGGCACCCGCCGATACGTGAACCCGACCATCGACCGGATGCCGGATGCCGCAGCCCGCTCGGCGGCGGCGGCCATCCGCTCCGCTTCGGCCACGCTGTTCGCGAGCGGCTTCTCGCAGAGCACGTGCTTGCCTGCCTCGAGGGCGGCGATGGCGATCTCGGCGTGCGTGTCGCCCGGCGTGCAGATGTCGACGAGGTCGATGTCGTCCCGCTCGAGCAGACGGCGCCAGTCGGTTTCGGCCGACTGCCATCCGAGCCGCTCCGCCGCGTCGGCGACGCGTGCGGCATCGCGGCCGACGACGGCGGTCATCTCGGGGCTCAGCGGCAGGTCGAAGAAACGCGGCGCGGTGCGCCACGCCTGCGAGTGCGCTGCGCCCATGAACGAGTAGCCGACCATACCGACGCCGAGGCGAGGGCGTGCTGCTTCACCCATGTGTGATGTCCTTCCTAGCTGGGTGCGGCCAGCCGCCCGCATGGGCGCGCCGGGCCGCAGCGGCGGGCGCACGGCGCCCGCCGCTGGTCGAAGATCAGGTCAGGAGCGGAAGCCCAGGTCGATGTACTGGTCGACGTTGTCCTCCGTGACGACCGGTGCGTGCAGCTGGATCGTGCGCGGCACGTCGGCCGAGACCAGGTCGCCCAGGTTCTTGTCCTGCGCCACGAGGCGAGCGAGCTTCACGCCGTCAGCCGCCTGAGTCGATGGGTAGACCACCGTTGCGTGCATGACCGTGTCACCGGCTTCGATCATCTCCATCACATCGAGCGAACCGGCGCCGCCGACCATGAAGAACTCGTCGCGATCTGCGTTGTCGATCGCGGCGAGCACGCCGACGCCCTGGTCGTCGTCGTGGTTCCAGATGGCGTCGATCTCGGGCTCTGCCTGCAACAGGTTCGACGTGGCCGTCTCGCCGCCCTGAATGGTGAAGTCGGCGGAGACCTGGGTGGAGACCGACAGGCCGCAGTCGTCGAGCGCGTCGGCGAAGCCCTGCGAGCGGTCCTGCGTCAGCGGCAGGTTCGCGATGCCCTGGATCTCGGCGACGACGGCGTCGGACTGACCGTCGAGCTGCTCGCAGATGTACGTTCCGGCTGAGACGCCCATGCCGTAGTTGTCGCCCAGGATCGTCGCTCGCGACGCGAACGGGCTGGAGAACTCTCGGTCGACGTTGATGACGGGGATTCCCGCCTCCATCGCGTCAAGCGCCACCTCGGTGAGCGCATCGCCGTCGAACGGCAGCAGCACGATCGCGTCCACGCCGTCGTTGATGAAGGTCTCGATGTGGCTGATCTGTGCGTTGACGTCGTTGGTGGCCTCGGCCTGGAGCAGTTCGACGTCGTCGTACGACTCGGCGGTCTCGAGCGCGGCGCTCGTGATCGCACCCATCCAGCCGTGGTCGGCTGCCGGCGCCGAGAAGCCGATCGTGACGGTGTCGCCCGTCTCGTCATTGGAGGTGCCGCTGTTGACGGAGGTACCGCCGTCGGTCTCCTCCTCCGGCGGCTCGTTGCCGATGCAGCCGGTGAGCAGCAGCGCGCCTGCGGCGAGCGCGGCGGGAACGGCGACCAGTTTGCGCCATGTGATGCGTTCGGACATGTGATCTTCCTCGATTCGATCCGGATGTGGTGTGTGACTATGCGGGTGGGGTCAGCTCGATCTGGCCCGTCGGGAGAGTCGCTGCTGCAGAAGCACGGCGACCACGATGATGGCGCCCTTGGCGACCAGCTGCGCCGACGACGACATGTTGTTGAGCGTGAAGATGTTGAGCAGCAGCGTGAAGATGAGCACGCCGAGCACGGTGCCGAAGATGGTGCCGCGTCCGCCGGCGAGCAGGGTGCCGCCGACGACGACCATCGCAATCGCCTCGAGCTCGTAGAGCATGCCGTGCGTCGAGGTTCCGGCGCCCGTGCGGCCGAGCATCATCACGGCGGCGATGCCGGCGGCCAGGCCGGCCAGCGCGTAGATGTACAGGGTGTGGCGGCGCACCTTGATGCCGGCCAGGCGTGCGGCCTCGGCGTTGCCGCCGATCGCGACGGTGCGGCGGCCGAAGGTGGTGCGGTTGAGCAGGAACCAGCCGGCCACGGCGACGACGGCGAAGATCCAGACCAGCATCGGCACCCCGAGCAGGTCCATCCGGAAGAAGTCGACGAACTCGGTGCTCGTCACGCGCTGGGTCTGCCTGTCGGAGATCAGCTCCGCCAGGCCGCGTGCACCGGCGAGCATCGCCAGTGTGGCGATGAACGGCACGACCCTTCCGTAGGCGATGATCACGCCGTTGATGAGTCCGGCCGCCGTGCCGACGACGAGCGCCGTGATGACGATGATGATCCAGTGGAAGCTCTCCGCCATGTTCTGCGTCGACCACGTCGTCGCCCACACCGTCGCCAGCCCCATCACGGAGCCGACCGACAGGTCGATGCCGCCGGATGTGATGACGAAGGTCATCCCGACCGCGAGAACGCCGAACACCGCGGCCAGACGCAGGATGGTGAGCAGGTTGCCGACATCGACGAAGCGCTCACCTCCCGTGACGGCCCCGACGACGCACAGCAGGATCAGCGCCACGACGAGACCGAGATTGTGGCCGGCCGCACCGGACAGCAGCGATCGGATTCTGCCCTTCTCGCGGGATTCGGTGCTCCCCGCCGCAGCAGTGGCTTGTTCGCTCACGCGATTGTTCCTTCCATAACGAGGTCGAGCACCTGGTGCTCGTCGATGTCCTGCGCCGGCGACGTGTGCACGACCCGCCCCTCCGACACGACCAGCACGCGGTCGGCGAGCCCGAGCACCTCGGGGATCTCGCTGGAGACCATGAGCACAGCGGTGCCGGCATCGGCGAGACGGCGCACCAGTGCGTAGATCTCGGCGCGGGCGCCCACATCGACACCACGGGTGGGCTCGTCGAGCAGCAGCACGTCGCAGCCGTGCACCAGCCAGCGGGCGAGCATCGCCTTCTGCTGGTTCCCTCCCGACAGTGTGCTGATCGCGCGCTCGACGCCGGTCGGTCGCAGGTCGAGCGCTGTGGCCTGCTCGGCCGACACTGTCTTCTCCTGCTTCTCGTTCAGCCATCCGGCCGTGGCCATCCGGGCGAACGACGACAGCGTGATGTTCCGATAGACGGGCTCGTCGAGGAGCAGGCCCTGGCTCTTGCGCTCCTCCGGCGCCAGGCCGATGCCGGCACGGATCGCGCCGGACACGCTGCCCTTCCGCACCGGCTTTCCGTCGAGTGCGACGACGCCCGCGGTGGTGCGGCGGGCGCCGTACACGGCCTCCAGGATCTCGGAGCGTCCGGATCCGACGAGACCTGCCAGCCCGACGACCTCCCCTGCCCTGACCGTGAACGACACGTCGGAGAACTCGCCTGCCACCGACAGGCCGGTGACGTCGAGACGCACGGGAGCGTCGTCTGCGACACCTGGCCGCTCCGGAAACGCGATGCCCGCCTCCTTGCCTGTCATCAGCCGGATGAGTTCGTCCGTCGGCGTCGTCTCGACGCTCAGATTGCGCTCGACGGTGCGACCGTCCTTGATGACGGTGATCCGGTCGCCGATGCGGCGGATCTCCTCGAGCCGGTGCGAGATGTAGATGATCGCGATGCCCTGAGCGGTGAGGTCGTCGACGACGCGGAAGAGGTTGTCGACCTCGCCCGAATCGAGCACGGCCGACGGCTCGTCCATCACGATCACTCGCGCGTTGCGGGAGAGCGCACGCGCCATCGACACGACCTGCTTGCCCGCGGCGGAGAGGTCCCCCACCAGTCGGTTCGGAGGAATCTCCGCATGCCCGAGACGCTGCATCAGCTCACGCGTGCGGCTCGTGGCCTCCCGCCGCTGAGTCACACCCGCCGTGGCGAGCTCGTGGCCGAGGTAGATGTTCTCGGCAACCGTGAGCCCGTCGACGACGTCGAGCTCCTGGTACATCGTGGCGACGCCGTGTTCGAGCGCGGCCACGGGATTCGGGATCTCGATCCGCTCGCCGTCCATCAGGATCGTGCCATGAGTGGGCTGATGGGCGCCGGCGAGCACCTTGATGAGCGTGGACTTGCCCGCTCCGTTCTGCCCAAGCAGACAGTGCACCTCGCCAGGGAGCACGTCGAGGTCGACCCCGTCGAGTGCGCGCGCTCCCGGGAAGACCTTCACGATGCCCTGCATCTGCAGCAGCGGCGCTGCGGAGTCCTCACTGACCATATGGCGAAGGTATCTGGACTTCTGTTGCCCGTCAAGCAAAAGTGTGGGAACTTTGATCTCGTTACCCGCTCGTGATAGACAGCGAGCAACAGAACATCGAAGCCGAAAGGGCGTGGTTTACTGTGCTCATGGAAGCGTTGCAGAAGTTTCCACCACGCCCCACCGGGGCCGGGGAACTGTTCCAGCTCTTCCGTGACGGCGCCCCGCGCACCCGAGCCTCCCTGGTCTCCGAGACCGGACAGTCGCGCTCGACGGTCGCCGCGCGGATCGACGCGCTGAGCGCCGCAGGGCTGCTCGCTCCGGCAGGCGAGGCCACCAGCACGGGAGGACGCCCCCCGTCGACCTTCGCCTTCTCACCGGCGAACCGCATCGTGCTCGGCGTCGACCTCGGCGCCACCCACGCACGCCTGGCCGTCACCGACCTCGCAGCGAATGCCCTCGCATCGATGCAGGCACCGCTGGCGATCACCGATCATCCGGAGCACGTACTGTCCTGGGTCGCCGAGACGGGCACGCAGCTCGTCGCGAAGGCAGGGCGGAGCCTCGACGAGCTCGCCGGCATCGGCATCGGCCTGCCGGGTCCCGTCGACCACACCGACGGTCGCCCGGTGAACCCGCCGATCATGCCGGGATGGGACGGCACCGACGTCCCAGGCATCCTGCACCAGCTCCTCGGCGCCCCCGTCGTCGTCGACAACGACGTGAACGTGATGGCGCTCGGCGAGCACCGCACGGTGTGCCCGGATGTGCAGAATCTGCTGTTTGTGAAGGTCGCCACGGGCATCGGGGCGGGCGTCGTGATGGACAGCGAGCTGCGTCGCGGTGCGCAGGGCGCCGCCGGCGACATCGGCCACATCGCCGTGCCGGGTGCCGCAGAGACCCCGTGCCGCTGCGGCAACACCGGCTGCCTCGAGGCCGTGGCCGGTGGCGGGGCGATCGCCGACGTGCTGCGACGAGGCGGCGCGCGGATCGACACGACCCAGGACATCGTCGACCTCGTTCGCGCCGGCGACATCGCCGCAGGCCAGGCTGTTCGTCAGGCGGGCCGCGACATCGGGGCGGTGCTGGCCGCAACGGTGAGCATGCTGAACCCGTCGCGGATCATCGTCGGCGGCATGCTCTCCGGCGCCGGCGAACACCTCATCGCCGGCATCAGGGAGGTCGTCTACCAGCGCTCGCTCCCGCTGGCGACCCAGCACCTGCGGATCACGACGTCGCGCGCGGGTGCTCAGGCAGGGGTCGTCGGCGCCGCCACCCTCGTCACCGACCGCTTTCTCGCCCCTCATTCCATCGATGCACTCATCACCGTCAAGGAGGACATGTGACCACGCAGAGAGCACTCGTCGTCCGCGGAGGCTGGGAGGGACACGATCCCGTCGGCTCCACGGACGTGTTCATCCCCCACCTGCGCGAGGCGGGATTCGATGTGACCGTCGAGGACTCCCTCGAGGTCTACGCCGACGAGACCGCCATGTCGGGCGTCGACCTGATCGTGCAGAGCTGGACCATGGGCGACATCCTCGCCGACGAGATGCACGGCCTGCGCATCGCCGTCGAGAACGGCGCCGGCCTGGCCGGATGGCACGGCGGTGTGCTCGATGCGTTCCGCAACGCCACCGACTTCCAGCACATCGTCGGCGGCCAGTTCGTCGCCCATCCGGGAGACATGGTCGACCACGAGATCGTGGTGCGCCCGGAGCGCGCCGACCACCCCATCGTCGCGGGCCTCGGCCCGCGCATCCGGCTGACCACCGAGCAGTACTGGGTGCACACCGACCCGCTCTGCGACGTGCTCGTCACGACCACGCACGATGTCCGCCCTGATGCCCCGTGGCAGGAGCCGGCGACCGTGCCTGTGGCGTGGACCCGCCAATGGGGCGATGGCAGAGTCTTCGCCTGCACCGTCGGCCACGGCGTCGACGACCTGTCGATCCCGGAGATCCGCACGATGATCGGCCGCGGCCTGATCTGGGCCGCACGCCCCCGCTGACCCGCCTCTTCGTCGGTCAGCGCTGTGGCTGCGGGGTCGCTTAGAGTGAGCGCATGGGGACCATGGGCACAGAAAAGCGTGCGGCCCTGGTGTTCAACCCCGCGAAGGTCGACGGCTCCCGCCTGAAATCGCTCGTCGCGATGCACTCCGCTCGCGCCGGATGGGCTGACCCGGTCTTCCTGGAGACGAGCGTCGCCGATCCGGGGCAGGGCATCACGAGGTGGGCGCTCTCCGACGGCGCGACGAGCGTGTTCGTCGCCGGCGGCGACGGAACCGTGCGTGCGGTCGCCGAGGTGATGGACGGCTCCGGCGTGCCGCTGACCATCGTGCCGTCGGGCACGGGAAACCTGCTGGCGCGCAATCTGCACCTTCCGCTCGAGAACCCGGAGACGATCATCCGGGCCGCGTTCGAGGGCGAGATCGCGCACATCGATGTCGGCATCGCGATGCTGCGCCGTCCAGATGGCGCAACTCAGCAGCACGCGTTCGTCGTGATGGCGGGGATGGGGCTCGACGCGGCGATGATCGCGAACACGCGCCCCACGCTGAAGAAGCAGGTCGGCTGGGTCGCGTACGTGGACGGTGCCGCACGGTCCCTGAAGGACGCGAAGGCGTTCCGGATCGTGTATCAGCTGCTCTCCGACGACCAGGACGACGCGACGATCGACGAGAGGAAGACGCAGTCGAAGCTGCACTCCGTGAAGGTGCACAGCGTGCTGATCGCCAACTGCGGCGCGCTGCCTGCTGGCATCTCACTGGTGCCTGATGCCTCCGTCGCCGACGGAGTGCTCGACATCGCGCTGATCCAGCCGTCGGGTCCGTTCGGATGGCTCGGCGTGTGGCGCAAGGTGTGGTGGGACAACTCGGTGCTGCGCCGGTTCCGCGCGGGACGGCGGATCGTCGAACGGCATAAGAGCACGTCGGTGCGCTACCTGTCGAGCGTCGGCATCGAGACGGCGGTGCCGGAGGCCAGGCCAGTGCAGCTCGACGGCGACGGGCTCGGCGAGGCGACCCGCATGTACTGCACCGTGCATCCGGGAGGCCTTGCCGTCACGGTGCCGCGCGGGCACGCGCTGGCGGACTGAGCAGCCGCTCGACTACTGCAGCGCGGAGGTGAGGCGGGCGAGGTTGTCGAGCACCGTCGAGCGCAGCGGCTGCTTGCGCCACTCGTCGAGGGTGAGCTCCGTGCTGCTGCTGCGGTAGACGTCCTCGACGACGCGCAGCTCTTCGACGAACTCCCCGCCCCTCACCAGCAGCGAGACCTCGAAGTTGAGGCCGAAGGAGCGCTCGTCCATGTTGCTCGAGCCGATCACGGCGACTTCGTCGTCGATGGACAGGCTCTTGGTGTGCAGGATGTACGGTGCCTCGTACAGCCAGATCCGCACCCCGGCCTCGAGCAGCGCCTCGTAGTAGCTGCGCTGTGCGTGGTAGACGACGGCCTGGTCGCCCAGCTTCGACACGAGCAGCTCGACGTGGACACCGCGGCTGCACGCGATCGCGACGGCCGCCATCATCGCCTCGTTCGGCACGAAGTACGGGCTGACCATGACGACCTTGCGCTCCGCGGCGAAGATGAGGGCGAGGAACATGCGCAGGTTGTTCTCGGTCTCGTAGCCCGGCCCCGACGGCACCACCTGGCAGTCGAGGTCGCCCGAGCCGGAGTTCATCTCGCGCAGGTCGATGTCGGGGATCGTCTCGGTCTCGCCGTACCAGTCGGAGAGGAACACGGCGTCGACGCTGGAGACGACCGGACCGTCGAGGCGCACCATGATGTCGACCCACTTCAGCCCGCGCTTGATGTTCCTGGGCACGTTGTAGGTGCGGTCGATGAGGTTCTGCGAGCCGAGGAACGCCACCTCGCCGTCGACGATGAGCAGCTTGCGGTGATTGCGCAGATCCGGGCGCTGCATCTTCCCCTTGAGCGGCTGCAGCGGAAGGGCGAAGCGCCACTCCGCACCCATCTCGGTCAGCCGATCCAGCGTCTGCCTGTGCAGCGGTTTGGACAGGTTGGCCCAGTGGTCGAGCAGCACACGCACCGGGATGCCCCTCGAGCGTGCCTCCTCCATCGCCCGGAAGGCGTTGTCGGTCGACGCGTCGGACTTCAGGATGTAGAACTCGATGTGCACGTAGCGCTCCGCGCCGCGGATCGCCTCCGCCATCTCGTCGAGGCTGCGCTGGTAGTCGGAGATGAGGTGCACGCCGTTGTCGCCGGAGATCGGCAGCGCGCCGAGCTCGCGGTTCATGCGCACGAGCGACGAGAACCAGTTCGGCTCGTGCGGCCGCAGCCCTCCCCGCTCGAGGATGTCGTTCGCGTCGCGCAGGTATCCGTTGATCAGCTCCTGCATCCGGCGCTTCTGCCGCGGCAGCCGCGGGTTTCCGATCAGGATGAACAGGAAGGCGCCAGGCACGGGGAGCAGGAAGATCGCCAGCAGCCACGCCATCGCCGCGGTGGGCTTGCGATTGCGGGGAACGACGACGACCGCGGCGATCCGGATGGCCATATCGAGGATCCAGATGCTCGTCGTGAGCCATGGGGTATCGAGGATCGCATAGATCCGCTCGAACAGTTCCTGCACCTGTACCCCCGTCTGACCTGGGGTTCAGACTATCGGGAGCGGACGACATGCACGTGTGCGTCGGGCGGACCCGGCAGGGATCCGCCCGACGGACATCACACGGTCGGATTCGGGTGCGTCAGAAGGACACCCCGAACACCAGCGGGACGAGCGTGTAGAGAGTCAGCACGATGACGGGGATCGTGATGAGGTTCAGCCATACGCCGGCGCGCGCCATCTGCCGAATGGATACCTCGCCGGACCCGAACGCTACCGCGTTGGACGGCGTGGCGACCGGCAGCATATACGCGGAGCAGACCGCGAGGGTCATCGCGATCGTCATGAACACGGGGTCGATTCCGACGCCCACCGCGACGGCGCCCATGATCGGCAGGAACGCCGCGCTGGTGGCCGTGTTCGACGTGAGCTCCGTGAGCACGATGCCGATGATCATGACGGCAAGAATGATCACGATCGGCGGGAGCGCAGAGAGGCCCTCGACTCGATCGCCGATCCACGCCGACAGTCCCGTGGCCGTGAACATCTTGGAGAGGCTGAGACCACCGCCGAACAGGAGCAGCAGTCCCCACGGGATGTCTTTCGAAGCCGACCACGGCAGCAGCGCGGCCTGTGACGGATCAGCCCGCCGACGCTCAGCGGGAACGATGAAGGTCGCGACAGCAGCGGCCATGGCGACCTGAGGATCTTCGATAGCGCTGAGGAACGGGACATGCTCGGCCACCCATGGGATGCCTGCGATGAACGGCACCACGACCCAGAAGAAGATGGCAAGGAGGAAGATGATGGAGACCCGCTTCTCCGCCGTCGTCATCGCACCGAGGTTGTGCAGTTCGTCGCGAATGGCTTCTCGTCCCCCAGCGATGCGACGATTCTGCGTGCGGAACACGATCTTCGCGAGCACGAGCCAAGCCAGCGCACTCATCACTATCGCCCACGGCACTCCGACGGCCATCCACTGCGCGAACCCGATCTCCGTCCCCTGCTCCTCGGAGAGGTAAGCCCGCATGTACGCCATCGGCGGCTGCCCGATGAGGGTCGCCGTAGATCCGATCGTCACGCCATAAGCCACACCGAGCAGCATGCTGATGCCGAACTTCGTCGTCCCCACTTCAGGGTCGATCGACCGCACGAGACGCACGATCGACACGGCGATCGGCACCATGATCACTGCCGTTGCTGTGTTCGACACCCATGCCGAGATGAAGGCGGACGTGATGATGAGACCGAGGACCATCTGAGCGGGCTTCGTCCCCACAGCGCGAATGGTGAGCAGCGCAACGCGACTGTGCAGACCGCTGCGTTCCACGGCGAGGCCGAGGATCACGCCGCCCATGACAAGGAAGATGATTCCGCTCGCATAGGGGGCAGCGACGTCCCCGAGCGGTGCCATACCGAACAGCGGGAACAGCACGAGCGGCAGCAATGAGGTCACCGCGATCGGAACCGCCTCGGTCATCCACCAGATCGCCATCAGCAGGGCGCACCCGGCGGCCGCGCGGCCCTCGAACGGGAGACTGCTCGGCAGAACGAGAGCGAGCGCGAGGCCCGCGAGCGGCCCGGCGGCGAAGCCCCACCAGTTGCGCCGGGGCGCCGGAGTGATCGCCCCTGTGCCCTTGGCGCGATCGGCCGCGCTCGGGCCAGCAGAGAACCGGCTGTTGTTCGTCATCATCGACGGCCCATTTCCTTGGTCAACGGAGTGCGAGACGTCTGCGCCTCGGCATCGACAGAGTAGGCGCTAGTCAGTCATCAACGGAAATAGTAAAGTCACCTCCATTGATCGCTAGCATCAATCAGTAGTTCTCTGCCCCTTCGAGTCGGCCTCTTTCAGCGCGCCACATCGAAGCATCGACACACTCGACCCCATCCGATTCACGCAAGCATCACATTGATCGCTTTATACGATTAATGTAGGCAGATATGTTGGCTACGATGATGTGTGCGCAGAAACTGTTATCGCGACCGACGCTCCGAGCGGGAAGGCCAACGTGGACATCCGACACCTTCAGTCTTTTCTGGCAGTTGCCGAGGAACGGCACTTCGGTCGAGCTGCGGACCGGCTTCACCTGGCGCAGCCCTCACTGACGCAGCGCATTCAGCAGCTCGAGCAAGACCTCGGTGTCGCCCTGCTCGAACGCACAACGCGCAGGGTGGAGCTCACTCCGGCCGGTGAGCTCTTCCTCACGAGGGCCGCCGTGCTCGTCGGTGAGTTCGACGCGCTCGTCGACGACGTCCGCGAGGTGGGTTCCGGTGCCAGCGGCATCCTCCGCCTCGGGTGCGTCGGCACGGCTGCCTATTGGCTGCTCCCAAAGATCGTCGCCATGGCCGGTGTCGAGTTGCCCGGCCTGCATCTCCAAGTGCAGAGCGAAATGCTCACCCCGCAGATCGAGCGCTCGTTCTCCGAGCGCCGGTTCGATGTGGCTCTTCTCCGCCCGCCCGTGCACTCGGCCGAACTCGCCGTCCGACCGCTTCTGCGAGAGCGACTCGTCATCGCGACAGCGCCCGGATCCGATCTTGCCACAAGACTCACCAACTCCGCCACGATTCCGTTGACGGAGCTCGCCGACGAAGATCTGATCGGCTATCCGCGCGGATCGGTCGTCGATACGATCGCGACCCAGCACGCGCAAAGACTCGGTGTGCGCACGCGCATCGTCCATCGAATGGCCGAGACGAGCACCGTCCTCTCCTTCGTCGCTGCAGGACTCGGCTCGGCGATCGTTCCGGAGAGTGCACGATCAGCTGCCCACGTCGGGCTCCTCTTCTTCTCCCTCGACGATTCGCCAACACTCGATCTGAGCCTCGTATGGCGGCAGGACGACGATTCGCGTCTGCTCGCGTCGTTCCTCCGGCTCGCCATGCGTTTCCGAGGCCCCGACCTCATCGACGCCTCACAGGAAGTCCCCGCATGAAGATCGCCTCCATTGAGACAATCCCCTACGAGATCCCCTACACGCATCCGCTCGCTTTCGCATCCGGTTCGGTCAGCACCGCTGACCACGTCCTGGTCAGGGTGACTACGACCGACGGCGTCGTCGGCAGTGCGGACGCCCCGCCTCGCCCGTACACATACGGGGAGACGCAGTCCTCCATCATGGAGACGATCGGATCTCTGTTCTCGCCCGCACTCGTCGGCACGAGCATCTTCGACCGCGAGAAGATCCATGCCGTGATGCGCCGCACGATTCACAACCAAGTCGCCAAGGGCGCGCTCGACATCGCGATATGGGACGCGATCGGAAAGACGGTCGGCCAGCCCGTGCATCGACTGCTCGGCGGCTACACCGATTCGATGCGCGTCTCGCACATGCTCGGATTCCGTCCCGCCGCCGAGCTCGTCGACGATGCGCACCGGATGGGTGAGGACTACGGCATCACCACCTTCAAGATCAAGGTCGGACGCCGTCCGCTCTCACTCGACATCGAGACCATCCGGGCGCTTCGCGGAGCCCTCGGCGACGAGGTCGAGCTGTACCTCGATGCCAATCGCGGCTGGACTGCGAACGAAGCCGCAGAGGTGCTCAGGAACACCACGGACTGCGATCTGACGATGCTGGAGGAGCCGTGCGACGCGAAAGAAGCGATGAGTCGCCGTCGTCTGGTCGATCGGTCGCCTATCCCTGTCGTCGCTGACGAGTCGGCACCGACGGCGGGAGATGCATCGAGAGAGCTCCTCAACGGTGGATGCTCGGCGATCTGCATCAAGACGGCGCGGAGCGGCTTCACCGAGGCGACGGAGATCCTCGGTCTGTGCACCGGTCTCGGAGTCGATGTCACCATGGGCAATCAGATCGACACGCAGATCGGGTCGCTTGCCACCGTCGCCTTCGGTGCGGCGCACGAGGCGACCAGCCGCCGGGCAGGCGAGCTGTCGAACTTTCTCGACATGTCGGACGACCTCATCCTCGACCCGATCGCGATCCGCGACGGACGGATCTCTGTGCGCGAGACCGCCGGTGTGGGTGCCGACATCGACGAGGAAAAACTCGCCGCGTACCGCAGTGACCGCTAGGCACGTCGCGCGACTGCAACCCGTTCGACGCTTGATGTGTCACCGCACCCGAAGGAGACGAGATGCTGTATTTGGTCCGCATGGACGTGACATTCCCGCAGGAGATGCCTGCTGAAGAGCGCTCCAGATTGCAGGAGGCTGAGAAGGCGTTCTCGCAGTCGGTTCAGCGCGACGGCCGCTTCGTCCACCTTTGGCGCGTCGTGGGCGAGTACGCGAACTACTCGGTCTTCGATGTGGCGTCCAACGACGAGCTGCACAGCCTGCTGAGCAGTTTTCCGCTGTTCCCCTATATGACGATGAAGGTCACACCACTCGCGCAGCATCCGAATGCGATCACCTGAGCCGCATCTGTTGACGCACCATGTGATGCTCGGGGCTCGATCATCGCCTCTCCCCACGGCGAGACCGAGCTTCCCGTCTCGTAGGGTATGACTGATGAGCTCCGAGGGAAGGCGGCGCCGGGCGGCGCGCAAGGTCAAGCCAGGTGACGGCCACGCGCTGCAGCGCTACCGGTGGTGGCAGCTGTTCTCTCGCAGCCTCTTCCACCTGCGTCTGCGAGGCATCGGCGGTGCACCGGAGACCTGGACGATCGACGTTCGACTCGGGGGCGACTCGGACGGAGAGGTGTGGGCCAAGCTCTACCGAGACGGCGTCAATCAGGCGCGGTCCAAGCTGCCGGCGGCGTTCGATGTGCCAGGCGGCACGATCGAGGTCCATGCGAGCAGCTTCGGCCTCAAGCGCTGCCACTATGTGACCTACGACGGGGCAGAGCGGCAGCTGGCACCGGATCCGGCTTCAGCCGAGGGGCTGCGCGCCCGCCTTGACCGGGATCGTCCGGTGCTGAGCCGTTCGATCGGGACCGTCTCCGTGGTGCTGCTCGTCGTCGCTCTCGTGCTCGGCGTGCCGCAGCTCGTCGAGCAGGTCACCCACATCCCCCCGGTCGCCGACGCCATCGGCACGTTCGTCAGCCCTATTCAGCTTCCCGCGTGGATGAACATCTCGCTTCTGGTGGTGACGCTCCTGGCGAGCACTGAGCGGGCGCTTCGGCTGCGGTACAACTGGATTCTCGACGGCGGGATCTTCGACGGCGACGTCGGATAGGGAGACTCCGAGGGCGGGTTCGCTGTGCGCTTCGATGCTCAGGTGAGCGTCGAAGCGATCATCTGCTGAGCAGAGAGATCAGGCCTGCGTCTTGGGCGGGAGTCCGCGCTTGGCGCGCTCCTCGGCCTCGATGCGGTTGTAGACGCGGCGCTCGGTGCGGTCCATGCGCAGGATCGAGCGCATGATCCACCAGAACGCCCCCGCGAGCACGATCGTCGGGGCGACCGAATACACCACGGCGAGCCAGTAGGAGTCCACGCGACGATTCTAGCCGTGGGCGCTCTCCAACGGCTGGGAGGAACCGGCAGGCGACAACAGCGCAGCCGGTTCCGGTCGACCGTCCTTCCCCTCACACCCCCGTGATGGCGGTGAATGCGCCGAGCCGTCCTGTGGAGAACTCCGATCCCTGCGGTGGGATTGCCACGATCAGGACATGACGACCACAGCCCCTCCCCCGATCACACAGCCCATCCGAGATGCCGCGCGCTTCCTGCAGAACGTGCCGCGCCTGACGCACTGCACCCCGCGGCACAGTCTCGTGGTCGTGCCGCTGCGCGACGCCCATGCGACCGGCGCGCTCCGGATCGATCTGCCCGCCGATGGCGCAGGCGACGAGCACGCTGCCGCGACCGCCATCGGCATGGTGTGCCGCGTTCCGGAGACCGAGGGCGTCGCCGTCGTCGCATACGACAGCGACGCCGAGTGGCCTCCCGACGGGCCGCTCCCTCGCGAGAGCCTGGTCGAGCGCGTGATCGATCGCGCGGACGCCTGCGGCCTGCACGTGCACGGCGCCTATCTCGTGGCCAAGGACGGCTGGGGTGCGTACGGCGATGTCGCCGCGCCGCTCCCGCTGTCGCAGATCGTGCCGGAAGCCGGTGAGGCGCTCGCCCACGATCAGCACGACGGCACGAAGCTGCCGCGTTCGTCGAAGAGCAGGCGGCGAGCGGTCGCCGCCGAACTCGGTCGGTTGGAGCACGAGTTCGCCGCCGCGCTGCTGCACCGCGCACGCGCGGGCGACGAGGAACGTCCGATGGCGCTGTCGGATGCCGCGAGCACGGATTCCCCGCGCCGCTTGGGCACGACGAGCGCGCTCCCCGACGCATTCGAGGAAGCGCTCGCGTGGGACGCGTCGCATCTCGAAGCCTCCGATGCAGGACTGCTGGCCCTGGCCTTCGAGACGCCGCTGCTGCGCGACTCACTGCTGACGCAGTGGTCGACGGATCTCGAGGGCGGGCGCACGGTGCTCGCCTGGCAGCTCGCGTGGCGGCCGGCTCCACCGGGGGCAGCCCCACCGCTGCCGGAGGGGCCCGTGCGGCTGGCGGGCGAGGGGCCGCGGCCAGAAGGATGGCGACTGCGCCAGGGGCTTGCACTCGCGCGGCAGATCGCCGCCTCGGCTCCGCGCCGAGCCAGGCCGGGCGCACTGGCTGCGGCGTCGTGGCTGTCGTGGGCGCTGGGCAACGCGACGCACGCGTCCGAATACGCGGAGCAGGCCCGCGGCATGGAGCCGGGGCACGGCCTGGCGGGCATCATGACGACGATCACCGAGTCCGGCGTGCTCCCGGCATGGGCGTTCGCCTCGCCCGCAGAACCGGACGGCGCAGCCGCACACGATCGCTGAGCGGTCGGCCGGTGGGCGACACCGACGCGGGGCGGAGGCTTCGCCCCTGCCCGCCTACTTCACCAGCGGGAACAGAATGGTCTCGCGGATGCCGAGACCGGTGATCGCCATCAGCAGGCGGTCGATGCCCATGCCCATCCCGCCCGTGGGCGGCATGCCGTGCTCGAGGGCACGGAGGAAGTCCTCATCGATGCGCATCGCCTCTGCGTCACCGCGGTCGGCGAGCTTGGCCTGCTCGACGAAGCGCTCGCGCTGGATCACCGGGTCGACGAGCTCCGAGTAGCCCGTGGCGAGCTCGAAGCCGCGCACGTACAGATCCCACTTCTCGACGACCCCTGGCACCGTGCGGTGCTCGCGCACGAGCGGGCTGGTGTCGACGGGGAAGTCCATCACGAAGGTCGGCCGCTTCAGGCCGGTCTTGACGAAATGCTCCCACAGCTCCTCGACGAGCTTTCCGTGCGTGACGTGCGGCGGCACGTCGACGCCGGCCTTCCCGGCGAGCGCGAGGAGATCGTCCAACGAGGTCTCCGGGGTGATCTCCACACCGGCGGCCTCGGACAGCGACGGGTACATCGACACGCGATCCCAGTTCCCGCCGAGGTCGTACTCCGTGCCGTCCGCCCAGGTCACGGTCGTCGAACCCGCGACGGCAACGGCCGCCTTCTGGATCAGTTCCTGGGTCAGGTCGGCGATGCCGCTGTAGTCGCTGTAGGCCTCGTACGCCTCGAGCATCGCGAACTCGGGGCTGTGAGTGGAGTCAGCGCCCTCGTTGCGGAAGTTGCGGTTGATCTCGAAGACGCGGTCGATGCCGCCGACGACGGCGCGCTTGAGGTACAGCTCGGGCGCGATGCGCATGAACAGCTCGGTGTCGAAGGCGTTCGAATGCGTCACGAACGGGCGGGCCGTCGCGCCGCCGGGCTGCACCTGCAGCATCGGCGTCTCGACCTCGGTGAAGCCGTGACCGACGAAGGTCTCGCGCAGCGACTGGTTCGTCTTCGCGCGGGCGATGACGCTGCTGCGCGCCTGATCGCGCACGATCAGATCGAGGTAGCGCTGGCGCACCCTCGATTCCTCGCTCAGCTCGCTGTGCAGGTTCGGAAGAGGCATCACGGCCTTCGCCGCCATCTGCCACGTCTCGACCATGATCGACAGCTCCCCGCGGCGGCTCGAGATGACCTCGCCGGAGACGAACACGTGATCGCCGAGGTCGACCAGTTCCTTCCAGTCCGCGAGCGCGTCCTCGCCGACCTTCGCGAGCGACACCATCGCCTGGATGCGCGAGCCGTCGCCGGCCTGCAGCGCGGCGAAGCAGAGCTTGCCCGTGTTGCGGCTGAACACGACGCGTCCGGCCACACCCGCGATCGTGCCGGACTCGGCGCCCGCCTCCAGCTCATCCGGACCGCCGTCGCCGTACTGCGCACGCAGCTCGGCGATCGACGCCGTGATCGGCAGCGACACGGGGTACGCACCGCCCGCGGCCGACTCGCGCTCGGAGATCAGCCGCTCACGCTTGGTGAGGCGGACCGCCTTCTGCTGGATGACATCGTCTTCCGGCGTGGCGTCGGCGTTCTCGGCGGGCGTCTCAGGCATGCGGGTGCTTCCTCGTGCGGGGTGTGCGGCGGCGATCCGCGGCGCGCGGTCGCGGTCGTCCCAGTCTATGGCCCGTCGACTGAGCGGCCGCCCGCCCCCGACCCGCTGCCGAGATGCGCACTCTTTCGACAAGACCCCGTAAAAACCTGCGCATCTCGACGAGAAGTGCGCATCTCGGCAGCCTGTGCTCGGCGCCGCGCGCTACGCGTCTTCAGGGAAGTCGGGGACGGCGGGGGTGGCCTCGGCGAGAGCGTGGTCGACCGTCGATCGCACCAGCGACGACAGGAAGCCGCCGGGGTTCTGCACGCCGATGCCGCGCAGGATCCCCGTCGCCTGCCGCACGATCTGGCTCGAGAACTCCGCGGCCGTCGCGATCGCCTCTGCGTACGCCGGGCGATCGACCTCCTCGATCACAATCGGTTCCAGCCCGATCTCCACCGCGAGCGCCTGCGCGATCGGCAGCACCGGCCCAGGCGCCGTCACGCCCGCATACGTCGCTGCCAGCTGGCGCAGGTCCATGCTGGTGCCGGTGAACGTCATCGCGGGGTGAAGGGCAAGCGGAATCGCACCCTTCTCCGCGACGGGACGCAGCGCTTCGATGCCGTGTGCAGCATCGGTGTGCAGCACCAGCTGCCCCATCTGCACGTGCCCTGCCTCCGCGAAGCCCGACACCGTCGCCGCGAGCTGCGAACGCGGCACGGTGATCAGCACGAGCTCGCTGCGGCGCAGCACCTCCGGTGCATCGAGCACCGGCACGTCTGGCAGCAGTGCCGAGGCGCGGTCGTCGTCACTGGCCGCGGTGCGTCCGGTCAGCGAGTGCCCCGCCCCGGCGAGCGCGGCGGCGAGCACGGGCCCGACCCGGCCCGATCCCACCACGCCGACGCCGAGCCGTCCGTCGCGCATCACGCCCCTGCCCCGGGGGCCGGCGGGCCCGGATGCGAGAGCCCGGCCGGTGCCGCAGCCATCATCGGCGGCAGCGCCGAGACGGTGCCAGGTGCGGGCTCCGCCGTGCCCCACCGGTGAGTCTGGTCGTTCGCGGCGGCGACGACCGCGGCGCGGCGCACCTGGTCGAGCAGATCCGTGGCGTCGTCCCGGTCGAGCCCGACGATCTGGCCGGAGACCGCACCGGCGACGGCGTGCGCCTGCGCCCACGCCACGCGCTGCATCCGGTCGATCGGCCCCTGAGCGATCGAGACGCCCTGCAGACGGGCGAGCGGGAACACGGCCTGCTTGCGCCAGATCGTGCCGCGGCGCAGGAACAGCCCGTAGCCGGTCACCGCGAAGCCGTGCCGCTTGAACGAGAACGGGCGCCGCCACCATCCGCGCTTGGCCATGGTGCGATAGGGGTCAGCGGCATCCGGAGCCGGCCAGTACATGCCGTTGTCGACCATCAGCGGCAGGTCGGCGACCGGCAGGTACGGCAGGCACACGCGCAGCACCCGCTCGACATCGGCACGGGTTCCCACCGGCAGCACCTGTGCCGACTGCTGCGACTGCCCAGACTGCTGCTGCGACTGGCTCTTGCCCGACATCCGGTTGATCTTGATCTTCCACCAGCCGAACGGGCGCCACAGGATCGGCTGCGACACCTCGAGCGCGTGGATACGGCCCGGTGGGATCGTCTGCGTCGTGGTGGTCGTGAGCCCGTAGGTGATCCGCACGCCGTTCTGGGTCTCGGCGATCGAGTAGCGCAGCGACTGCGAGACCTTGGTCCACAGCACGGCCCCCAGTGCGATCAGTCCTGGCACGAAGGTCACGAGGGTCGTGATGCCCAGCACCATGAAGCCCTCGCCCGGCCCGTCGTCGTTCGAGAACACGAACGGCGCCATGATGCCGAAGAAGATGCCGTACGCCACCAGGGCGATTCCGAGCCCCCACAGCAGCTCGAGCGCCTGCGCGCCGATGACACGGCCGGTGGGGATCCGCACGAGGCTCTCCGGCGCGACGTCCTGCGTGTCGACGCCGTCGATCAGGCCCTGCACTCCCTCGCTCACGGTGGAGGCGACGACCTGGCGCACGCCTGCCTGTTCACCGTTCGCCGCGGCCTCGCGCGCCTGCGCCCTGGCTGCGCGCACGCCGGATGCCAGCCGCAGGATGTCGGCTCGCACCTCCTCGGCGCGCTTGGTGCCGAGATACTCCAGCGGCACGTTCGCGTCGGTGCCCGCACCGTCGACCTCGAGCTTCGCCATGCCCGCGATGCGTGCGATGAACGGCCTGGTCAGGTTCACGCCCTGCACGCGGTCGAGCGGTGCGCGGCGCTGCGTGCGGAAGACGACGCCGCGGCGCACCTCGACGTGTTCACCGGTGATCCGGAATTCGTGCTTGCGCCAGCTCAGCCAGAACAGCCCGCACAGCAGCGCGACGAATGCGAGCACGCCGAGCAGCACGAGCAGGATCAGGTTGTTGGCGACGGTCCAGTCGATCGCCTGGCCGACCGGGTCGCCGTCCTCGTAGTCGATGTCGATCGCGTGCTCGCGGTCGAAGATGGAGATGAACCAGTAGATGATCCGCTCGCGCAGATTCGCGAGCACGATGCCCACGATGATGACCAGGGCGAGCCCTCCGCGGAACAGCGGAGTGAGCGGATGCAGGCGGTGCCACCGACCGTCGGCCAGCGACGATGACCCTCCCCCGCTCAGCGGCGCGGCAGTCGCTGCCGGTGCGGAAGCCGTCTGATCGCTCACAGGCCGGTCCGCCTCGTCTCGGCGACCTCGATCAGGGTGTCGCGCAACGACTCTGCCGCCGCCTGCGACAGCCCGGGGATCTCGACGCCGGTCGTCGCGGCTGCCGTGATCATCTTGAGCTTCGCGATGCCGAAGGCGCGGTCCATCGGCCCGTGCGAGATGTCGACGAGCTGCATGCGCCCGTACGGCACGGCGACCATGCGCTGCCACAGGATGCCCTTGCGGAAGACGAGATCGTCGTCGCGCAGCATGTACCCGAGCGCGCGGGCCTGCCGCGGCAGCACGATCTGCGTGATCACCGTGATCAGCACGATGACGCCGGCCGCGATCCACCCCCACCACTGCTCGGCGAACACCTGCACGGCTGTCGCGGCGATCAGCACGACGGCGACGAAGATCGCGTTCTGCACGGTCTGCGAGACGACGTACTTGGGTGAGATCTGATGCCACCGGCCGTCGAGCGCGAGCCTGCCGTCGTTGCGCGGCTCGCGCAGCTGCGTGTACGTGCCGTCATCGAGCACGGGCGACGCCGACGGCGCGCCCCCGGATGGCGTGGGGGCGCCGGAAGCGGGAGTTCCGGATGGCGCAGGGGCCTGCCCGGAGAGCGGCGGCACTGGTGCCGCATCCGGATGCTCGGGGCGGGGAGGAATCGGCGCTCCGGATGCCGGTGGTTCCGGGGCGTACAGCGGCGGCTCGGCTGGTCCGGGCGAGCCAGCCGGCGCTGGTGCGGCCGGCGGCACCGGCGGGCGGGGCGGTATGACCGGACCCTGCGCGTCAGCTGGTGGGTTCGGCTCCTGGCCCGGCGTCGGGGTGCTCTCGGTCATCTGGATCCTTCGGCAGCGTGCACATGTGTTCCGCGACCAGGGCCGCGACGACCAGGACGATGCTCGCCCCCACCGCAGCGATGATCGCTCCCATCGACCCTATCGGCGCAGCGACAGGTCGGGTAGTGAGGAACACGATGAGACCGAGACCCGCACCGCCGACGGCCGCGCCGACGAGGCTCGACGCCTTCGCGAGAACCGCGATGCGCAGTGCGCGGAACGGGTCGACGCGCGGCGCCTTCTGGTCTCTCACCGATCGGCGGATCGGCCAGGCCAGAGCGATGCACGCGCCGCCGAGCACGACGAGCAGGATGGTCAGGCCGATCGGAGGCGTGAAGGTGGGATGTCCGCTCGTCGTGAGCACCTGATCGATCACGAACCCCGCGCCGCCGCCGAGCACCGCGGCGACGATCAGGGCGAGCGGATCGGTGCGCTTCACGCCGCCCCCTCGTCGCGCAGGTCGGCGAGAAGGTCGTCCGCCCGTCCTCGGCCGGGCACCGCGGCATCCGGGTCCAGTTCGAGCCACGGCTCGAGCACGAAGTCGCGCTCGTGGGCGCGCGGGTGAGGCAGCGTCATCTCGGGGCCTGCGGATCGCACGTCGCCGTAGGCGATCAGGTCGAGGTCGAGGGTCCGGTCGCCCCACCGCTCCTCGCGCACGCGCCCGTTGGCGTTCTCGATGTCGTGCAGCGCCGCCAGCAGCGCGGCGGGAGCGAGCGTCGTGCGCACCAGCGCGACGGCGTTGAGGTAGCCGGGCTTGTCCGGATCGGGGCCCGTCGGCGTGATCGCCACCGACTCCAGCGGCGTCGACATCCGGATGTCCGTCACCCCGCCCAGCGCGGCGATCTCGCGTTCGGCAGCGGCAAGGGTCGCGTACCGGTCGCCGAGGTTCGCCCCGAACGCCACGACGGCGTCGACGGGGGTACGTGCGCATGCGGGCGCGGGCTGCGGGGCCGTTCCCGCCGCTTCGGCGGTCATCGCTCGCTCACCGCCTGACCGCTCGGGGCGCACCCTGCATGCGCATCACCGTGACGGAGACGTCGTCGAAGCGCTGCTCGATCGGCGCCTGCGGCTTGTGCACCGTGACGCTGACGAACTCGATCCGTTCGTCAGCGAGCACAGCGCCGCCGATGCGGTGAGCGAGCGTCTCGATCAGATTCACCGGCTCGCCTGCGACGATCGCGGCGACTCGGTCGGCGACCTCGCCGTAGTGCACGGTGTCGGTGACGTCATCGGTCTCGGCCGCTTGCGCCATCGGCAGCGAGATGTGCAGATCGACCACGAACTCCTGGCCGTTCTCGCGCTCGAAATCGAGCACCCCGTGGTGCCCGAACACCCGCAATCCAGTCAGTTCGATCATGCCGGAACCGTCGGCGGTCGGCGCCTTCGTGCTCGCGGCATCCGGAGCACCGTCCCACGCGTCGAGCACCGCAAGCGCGTCGACCGTGCCGACCACATCGTGCACGCGCACGCCGTAGGCGCCGAACCTGGCTGTGAGAACACTCGCCACAGCCGTGGCCAGGTCGCGGCGTCCGGTCGAGGCATCGTCGCCGAGGGCTGCCGCAAGCATGCGCTTGCGCGAGACACCGATCAGCACGCGGAAGCCGAGTGCGCTGATCGCGTCGAGCTGGCGCAGCGCCGCCCAGCTCTGCTCCGGCGTCTTCGCGAAGCCGACGCCCGGATCGAGGATGATCTGCTCATCTCGCACTCCGGCGGCCCTCGCCGCCTCGACGCGGCGCAGCAGCTCGACCGCGACTTCGTCTCCCACGCGCGAGTACTGCGCCATCGCGTACATGTCGGCAGACGGCCCTCGCCAGTGGCCGATCGCGATCTCGGCGTCGCCTGCGGCGACCACGTCGAAGATGCGCGGGTCCTCGAGGCCGCCAGAGACGTCGTTGACGATCCTCGCGCCGGCGGCGATCGCGCGCTCCGCGACATCGGCCCGGTAGGTGTCGACGCTCACGACGGCGCCGTCGGATGCGAGCGCCTCGATCACGGGGAGCACGCGTCGCAGCTCCTCTTCGGCGCCGACCGGGTGGGCGCCTGGTCTGGTCGACTCTCCGCCGACGTCGAGCACGGTCGCTCCCTGCTCGCGCAGCTCTCGCCCGCGCGCGATCGCGGCGTCGTGCGAGAAGAACTCGCCGCCGTCGCTGAACGAGTCCGGCGTGACGTTGACGACTCCCCAGATCTCCATCAGCCCTCACCCTTCCCGATCAGCGCGATGATCTCCGCCCTGGCAGCGGGGTCTGCCAGCTCGCCGCGCGTGGCGATCGTGACGGTGGAGCTGTCGGTCTGCTGCGCTCCGCGCATCGTCACGCACTGGTGCACCGCGTCGAGCACGACGACGACGCCGCGGGCGGCGAGGGCCTGCGCGATCGTGTCGGCGATCTGCTCGCCGAGGCGCTCCTGCACCTGCGGCCGGTTGGCGAGGATGTCGATGACCTTCGTGAACGCACCGAGCCCGACCACCTTCTCGCCGGGCAGGTACGCCACATGCGCCGTGCCGTGGCTGGGCAGCAGGTGATGCTCGCACACCGAGCGGAACCGGACGCCCCGCACGATCACCGCTCCCGACGGCTGCGTCTCGGGAGCGGGGCCTGAGGCGACGCTGATGGTCGAGGCCAACGGAGCCGCAGGGTCCTGCGACAGACCGCCGAACATCTCGGCGACCATCTCCGCGACCCGCTCCGGCGTGCGGGTCAGGCCCGGACGATCCGGGTCCTCGCCGATGGCGATCAGCAGCTCGCGCGTGAGCTCGGCGACCCTGTCGCGGTCCACGCCCTCCGGGCCAGCCATGGTTCAGGCCGTGGCTGGGCGCGAGTTACCGGATGCCGGGCGGGGCTGGGCGTCGCCTGACGCCGCCTGCGGCTCGGCCGCGCTGGCCGCCACCGGCACCTGCTCGCTGGCACGACGCGGCACGTCGACCGGCGGCAGATCCGAGACCGGGCGACCGTCGCTGGAGAGCCACTGCGGGCGCTTCGGCAGCTTCCGCACGTTCGCGAAGATCTCGTCGAGGCGATGGTGGTCGAGCGTCTCCTTCTCGAGCAGCTCGTGGGCGAGTCCGTCGAGGATGTCGCGGTTCGCCGTGAGCACCTCGTACGCCTCATCGTGGGCCTGCTCGATCAGCGCGCGCACTTCGGCGTCGATCGCCGAAGCCGAACCGTCCGAGAAGTCACGGCCGTGCCCCATGTCGCGGCCCATGAACACCTCGCCGCTGGCGCCTGCGAGCTTCACAGGTCCGATGGCCGTGGTCATGCCGTATTCGGTGACCATCTTGCGGGCAGTCGACGTGGCTTTCTCGATGTCGTTCGAGGCACCCGTCGTCGGGTCGTGGAACACGATCTCCTCGGCGACGCGGCCGCCCATCGCATAGGTGAGCTGGTCCTGCAGCTCGTTGCGGGTGATCGAGAACTTGTCCTCGAGCGGCAGCACCATCGTGTAGCCGAGGGCCTTGCCGCGCGGCAGGATCGTGATCTTGGTGACCGGGTCCGAGAAGTTCATCGCCGCCGCGGCGAGCGCGTGGCCGCCCTCGTGGTAGGCCGTGATGAGGCGCTCCTTGTCCTTCATCACGCGGGTGCGGCGCTGCGGGCCGCCGATGACGCGATCGATCGCCTCGTCGAGGGCGCGGTGGTCGATCAGCTGCGCGTTGGAGCGCGCCGTGAGCAGCGCGGCCTCGTTGAGCACGTTCGCCAGGTCGGCGCCCGTGAAGCCCGGAGTCTTCCGTGCGACGGAGTTGAGGTCGACGCTGTCGGCGAGGGGCTTGCCCCGGCCGTGCACCTCGAGGATCTGGTGGCGGCCGGCGAGGTCGGGCGAGTCGACGCCGATCTGGCGGTCGAAGCGGCCGGGGCGCAGCAGCGCGGGGTCGAGGATGTCCGGACGGTTCGTCGCGGCGATGACGATGACATTGACCTTCGGGTCGAAGCCGTCCATCTCGACGAGCATCTGGTTCAGCGTCTGCTCGCGCTCGTCGTGACCGCCGCCCATGCCCGCGCCGCGCTGGCGGCCCACGGCGTCGATCTCGTCGATGAAGATGATCGCCGGGCCGTTCTCCTTGGCCTGGTTGAACAGGTCGCGCACGCGGCTGGCGCCGACGCCGACGAACATCTCCACGAAGTCCGAGCCGGAGATCGAGTAGAACGGAACGCCTGCCTCACCGGCGACCGCACGCGCGAGCAGCGTCTTTCCCGTGCCGGGAGGGCCGTAGAGCATGACGCCCTTCGGGATGCGCGCACCGACCGCCTGGTACTTCGACGGGTCGGCGAGGAAGTCCTTGATCTCCTGCAGCTCCTCGAGCGCCTCGTCCGCCCCTGCGACGTCGACGAATGTCACATCCGGATGCTCTTTGTTCGCGATCTTCGCCTTCGACTTGCCGAACTGGGCCATCCGGCCGCCGCCCTGCGCATTCGCGAGCAGGAACCAGAACAGCAGACCGAGCAGCAGCACGGGGATCAGGAACGTCAGCAGGCTGCCGAAGATGCTCTGCTGCGGAACGTCGTCGTCATAGCCATCGGCCGGCGCGGCCCTCTCGACGGCGTTGACGAGATCGTCAGCGCGGGCGCTGACGTAGTAGAACTGCACGTCCTCCGCGCCCTCGTACGCCTCGGACAGGTGCATGTCGACGCGCTGGTTGCCGTCGGTGATCATCACCTCGGTGGCTGCGCCCTTGTCGAGCAGCTCGAAGCCCTCCTGGGTCGTGATCTGCTTCGGCCCGCCGAGACTGTTGATCAGGATGAAACCGGCGATCAGCAGCACGCCGATCAGCAGCACATAGATCAGCGGATTGCGGGTGAGCTTCTTGGCGTTCATGGTGTGGGCGCAGGCCCGGCTCCCTTGGGGTCGATCAGCGACGCGCCGCGGCGCGTTCGTAAAAGGCTATCGCGCCGCGTTTATGGCGCGACTGTGATTCGCCCCCGGCGTAACGCGGCGCCTGCTGGCCTTTGGTCTACTGGTAGACGTGCGGGGCGAGGATGGCGACATCCCGCAGGTTGCGGTACTTCTCGGCGAAGTCGAGTCCGTAGCCGACGACGAACTCGTTCGGGATGTCGAAGCCGAGGTAGCGGCAGTCGATCTCGACTTTGACCGCCTCCGGCTTGCGCAGCAGCGCGAACACTTCGACGGACTCGGCGCCGCGCTCGGCGAAGTTCTTCAGCAGCCAGCTCAGCGTCAGGCCCGAGTCGATGATGTCCTCGACGATGAGCACGTGGTAGCCGCCAAGGTCGGTGTCGAGGTCCTTGCGGATCTGCACCACACCGCTGGACTTCGTGCCTGCGCCGTAGCTGGAGACGGCCATCCAGTCCATCTCGATCTCGCGGCTGAGGTGGCGGGAGAAGTCGACCATGACCGTGGCCGCGCCCTTGAGCACGCCGACCAGCAGGAGCTTCTTGCCCGCGTAGTCCGACTCGACCTGACGAGCGATCTCGGCGAGTTTGGCGTTGATGTCCTCTTCTGTGACGAGAACGTCTGTGAGCTGATCGGTGATGTCCGCGGCGCGCATGTCCTCAAGTGTAGAAGGCCCGCCCCCGCGCGCCCGCCCGGAACTCTTCACGTCTCCCGCAGCGGGGAAGGCGGAGAGGTGAAGAGCTGTCAGCGCGAAGCGAGCACGACGCGGCCGGAGCGGCGCTCGGCGGTGAAGCCGGGCAGGTCGATCGGGCCCTGGCCGTGCCAGTCGGTGACCAGGCGCGCGATCTCGAGGGTCTGCCGCCTGGTGAGGCTCGCGCCGAATTCGCTCTGCGCGACGAGCCGGATGATCCGGTTCCGGATCGCGGGCGGGTTCGCCTCGAGCGCGGCGGCTGAGATCGCGATGCCCGCCTCCGCGTGCTCGACGATGTCCTCGATCGTCTCGTCGATCATGTCGGCGAAGGCCTCGTTGTCTTCGCGCAGCTGCTCCGCCGTGCGGGCGAGCGCCTCGGCGATGCCCGGCCCGAGCTCGGTCTCGAGCACCGGCAGCACGCGTTCGCGCACGCGCACCCGCGAGAAGCGGTCGTCGGCATTGTGCGGGTCGTGCCACGGCTCGATTCCGGATGCCGCGCAGAACGCACGGGTGTCGTCACGGCGCAGCGCGAGCAGCGGCCGCACCCAGGCGAGCCCGCGCTCGTCGACGCGACGCGACGCCATGCCCTGCAGGCTGCCCGCTCCCGCGCCCCTGGCCAGCGCCAGCAGCACGGTCTCCGCCTGGTCGTCGAGCGTGTGGCCGAGGATCACGGCGACCACTCCCGTCTCCGATGCGACGCGTGCGATGGCGCCGTAGCGGGCATCGCGCGCCGCAGCCTCCGGTCCGCCGTCGGAACCGACTTCGACGCGCGCGATCCGAGCATCCGGGATCTTCAGCGCCCGAGCCTGATCTGCCGCGCGCTCCGCCACCTCGTCCGAGGCAGCCTGAAGCCCATGATCGACCGTCACCGTCGCGATCTGAAGACCGAGCTTCTGCGCCTCGTGCGCCGCGGCCGCGGCGAGCGCGAGCGAGTCCGCGCCGCCTGAGAGCGCGACGAGCACAGTCGCCCCGCTGTCGGAGAACGGGCGGAGCGACTCGCGCACGGCGAGGCGGCAGGCGGCGATCGCGGGGTCGAGCATGGCTTCACGGTAGTACGCCTCAGCTGTTTCGCGACGTCGCCGGGTAGGCTGAGCGCGCCAGATCGGCAGACTTTCAAGGAGTTATCAGGCATGGGCGCATACGACGCTGTCATCGAGATTCCGCGCGGCAGTCGCGTGAAGTACGAGGTCGACCACGAGACCGGTCGGGTGTTCCTCGACCGTGTGCTGTACACGACCTTCGGCTACCCCTCCGACTACGGATTCTTCGAGAACACTCTCGGCGAGGACGGCGACCCGCTCGACGTGCTCGTCGTGATGGATCACTCGGTCTACCCCGGCGTCGGCGCGAAGGTTCGCCCCGTCGCCGTGCTGAAGATGAGCGACGAGGCCGGCGGCGACGACAAGGTCGTCGCGGTGCTCGCGAAGGACCCTCGCTGGGATCACATCCAGGACGTCGAGGACCTTCCCGAGTACACGCGGAAGGAGATCGGTCACTTTTTCGAGCACTACAAGGACCTCGAGCCGGGCAAGTGGGTCAAGGTCGACGAGTGGGCGGGCGCGGCCGAGGCCGAGCGGCTGGTCACCGAGGCGTTCGACCGCGCCAAGACGCAGGGCCACTGAGCCGCAGCTTCTTCTGGGAGGGTCCGCTTCGGCGGGCCCTCCCCTTTTGCGCGCTCCCGCGGGGCCGGTGCGAGGCGGGCTCCGGATGGCGTGGGCCAGCGGGTGCGCGGGGTCGCTGAGGCACGGCAGAATCGCCGAACCGCGGCAGAATCAGCCGGATTACGCCGTGTCTCAGCGAAAATGCAGTTGCTCAGCGCCGCTCGCCTGCGGGCCTCGACACCGACGGCATCCGCTCATCCGGATGTCGGGCATCCGGGAGCGCCGTCAGAGGTAGACGCCTCGTGCCGCCATGAACGGCGCCGGGTTGATCTGCCCACCGCCTTGGAAGACCTCGAAGTGCAGGTGGCATCCGAAGGAGTTGCCCGTGTTCCCTTCGTAGCCGATCACCTGTCCGGCCGAGACGCGCTGGCCGTAGCCGACCGCGATGTACGACTGGTGGCCGTATCCGGTTGCGATGCCGTTGCCATGATCGATCTTGACGAAGTTGCCGTACCCGCCGAGTCCGCCCGCCCAGACCACCGTTCCGGAGAACGCAGCGTAGAGCGGTGACCCGCAGCCGGCAGCGAGGTCGGTGCCCATGTGCCAGCCGCTGGAGCAGTAGCCGGTGCCGCACTGCACCATTCGAGGGCCGAATCCTGAGGTGAGACGTCCGCCGCTGGGGCGGACCCATCCGGAGCTGGAGCCGCCGCCTCCGCCGCCACCACCGCCGGTGTCTCCGGTGGACGTACCGCCACCGCCGCCGCCACCGCCGTTGTTGCTGTTCTTGTTCCTCTTGGCGCGCTCTTCGGCTTCCTTCTTGCGACGCTCTTCTTCCTTGCGGCGCTGCTCGGCCTCGTACTCCTTCTTGGCCTTGACGCCCTCTTTGTACTCCTTGACGGTCTTGCTCGTCTTGCCCTTCAGCGCCTCGAGCTGAGCTTCGAGGGTGACGAGGTGCTCCTCCTGCTGCGCAAGAGCGGCCTCGGCCTCCTGCTGCGCGGCGCGGGCCTCCTCGAGCTTCTTCTCGGCGACCTTCTGCAGCCGGTCACGCTCCTCGCGTGCCACTTCGGCCTGGTCGCTGAGCGCCTGCGCGGAGTCGCGCGCGGCGACAGCGTCTGCGCGAATCGCCTCGTTCTGCTCCGAGAGCTTGTCCATCTGGCCGAGTCGCGCGAGGAGATCGTCCGCGCTCGCGCCGGAGTCGGCGAACAGCACGCCGAGGGAGGTCTCGCTCCCGCTCGTGCGGGTGAGCTGCGCGGCGAGGCGTGCTGCAGCGAGCTCGGCCTCGTCGGCTGCCTTCGCGGCCTCGTCGGCCTGCTCCTGAAGCTCTTCGACTCGCTGAGCTGCGGCGAACGCGTCCTGCTGTGCCTCGTAGTACGCGTCTGCGGCGCGCTCGGCACGGGCCTGCGCGGCCGCGACGTTCTCCTTGAGCTGAGAGATCAGCCCTTCGATGCGGCGGGTCTCCGCCGCCTTGGCCGACTGGCTGCTGCGAGCAGACTCCACGTCGCCCCAGGTCGGATAGTCATCCGGATCGTACGCGGCGGCCGGCTTCGCGAACGCCGACACACTGCCGGCCGCGACACCCACAGCGCCTGCGGCAAGAGCGACGCGTCGTGTGACCGATCCCCAGAGCGAGCGACGCTCGGCCGCGGTCGGGGCGCACCCGCAATCCACCTCGGTAGCAGCGTCCATCGAGTCCTTCACCGCCTCTTTCACACGAGTCACAATAACAACACCATTCACAAACGTACCTGATTTGGGCGCGGACCGGCAGATTTTCTCTCGCACGCCGACTGCGGTGAGCACGGAGCGCACGCCCATCCTGCCCGGCGACACTCCCGGGCAGACGTCGGCGCGCCCTCGATTTGAAGATTCGCGGCGGATGTACGTATGCTTGGTTGTCGGCAACGGTGAGCCACACGGTTCACTCCCGGCCCCATCGTTTAGCGGCCTAGGACGCCGCCCTTTCACGGCGGTAGCACGGGTTCGAATCCCGTTGGGGTCACCGTACCGAACGACAACTTCATAATCATGGCCCTGTAGCGCAGTTGGTTAGCGTGCCGCCCTGTCACGGCGGAGGTCGCGGGTTCAAGTCCCGTCAGGGTCGCTCCAAGCGACGGGCCTTCTTTCGAGGAGGCCTTTTGCGTAGGATGCGGCAGATAGATGATTGCCGCATGGCTCTGTAGCTCAGTTGGTAGAGCGTTCGACTGAAAATCGAAAGGTCACCGGATCGACGCCGGTCGGAGCCACTGGGACCCCCGCGTAGCTTCTACATCGCGGGGGTTTCTTCGATTTCCGGGTTCTCCGACCGGATGCCCGCTCGCGAACCGCCACCAGCGCACCGTCCCGCCTCAGTACTCCCGGAACGCCGCCACCTGAGCTCGCTGCGCAGCCGCAGCCTGCCGGTTCAGCCCGTCGCACCAGCTCGGGTACACACGGAACCCGCGCTTGCCTGAGCCTCTCGCCGAAGTGACGCCCAACTCCGCGAGATGGTCGGCAGTGAATCGGAACACTCCGCGCCGGCCCTCCTGCTTCACGAAGACGAGCAAGCCTGCGGCCGGATCGTCGGAGCCGAACGGCTCGGTCTTCGCGTCTCCATTCCGTCGCCAGAAGGCAACGAACGCGCCCGGTTTGGTCGGTGTGTTCCGTGCCGTCCGGATGTGCCACATCCGGCCTTCGATCTCCACCGTGCCTGACTCGTAGTCGCTGTTCTGCAGTTCCGGGGAGACCTGCGCTGAGATCCCCGACTCGGCAGCGAACTCCTCGAATGCACTGTAGGTCACACGATTCAATCTACTGCGGCAGCGCGGCAGCAGCCGCACCCGCGGGCGCCGAACAACAGCCGGATGCGCTCTCGAGCCGACGCCCGTCGGCCGATGAATAGGGCTACGCCGCAGGCTCCACACGGAAGGTGCAGTCCAGCGCCTCCGGAGTGAGCATCGCACGCACGGACGAAGGTTCGGCCGCGGCGTACTTGCGCTCGACCTCGGCGTCGAGCGCGGGCTGGATCGCATCGTCCGACGCCACCTCGACGAGCGTGACATCGACACGCGGCAGGTCGAGCGCCGAGGCGCGGTCGCGCTCGGCGATGCTGCCGTCGCCGTCGACGAACGAGACCGGGCGCCCCGCGACGACATGGCGGTACCACCACGACTCCGGCCCGAATGCCGAGCGCACGTACGGCACACCGTCGACGACCATCGACCAGATCGCCGTCGCCGCCCGTTCGCCGTTCTTCCGCGTCGTGACGATCGCGACGACATCCGTCTCATTCAGCAGCTTCACCACATGTTCGAAGGCCATAGCACGACGCTACCGCGCAATCACGGGGGTCGGCGCGGACCGTGACAACCCGTACGCCACGACCTCGCCTGAGCGTGTGACGGATGACGATGCCGCGGCTCCGGAAGACGGACGCAGGAGACGTTTCGAGCGGAGAGAGGCGATGCGCTGCATGCCGTTGGTCTGGAGCGCACGCACCGGATGATCCCTCCGCAGAGGGATCCGCGGTTCCACCGCGCGGCGTAGCGTCGTGCGCATGATCCACCGCGCCTCTGGACCTGAGTCGATGCCCGCCCGCATCGCGCGCCCTGTCATCGTCTTCCTCGGTGCGACGGCACTGTCGAGCCTCGCGCTCCTCGGCGCGCAGGCGCTGCTCGGAATCGATGGGCGAGTGCTTGCGCTCGTGCAGTTCGCCCCTGCGATCGGCGCGCTCATCGCCCTCGCTGTCGGGAGGCGCGAACTGGGGGCTCTCCTTCCGCACGCGGTTCCGCATCGACGACTCGGTGCGCACATGCTTCTCGCGCTCGGCGCCAGCGCCGTGTACGCCGCTCTGCTCGCCGGAGCACTGCTTGCCGTCGCCGCCGGCAACCTCGTGGGAACGGATCCTGTCGCCGGCGTGCCCTTCGCTCTCTTCGCGCTTCTGCAGCTCTTCGGCGCGCTGGGCGAAGAGATCGGGTGGCGCGGCGTGCTGCAGCCGCTGTTCGAAGCGCGCCTGGCGCGGGTGTGGGCGTGCGTCGCCACCGGGCTCGTATGGGGCTTCTGGCACGTGCAGTTCCTCACGGATCCCCTCCTCGCTGCACTGTTCATCGCGTCAGCCGTCGCCCTGTCGATCCTGCTGGGCTGGGTCTCTCGCGGATCCTGGTGGCAGCGCGCGGCGATCGCCGGCACGATCCACTGGCTCGTCAATCTCGCCCTGCACGTTCTGGCCGGCGACGCGGTCGGCACGATGAGCGTCACACTCGCCTCGGCCGTCGCCGCGACCGGGACAGCGGTCGCCGTGCTGGTGCTGCTGCGCTTCGCCTCGCGACGAAGCACTGGCCTGCGCCGTCTCCGTCGCTGACCGCTCAGCGTTCCGGTCGCGGCAGCGCGTTCCGCCAGAGGACACGTCCGTCGTGCCGCGTCAGACCAGACCGAGCTCCCGCGCCCGCGAGCCCGCTTGGAATCGCGACTCCGCACCGAGCGCCGCCATGAGCTCAGCGACCCTGCGCCGATAGGTCCGCACACTCATCCCGAGCGTGCGCGCCGCCGTTTCGTCCTTGACGCCCTCGCTGAGCAGATCGAGCACGCGCGGGGCGAGCATCCGGATGTCCGCAACCTGCGCGTCGTACGCGTCGAGGTCGGTGGATGCGCGCCACGCGGATTCGAACAGTGACTCGACGCTGCGCACCGTGTCCGGCAGGGTGAGGATGCTGTACGAGCGCTCACCCGCACGGCGGCTTCCGGCGAGGATCGCCACCCGCCCGTCGAGGATGATCGTCTCATTGACGTCCTCGGTCGTCACGCGCACGTCGATCTCGCCAGGCAGATCCCGGATGATGGACATCCGCTGGTCCCATCCGGGTTCGAGCAGCGCGCTGCTGCGGTACAGCTTGCGCACTCGCGAATCGTGCGTCGGAGTGTGACCGAACGCGTTGCCACCGGCGGTGCCGTGGCGCCATCCCCAGCCGGCGAGATCGTTCGCGGCGCAGGTGATCTCCGTCGCGCTCTCGAACAGGTGCGCAGTGCGGCGGAACACCTCCTGCTCGCCGTGCACGACGGTGACGGCTTCTCCGGTTCGCGTCATGGTCTGCATGCCTCCACTCTGATCGCGGCCGGTGTGCCCCGACATCCGGTGGCAACAACCTGCCAGACGGAGAGATTCCCCTGCGCTTCCGAGCAGAGTATCGGCATGACCGCACAGACTGCACCCACCCTCACCGCCCGCGACTCCGGAACATGGACCATCGGCGACCACACCGTGAATCGAATCGGCTTCGGCGCGATGCGCCTGACCGGCATGCCGTGGGACGAGAAGCCCCGCGACCGCGACGCCGCCATCGCCGTCGTGCGCCGGGCCGTCGAGCTCGGCGTGAACCACATCGACACGGCCGCGTTCTACTTCGTTCCCACCCGCTCCGCCAACGAGATCATCGGCACCGCACTGCACCCGTACCCGGATGACGTGCTGATCGCCACCAAGGTCGGCCCCGCACGACCCCGATCAGGGTCCTTCGAGTTCGAGCCGTACGCCCGCCCTGACCAGTTGCGCGAACAGGTCGAGGAGAACATCCGCCAGCTCGGCGTCGACGCGATGGGCCTGGTGAACCTGCGCTGGGGCGCCGGCATGGGCAAGGAGTCGGGCTCGGTCGCCGAGCACGTCGGCGCACTCTCTGACCTGCGCGACGCCGGCCTGCTGCGCAGCATCGGAGTCTCGAACGTCTCGACCGAGCAGCTCGCCGAGGCCATCGACACGACACCGATCGCGAGCGTGCAGAACCGCTACGGTCTGACCGAGCGCGACGATGACGGCGTGCTCGCCCTCGCCCGCGAGCGCGGGGTCGCCTTCGTGCCGTTCTTCTCGATGGGCCGCTCGCTGCCGAACGCCGTTCCGGGTGCGGAGGCCGATGAGACGGGCGCCGACGAGGTCGCGGCCATCGCCGAGTCCCACGGCGCGACGCCGACGCAGATCCGCCTCGCCTGGACCCTGCACCAGGGCGAGAACGTGCTCGCGATCCCGGGAACCGGCGACCTCGCGCACCTGGAGCAGAACGTCGCCGCCGGCGCCATCCGCCTGACGGACGAGGAGCTCGCGACGCTCGACGGGATCGCCGCCGGCGCGCAGCGCTGAGCACGCGCGTCCGCGCACCGACGACGGGCTCGGTGCGAGAAGCGGACCCTGGAGTCGGGTTCCTGCGGTTCCATGCGAATCGCAGGAACCCGCCCGCCGCGACGCGGTGCCCGATGGATTCACTGTTCGGATTCACTATTCTGCACTCTGTGGATACGAACGCACCGAGTCGCCCTCGCGCGACCGACGCGCGGGCACCGGTCGGAGCCTCCGGGGGCCCGAGCCCCTTCTCGCGCGCATGACGATCCGGATGCCCCTCCCGCACGCACGGGCGGTCGCCCCGTGATCGGTCGTCGCGGATCAACGGCCGTCCCACCGTGGTCGATGGCCGTGATCGCGATGCTGGCGATCCAACTGTCCAACGCCCTCTCGATGAACATCGTGGAGCAGGTCGGCCCCGCCGGCACCACCTGGCTGCGGATGTGCTTCGGCGCCGTCTTCCTCGTGCTCATCGCGCGCCCATCCATCCGGAATCTGCGCCGGAAGGACGTGCCGGCGCTCCTCGCGCTCGGCGCCGCCACCGGCGGGATGACGACATTCTTCCTCTCAGCGGCCGACCGGATCCCGCTCGGCACGGCTGTCGCAATCGAGTTCCTCGGCCCGCTCACCGTCGCCGCACTGACCAGCAAGAACCGCAAGGCACTCCTCTGGCCGGTTCTCGCGCTCATCGGAGTCGTGCTGCTGACCGAACCGTGGCACGGCAGGATCGACCTCCTCGGCGTGCTGTTCGCTCTGATCGCGGGAATCTGCTGGGGGCTCTACAACCTGCTCACCCAGCACGTCGGCGACCGGTTCTCTGGACTCAGCGGCCTGGCGCTGACGATCCCGATCTCGGCCGTGGTCACCCTCCCCCTCGGCCTCACCCAGGTGGTCACAGGCGACCTGGCCTGGTGGGTGCTCCCCGCCGCCGCGGGCATCGCCCTGATCACGCCCGTGATCGCCTTCGGACTCGAGATGGCGGCGCTGCGGCGGATGACGCACACGGCATTCGGAACGCTGCTGTCGATCGAACCCGCGTTCGGCGTTCTGATGGGCCTGCTCGTGCTCGGTCAGACCCCGGCGGTGTTCCAGTTGGTGGGCATCGCCCTGGTCATCGTCGCCGGCGCGGCCGCTCAGCGCGACGGTGCGCGCCAGCGGGAGCCCGCACCGGAGTGAGACGGTGCCGGATGGTGCGTCACCGGCCCGGCCACCGCCTCGACGTATGCACCAGCGCGAGGATCCGGATCTCCTCGTCGACCGCCTCATACACCAGTCGGTATCGCGGCACAGGGAAGAGTTCACGCGTACCGGCGATCAGTCCGGACCTCCCCATGGTCGGGAAATCTGCCAACGCCGCGGCCGCACGGCTGAATTCCTCGTCGAGACGCGCGGCTGCCCGCGGGTCGTCAGCCGCGACGTACTCCCAGATCGCGGCGCGATCATCGCGCGCGCCGGGCGCCCAACGAACGATCATGCCGCATTCGCCCTACGGCGTGCGAACTCCTCCTCGATGTCGTCATTCGAGATGCCTTCGCCCGAATACATCGACGCACGCGCTGCATGCACCTTCGCTTCGAGATATGCCTCATAGTCGCGAGCCTCGCGCTGCCGCTGCACAAAATCACGCATCAGATCACGGGCGATCTGCGATGCGGGGCGATGTGCGGCCGCCGCCTCCGCCATGAACTCGTCGCGCAGCTCTTCCTCGAGCTTCATCGTGAAGACCGCTTGCTTCGCCATCGCTTCGACTCCTTGCGTATACACGACGTATATACATCATCATACGTGCTGCGATCGTCACGGGCGATGTCTGTTCGGCACCGCGAAACGGGCACAACCACCCCATACCGGACGGCCGTAGCTGAGCCGGTCATGCCGCAAGCGATCGCGATCATCTCGGCGGAGGCCGCGGTGCCCCGCGTCAGCCCAGCCCGGCGAGCCAGTCCGCCCAGCGCGCCTTCCACAGCTCGCCGTCATCCGGCGTCGGCAGCTTCTCGTGCGTCACGGTCAGTCGCACCCTGTCCTTCGCAGGGTCGAGTGCGAAGGCGACGATGCCCACCGGCTCGTCATCGTGCGCCGCGTCGAAGCGCAGGCTCTTCGCCGTGGACTTCGAGCGCAGCGTCGTGGCGACATCCGGAATCAGCTCGCCCCGGCGCGCGTCATCGAGCAGCGCAGCCCGGAAGTCGGCAGCATCGAGATCGAGTACGCGGGTGCGGCTCACCGTGAATGTGCCGTCGGTCATCTCGCCCGGCAGCCGGATGCCGGTGATCCGCTCATAGCCGACCGTCACGCTCTGCGCCCACCACGACCCGACGCCGTGCTCATCGCGCACCCATGTCGCGATCGCCGTGTGCCCGGCGTCGCGCCCAGGGCCGGCGTCGACGAGTGCGACCCATTCGTCCCAGCCGTGACCGGTGCTCTTCCGGATGGCCTCCTCGCTCGCCTCCGGCTGCGACACCCAGGCGGCAGGCCCCTGCGTCTGTTCGATCAGCGCCCGGCGCGCGGCGCTGTACCGCTCGCCGGTCTTGGCCATCCGGGCTCGAATGCGCTTCTTGAAGCTCTCCTGCGTGGTCATCATCACTCCGTGTTCCGCGACGCCGTCACCGACTCGCGCCCGGCACACCGCATCGCCCACGGTTCGATGTTCCACACGTCGAGCATTCGAGATCCCCTTTGCCTCCGCCGCCGGAGCGGCCCCGGAGGCGCGAGCACCGGGTCGGAGGTCGGGCGGAACGCGCCGCCCTGCATTCAGAGTAGAGCCGCAGCAGCAGACCGCACAAGGAGATCTCCAGCAAAGCACCTGGACCGCCACAGGCACGGCAACGGAAACGACGAGGCCGGCCCGTAGGGACCTCGCCCTATGCTGAACCGGGGAAGGAGCCACCATGCCGGAGGGCGACAGTGCGCATCGCGCCGCGCGGGCGCTGCACGCCGCTCTCGCGGATGACGTGCTCACGCGCTTCGATCTGCGCGTGCCCCGGGTGGCGACCGCCGACCTCCGCGGCGAGCGCGTCGAGAGCGTGCGCGCGGTGGGCAAGCACATCCTGCACCGGATCGGGAGCACCGTACTGCACACTCACCTCAAGATGGAGGGCGAGTGGCACGTGCACCGGCTGGGCGAGCGCTGGCGGCGGCCTGGCTTCCGGGCCAGAGCGATCCTCGACACGGCAACGCGCAGCACGGTCGTCTTCGACCTCGGCATCGTCGAACTCCTCCCCCGCGAGCGCGAGCACGAGATCACCGACCGCCTCGGCCCCGACCCCCTCGACGACGCGTGGGACCCGGATGAGGCCGTCCGCCGGCTCGGCGCCGACCCTCGCCCCGCGCACGTCGCGCTGCTCGACCAGGGCAACGTCGCCGGTTTCGGCAATGAGTACGCCAACGAGCTGCTGTTCCTGCGCGGCATCGACCCCCGCACCCCGATGACCGCCGTCGACGTCGCGCCGCTCGTCGACCTCGGCGCCCGCGCCATCCGGAGCAATCTCGACCGCCGCGTGCGCACCTTCACCGGCGACACTCGCCGTGGCCAGGGGCGCTGGATCCACGACCGCGGGGGCCGGCCGTGCCGACGCTGCGGCACCCTGATCGAGGAGATCGCGCTCGGCGCTCGGCCTGATGCGCAGCGCCGTGTGTTCTGGTGTCCAGCCTGCCAGCGGTGATCGGGCGGCTGCGGTGAGCGGCGTGCACGTTCCGGTTCCCGAAAGTGCGCCACCGCCGCGGTTTTGGAGCAATTTGGCACACCGGAGGCGGTCGGCGACGCCGGGAAGTACGATCCGCTGCGCCTGAAGGCGCGCACACGTCGTGTTGCGCCGCGTGACGGCGCGGTTGCGGAGGGGCGTGGGCTGCGTCAGAGTGGAGCGCGATCGACATCACTATGTGTTGAGGCATCGGGCGGCATCCCGCGCCTCGACTCCGGATGCCGCGGCCGATTCGCACCCGGCCCGCGGCATCCGGATCTTCGTGCGAGCGTTGTCCGCCGTCGATCCGCTCGTCAGGGCGCAGCCGTGAAGCCGCAGGCCTGCTCGCCGAACGCAGTGGCACCATCAGGCTCGACGTGCATGAACGCGAAGAACGACATCTCGTCGGACCACACCAGCGCGAGGTCGTCGCGCGGCGCATCGGAGAGACCGAGCGGCAGGAACCAGCTGTCGGCGGCCACGGCCGTGTCGGCACCCTCGACCGGAGCCACTGTGACGTCGGTCTCGGTCATCGCCTCACCGTCCTGCCAAGAGCTGCGCGGGCAGTGCCCGCCCCACGCCGCGATCGGCTCACTCTGCACCGGATAGGCCTCCCCGCCGAACTCGCGCACGTCGACGGTGCGGGCGAACTCCTCGGAGCTGCCGTCGGCGCACACGTCGATGCCGAGCGAGGGATCGTACAGCGTGCCCTCGATGCGCAGCCCCTCGTCAACAGCGGTCACGCTCGTGATCGAGTCGCCGCAGCGCGACGCCCGCGCTATCGGGTACTCCAGCTGAGACGCGGAACCGTCCTCTGCCCCGAGCCAGACATACCAGAGCCTTTCGAATCCGTTCCCGTCGAGCTGGTCGATCGTCACCGCGAGGTCGAGCAGACCGTCGCCGTTGAGGTCGGCAGGCACGTCCTCCTCGCCCGCTGTGTAGATCCGGCCGATGTCATCCGTGGCGGCGCCCGCCGCGATCGTCACCGCGATCGGTTCGCGCAGACCCTCCGGTGAGTACAGCCACTCCGCGTCCGCGACGACCGCGCGCAGCTCATCCTCTGTGGGACCGGTGGGCTCGGTCTCGGCCGTCGCAGTGGGTGCCGCTTCCGTCGGCGTCGGCGTGCTCTCATCCGGGTCCTGACTTCCCGTCCCCGTGTCGGCGCAGGCGGCGAGCCCCACCGCCAAGCCCGCAATCGCCAGCAGCGCGGCCGCGCGCCTGCCGCCGGTCATCGCCCCGCTCCGATCGCCGCACGCGGATCCGCCGCCGCCAACGGGGCCGTGGTCGCCGCGCTCAGCGCCTGCGCGAGCATCTCGGGGAAGCGCGCCGGGTACGTCTCAAGGCGGGCTGCACCGTTGATGCTGAGGCTCGTGACGAGAAGCGCATTGCGCCCCATCACCATCCCCGCGATGGCAACGGGTTCCCGCTCGCCTATCGGTCGGGAATGGATCGCTTTGAGGCGATCTGTGACATACGAGATGTCACCGGGCGCGAACTGCGCGACGACGTTCTCGACGTACGCCCACACGGCACCACCGGAGTGCGTCTCCGGGCCTCCCACGCGATAGCAGACGGCGCCGACGAGATCCCGGATGACGCCCTCCGCAGCAGGCCGCGACAACGAGATGGCGCGGATCGTGTCGCGCTGGCCGGATGCGTCGGTCGTCTCGAACACCGAGAACAATGCGTCGCCCATCAGATTCGCCCGCGTGGTCTGCGACAGCACCGACTCCTCGGTGCCCGTGGTGCGGCTCGTGGAGTCGGTCACTCCTGTGGAGCTGCCGTAGTAGTTCGACTGCGCCACGCTGCTCGTGCCCATACCTCCTGTGCCGTGCACCGCGGTGCCGGACTGCGACGAGTGCGTCACACCGAACGTGCGTGTGGTGGTGTTGATCGTGGTGAGCACCTGCCCCTGCGTGTCCTGGTCGAAGTGCCGGTCGACCTCGATCACTGTCGCGCCGCTCACGTGCGTGAGCGAGCCGTCAGACGCGTAGGCCTCGGAGCGCGAACGATTCAGGAGCTGACCGATCGCCTGGGTGAGAGCGATGGAACGCCTGCGGTCCTCGCGATCGAACGCCCGTGCCCGCAGCTCGGCGACGAGCCCGATGACGAAGAAGATGAGCCCGAGCAGGAAGAACAGCCCGCCGAAGAAACCACTCATCAGGAACGTCTGCGCGAAGGGCGGCGCCTCCGGCGCGGAGGAGAGGAAGCTCGCAAGAGCCGCGGAGCACAGGAACCACACGACCAGCAGGACGATGCCCCAGATGAACATTCCCCGCTTGCGCTTTCGGCGAGCAACGGGGGACATTCCGCGATATGGACTCGCTGAAACGCTCATCATCGGTTCCTCTCATACCGGAGTATCGCAATCCACCGGTCTTGAGGCTGAGATTAGCAGTCCCCGGGTCCACTGTCAGCAGGCACTGGGCCCGCAGTCGAGCGCATGATCGGCGCCGCAGGAATGCGGAAGCGCCCCACCCCGGATGATCGGGCGAGGCGCTTCTGCGGAACGCGGTCTACTGCTGGCCGTACGGGTTCTGCGGCGGCTGCGGGTACTGCTGCTGCGGGGGCTGCTGGCCGTACGGCGCCGGCTCTCCCTGCGGCTGAGCGGGAGGCTGACCCGGTTGGCCGTAGGGCGCCCCGCCCGGATACGGCTGACCGCCCTGCGCGTACGGCGCCTGGCCATGCTGCTGGCCGGGCTGTGGCTGCACAGGAGCCTGACCGCCCTGCGCGTACGGCGGCTGTCCCGCATACGGCTGGCCAGGCTGCTGTCCGAAGGCCGCCGCTCCCGGCTGGCCTGGCACCGGGTACGGCTGCGGCGAGCGCGGCTGCTTCTTCTGCGTCGGCATCACCATGGCGATGCCCGCAGCGAGCATCAGGATCGACAGGATGAGCAGCAGGTACACGCCGAAGCCGACGTCGGCGCTCACGCCGAGGCCGATACCGGCCGCTTCGCCTGCACCGCTGAACACCGCGATCGAGTCGATGATGCCGATCACCGCAGCCAGCATGCCCAGAGCCGCTGCCGTGATGCGGGCCCAGGTCGCCTTCATCACGATGGCGACGACGTTTGCCGCGATCACGAGCACCAGGACCACCAGCAGCAGCACGCCGTCGCCGCCGGATTCCCACAGGTTGACGCTCTGTGACATCCCCGCGGCGGACACCGAGACGGCGGGCAGGAAGATCGGAATGATCGACAGCAGCGCGAGCGCCGGGAGCACGAAGCCCGCAATCGAGACGAGCTTCGCCATCGGGGTGGTGTTCTTCTCGTTCACGGCCTTCTGGAAGTCGCTCGCCGCGCCCTGTGCCGCCGGGGCCACACGCTGCTGGAAGAAGTCCTTCGCGCCGGACGCCATCTGCTGAGCACCCGCGGAGACCTTCTCCCACGATTCGTCCCGCTGCCGCGGCTGGCCGATCTGGCCGGCGGCGACCGCCGCCTGGTACTCGGCCGTGCTCGGGTCACGACCCGCACGCTGGCGGAAGTCCTCTGCCCACTGGTCGGGGCTGATGGGTCCCGGACGCTCGGGCTGCTGCTGCCCCGCTGTCGGCTGCTGCGCGTACGGCGGCTGACCGCCCTGCGTCGGCTGCTGTGCGTACGAAGGCTGACCAGGTGCAGGCTGCTGTCCGTACGGCGACTTACCCGGCTCGCCCTGCGGTTGCCGCTGCGGTGCACCGGCGGTGCCCGGCGCAGCCTGGGGCGGATAGCCCGGCTGTCCGCCCCACTGCTGCTGTGGCGCGGCACCCGGTTGCGCTGCCGCGCCATAGGACGCATCGTTCTGCTGCTGCGCAGGGTGCTGACCAGACGCGCCTTGCTGCCCGTACGGCGACTGCTGTCCGTAGCCCGTTGCCGACTGCGCGTTCTGCGCCTCGGCTGCTGCCGCATCCGGAGCCTGCCCGTATGCCGGCTGCGCCGGCGGGGTCTCTGCCTGCGGCGCGCTCGCCGCCTGCACGCCGTGCGCCCTCAGCCAGTCGGCGAGCGCGGGGTAGCAGTTCGGGTGCGCGAGCACGGCAGGGCGCAGGTCGGGCCGTGCCGTGGCGAGTTGGCCGAGCGTGGCCTGATCGAACTGCGGGTCACGCAGCAGATCCTGCTCGGTGTACATCGAAAGGTCTTGGTCAGGCATCATTCCCCCAGGTCGTGCTGCGACCGGAGGCTGAACCGGCCGACCGCCGCACCCGAGGGCACGGCGAACGCCGCAAGCCTATCGCCCCACAGACAACGCCATGGAGGGGCAGAACTCCCCACGCCCCGACAGCCCCGCACCTCCAGCCGCTCCGGTGCGAGGAATCGCCGCCACGCCTCGGGCACTGCGGCAGGATGCCGCACCCGAGCAACTCGGCGCGCTCAGCTCTCCGACGAGGAGATCCGGACGGATGCGGCCCAGTCCGCGACCCACGACGGCAGCTCGATGTCGGCGGGTGCATCGCCAGACGCCTCCAGCAGCTCGGCCGTGCTGACCGTTCCGCCCGAGCGCTTGAGGAACCGCGCCTGCACGACGGCGCGGGCGATGAGCTTCCCGCCGCGGCGGAACTCCTGCTGCATGTACGCCGCACGCTCGTCGAATCCGAGCACGCGAGTGGTCACCACGAAGCGCTGCCACAGCTTCAGCGAGCGCTTGTAGGTGATGGTCTGCGCACCGACGACGGGGTACCAGCCGCGCCGGGTCACTTCCTGCATGTATCCGGATCGCACCGTGAGATCGGTGCGCGCCAGATCCATCAGGCCGAGGTAGCGGGCGTTGTTCATGTGCAGCAGCGGGTCGAGATCGGTCGGCCACACCCGGAACGGGGTGCGCGTCTGGCTCCACAGCGAGACGCGCGGCGCTCGGCGCAGACGGAGGGTGAGCAGGAGCAGCCGGAAGTACAGATTCACACCGCTCAGTACATCAGCAGCGGACGACATCCGGTGCGGCCGTCGTCGAGGTCGCACAAATCGTGCCCGGCTCGCACGCGAAGAGCCGTCTGCGCGGCACCAACGATCTGCACGAAGCAGCGCCCCGCTCCCGGCTCGAGCGCCCGACGGACCGTCTCATCCGGTCACACCCGTCGCCCATCCGGCTCTCGTATTCTGGGAGCGTGCACGCGAAGATCCTGCTCTACTACGTCTTCACGCCGATCGCCGACCCCGACGCGATCCGGCTGTGGCAGCGCGACCTGTGCGAGTCGCTGGGGCTGCGCGGGCGCCTGCTGATCTCGCGGCACGGGCTCAACGGCACCCTCGGCGGCGAGATGTCGGCGCTGAAACGGTACGTGCGCAAGACCAAGGAGTACGCCGCGTTCAAGGGCATCGACTTCAAGTGGTCGGAGGGCACCGGGCTCGACGACGACGGCGCGAGCCGTGACTTCCCACGGCTGTCGGTGAAGGTGCGCGACGAGATCGTGTCGTTCGGAGCTCCGGATGAGCTGGTCGTCGACGAGGCGGGCGTGGTCGGCGGCGGCGCCCATCTGGCCCCGGATGAGCTGAACCGGCTGGTCGACGAGCGCGACGACGTGGTGTTCTTCGACGGCCGCAACGCGTTCGAGGCCGAGATCGGCCGGTTCGACGGCGCGGTCGTTCCGGACGTCGCCACGACGCACGACTTCGTCGCCGAGCTCGACTCGGGCAAGTACGACCATCTCAAGAACAAGCCGATCGTCACCTACTGCACCGGCGGCATCCGGTGCGAGGTGCTGTCGAGCCTGATGCTGAAGCGCGGTTTCGGCGAGGTGTATCAGCTCGACGGCGGCATCGTGCGCTATGCCGAGAAGTTCGGCAACGACGCATTGTGGCGCGGTTCGCTGTACGTGTTCGACGGTCGGGAGTCGCTGGCGTTCGGCGACGAGGTGATCGGCAGCTGCGCCTCGTGCGGCGAGGCGAGCGACCGGATGATCGACTGCGCCGACGACGCCTGTCGCGCCAGGGTGGTGCTGTGCGAAAGCTGCGGCGAACGCGCCGCCTGCCGCGAGCACGCCGCGGCGCTGCAGGCGTAGCCGTCACCACGTTCCGGAGCGCGGCATCGACCTGAAGTCACCGGGTTCAATTCTTCATTTCTGGCACATTTCCGGTGCTGTGCGCCCCATGAGATGTGCCAGAAATGAAGAAT
>NZ_QPGM01000004.1:0-321343 GCF_003335195.1 Microbacterium sp. JB110 | reverse complement strand
TCGTCGCGTTGCTCTCCCTCGCCGCGCTCGAGCCCGTCGCCGGGCTCGTCGCCGCGGCCCAGCGCGTCCCCGCCCTGCGCGCGGCGCTGCGACGCATCGCGCCCGTGCTGCGTCCGACCCCGCCGGCTCTCACGGGCGACCGCGACGTGCCGTTCCAGGTCAGGACGATCGAGGTCGACGCCCTCGCCGCTCGCTACCCTGGCGCCGCCGGAGACGTGTTCACCGGCATAGACGCGCGCGTGGGCGTCGGCGAGTGGCTCGTGGTCGACGGCCCCAGCGGTGCGGGCAAGTCGACGCTGCTGTCGGTGCTGATGGGCGCACTTCGGCCCGCGAGCGGCGAGGTGCGTGCGAACGGCGTACCGCTGCCCGATCTCTCACCCGAGAACTGGCGCGATCGGGTGGCGTGGTGCCCTCAGGATGCGCACGTGTTCGACTCGACGCTGCGTGGAAATCTGCTGCTCGCGCGCCGAGCCGGTGATGCTCCGACCGATGCCGAACTCCGAAGCACGCTGGAGCGCGCAGGCCTGGCGCGCCTGGTCGCCGAGCTGCCCGGCGGGCTCGACTCCCGCGTCGGCCCCGCGGGGACCGCACTCTCCGGCGGCGAGCGCCAGCGGCTCGCGGTCGCCCGCGCGCTGCTCAGCCGCGCCGATGTGCTCCTGCTCGACGAACCGAGCGCACACCTCGATGCGCCGACGGCCGAAGACATGATGACCGACATCCGGCGCTCCTCGCGCGACCGGATCACGGTGCTCGTCTCGCACCGCCCCGCGGACCGTCGAGCCGACGACCGCATCGTCGGTCTGCAGGGGCCGGCCGGGGCGGTCGCTGCAGAGGCGAGGGAGCCCATCATCGCGGGATGAGGCGCGCCCTACTCCTGCTCCCACGGGAGCGGGACGATGGGCAGCACGATGACCCGCCCCTGCGGCGCCGTCGGATGCCCGGACAGGTACGTCGCGGCCTCCTCGATCGATTCGGCGCTGATGAGGTCGTATCCCGCGAACCACTCCTTGAACTCGGGGAACGGTCCGTCCGTGATGAGGACCTCACCGTCTCTGACCATCACCGACTTGGCCTCCTCGGGGCCGGCGACTGACCCTCCGGAACCGAGGCGATGGTTCTCCTCGCCCTCGGCCACCCAGGTGTCGAGCATGCGCTTGTCCTCATCCTGGGGCAGCGCGGTTCCGGTCTGATCGGTCATGTGGATGGCGAGGTACTGCTTGCTCATGATGATGCTCCGTTCTGATGTGGATCCGGTCGGGCGGTGACCGCGAGCTGTGCTCTGCGGCGGGTCAGGTGGGCGGTCTCGGCGGAGTTGACCGCGAGCGAGATCGCCCGATCGTAGGCGTAGCGGGCTTCGGCCGAGCGGCCCACGAGTCGCAGCAGCTCCGCGCGCGCGGCGTGGAAGGCGTGATGCTCGTGAAGTGCGCCCGCGAGGCGCTCGACCATGGCGAGCGCCACGTCGGGCGAGTCCAGTTCGGCGACGGCGATCGCCCTGTTCAGCGTGACGATCGGGTTCGGATCGATGCGCTCGAGCTGACCGTAGAGGTGAGAGATCCGCGCCCAGTCGGTGTCGCGCGCATGCGGCGCCGCCGCATGCGCGGCGTTGATCGCGGCGAGCAGCCGGTACCGCCCCGGCGGACCGGGCTCGCACTCGTGCACCAGCGCGAGCCCCTCGTCGATCAGTACGTGGTCCCACGATCCGCGATCCTGTTCGTCGAGCCGCACGAGTTCGCCGTCCGCCGAGACGCGAGCGGAAGAGCGGGCCTCCGTGAGGAGCATCAGCGCGAGCAGCCCCGTCGTCTCGCCGCGCGCGTCGGAATCCCTCGGCAGAAGCGCACGGACGAGACGCGTGAGCCGAATCGCCTCGCCCGTGAGGTCGCGGCGGATCGGAGCGGACGCGGATGCGGAGAAGTACCCCTCATTGAAGACGAGGTACAGCACAGCGAGCACGCCGGCCACGCGCACGGCAAGATCCTCCCGATCCGGCACGCGATACGGAACACCCGTTTCCCGGATTCTGGCCTTCGCCCTGGTGATGCGCTGTCCCATCGTCCGCTCCTTCACCAGGAAGGCGCGCGCGATCTCGGCGACGGTGAGGCCTCCGACGATCCGCAGCGTCAGTGCGACACGGGCCTCGAGCGACAGCGCCGGATGGCAGCACGTGAACACCAGCCGCAGCCGGTCATCGTCGATGGCTCCGGTCGGCTCCGGCGGGGAATCATCCCGCAGCAGCGCGGCCTCACGCTGCTTGCCGTCGCGTCGCGCCTCGCGGCGCAGCCGGTCGATCGCCTTCCGATGCGCCGTCGTCGTGATCCACGCGCCGGGGTTCGGCGGGACGCCGTCGAGCGGCCACCGTTCGACGGCAGTCGCGAACGCCTCGGCTGCCGTCTCCTCGGCGATGTCGAGGTCGCCGAAGCGCCGCGCCAGCCCCGCCACGACAAGCGCCCACTCCCTGCGATGAGTGCGAGCGATCGCCGCGTCGACGTCTGCTATGCGCGTCACGGTTCCGTCTCCCATCCGTCGCGCGTTCGGCGACCCTCACCCACACCACGAACGCGCCCCCGTCGATTCGACAGGGGGCGGGAAGAAATCTCAAGTGGTGTCGCAATCCGTCTCGGTGCTTCGTGGAGCAGGTGAAGGCGGTTCGCCTGATCCGCCGAGAAAGGAGAGCGGGATGAGCATCGACGAAAAGACCCCGACGGAGCCGGACGAATTCGAGGAGGAGCCGACGCAGCCACCGCACCGCCGGGAGCGCCTCACGGATCTCCTGCTGTCGATCCCCGCCTCCGCGCTGTTCCGCATGGGAGGGTGAGTGCCCGAACCTCAGGCCTCGAGCTCACCGGCGACGCGGTGCTTCAGCTCCTCCTCCGCGGCATCCGAGAGCACGATGAGCCCCTCGAGCTCGTCTCGCACCCTCCGGTACGCGGTCTGGCGCTCAGCGGCCGTCGCCGACTGGTCGACGGCCACGTTGAGCAGCTGCTGCGCGCGGGAGAGACGCTGGCGCTCTGACTCGGTGAACCCGGTGTCGCGCACGCGGCGGGCCTCCTGCTCGGCGACGTCGAACGCGACCTCGAAGTCGTGCACCGCGTCGCGGTACTCCGCGTAGGTCTCCGCGTCGACGCGCTCCTCCGGCGACGCCGGCCGCAGCCCGTCTGCAACCTTCTTCGCCCTCAGGAACGCGGCCGTGCGCGGGTCGCGCCCGTCGCTCATCGTGGGAAAGGCGATGAGCTTCGCCACGTCCAGCTCGTAGTCCAGCCAGCGCCTGGCCACCTCGTCGTGCGTGTCCATCAGACGCCGGATGCGGTCGGCGCGGCTCACCGCGTCGGCTTTCTCCACCTCATCCGGGGTGAGCTCCGCACCGGACGAGATCGCCTGCGCTCGCGCCTTCGCCTCGATCAGCTCGAGCTTGCGCTTGTGGGAGAGCTCCTCCTGCTCGCGCCACCAGCCCCTCGCCGACCCGACGATGCCGACGATCGGCCCGGCGACGATGAAGCCCAGCCACCAGTAGCTGCCGATGAAGTTGAGCAGGGGTTCCATACGTCACAGGGTACGACGGCCGCCCAGAACGACGTGCGCCCGTGCGAACGCGTTCGCACGGGCGCAGCGGCGTCGCGCCGAGATCAGCGCAGCGGCGTGAAGTTCCGGCTGGCGATGTGCTCAGGGCGCGGAGCAGGTGCGGCATAGGGCTCCACCAGAGCGTTCTCAACCGAGTTGAACACCAGGAACACGTTCGAGCGCGGGAACGGCGTGATGTTGTTGCCCGAGCCGTGCATGATGTTGGAATCGAACCAGAGCGCGGAGCCCGCAGGACCCGTGAACTGGTCGATGCCGAACTGGTACGCCATTCCGGTGACCGCGTCCTCATCCGGAACTCCGACGACCTGCGCCTTCAGCGAGGAGGCGTGGTTGTCCGCCGGCGTCTCACCGACGCCGGGCGCGAAGTTCCGGTGCGAGCCCGGCATCACCATCAGCCCGCCGTTGTACGGGTAGTTGGGTGTCAGGGCGATCGAGCAGCTCACGGCGCGCGGGATCGGCATGCCGTCCTCGGCATGCCAGGTCTCGAAGTCCGAGTGCCAGTAGAAGCCGCTGCCTGTGAACCCCGGCATGAAGTTGACCCGCGTCTGGTGCAGGTACACATCGGAGCCGAGCAGCTGCCTGGCGCGGTCGAGCACCCGAGGGTCGCGGCTGAGAGCGTCGATCGCCTCGCTCAGCCCCGTCACGCCGAAGACCGACCGGACGGCTCCCGTCGACTTCTCTGTGATCAGGCGCGGGTCACCGCGCAGGCTCTCGTCTGCGGAGAGCCGCCGAAGCTCGGACGAGTACAGCTCGACCTCGTCCTGCGTGATGAAGTCCTCCAGAACGGAGAACCCGCGGCTCGCATGCGCGTCGAGCCCAGCCTGATCGAACGGGCCGTCCGCGGCATCGCCCCACACGGTCGGGTGCGTCCGCGTCGTCGCCGGCACATGCCGCTCACCCGTGCGGGTGGGGTACTGATCCTGCTGGATCATTGCGGTGGTCATGGTCAATTCCCTTCTCCCGGCAGAACCGGGTCTCGTGAACTTTCCGCTGCCCGCCGCTTCCGGCGGGCCCACCAGCACAAGGGGACGACCTCGGCGTCCGGATCTTCTCCGGACGCCGAGGTCGCGCCTTGCGTGAGGTCTGTGGACCTGTGGCGCTAAACCGCCGCCGTCTCCTCCGTGATCAGCGGGTACACGCCGTTCTCGTCGTGCACCTCCCGGCCGGTGACGGGCGGGTTGAACACGCACACGCACTTGATCTCGGTGCGCGGGCGCACCTTGTGCTTGTCGTGGTCGTTGAGCAGGTAGAGCGATCCGGGCTTCAGTTCGTGCACCTCGCCGGTCGCGAGATCCTCGATCTCGCCCTCACCGGACGTGATGAACACGGCCTCGATGTGGTTCGCGTACCAGAAGTAGCTCTCGGTGCCCGCGTACAGGGTGGTCTCGTGCACCGAGAAGCCGACGCCCTCCTTCGCGAGGACGATGCGCTTGCTGCGCCAGTTCTCGCTCTTGATGTCGGCTTCGGTGTCGTCGATCTCGTCAAGGGTGCGAACGATCATGGATTATCCCTCTTCGATTGGTTGGTTGGTTGATCAGCGGGCGAGCACGGCCGCGACGGAGTCGGCGATGATGCCGAGACCACGGGTGAGCTCGTCGTCGGTGACGGTCAGCGGCGGCAGCAGCTTCACGACTTCGTCGACGGGGCCTGAGGTCTCGACGAGCAGACCGCGCTCGAAGCACTCGCGCGCCACCTCGCCGGCCTTCTCCGCCTCACCGAACTGCAGGCCGCGCGCCAGGCCGCGACCCTTCGAGATGAGCTCGGCTTCCGGGTACTTCGCGACCAGCGCGTTGAACGCGCTCTCGATCACGAGGCCCTTCTCCAGAGTCGAGCGCTGCAGCTGGTCGTCGCTCCAGAACTGGCGGATCGCCTCCGCACCGGTGACGAACGCCGGTGCGAAGCCGCGGAACGTGCCGTTGTGCTCGCCGGGCTCGAACACGTCGTACTCGGGGCGCACGAGCGTGAGCGCCAGCGGCAGGCCGTATCCGGAGATCGACTTGGACAGCGTGATGATGTCGGGCACGATGCCGGCCTCTTCGAAGCTGAAGAAGCTTCCGGTGCGGCCGCAGCCCATCTGGATGTCATCGACGATGAGCAGGATGTCGTGCTTCTTGCAGAGCGCGGCCAGCGAACGCAGCCACTCGGCACGAGCGGTGTTGATGCCGCCCTCGCCCTGCAGCGTCTCGACGATCACGGCGGCCGGCTTGTTCAGCCCGGATCCCTCGTCGTCGAGCATGCGCTCGAAGTAGAGGAAGTCGGTGACGTCCTGGTCGAAGTAGTCGTCGTACGGCATCGGCGTCGCGTGCACCAGCGGGATGCCGGCGCCGCCGCGCTTCATCGAGTTGCCTGTGACGCTGAGCGCGCCGAGGGTCATGCCGTGGAATGCGTTGGTGAAGTTCACGATCGCCTCACGGCCCGTGATCTTGCGGGCCAGCTTCAAGCCGGCCTCCACCGCGTTCGCACCGCCCGGCCCGGGGAACATCACCTTGTGGTCGAGGCCGCGCGGCTCAAGGATCCGCTCCTTGAACGTCGTCAGGAAGTCGGCGCGCGCCGTCGTGAACATGTCGAGCGAGTGCACGACCTTGTCGCTGGCGAGGTAGTCGATCAGCACCTTCTTCAGCGCGGGGTTGTTGTGCCCGTAGTTGAGCGTTCCGGCTCCCGCGAAGAAGTCGAGGTACTCGGTGCCGTCGGATGCGACCATCGTCGCGCCGTGCGCTGTGTCGAACTCCACCGGCCAGGAACGCGAGTAGCTCCTGACACTGGATTCCAGCTCTGTCGTATCGATCGTCGTAGACATAATCTTGTTCTCCTGGTTTCGATGAAGTGACGTCTTGTGGCCGGACGGCGCGCTCAGTGCGCGCGCATTCCGGTGATCTCGAGGCGCGGTTCACCCGGGTGCTCATCCGGGAAGTCCGTCGACAGCACGCCGTCGGTCCAGGCCAGCTCGCCTCCTCGTGCGGCGGCGATCGACGCGAACAATGCGCGCGACGCGTCGTTGGACTCCTCGACGGTGGCCTCGAGCACCTCGACCTCGTCGAGAGAATCGAGCAGATCGTGGATCATGCGAGCGGCGACCCCATGACCGCGAGCACGCGACGAGACACCGACCTGCCACACGAACAGGTGCGACGGCCGCTCCGGCGGGCGATAGCCGAGCACGTAGCCCACCGGCTCGTCGCCGAGCAGGGCGACGCGGCACGTCGCCGAGAAATCGGCGGCGTAGATCAGGTACGCGTATGAGGAGTTGAGATCGAGCCCGCAATCACGGGCAAGCGTCCACATGCTCGCTCCATCGGAGATGGAGGTGCTGCGGATCGTGAGAGAACTATCGGTCGGATGGGCCTGGTCTGCTTCTGTGCTCGACATTGCTCCTTCACGATACCGGCCCTTGCCGTGGGCCTCCCCGGGCATCCCCGCCGCCTCCCCAGCCATAGCAAGCGACACGCCGAAGCCGGACAAGGTCGAATTTTCGGGACTTTGGTCGGATAATTGCGCCCCGGACGATCCGGTCATCACCGGGCATGGGCAGAACTGCCCTCCGCCGACTTTCGCCAACACCGCGCAAACTCTCGCTATCGCGCACACAACCTGGCATTGTTGGGGAACGGCGGGGTTCGCACCTTCAGATCGCGGGGCCCGCGGATGACTCAATGACACCGAAGGCAGGTTTCGCCGTGACGAACGACCCCACGGACCCCCAGAACGTTCCAGGGGGCGCACCCGATCCAGGTGCCGTTCCCCCTCCTCCCCCCGGGCAGCAGCCTCCGGTACCGCCGCAGCAGCAGGTACCGCCGCAGCAACCTCCGGCCTACGGCCAGCAGCCTCCGGGCTACAACCCGCCGCCGGCTGGCGGCCAGCAGTACCCTCAGCCCGGCTACGGCCAGCCCCAGCCGGGTTATGGCCAGCCTCAGCCGGGCTACGGTCAGCCGGCATACGGTCAGCCCTACGGCAACGAGCCGGGCAACATCACTCTCAACCTGTGGTTGAGCGTGTTCTTCTCCTGGATCCCGGCGCTGATCTTCTACCTGGTGGAGAAGGACAAGGTGAACCCGGTCGCCCGCAAGGCCGCCGCCGACAACCTGAACTTCCAGCTGATCAGGATCATCGCGATCGTGGCTGCGGCATTCCTGCTGTTCGTCCCCATCGTCGGGGCCCTGATCTACGCCGTCGTCGGAATCGGAACCTTCGTGATCGCGATCATCCACGCGGCCAAGGTGCCTGGCGACGTGAACGCCGGCCAGTACGGCAAGTTCATGCTGACGCCCGACTGGATCAAGTAACCAGCGGCATTGCGGCACGGCTGAAGCCCTCGAGTCCTCGCGACTCGGGGGCTTCAGTCTTGCGCGGGAAACGCGATCCTGTTGAGCAGCTCCCGCAACAACGCGCGTTCCGACGCGTCGAGCTCGCGCAGCACCTCGTCCTCGACGCCGTGCACGGTTGCGTCGACGTCAGCGTAGAGTCGGGCACCGGCCTGCGTCGCCACGACGACCCTGGCGCGGCGGTCGCGCTCGTCGGTCTCGCGAGAGACGAGCCCGCGCTCCTGCAGTCCGTCGACGAGGGCGACGACCTGGCTCGGGTCGAGGCGCAGGTACTCGGCGATCTCGCGCTGCGACGGTGGTTCGTCGCTGAGCGCCATGGCGAGCACGGAGTACGACCGCGTCTTCAGCCCGAACGGGCGCAGCGCCGCTGTCGCGGCTTGGAGGGAGACCGCGTTGGCGCGCGCGAGCAGGAAGCTCAGGTCGTCGATCCTGGCCCTTCCCGCCTGCCCGTTCGCTGTCGTCGCCATGCCGACACTGTACAGCGAACAAGGAAAGATTCAATCATTGACTTTTTCAAGCAAATGCGGTCTTATGGTGACGAACGAAGGCGCCCTCTGACCCTGGGCGTCTCATCCGGACGTCACGCAGGGAGCACGCAATGTCGCTGAACGGCAAAGTAGCCATCGTCACCGGTTCGGGCCGCGGCCTCGGCCTCGCCTACGCCCAGGAGCTCGCGAAGCAGGGCGCTTCCGTCATCGTGAACGATGTCGACGAGGCTGTCGCGAACGAAGCCGTCGCCTCCATCGAACAGTCCGGCGGCACCGCGTCCGCCGTCGTCGCCCCTGTCGGCCCCACGGAGACCGCGACACAGCTCGTCGATGCGGCATACGACCGCTACGGGCGCCTGGACATCCTCGTCACCAACGCGGGCGTGCTGCGCGACAAGGTGACCTGGAAGATGAGCGACGAGGACTTCGACCTCGTCATCAACGTGCACCTGCGCGGCACCTTCACCTGCGTGCGCGAGGCGGCCACCCGGATGCGCGAGGCCGGCACCGCAGGCCGGATCATCTGCATCGGCTCCCCGACCGGTCAGCGCGGCAACTTCGGTCAGGCGAACTACTCCGCTGCCAAGGCCGGCATCGTCGGCATGGTGCGCACGTGGTCGATGGAGCTGAAGAAGGCTGGCATCACCGCCAACGTCGTCATCCCCGTCGCCGCCACCGCCATGACCAAGACCATCCCGTTCTTCGCCTCGGCCGTCGAAGCCGACGAGCGCGGCGAGACGATGCCCGAGTTCTTCCGTCACGAGCTGGGCTTCGGCACCTCAGAAGACGTGGCAGGTCTGATCGCGTACCTCGCCAGCGACGAGGCCGCCTCCGTCACGGGCCAGGCGATCGGCGTCGGCGGCGACCGCCTGCAGCTGTGGTCGCACCCCGAGGCCGTCGCCACCGCCTACCGTGAGGGCGGCTGGACGTACGACGCCCTGCAGTCCGGCTTCGCCGAGGCCGTCGGAGAACTGCGGTCGGTCGGTGAGAAGATGCCTCAGCTGCCGGAAGAGCTGGCACGATGACGCGCTACGAGCCCACCATCGATGTGGCGTCCCTCGACGCCATCGACGTGCACGTCCACATCGAGATCGATCAGCACGGGCACCGTTCGATTCCGGATGAGCTGAACGAGGCGGCCAGCAAGTACTTCAAGGCCGACGGGCCGCGGCCCGACCTCGACAGCGTCGCCGAGTACTACCGCGAGCGCCGCACCGCCGCGGTGGTGTTCACGGTCGACTCGACGACGAACCTCGACCACACGCCGATCTCGAACGACGAGATCATCGACGGCTGCATCCGGCACAGCGACATCCTGATCCCGTTCGCGTCCGTCGATCCGAACCGCGAGGATGCGGTCGTCGAGGCGAAGCGGCTGATCGAGCGGGGCGTGCGCGGCTTCAAGTTCCACCCGACGGTGCAGGGCTTCTCCCCCGACGACGAGCGGTTCTTCCCGCTGTACGAGGTGCTGCAGGATGCGGGAATGATCGCCCTGTTCCACACCGGGCAGACCGGCATCGGCGCAGGTATGCGCGGCGGCTACGGCTTCGAGCTGGCCCTGTCGAACCCGATGCTGCTCGACAGCGTGGCGGCGCGCTTCCCCGATCTGCAGATCATCATGGCGCACCCTTCGGTGCCGTGGCAGGACGAGGCGCTGTCGGTTGCGACGCACAAGCACAACACATGGATCGACCTGTCGGGCTGGAGCCCGAAGTACTTCCCGGTCGAGCTGGTGCGCTATGCCAACCGCATGCTGAAGAACCGGGTGCTGTTCGGCAGCGACTTCCCGCTGCTCACGCCGGACCGCTGGCGCGACGACGCCGAGAAGGTCGAGCTGTTCCGCAGCGACGAGATCCGCGCCGGCATCATGCGCGACAACGCGGCACGCCTGCTGGGACTGGCATGACCGACCCGCTCGGCATCGACCCGGTCGCGGAGCGCTTCGGCTTCGCGCAGCGGCACCTCAGCGCGCCGGCGCGCGAGGCGCTCGCCGAGATGGACAGGATCGTCGCCGAGCGGATCACGCCGCTGATGAACGACGCGTGGGAGCGCGCCGTGATGCCCGATGTGGTGATCGGCGAGCTCGCCGCCCTGAACCTGATGGCACCGGATGGAGTCGATCCGGCCGAGGCCGACTCGACGATGTTCAGCGGTTTCCGCAACTTCCATCTGGCCCGCGCCGATGCATCCGTGGCCACCGCATACAACGGCCAGTCCGGCCTGTTCCGCGCCGTGGTGCGAGCCGGCGGTTCGCCCGAGCAGGCCGCAGAGTGGGATCCGCTGGTGCGCAGCTTCGAGATGCGCGGCGCCTTCGCGCTGACCGAGCCGGAGCACGGCTCCGACATCGCCGGCGGAATGTCGACGCTCGCCCGTCGCGACGGCGGCGAGTGGATCATCGACGGCGCCAAGCGGTGGATCGGCGGGGCGGACGCCGCCGACGTGCTCGCGGTGTTCGCCCGCGGCGCCGACGACGGATCCGTGAAGTGCTTCCTCGTCGCCCGCGACGCTCCAGGGGTCTCGCTCGAGACCATCCGGAACAAGGTCTCGCTGCGCCCCGTGCAGAACTCGCACATCACGCTAGACGGCGTGCGCGTGAGCGAGGCCCGGCGACTGCAGCGAGTGAACTCCTGGCGCGATGTCGCGGGGCTGCTGCGCGGCATGCGCTCTGATGTGGCGTTCGTCGCTGCGGGCGCCGCCGCCGGTGCTCTCGACGCCGCTGTGCGCTACACGCGCGAAAGGAAGCAGTTCGGCAGGCCGATCGGCGGCTTCCAACTGGTGCAGGAGAAGCTGGCTCGGATGCTCGGCAACGCCACGAGCTCGCTCGCGCTGGCCGTCGAGCTCGCCGCGGCGCAGGATGCCGGCACCTTCAGCGACGAGAACGCCGCGCTGGCGAAGATGGTCACCGCGGAGCGCGCTCGCGAGAACGGCCGCCTGGCGCGCGAGGCGATGGGCGGCAACGGCATTCTGCTCGACAACGACGCCGCACGCTTCTTCGCCGACGCCGAGGCGATCTACTCCTACGAGGGCACCCACGAGATCAATGCGCTCATCGTGGGGCGCTCGCTGACCGGCGAATCCGCATTCGTCTGAACGACTCCATCCGGAACCTGAGAGAGGGAAACCATGTCGAAGAACGTCATCGAGTACTCAGAGATCGCCGGCCTCGCCGGGCGCGACCTGGGCTGGACCGACTGGCTCGAGGTCACGCAGGACCGTGTGAACACCTTCGCCGACGCGACCGACGACCACCAGTGGATCCACGTCGACCCCGAGCGCGCGACGGCGGAGAGCCCGTTCGGAGCACCGATCGCGCACGGCTTCCTGTCACTGTCGCTCGCCGTGAAGTTCTGGAGCGAACTGCTCGATGTGACCGAGGTGTCGACCAAGGTCAACTACGGCCTCGACAAGGTGCGCTTCGTCTCGCCGGTCAAGGTCGGAGCGAAGGTCCGGATGAACGCGGTCGTCGCTGAGGTCACAGAGGTCAAGGGCGGCTGGCAGCTGGCCGTCGACCAGACCATCGAGATCGACGGCGGCGAGCGGCCGGCTGTCGTGGCGCGAGGTCTGTATCGCTTCTACAAGTGAGCGCACCGAGATCGATCCGAACTCAATGAAGAGGTCATCACGATGTACGACGAAGGAATCGGCGCCTGGCCCGACAAGCATCGCCTGAAGTCGCCGGACAGGACAGCGCTCGTCTTCGACGAGCGCGAGTTCACCTATGCGCGGTTCGCCGACCGGGCCGACCGGATCGCCGAGCTGCTGCACGTGCGCGACGTCGCGAAGGGCGACCGCGTCGCGTACATGGGTGAGAACAGCCCCGAGTTCCTGATGACGCTGTTCGCGTGCGCGCAGATCGGCGCGGTGTTCGTGCCGATCAACACGCGGCTGGCGCCGCCTGAGGTCACGCATGTGCTGACGGACAGCGGCGCGCGGGCGATCGTCTACGACATCGAGTACGCCCAGAAGGTGCTGCCGGGGATCGAGGCGGCGGGAATCGCGCACGTGATCCCGACCGAGAGCGGTCTTCCCGGCTTCCCCGGGCTGCCTGAACTGCTCGATCGTCCCTCCGGCGGGCGGGTGAGTGTGACGGTCGCCGCAGACGACCCTGCCGCGATCGTGTACACATCCGGCACCACGGGCAAGCCGAAGGGTGCGGTGCTCAGCCACCGCAACCTGACGTTCGTGTCGATCAACGCGGTGCTCGATGTGGGCGTCTCGCGTGACGACATCGCACTGCTCATCTCGCCGCTGTTCCATGTCGCCTCGCTGGGCATGGGCGCGCTTCCGACGGTCCTCGCCGGCGGCACGATCATCCTCGAGCGCGGCTTCGAGGCGGGTCGCGCTCTGGCGCAGATCGAGCGCCACGGGGTGACCATGCTCTCGGGTGTGCCGACGACCTTCCAGCTGATGGCCGATCACCCGGATTGGGCCGGCACCGACCTGTCGACGCTGACCAAGCTGACCTGCGGCGGATCAGCCGTGCCGGTGCGCATCCTGAACGCGTACGAGGAGCGCGGCATGTCGTTCTCACAGGGGTACGGAATGACCGAGACGTCGCCTGGCGCGACGCAGCTCACCCCGGAGTACACGCGCTCGAAGCAGGGCAGCGTCGGGCTGCCGCAGTTCTTCACGAACGTGAGGATCACGAACGACCGTGGTGAGGTCGTACCGCGAGGCACGATCGGCGAGATCGAGATCCAGGGGCCGAACGTGTTCCTGGGGTACCACGGGCTGCCGGAGAAGACGGCAGAATCGTTCCGCGACGGCGGCTGGTTCCGATCCGGCGATATGGGCTACCTCGATGACGACGGCTTCCTGTTCATCGCCGACCGGCTCAAGGACATGATCATCTCGGGCGGCGAGAACATCTACCCCGCCGAGATCGAGAACCTCATCGCCGACGTCGACGGTGTCACAGGTGTGGCCGTGATCGGCGTGCCCAGCGAGAAGTGGGGCGAGGTGCCGTGGGCGATCGTGTCGCTGCGCGAGGGTGTCGAACTGGGCTCGGAGGACGTCGTGGAGCGCCTGACCGGCCAGATCGCCAGATACAAGGTGCCGAAGGTGACGCGCGTCGTCGATGAGTTCCCGCGCACCGCGAGCGGCAAGATCCGCAAGGCCGACCTGCGCACGAAGTACGCGGGCGAGGCGAGACAGCAGCACGAGCCCGGCACCGCTGATCCGTGGAAGACGGAGACGGTCCGCACACCTAAGAAGTAGGGCGCCGCCCCGCCGTGGGAGCGCGTGGCAGAAGTGATGACACGGCACGCTGGTACAGCGATGTCGACAAGCGCTATGAGAAGGCCGAGTTCTTTGCGCGCTGCTTCCAGGTGCCCGGCAGGGGCACCTGGAAGGTGGTGCCGCAACCGACCAGTTCGACGGTCTCGGCGCGATCGTGAACTGGATGGCGAGCCCACCCGTGCAGGTGCTGCTCGGGTGGGCTCAGAAGGGCAGGTCGGCTGTGTCGTCGCGTGCGGCATCGAGATCGGCCCAGGCTTGTTCTGCTTTCGCCTTGTTGCCGGTGCGGAGCACTGCCAGGGCGCGTCGGGTGCGGGCGCGGGCCTGCGCATCCTCAGGCTCCGCCGGCCCCCTGCGCTCCGTCTGGCCCTGCCGCCCCGCGGGGTCCTGATGCTCCGCGGGCTCCTCGCGTCCCACGTCCCCGCGTCGGACGTGCTCGTGTCGGATGTGGCGGGCGTCTTCGGCGTCGACGAATCGCACCACCGGTGCCGGCCGGGTCGGGTACTCCATCCCGGCAGGACTCGTCCAGGTCACGTCGCCTCCGGGATGCAATGTCGGGGTCCAGGCAGACTGGTGCTTGAGGACGTGGTGATGGCGACACACGTGCGCGAGGTTCCCGACATCGGTGTCCCCACCGAACGCATAGTCGATGGTGTGGTCGATGTCGGCACCACCTGCGGTGCGGGTGCAGTGCGGGAACCGGCACGTCTCGTCTCGCGCGACCAGGTATCGGCGCTGCTCGGCGGTCGGCTTATACCGATCCACCGTGAGCAGGGCACCCGTGTCGGGGTGGTGGAACAACCGCACCCAGGCTGCCCCACCTGCCACCGCTCCGGGGCCCGCGTCTGCTCCGGCGGCGGTGCGTCGGGCGACGTTCGCGGCGACCGGCCCATACCCGGCCAGATCCGCCGGCTCGTCCTTCAACCCCGCGAGCGTCGCCACCGGGATGGTCACGTGCACTTTCGCGACGATCGCATCGAGGATGTTCTGCCCGGTCGGATCCGCGACATGATGCGCATCCGGAGCACCGGTGAGGAGAAGGTCCGCTGTGATGTCCGCCCGGATCTGATCGAACGACCGCTCATCGATGATCGGATTCCCATCCGCATCCACCGACGCGAAACCTGAAGCATCCGCATCGGCATCGGCATCGGCATCGGCATCGGCATCGGCGGCGTCTGCGCGCGAGGATGCACCGTCGGCGTCGGCGTCGGCGTCGGCGGCAGGCCCGAACGCAGACCCGGCCCCGCCCGCGGAACCGCCCGCGTTGCGGTTGTCGCCCACGTCCCCGCCGCCACTGTCGTTGTTGCGGGCCGCGGCGACGCGACGAGCCATCCGGGTCACCCGGTCGTGCGCCCCGTGCACCGCGATCGCGTCCGCGACGAGGCACAGCTCCGCCATCCCATCATCGAGGTCCCGCACGAACACGCCCCGCTTCCGACGCGCCTTCTCATGCCGGGCCTCCAGAGTCTCCGGCTCCAACTCCGCAGCGATCCGCTTCGCCGCCTGCCGTGTCGCATGCACCGTCGACTCCTTCGCGAACGGGACCACGAGACGCTCGAACTCCGCCCGGACATCATCGTCCGTGAGACGAGCACCCTCGGCGAGCATCGCCGAGACCCGGTCCGCATCCACCTCCCCGGCACCGAACGCGGCCTCCACCTGGGGGAACTGGTTGTGCAGCATCCACGCCTCACTCAGATCCGTCTGCGCCGCCCGACGACTCTCACGACACGCTGCGGCGATCTCACTCTGCATCGCCCGCACCGCCGCATCATCCGCCTCGAACACCGGCACACCCTCCCGCGTCTGCCCCACGGGCACACCCTTGGCGCGCGCCTGCTGGCCCTGCGCGACCTGCAGCAGCAGCCCATCGATCACCGACTGGCTCGCCTGCAACTGCGCGATCGCCTGATCCGCCATCCGACGCATCTGCAACAATCGCGCCGTCACCGCCGCCTCCTCCGGCGTCGGATCCCACCCACGACGACGCGACGGCTTTGCCCCCACACCAGCGCCATCCGACGCGGCCCGAACCGGCCCGACTCCATCAGCCCCGCCCGACACCGACGACACCGCCGTCGCCGCCGTCGCGGGGTCGAGAATCTGCTGGCTGGTCATGCCCTCACCATCCCATCAACCTCCGACATTCCCGCCGTCCAGACTCCCGAGAGCCACCCACACACACGACCGTCACCCAACCGAGACAATCCGCCGGCGCCTCGACCCGAACCGGGCGCTCCCCGCTCCGCGACAAAGTCGCCTCGGACCCGACCGCCCGGCCGGAAGCCCCCGCGGCGTCTGTCAGGCTCGCGCGAGAACCCCCGCCAGCCGCTCCCGCACCTCGTCGTCCAGTCCGATCAGCGGTCGCGGCAGGCAGGGGCGCCTCACGAGGCCGAACTGCTCGGCGATGGCCGCCATCACCCGCAGGCCGCCGCCTGCCTCGGCATAGATCTCCCACAGTTCCTGCAGGTCGTCCTCGCCCGTCTGCCACAGCCGCACCGCCTCATCCGGCAGCGTCCCCGCCAGCACCGAGTACCAGGCATCGCTCCCGGCCGCCTTCCCCGCTGCGGCGAACGCGTCGCCGGACACGCCGATGGTCACGTGCTCGGGAATCATGCTCCGGATGCGCGACACGAGCGCCGCCGCAGCCTCCGGATGCGCGGGAACGCCCGGGATCTTGATCGACGCGATGCCATCGATCTCGGCGACCCTGGCGTACATCTCCGGGGTGAACGCGTAACCGGTTGTGCGCGGGTTGTCGTAGACGACGATCGGCAGCTCGCTCTGCCCCGCCACATCGCGGAACAGCCCGAGCACCTCGTCGTCGCTCAGCGGCTGATACGAGACGGGAGCGAGCAGCACGCCATCCGCACCTGCCTCCGTCGCATCGGCGACGTGCTCGATCACGTGGCGCGTCCGGGTGGCGCCGACTCCGGCGAGAACCGGCTTCTCACCCGAGTTCTCCACCGCGATCCGCAGCGCGGCTGCTCGCTCCTCGCGCGACAGATACGCGTACGACCCTGTCGACCCGAGAGCCGTGATCGAGGAGACCGAGCTGGCCGCCACCCGACGCACGATCCCCGCATACGCCTGCTCGTCGATCCGGTCGTCGACGAAGGGGGTGAGGGGGAACGCACTGACGCCGGTGAAGGTCATGGTGTCAGCGTACGACCCTCCGAGCGTGCCGTTCGTCGACTGATGCGGTCCGCTTGCGTCCGGACGCAGGGGCTCCCTCGCCCACAAGGCGTCCGCTCGCGTCCATACACACGAAACCCGCGTGAAAGCGGCGTGAAAGCGCCGGCCGCCAGACTCGTGGCATGACCACACTTCAGCACACAGACGCTCAGCGCGTGAGCACGAGCGGGAACGCCGTCGACGCCCGCGGGCTCGTGAGGGACTTCGGCGACTTCCGCGCCGTGGACGGCGTCGACCTGACGATCCGTCGCGGCGAGGTGTTCGGGCTGCTCGGCCCGAACGGCGCGGGCAAGACCACGATCGTCCAGATGCTCGCGACTCTGCTTCCGATCACCGACGGCGAGGCCGAGATCTTCGGCGTCGACGTGCGGCGCGCACCGCACAAGATCCGGCAGCTCGTCGGCGTCACGGGGCAGTACGCCTCGGTCGATGAGAACCTCACCGCCGCCGAGAACCTGTGGCTGTTCGGCCGACTGCTGGGCTTCAGCTCGCGGCACGCGAAGCAGACCGCCGCCGAAATGCTCGGCAAGTTCGGGCTGGAAGACGCCGCCAGACGCCAGATCAAGAACTTCTCCGGCGGCATGCGCAGACGCCTCGACCTGGCGGCCTCACTCATCGCCCGCCCGCCGCTCATCTTCCTCGATGAGCCGACCACCGGACTCGACCCGCGCACCCGCGGCCAGATGTGGGACACGATCCGCGAGCTCGTCTCATCCGGATCGACCATCCTGCTGACGACGCAGTACCTGGACGAAGCGGACCAGCTCGCCGACCGGATCGCGGTGATCGACCACGGCCGCAAGGTCGCAGAGGGCACTCCGGATGAGCTCAAGCGCTCGGTCGGGACGTCGACGCTGAACCTGCGCCTCACCTCGCACGACGACCTCGACACGGCCCTTCGCGCCGTCGCGGAGGTCGCGCGCGAGGAGCCGGTTCCCACCCCGGAATCCGGCGGCCTCAGTGTTCCGCTGCCCGACGCGAACGACGCGGCGGACATCCTCATCCGACTGCGCGAGGTCGGTCTGTCGATCGCCTCGGCATCCGTGCAGCAGCCGACGCTCGATGAGGTGTTCCTCGCGATCACCGGCCGCCCGACCGACGCGTACGACGCCATCGACGCCGAACGCGCCCAGAGCACTCAGGAGGCCAGCGCATGACCACCGTTTCCCTCGACATCCAGCTGTCGTCGCGCCCCCGAGTCAGCGACACCATCAGCCAGACCCTCTCGATGGCATGGCGCGCGCTGATGAAGATGCGCCGCAACCCGGAGCAGATGTTCGACGTCGTGCTTCAGCCGCTGCTGTTCACCGCGATGTTCACCTTCATCTTCGGCGGGGCGATCTCCGGATCCGTCGCAGAGTACCTGCCGGTGATCATCCCCGGCATCCTCGCTCAGACGGCGCTGACCGCCTCGATGGCCACCGGCACCCAGCTGCGCGAGGACATGGACAAGGGCGTGTTCGATCGCTTCAAGGCACTCCCGATCGCGCGCATCTCGCCGCTCGCCGGCCCGATGGTCGCCGATCTCGTGCGCTACGGGCTCGCCGCGACCCTGACGATCCTCACGGGCCTCGCAATGGGGTACCGCCCCGACGGCGGGATCCTCGGCGTTCTGGGGTGCTGGCTGCTCACGATCATCGCCGGCTGGTCTCTGGCATGGATCTTCTGCTGGCTCGGCACGGTCGCCCGTTCCGCGCAGGCCGTGCAGGGCATCTCGATGATGATCCTGTTCCCGCTGACGTTCCTCTCGAATGCCTTCGTGCCGGCCGAGACCCTGCCGGGCTGGCTGCAGGCGTTCGTCAACGTCAACCCCGTGTCGCACGTCGTCACCGCCTGCCGCGACCTGATCAACGAGGGCCGGATCACCGGCGAGGTCGGCTGGGCGCTGCTCGGCTGCGTCGTGGTCGTCGCGATCTTCGCGCCCCTCGCCGTGCGCTCCTACAGTCGAAAGATGTAGGTCATCCGGCGAGCAGGCGTTCCGCCGCGGTGCGGGCCTCATCCAGGAGGTCGGCGCCGCGGCGGTCGCCGTATTCGGCGCTGATGCGGGCGAGGGCCCCGGGCGCGACGCGCTCGGCGTCGGCAACCGCATCATCCCAGCGCAGCGGGCCGCTCAAGCGCGGGTAGCCGAAGCGCTCGGCGAGCACGAGCAGCCGGATGGCCTCTTCCGCGCCGAGAGCGTCGTCGCGGATGGCCCACAGGCCGAGCGCGAACAGCACGAGCCCGGCGACGGGGTAGTCGAGGAAGCCGGATGGGTAGCCAGCTCCCTCATGTCCTGCGAGCAGCCGGTGCAGCCGAGGCCGCAGCGACTGGAACAGCTCGCGACCGGACTCCTCGTCGCCGTACCGGGCTTCCGCGGCGAGGCAGCCGGACTCTGCGGCCAGCGTCCACGGAGCGATATCGTCGAGGCCGGTCAGACCGGCGCCCCAGACCTCGGACCTGCTGCGCGTGACCGCCTTGCGGTACGCGGACAGCCCGGCTTCCGTATGCCCCCGCGCGATCTCGAGATTCGCGCGGGTCAGCAGCGCCGCCCCACGGTCCGGGCCGCTCAGCGCCGCCGAGAGCTCCTCGATCCGCTCGACGTCGCGCGCAGCCTGTTCGAGATCGCCCTGCTCAATCTCGTCGGTCGCGATCGTGGCCGCCACCTGGACCGCTTCCCCTTCTGCCCCGACCCGCTCCAGGACCGGTAGCGCCTCACGCGCATATCGCGCCGACTCCTTGTGGTCACCGAGCTGTCCGTACAGCGACGACAGCTCCGACAGCACAGTCGCCCGCGCCCACGGACCGTCCTCGCCGCGCACGAGTTCGAGCGCCCGTCGGCACGCGTCGATGGCGATCTGCGGGTTGCCGCCGTTCTCGCTCTCGTGCGTGCGATACAGCCAGCCGAGCGCCCGCACCGCACGATGAGGGGAATCGACGAGGGCGCGGCATCGCGAGATCGCGTCGTGCCTGCAGGTCGATGAGAAGGACAGCGCAAACGAGATCAGCGCCTCGAGCAGCGGATCCGACGCGTGCTGGGCAGTCCGGTCGAGAACAGCCAGCAGTCTGTCGACGTGCCCTGTCGGGCCGCCGAGGCTCGAGAGCAGGGCGAACGCAACAGCGGCACGGCTGATGCCCACCAGTTCGCCCGGCGGGTCCCACCCGTCGAGGAGATCGGCGAAGGACTCCGTGAGCGCACGCGTGCGGCTCATCCCGCCCCGGATGCCGCCCAAGCCGCCCAGCGCGGCGAACATCCGCACGGCGGCAGCCGGTTCGCCATCGGCGATCGCTCGGCGCAGCACGTCGATGAGGTTGGTCTCCTCGACGGCGAGGGCGTCGACCGCCGCCAGCTGGTGAGGACCGTACAGCCGCGTCGCCGCATGCTGTGCCAGGGCGCCAGCCCACTCCCGCTGAGCGGCGCGGGCGGCCTGCTCGTCGTCAGCCTCGGCCAACCGGATCAACCCGAACTCACGCACGGTCTCGAGCATCCGATATCGCACCCGGTCACCCTCGTCGGCGACTGTCACCAGCGACTGCGCGACCAGGTCGGAGACGGCATCGAGCGCGTCTGCGCCGAACAGCGACTCCGCCCCGTCGAGCGCGAAGCCGTCCTGGAACACGGCGAGCCGGCGCAGAGCCCGTCGTTCCCGGTCGGCGAGCAGGTTCCACGACCAGTCGATCACGGCGAGCAGCGTCTGGTGCCTGTCGGGCGCGGAACGGTCGCCGCCGCGCAGCAGAGCGAAGCGGTCGGACAATCGGCGGAGGATCTCGTCGACGGACATCGATCGGGTACGCGCGGCAGCCAGTTCGATCGCCAGCGGGAGCCCGTCGAGCCGGCCGACGAGTTCGCGCACGGTCTCATCCGACAGCCGCGTGTCAGGGCGAGCGGCGGTGGCACGCTCGATGAACAGGGAGACTCCATCCCGCGGCGTGAGCTGCGCCAGCGGGTACACGCTCTCCGCCGCGATCGCAAGCGGAGCACGCGAGGTGATGAGGATGGTCAGACTCGGCACGCTCGCGACAAGGAAGGCCGCGAGATCTGCGACCGCGTCGACGATGTGCTCGCAGTTGTCGAGCACCAGAAGGGTCGGCGCCTGAGCGAGCTGCTCGGCGACGCGTCCGCGCACGTCCGCACGCTGCGCTGGCGTGAGCGCGCGCCGGGACGAGACCGAATCGCGCACGCCGAGGGCCGCACCGACCTCGGCGATCACATCGTCGCCCGCGGTGACGCCGACGAGCTCGACGAGGTGAACCACCGGCTGGTCCGCCTGCCGCGCGACCACGTTCGCAAGGCGGGTCTTGCCGAGGCCACCTGGCCCGAGCACCGTCGTCACGCGCGAGCGGCGCAGCAGCGCACGGACCGCCTCGATGTCGTGGTCGCGCCCGACGAGCGAACTTGTGTCGTATCGGATGCCGGACCTCACCGGACGGTCGCGGGCGAGCAGCTCCCGATGCAGCGCCTGCAGTTCGGGCGACGGGTCGACACCGAGTCGGTCGGCGAGATCGGCGCGCAGGCGCTCGTACCTCGCCAGCGCGGCGGGCGCGCCCTCGACCGCGGCGACGCTGCGCAGCAATGCCGCGACATCGGCGTCGCGTTCCGCATCGCGCAGCAGCGGCAGCGCCTCGGCGTGCTGGCCCTGCGCTTCGAGCGTCCGCCCGAGCACGAAGTCGTCGTCGCGCCCGGCATCGCGCACGATCCGGGCAGCGCGCCCGGCGGCCTGGAGGTCTCCCGCGGCGAGCGCGCGAGGTGCTTCTGCCGCCGCCGCATCGACACGCCACACGTCGATGTCATCGCGGTCGAGCGAGAGCCGGTACCCGCTGTCGGTGCGCGCGATCACGTCGGCTGACGTGGCCTTCCTCGCGCGCGACACGACGACCTGCAGGGCGCCGACCGGGTTCTCCGGCCGCGCATCCGGCCAGATCTCGTCTGCGAGCCGCTCCTCCGATACGACCCGCCCACCCGCGTCCACCAGAGCAAGCAGCAGCGCCCTGGTGCGCTCGCCTCTGATGCGCGTGCCCGCCCACGCAGCGCCGTCGATCAGGCGCAGGCGCGGTTCGGTCACGTCGTCCTCCGGGTCTCCGTGCGGCGCAGCGGCCGCCGCGATTCCCAGCCTAGGCGGCGAGCCTGCCCACGCGCTCCCCCTCGGCCTTCCTCCGCCCTGGCCTCACAACAGCCGTTCCGGTGCCGAACATCGACCGCGAACCGGCCAGAGAAGGTCGATTTCTGACACCGGAGCGGCAACGCGGGACCTACCCGCCCACGCGCCGCGCGGCGAAGGCATCGCCTTCTCGAGTGAGCAGCACCACCTCGCCGTTGAGGATGCGGGGGCAGTCCTGGCCGGTCAGCTCGGAGACGGTGAGCCGGATGAGCGTGCCGTGCGCCACGACGATCGCACTGCGCCCGTCTTCGGCGAGCGCGCGCACCGCGGCCGCACCGCGCGAGACGACGTCGACGATCGGCTCCGCGCCGGGAAAATCCTCGTCCGGCCAGCGCTCGTGCGCCTCGGCCACGGCGACGCCCTCAGCCTCGCCGTATCCGCGTTCGACCAGGGCGTCATCCAGCTCGACGGCGACGTCCCCCACGCAGTCCGAGATGATCTCGGCGGTCTCCCTCGCCCTGCCCAGCGGCGACGCCACGATCCGGTGCCACACCGCAACCGACAGCGCTCGCCCCGTCGCATCCGCCTGCGCGCGACCGTAGCCGTCCAGCGGCACGTCCGTGCGCCCCTGCATTCGGCGGGCACGGTTCCATTCCGTGCGCCCATGGCGCACCAGCGCCAGGCTCACGCGGCGACCGCCTCGCCCGTCGCCCGCACCGCCGACGCGGGCGACGGGTAGACCACCGCATCGTCGACCTGCACGCGCACCCGCTCCCCCACGCGGAGCCGCTCACCGACCACGCGCACGCGCATCTCGAGCCCGGCCCAATCAGCGACCACGTCGCTCCCGGACGGCGCGAACAGCGACGAGCGCACGGTCGCGTCGCCCGACGGGTCGGACACCAGCCGCACGGCGCCTGGTGAGATCGCCGCGCACGCGTCGCCGTCCGGCGTTCCCTGTGCGCAGGCGATGGCGAAGGGATGGCTGTCCGCGCGGAACACGCCGCGCGCAACGGCACCGTCGACGAGCGTCGCATCGGAGAGGAAGCGCGCGACGAACGGCGCCGCTGGTTCGCTCAGCAGCTCCTCGGGGGTGCCGATCTGCTGGATCCTGCCGCCGTCGAGCACCGCCACCCTGTCGGCGAGCGCCATCGCCTCCGCGCGGTCGTGGGTGACGTGGATCACCGTCAGACCCAGCTCACGAGTGAGCGTGTGCAGCTCGAGCCTGAGCCGATCGCGCAGCGGTTCGTCGAGCGCGGAGAGCGCCTCGTCGAGCAGCAGCACCCTCGGCCGGGCGACCAGCGCCCTGGCGAGGGCGATGCGCTGGCGCTGCCCTCCGGAGAGCGTCGCAGGGTCGCGCTGGGCGTACCCCTCCAACCCGACCAGCTCGAGGGTCTCGGCCACACGGACGCGGCGCTCGGCGCGCGGGACGCCCGCGCGCCGCAGCGGGTACTCGACGTTGCGCCCGACGTTCCAGTGCGGCCACACGGCGTGCTGCTGGAACACCATGCCGAGACCCCGTTTCTCCGGCGGATCGAAGTCGCCCCGTCCCGCCACCGCGCGGTCGCCGATCAGAACGGCGCCGGATGAGGGAGGTGTGAACCCTGCGATCGTGCGCAGCAGCGTGGTCTTGCCGGAACCGGACGGGCCGACCAGTGCGAGGAACTCGCCGTCGGCGACGCGCAAGTCGACGTCCTGCAGACCGAGCGCACCGCCGGGGAAGCGGACGAAGACGGAATCGAGGGTGACGGATGACATCCGGATACTCCTAACGGGATCGCCGAGTGACGAGCGAGATGAAGGCGAGGCCGAACACGGCGACGATGAGCGACCAGGCCGACGCAGTGCTGAAGGCGCCGGCCTGCTGGAAGTTGAAGATGGCGACGCCGAGCGTCTGCGAGCCCGGGGACAGCAGGAGGACCGACAGCGTCAGCTCGCGCACGGCGGTCACCGCGACCAGTACTGCTCCGGAGATCGCCGCGGGCAGCGCCATCCGGCAGGTGATGTCGACGAGCGATCGCAGCCGACCGGCGCCCGAGATCCGGGCCGCCTCCTCGGCGCTGGCTGGCGTCGATTCCAGCGGCGCCGCAACGGCCTGCACGACGAGTGCGATGAAGCTGGTCACGTAGGCGCACAGGATCAGCCACGGGGTGTTGAACAGCCCGAGCGACGGTGCCAGCACGAGCCACGCCACCGCGATCACGATGCCCGGCACCGACTGCGGCAGGTTCGCCGTCGCGCCGAGCGCACGGGCCGCGCGAGTGCGGACGCGGGCGACGACCACCCCGATGCCGAGACCGAGCACGCCGCAGACGAGAGCCGCAAGCCCCGCCAGCATGACCGAGTTGCCCGCACCGGTGAGCGCGGTCGTGCTCGTGACCGCGGTGACGAGATGGTCGAGCGTGAGGTTCTCCCACGCGAGCGGAACGCCGGGGGCGCGCAGCAGCGTCTGGGTGGCAAGGGCGATCAGCGGCAGCACCGTCACCGTGAGCACCACGACCCACGTGACGAGCGCCGCCGTCACTCGTGCGCGGCCGAGGCCGACCCGCACGACGACGGCGTTCGACGTGTCGAGCTGGTTCCCTCGCCCCGCGATCAGCGACTGCGCGACGAGCCCGAGCAGTGCGAGGATCAGCACGACGACGCCGATCGTCGCGACGATCGCGAGCGGCTCGTCGACGGTGCCCGACTGCAGGTAGCGGTAGACGAGGGTGGCGAGCGTGACGTACTGCTCAGGCAGGCCGATGATCGACGGGATGCCGAAGTCGGCGAGGTTGCCGACCGCGACGACGATGAACGACGACAGCAGCGCCGGGCGCAGCAGCGGCACCGTGACCGACACGACTGCGCGGAACGGCCCGGCCCCGCTCATCCGGGCCGCCTGCTCGAGGTCGCTCGGAATGCGGCGCAGCGCGGCGGAGACGATCAGCATCACGATGGGATAGCTGTGCACGGTGAGCAGCAGGATGACGCCGTCCTCGCCGTAGATCGACCACAGCGGGGCGCCGAACGCGTCGCGCCAGAACAGATTGACAGGGCTCGTCGGTCCCATGATGCCGAGCCATGCGATCGCACCGACGAACGGCGGCATCAGCAGGGGGCTGAGTGCGAGAAGCCGCAGCGGCCCGCGGGCTGCGATGTCGGTGCGGTCCAGCAGCACGGCGAGCGCGGTGCCGACGACCACCGCGAACACGGCGGAGACGCCGGCCGACACGAAGCTGTTGCGTGCGGCGACGAGCACATCGCCGTCGAGCAGCACGCCGATCTGACTGCCGTCGCCCGCGAGATACAGGATCGCCGCGATCGGCAGCAGCACGAAGAACGCCACCGCAGCCCACAGCGCAGCCGTCAGCCAGCGCGCCCCGTCCGCAGGACCGCCGCGCCCGCGGCCCCGGCGGAGAACCGGGGCCGCGAGACGTGCGCTCAGGGTGCTGTCGGTCACAAGAACAATGAGCGGAAGGTCTCGACGGCCTCGTCCTGCGTGGACTGGATGGTTTCGAGGTCGGGCGAGAGGATGGCGATGTCGTCCATGGCGGGCGCGCCTTCCGGGGTGCCGACGTCGCTGCGGATCGGCAGGTACGACTGCTCGACCGCGAGCTTCTGGCCCTCCTCGCTGACGAGGAAGTCGACGAACGCCTTCGAGACTGCCTCCTCATCCGTGCTGGAGAAGATGCCGACCGGCTGCGAGACGTACGGCACGCCCTCCGACGGGTAGGAGACATCGATCGGCGAGCCCTGCTCCGCGAGCTCGCGCACCAGGTAGTCGACGACGACGCCGACCGGCTGCGCACCGGTGGCGATGGCCTGCGAGGTGGGACCGTTGCTGTCGGCGATGACGGGGCTGTTCTCGGCCAGCTGCTCCATCCATTCCGTGCCGAGCTCCGGCGTGTTCGCCCAGACGGCGGCGTTGTACGCCGCGGCACCGGAGACATCCGGGTTCGGCATCACGATCTGGTCGGCGTACGCACTGTCGGTGAGCTCCTGCCACGACGCCGGCGGCTCGTCGACCATGGTGGTGTTGTACGCGATCACCGTCGGGATGATGCGGGTTCCGGTGTAGTAGCCCTCGGGGTCGACGACATCCGGGTTGATGTTCTCGATGTCGGCCGGGGCGTACTCCAGCAGCAGGTCGTCCGCTGCGTACTCTTCGAAGGTGGCGGCGTCGGCGGCCAGGAACACGTCGGCCTGGATGCCGTCTCCTGCCGCCTGCTCGCTGGCGACACGGGTGGTGAGGTCACCGGTTCCCGCGCGGAAGACCTCGACCGTCACATCCGGGTTCTCCTCGTTGAAGGCCGCGACGACCGCGTCGATCTTCTCCTGCGGCTCCGAGGTGTACAGCGTGATGGAGGAGGGGCCGTCGCCTGCGGCGTCGGCACTGGTGTCGGATGACGAGCATCCGGCGAGCGCCGCACCGGCGACGGCGACGGCGGCGATCGGGGCGAGGCGATGGATCCTGCGAGACATGGTGGTGCCTTCCGTTGGAACGTCGATTGAGGTGGTGGGTGCTCCGGATGACCGATGCCGGTCAGGCGGAGACGGGTTGGGAGAACAGAGGTGCGGGGGTCTCGAGGCTGACGCTGGTGGCCGCGACGCCGCCTGGCAGCAGGTGCACGAGCGAGAACATGGCCTGGTCGTGGCCGCTGACGCGGTCGGGGCCCGCGTTCATCACCTGGTGGTAGGCGAGGGCGGGGCCGACGGAGATCGGCACGCCGCGCAGCGTGGCCGAGAGCGGATGGTGGAAGTGCCCCGCCAGCACCGCCCTGACGTCGCTGTCCGCCAGGGCGTCGAGGAGGCACTGTCCGTCGGCGAGGCCAGCCTTCGCGAGCGCCGGCATGGGTGAGCCGAGCGGCGGGTGGTGCAGCGCGACGACGGTGCCGGCACCGAACGGCTCGCGCACCTGATCTCGCAGCCATGCCAGCTGTTCTGCGCCGAGCGCTCCCGCCGAAGAATCGAGCAGCACGAATCGGAGCCCTGCGACGTGCACGGTTCGGAAGTGCCCTGCGGCGTGGTCGCGCAGGGCGCCTGCGGCACCCGGATCGTCGTGGTTGCCGAGCACGGTCAGCACGGGCACCCCTGCCGCCTGTTCGAGGTCGTCGATGGCGGCCTGCACGCGGGGGTAGGCGGCCGCGTGCCCCCGCTGGATCAGGTCGCCCGTGATGACGATCGCCTCCGGGGTGATCCCCGCCTCCCGCGCGTACGAACCGACGGCACGGAGTCGCTCGATGCCGTCGATCCTGTCGTACAGCAGGCCGTCGCGCGTGGCGTGCACGTCGCTGACGTGCAGCACCGTGAGGCGGCCGGTGGCGCGGCTCATGCCGACACCGCCGCTGGCATGCCCGGCGCGCCGACCGGAGCCGCAGGAGAACCCGAGGCCCGCTTGGCGCGCAGTGCGACGAACTGTGCGTCGGAGAGTCCGTGACGGGCGAGGTAGGCGTCGGCACCGCCGAGCTCGCCGATGACGTCGAGCGCGTGGGTGATGGCGGAGATGGGACTGTCGAGGTGCAGGCGCAGGATCTCGGCGCGATCCGCCGGCGCGGCGTCCTCGGCGATCCTGCGCGCAACGGGCTCGCGCACGGGGCGCACGTACTCACCCGATCGTGCGTAGTCCGCCTCGATGTCCTCGACCGAGACCCCGGATGCGGCGAGCGCGAGCGCGATCACGAGTCCGGTGCGATCCTTGCCGGCCGTGCAGTGCACCAGCGCGGCGCCGTCTGCGTCGGCGACGGCGCCGACTGCCTCGGTCAGTGCACGGCCGCGCTCGCGCAGCAGCCCCTCGTAGATGTTCTCGATCCGCCCCGTCAGCGGTGCCGGCCTGCCGTAGACGGGAAGGCTGCGCACCGGCAGGCCGTGGGAAGGGGATCCTGCCTCGCTCGGCTCACGCAGATCGACGACCGCAGAGACCCCGAGCTCGCGCAGCGTCTCGGCACCGGCCGGCGTGATCAGCTCCGGCGCACCGGAACGGACGAGCCACGTCGGCTCTCCCATCGCGCGGGAGTTGAACAGGCCGTCGATCTCGATCCGCCGCATCCGGATCCTCTCGTGTCGTTACGTGCGTTTCATCTGATGTGAAACGTGGTTACAACGACAGAGTGACCTTCAACAACGACGAGCCGCTGACGCGCGCCTTACGCGCAGGTGAACGCCGGATGAGCCTGCGGTGCCGCGATGCGCCGAGACGCGCCACAGCACCGCGGCCCACCGCTCCGGTACCCGAAACTGCACCAAGGCTCCAGCGGAACCGCACTTCGGGGAACCGGAACCGGGGTGGCGGCCGGCTCAGTCCTCGGTGAGGGCCTCGGCGACGACGTGGCGCATCTCGGCGACGCCGGATCGCGGTGCGAGCGCGGAGTGCAGCGCGTGCAGCACGACGGTGTGGCCGAGGCGCGCGAGGAACGGGTCGACGTCGTGCGCCTCACCGGCCGGACCGGTGGCGACGACGAGGTGAGCGGTGCGGCCGATCGGGGAACGCACGTAGCTGGTGATGACGGCGACTCTCGCGCCGCGGTCGGCAGCGGCCTGGCACGCGCGGAGCGTCTGCACGTTCGCACCGGAGTAGCTCAGCACAAGGCACAAGTCGCCCTCGCCGAGAGTGTGCGCGGCGAACTGCTGCGCGAGCGGGTCGACAGGAGCCTCGACGCCGCGCCCGAGCGTCGACAGCCGCATGGCGAAGTCCTGCAGCGGCGGGCCGGAGAAGCCGTTGCTGACCAGCACGACGCGGCGGGCGTCATCCAGCGCGCGCGCCACCAGTTCGATCTGTGCCGGATCGACGCTCTCCTGCGCCAGGCGCACGGCCTCGACCGCGTCGTCGAAGGTGTTCTGCGCGATGTCGTCCTCGTCGCGCGGCACCATGGGCGCCGAGCGCGCCAGCTCGAGTCGCAGGTGCTGGAAGCCGCGGAAGCCCAGGCTCTGGCAGGCGCGGATGACGGTTGCCGTCGACGTGCCTGCGGCCTCCGCGAGTTCGGCCGTCGACCAGCCGACCACGTCATCCGGGCGCTCGATCACGACGTCCGCGACGCGTGCCTCGCTCGGCCCGAGCGACGACAGCGCGCTGCGCACGCGGGTGAGCACGCTCAGGGCGGGGCGGGCGATCGTCATCTGGGCACTCCGTGGGATGGGTGACGCGGCACCAGCCCAATCTATCCGCCGGCCGCCCCCTCCCCCGAGTCGACGGCCGGAATCGCTCGGACAGGACACCCGGGATCGTGCGAACGGTCAGGCCGTACCGGAATCGTGAGACCGCTTCGGTTCGGGCTGGGGCTGCGTGAAGATCACCACGACGATGACCGCGACACCCACGACCACGTGCGGCAGCCAGACGTTCACCGCATTGTCGGCGAAGCCGAACAACCAGGGCGAAACCGCAAGGAAGACGCTGGCGACGATGTCGAACACCAGGTGCACGGGCATGGGAATGAGACCGAACGGGCCCCACTCATAGCGGGTGAACAGGCTGTAGACGATCAGGCCGACGCCGAGCACGATGGGGATGATCATCGCTGCGCCGCCGATGTCTGCGAAGCCGAACAGCCACGGCGCGGCGATCAGCGCGATGCCGACGAGATAGTCCAGAACGCCGTGGACCTTGGTGGGGATGAAACGCATGATTCCTCCTTTGACAGGAGCCGCGATCAACGGCTCACTGCTGATTCGGCACCGTCGCGTTCCTGGATTGGAACGGCGCAGCCGCATCGGCGTCCTGCTCCCGCCGGGCGGAACTTCTCCTGGCTTCCCCTGAACGTTCTCAGGCGTGTCGGGCGCGCGTCACACGCCCGATCTTCTCGGCGCGACCGCTTCCCCCACGAGCGAGCCGAACGCCTCAGCGGCGGGAGCGGCGAGCGCGTTCATCCAGGTGCGGAACGCCTCGACGGTGCGCGGGGCGGGCCAGTCGGGGTCGAGGAACTCCTGCGGCAGACGCGGATCGGTGCGCTGCAGCGTGAGCCAGTCCGCCACCAGCGCCGTCTGGTCGACGAGCGGCTGCTCCAGCGACGGCTCGCCGCCCCATTCGCGCAGGAACAGTTCGTGCTGTGCCCGGATCTCCGCGAGGTCCCACGCGTCGGCGACCGCCGGCGCGACGGGGAACGACGTCAGTTCATGCGCGCGGAAGGCGACGACCGCGCCATCCGGCAGATCCGGTTGCAGCCGCGCCAGGGCGGTGGTGAGGTCGACCTCGCCCGGCGCGATCCAGAGCCCGTCTCGCACCGCCCCGAAACCCTCCCACAGCAGGGCCGCGCGCAGCCTGTGCCTGGTGTGGCGATGCTTCTCCGACAGCGCGAAGGTGACCAGCGTCCACCCGTCACCGGTCGGTTCGAATGGTCGCGGGCCGTGCACCCGCGCCGATGCGCCCCGGATGACCCGCCTGGCGTGCGCGGTCGGACGGAAGGCGACTTCGCGGCCGTCCTTGCGCCGTTCGAGCATGCCGACCACGACCATCCGATCGAGCGTCGCCCGCGCGGTCGCCTGCCCGATGCCGGCGCCGGAGAGCACCTCGAGGAAGGTCGCCGCCCTGATCCAGTCGTCGTGCTCGTCGACGACGTGGTTGCCCAGCAGCGACAGCAGCAGGCGCCTCGGCTTCCGGCTGCGCATCGTCACGATGGTCACGCTACCGGCCGCACCGCCTCGCCGCGCTTGGCCCGCTGGATCTGCTCGTACACGTGCGTGCGCAGCTCCGTGAACCGCGGCAGGGCGCGGGTGGTGATCTGGTCGCGTTCGTCGTCGAGGTCGATGTGCAGATCCTCCTGCACCCAGGTCGGCGACTTCGACAGCACGATCACGCGCTCGCCGAGATAGACGGATTCGTCGATGTCGTGCGTGACGAACAGGATCGACATGCCGCGCTCGCGGTGCAGACGGCGCACCAGATCCTCAAGGTCGGCGCGCGTCTGGGCGTCGACGGCGGCGAACGGCTCGTCCATGATGAGCACCTCAGGCTGATACGCCACGGCGCGGGCGATCGCCACGCGCTGCTGCATACCGCCGGAGAGCTGCCACGGGTAGGTGTCCGCCGCGTGGTCGAGACCAACGGCCGTGAGCGCGTCCATCACGAGTTCCTCGCGCTCGGTGCGCTGCAGCTTCTTGTGCCGCAGCGGCAGCTCGACGTTGCCGCGCACCGTGAGCCACGGGTACAGGCTGCGGCCGTACTCCTGGAACACGAGCGCCATGTTGGGCGGCGGCGAGACGACCTTCTTGCCGTCGAGCTCGACGTTGCCGGATGTCGGAGCCAGCAGACCCGAGATGCACTTCAGCAGCGTGGTCTTGCCGCATCCGGACGGCCCGACGATGCAGATCAGCTCACCGCTTCCCATCTCGAAGCCGATGTCGCCGATCGCCTCCACCGAACCGGTCGCCGACTCGTACACCTTGCGAAGGCTCGAGACCTTCAGAAGCGCTTCAGGCACGCTCCACCTCCTTGAGACCGTGGTACCAGCGCAGCACTCGGCGCTCGGCGAAGCCGAACAGCACCGCGAGCACCACCCCGATCAGACCGAGCAGCACGATGCCGCTCCACATCTCGGGGATGAGGTAGTTGCGCTGGAAGTACTGGATCCGGTACCCGAATCCGGATGACGAGTTGAACATCTCGCTGATCACCATCAGGATCAGCGCGACCGAGAGGGCCTGGCGGATGCCGGCCATGATGCGCGGGCTCGCGGCGGGCAGCAGCAGGTAGCGCAGCCGCTCCGCCGACGTGAGCGAGTACGACCGCCCGGTCTCGGTCATCACTGAGTCGACGCTGCGGATGCCGTCGATCGTGTTGAGCAGGACCGGCCAGATCGATCCGGCCACGATCAGGATCACCTTGCCGGTGTCGAACGGGCCGAACAGCAGCGTCACGACGGGGATCAGCACCGGCGGCGGCACCGCACGGAAGAACTCGAGCACCGGCTCCGACAGTTCGCGCAGCCACCTGACCAGGCCGATCAGGGTGCCGAGCGCGACCCCGACGACGATGGCGAGCACGATGCCCAGTCCCAAGCGCCACAGGCTGGGCAGCACATCCTCGACGAAGGCCGGGCCGATCCAGGTGTCGACGAACGCCTGCGCGATCACGATGGGCGATGGGAAGAACTGCGCAGGTGCTGCCGTTCCCCACACACCCCAGACCAGCAGCAGCAGAATCGGCAGGCCGAGGGCGAAACCTGCGCTCTCGAAGAACCTGCGCGCCCGTTCGGCTCCCCGGCGGGGCGTGACGACGGTCGTCGTGTAGAGCGTCACAGCACTTCCTCCCCTCTTACCGACTGATGCCAGCCGAGCGACCGGCGTTCGATCATCCGGAACACCATGTTGATGATGAGGCCGAGCAGACCCGTGACGACGATGACCGCGTAGACGCCGGCCCAGTCGCCCGATGACTGCAGCAGCACGAGCCTGCCGCCCAGCCCCGTCGCGGTGATCAGCATCTCGCCGGTCACCGACAGGATGAGCGCGACGGATGCCGCCAGACGCAGCCCGGTGAACAGGTAGGGCAGTGCGGTCGGCAGCACGACGCGGAACATCTGCTCGCTGCGGGTGAGGCCGAAGCTGCGCGCCGTGTCACGGGCGACGGTGTCGACGTCGGCGACGCCGTAGAGCACCTGTACGAAGATCTGCCAGAAGCTGGCGTAGACGATCAGCATGAGCGTGGCCGGCAGCTGCAGACCGAACACCAGCACCGCGATGGGGATGAGCGCAACCGACGGCACGGGACGGAGGAACTCGACCGTGGTGTGGGTCGCGCGCCGCAGGAACGGCACCAGCCCGATCACGGTGCCGAGCACGACCGCCGCAGCCGCGGAGATCACCAGGCCGATGATCCAGCCGCGCAGCGTGCGGCCCACGTTCCGCCAGAACTCGAGGTCGAGCGTGTCGCTGCCGAGCCTCGCGAGGGTGTCCGTGGCGTACGGCAGGTACTGCGGGTCGACCAGGCCGACCATGGGCAGCAGCTGCCACGCCGCCAAGAACAGCACGACGCCGAGGGTGCCGAGCAGGATCTTGCGCGTCTGACGCACACCGGCTCCTTTCGGGTGAGGGGAGTGTGCGCGCTACTCGGTGACCAGCTCGTCGAGGCTCGGCTCGCCGTCGAGCACGCTGTAGTCGATGCCCAGATCGATCAGCGACTGCAGATCATCCGTGTCGAGCTCGGTCGTGAACTCCGGAAGCACGATGCCGTCGACGACCTCGGCGGGGATCTCGAGGTTGCTCGCGATCGCCTCGCGCACGGCGTCCTCGTTCTCGGCGGCGAACTGCAGCGCCTCGTCGAGCGCAGCGGACCAGTCCTCGATCAGCTCCGGGTCGCGGTCGAGCACCTCGGTCGAGGTGACGTTGGTGAGAACCGTCAGGCCGGGGATCGTCGCCTGGTACGGGTAGACGAGGTCGGCACCGCCGGCGTCGACGACCTGGTTGCGGAAGGGGTCGGGCGCCCACGCGGCGTCGATGTTGCCCGCATCGAGCTGGGCAGGCACCTCAGGGAAGGCGACCTCGACGAACTCGATGGTCGAGGAGTCGCCGCCCGCGTCGTCGACGGCCTTCATGATCGTGACGTCGCCGGCCGCCCCGAGGGAGTTCACCGAGACGCGCTTGCCGCTGAGATCGGCGAGGTCGGTGATGCCGGAGTCAGCACCGGCGACCACGGAGTTGACGTCTTCGCCCTCAGCGTTGCTGTTCGCGTAGTTGCCGATGATCCGGATGGGCAGGTCGGCCAGGTTGGCGCGGAAGGCGCCGAACGGCTGGGCGATCGCGATGTCGATGTCGCCGTTCTGCAGCGCAGGGATCGCCTGGGCGCCGCCCTGCGAGGGGATGATCTCGAGTTCGAGGCCGTGGTCGGCGAAGATGCCCTCCGTCTCGGCGGCCCAGATGGCGCCGGTCTCGGCGATCGGCAGTGCGGCGACGCGCACGGTGCGCAGGTCGCCGCTGTCGCCGTCGCCTGATCCGTTCGAATCGGGGTCAGCCGCGGAGTCGGTGCAGCCGGTGAATGCGAGTGCCGCAACGCCCAGGGCGGCGATGACAGGCAGGGTCTTCCTCATGATGCGGCCTCCATTGGCTCGGGTACACGCTGTTGTGTGAGATTCATCATGCATGTCAGCACGGACCAAAGTCAAAGATCTTTATCCGTGCGTGATGAAAATGTGAAACTTCGATCGGATCCGGCCCGTTTCCGTCTCACGAAACTTTCCCGGAACTGCCCCTGGACAATCCCTATGGTCATAGGTATTGTCCTCATTGACGGCCACGCCGCGGTGGCGTCGTTACCCGGAAGGAAACCCTGTGACTGCTCAGGCGAAGCTCATCGACGACTTCTCGCTCGAGATGACCGGCAAGGACGTGCCTGGTCTGCTCGAGGCACAGCACGCGATTCCGCAGGGAACGCGCATCAATGTGACGTTCTTGGGGAACGAAGACCTGGAGATGCGTGTGGCGGCGGCGAAGGCCGTGAAGGAGGCCGGATTCGTGCCGGTGCCGCACATCTCGGCCCGCCGGATCGGCTCTGAGGCTCAGCTGCGCGAGTTCCTGGCGGCGCTGCAGGAGGTCGGGGCCAGCGAGCACGTGTTCGCGGTCGGCGGCGACCCGGCCACGCCCGAGGGTCCGTACGACAGTGCGTATGACCTGATCCGCAGCGGTGTGCTGCCGGAGTACGGCGTGAAGGAGGTGTCGATCTCTGGCTACCCGGAGGGGCACCCCGACATCTCGGACGAGCTGCTCTGGGAGCACCTGGAGAAGAAGGCGTCCTCGCTCAAGGAGCAGGGCCTGGGTGCGGTCATCCTGACGCAGTTCGGCTTCGACACGGAGCCTGTCGAGAACTGGATCGACCGGGTGCGCGGCCTGGGCATCGACGCCACGATCCGGATCGGCACGCCGGGGCCTGCGGGCATCAAGCGTCTGCTGAACTTCGCCCGTCGTTTCGGGATCGGGGCGAACGCGATGATCGTGAAGAAGTACGGGTTCTCGCTGACGAACCTGATGGGAACGGCTGGGCCCGACCGCTTCATCACGGATCTGGCGGACCGGAACGCGGCGAACCCGGCCTCAGGCGACGTGAAGCTGCACTTCTACACCTTCGGCGGTCTCAAGGCCACGGCCGAGTGGGCCGAGAAGTTCGCCGCCAAGGTTGCGTAAGGATGGCGTTATGACCGACAACATTCCCCAGCTCATCGACCACGCCTGCCTCGTCGTGGACGGTCCGGATCATCCGGGCATCGTCGAGACGGTCTCCGCCCTGATCAATCGCAACAAGGGCAACATCATCTCGCTGGACCAGCACTCCACCGACCCTGAAGACGGGCACTTCTTCCAGCGCGTGGTGTTCCACCGCACCGACTTCGTCGCCGCCCAGCCCGACATCGCAGCCGACCTGGCCGCGACGCTGGAACCGCTGGGCATGACATGGAAGCTGCAGGACATGTCCATTCGGAAGCGGATGGCGATCCTGGCCTCGAAGAGCGACCACTGCCTGCTCGAACTGCTGTGGCGCCACCGCCGCGGCGAGCTGCCCGTGTCGATCCCGATGGTGATCTCCAACCACACAGACGTCGCCGACGACGTGCGCACCTTCGGCATCCCGTTCTTCCACGTGCCCTCACAGCAGGGTGCGGACAAGTCGCAGTCCGAAGCCGAGATCCTCCGACTTCTCGACGGGAACGTCGACTTCGTCGTCCTCGCCCGCTACATGCAGGTCATCTCCGACTCGTTCCTCGAGAAGGTCGGCGTGCCGGTGATCAACATCCACCACTCGTTCCTGCCCGCCTTCATCGGCGCCGGCCCCTACCGCAAGGCCAAGGAACGCGGCGTGAAGCTGATCGGCGCGACCGCGCACTACGTCACGGAAGAGCTCGACGAGGGCCCCATCATCGAGCAGGACGTCGCCCGCGTCGACCACGCGATGACCGCCCTCGACATGCAGAAGCGCGGCGCCTACGTCGAACGCGCCGTGCTCTCCCGCGCCGTGCAATGGCACGCAGAAGACCGCGTCATCCGACACGGCAACCACACCATCGTCTTCAACTCCTGACCCGATAGACCCACTACGAAATCCACAGAAAGGTTCACCGTGGCACCTCAGAATCTCCAGCAGGCCATCGATGCGGCTGGCAACTCGGTCGAGTTGCTCCGCAACTCGCAGATCGGCTCGTACATCTACCCGGTCGTTCCGGCCGACTTCCAGAACTGGATCAAGGAGCAGAAGGCGTGGCGTGACACCGCCGTGCTCTACGACCAGTCGCACCACATGGACAACGTCTTCCTGAAGGGCTCCGACGCGATCAAGCTCATCAGCGACACCGCGATCAACTCGGTGGCGAACTTCGCCGTCGACAAGGCCAAGCAGTACGTGCCGACCACGGCATCCGGCCACGTCATCGGCGACGGCATCCTGTTCCGCGAGGCCGAGGACGAGTACGTCTACGTCGGCCGCGCTCCCGCGTCGAACTGGCTCTGGTACCACGGCGAGACCGGCGACTACAAGAACCTCGAGCTGACGGTCGACCGCCGCTCGCCCTCGCGCCCGTACGGCCACGCCGTCGAGCGCCGCTACTACCGCTTCCAGATCCAGGGCCCGCAGGCCTGGAACGTCATCGAGAAGCTGAACGGCGGTCCGCTCGAGCAGCTGAGGTTCTTCAACATGTCGACGATGACCATCGCCGGCAAGTCGGTCCGCACGCTGCGCCACGGCATGGCAGGCGCCCCCGGCCTCGAGATCTGGGGCCCGTACGAGGACCACGACATCATCCGCGACACGATCGTCGAGGCCGGCGCCGAGTTCGGCCTGGTTCCCGTCGGTTCGCGCGCCTACCCGTCGAACACGCTGGAGTCGGGCTGGATCCCCTCGCCGCTGCCCGCCGTGTACAGCGGCGAGGCCGAGGCCGGCTACCGCAAGTGGCTCGGCGCCGACAGCTACGAGGCGACGGGCACGCTCGCCGGCTCGTTCGTGTCGGACAACATCGAGGACTACTACCTCACTCCGTGGGAGCTCGGCTACGGCCCGTTCGTGAAGTTCGACCACGACTTCATCGGTCGCGACGCGCTGGAGAAGGTCGACCCGGCCACGCAGCGCCGCAAGGTCACGCTCGAGTGGAACGCCGAAGATCTCGGCAAGGTGTGGACGTCGCTGCTGAACGTCGACGGCCCGAACTACAAGTTCTTCGACCTGCCGCTGGCGAACTACGGCTCGGCGAACTACGACTCGGTCGTCGACGCGGACGGCAACAACGTCGGCTTCTCGATGTTCACCGGCTACAGCTCGAACGAGCGCCGCGGCCTGTCGCTCGGCACGGTCAACCCTGATGTGCCGGACGGTGCAGAGGTCAAGGTCGTCTGGGGCGAGCCCAACGGCGGCACCAGCAAGGCGTCGGTCGAGAAGCACGAGCAGACCGAGGTCCGCGCGGTCGTCAGCCCGGTTCCGTTCTCGTCGGTCGCCCGCGAGACCTACCAGGGCGGATGGCGCACCGGTTACACCAAGTGACGCGGTGAGATCCGGATGACCGGAAACGGACGTCCGGGTCAATAAGCTCGAGGGGGTCCGGGTGACGCAAGTCGCTCGGGCCCCCTTCGCACATCGGCCGGTGCCGCAGCGAAGCCACCAGCCGCAGAAAGGACCTTCTCCCGCTCATGAGCCTTCGATACGCTCTTCTCGCTCTGCTGCGCGTCGGCCCCCAGTCGGGGTACGACCTGCAGAAGAAGTTCGACACCTCGGTGGGGCATCTGTGGCACGCGCCGGACAGCCAGATCTACCCCGAGCTGCGCAAGATGGAGGCAGCGGGCCTCGTCGAGGCGGAGGAGCAGACCCGCGGCGAGCGCGGCAGGCGACGGATGTACCACGTCACGCCGACGGGCGAGAGCGACTACCTCGGTTGGATGAACGGGCCGCTGTCCTACTCGCGGGTGCGAGAGCCCGCGACGCTGAAGGCGTCATACCTCGAGAACGCGGACCAGAGCGCCGCTCGCGCCTTCTTCCGCGACCACATCGAGCACTGGCGGGGTGAGCTCGCACAGTGGGAGGCGGAGCTCGAGCGCGTCCAGGCGCGGGCGACGCCGATGCTGCGCGACCGCCTCGAGGTCACTCCCCGCGAGGACCACGCCCGCGTCGTCGCCTTCAAGCGCCTCGGCTACGAGAACCTCGTCGCCAGAGCCCGCGGTGAGATCGAATGGGCCTCCAGCGGCCTGGCCCTGCTCGACGAGCTGGGGTACGCAGAGTAGTACGCCGACACGGCTCATGGCCGTTCGGGCCGCGCAGAAGCAGACCAATGTGACATTTAGGTTAGCCTCAGCTAATCTTCCTTTTGCCGTCGCTTCCCCGACCCGAAGGATCCCGATGACCACCTCCCGCACTCTGCTGCGCCCCGCCACGGGGCTCGGCGCCGTCGCCATCGCCGCACTTCTGCTGAGCGCCTGCTCCCCCGCCGAATCCGCAGAGTCGGAGGAGCCGGAAGGGTCGACCCACACCGTCGCCCACGCGCGCGGCGAGACGAACGTTCCGGATGACCCGCAGCGTGTGGTCGTGCTGGAACCCGTGCAGCTGGACACGGCCGTCGCTCTCGGCGTGACCCCGGTCGGCACTGCGGTTGCCAGCGAGGAGACCGGCGTGCCCGCCTATCTCGGCGAAGAGGCCGCGGACATCGAGATGGTCGGCACCATCAGCGAGCCGAGCGTCGAGCGCATCGCCGCATTGGAACCGGATCTCATCATCGGCACGGAGTCGCGCCACTCGGCGCTGTACGACCAACTCGACGACGTCGCACCGACGGTGTTCATGGCGACGCAGGCCGACCCGTGGCAGGAGAACGCCGCACTGGTGGCCGAGGCGCTCGGCGATTCGGACGAACTCGAGGCTCTGCAGGCCGACTACGAGGCTCGATGCGCAGAGATCGCCGACGAGTACGACACCGCGGGCATGACGGCGCAGCTGATCCGCCCCCGTGACACGCGGCTGACGCTGTACGGCCCGACGTCCTTCGCGGGCGGCGCGCTGGAGTGCGCGGGCCTCACGATCCCGGAGCACGAGTGGGAGGACATCTCGCTCGACATCTCACCGGAGGAGGCGCGCCAGGGTGCGGCCGATCTCGTTCTGGTCACATCGAACGATCCGGATGACCCCAGCACGGTTCCCGACGCGATCACCGACAACGCCGATGCCTTCGGAAGCATGCACGTGGTCGACTTCGGATTCTGGATCACCGGCGTCGGATACTACGGCGGCGGGGTCGTTCTCGACGACCTCGAGAGCATCCTGCAGGAGGGCTGAGCTGACCGCTCCCGCGCGCGAACGCCTGGTGGTCACGGGAGCGGCCGCCAGGCGTTCGCGCGCCTGGATCTGCGGCCTGACCGCGGTGCTCGCCGTCGTCCTGGCGGCCTCGCTGTTCGTCGGCGCCAATCCGATTGCGCCTGGCGACGTGTGGGCCGCGCTCACCGGCGGCGGATCGGAGGAAGCGCAGTTCGTGGTGTGGGATCAGCGGGCACCGCGCATCGTGGCCGGTGTGATGGTGGGCATGGCGCTCGGCGTGGCAGGAGCGCTGATCCAGGCGTTCACGCGCAACCCGCTGGCCGACCCCGGTGTGCTCGGCGTCAACGCCGGCGCGGCGTTCTTCATCGCGATCGGCATCGCCTTCTTCGGCATCACCCGACCATCCGAGTACGTCTGGCTCGCCTGCGCAGGGGCGCTGGTGATCACCACCGCCGTGTATCTGCTCGGCTCGTCACGGCGAGGGCCGACCGACCCGATCCGGATGACGGTGGCCGGCGTCGCCGTCGGCGCCGTGCTGTCGGGGCTCACCACAGGGGTGACCCTCACCCATCCGGATGTCTTCGACAGGATGCGCGGCTGGAACGCGGGCACGCTGCTGGAACGCGGGCCCGACGTTCTGCTCGCGACGGCTCCGCTGCTGCTGATCGGGCTGCTGCTCGCCATGGCGGCTGCGCCTGCGCTCAACTCCGTCGCCCTCGGCACCGACGTCGCCCGCTCGCACGGTGTGCGACTGGTACGCGTACAGGTCACAGCCGTGGTCGGAATCACGCTGCTCGCCGGAACGGCCACGGCGATCGCCGGACCGATCTCCTTCGTCGGCCTGATGATTCCGCACGTCGTGCGCTGGTGCGTCGGAACAGATCAGCGGCGCATCTTCGCCGTGTCGCTGCTCGCCGCTCCCACCCTCGTCATGATCGCGGACATGGCGGGCCGCGTCGCCGTGCCCGGCGAGATGCCGGCAGGAATCGTCACGGCGTTCATCGGCGCTCCGGTGCTGATCGCACTGGTGCGCCGCCGACGGGCGAGCACCCTGTGAGCGGCGCGAAGGTCGAGTTCGGCCACCGGCGCTTCGTGCTGGCACGCGGCCGCGCGGTCGTGCGCGTGCGCACCGCAGCGGTCGCGGCGACCCTTGTCACCGTCGCCGTTCTGCTCGGCGGGGCCGCGCTCGCGCTGGGCGACTACCCGGTCACGATCGCGCAGATGATCGGATCGTTCACCGGGGCGACGGACGGGCTCGAACGCACCGCCGTGCTGGAGTGGCGCCTGCCCCGAGCCGCGTCGGCGCTCGCATTCGGCGCCGCCCTGGGCGCGGCGGGAGCGGTGTTCCAGACGTTCACCCGCAATCCGCTGGCCAGTCCCGACGTGATCGGCCTGGCGAGCGGGTCGTACACCGGCATGATCCTGGTGCTGATGGCCGGAGGCGGATGGGCGGCGCTGACAGCCGGTTCGCTCATCGGCGGCTTCGCTGCGGCCGCGGCGATCCTGCTGCTGGCCTCCAGAGACGGTCTGCAGGGGTTCCGCTTCATCGTCGTCGGCATCGGCGTCTCCGCGATGCTGTCGGCGTTCAACACGTGGTTGCTGCTGCGGGCGGAACTGGACACCGCGCTGTTCGCCGCCGCCTGGGGTGCTGGCACCCTGAACAGCGCCACCGCCGAGAACGGGTGGCCGGCCGTCGTCGCCGTGGCTGCGCTCCTTGCGGCCATGCCGCCGGTCGCGCGCGGACTGCGGCAGCTCGACCTCGGCGAAGACGCCGCCAGGGCGACCGGTGCGAACACCGCCGTGGTGCGCTGGACCGCCATCGCCCTCGCCGTGGCACTGGTGAGCGTGACGACCGCGGTGGCCGGCCCGATCTCGTTCATCGCGCTGTCGGCCCCGCAGATCGCTCGCCGCCTGTGCGGCACCGCGACCATCCCGCTGGTCGCCGCCGGAGCCTCCGGAGCGATGCTGCTGATCGCCGCCGACCTGATCGCACAGCATCTGATCCCCCTCACCGTGCCGGTCGGCGTCGTCACGGTCGTCCTCGGCGGGGCCTACCTCGTCTGGCTGCTCGCCCACGAGATCAGGAAGGCGCCATGACCGCGTCCGCACCCTTCGGCCCCCTGCACCCGTCGTCCGCATCCGTCGACGCGACACCGGATGCCGTCCGCCTATCGGCGGAAGCGGTGACGCTGCGCTACGACCAGCGCGTCATCAGCGAGGACCTCGGCTTCCGTGTGCCGCAGGGGTCGTTCACCGTGATCATCGGACCCAACGCGTCCGGCAAGTCGACGCTGCTGCGCGCGCTTTCCGGCCTGCTCCGCCCGACGGCCGGCGCTGTGGTGCTCGACGGCGCGGACATCGCGAAGCTGTCGCCGAAGCGCATCGCCGCGCGGATCGGCCTGCTCCCGCAGTCGAGTTCGGCCCCTGACGGCATCACCGTCGCCGAGCTGGTCTCCCGCGGCCGCTTCGCCCACCAGCGGATGCTGCGGCAGTGGTCGCCTGATGACGAGGCCGCTGTGGCCGAGGCGCTCGACGAGACGGCGACGCGTGAGCTGTCGGCCCGCAGGGTCGACGAGCTCTCCGGCGGCCAGCGGCAGCGGGTGTGGATCGCCATGGTGCTGGCACAGCAGACGCCGATGATCCTGCTCGACGAGCCGACGACGTTCCTCGACGTCGCCCACCAGATCGAGGTGCTGAATCTGCTGCACCGACTCAACACTTCCGGCCGCACGGTCGTCGCTGTCCTGCACGACCTCAATCAGGCCGCGCGCTACGCCGGCCACGTGGTCGCAATGGCGGACGGTCGGATCGTCGCGCAGGGTCCTCCGGCCGAGACGATCACCTCCGAGCTCGTGCACGACGTGTTCGACCTGCCGAACGTGGTGATCCCGGATCCTGTGACAGGAACCCCGCTCATCGTGCCGCGCGACACACGATGAGAATGGTGAGCACGCAGGGCGCGCGCCGCCCCCGCCCCGATCGCTGTGCCCGCGTTAGAGTTTCAGGATGAGCGAAGTCGCGCGAGATCCCCGAGGCGTCTCGGCGATGGACCGCCTCGGCTACAGCTCCACCCGCCTGTCGCGTGCGTTCGCGCGCTTCACCGAGAACGTCGCGCTGGCCGAGGCGCTCACGCTGTCGCAGTTCCTGGTGCTGCAGGTGCTGGGTGAGGGTCTCCCCGTCTCGAACGCCCACCTCGCCAGACGCACATTCGTCAGCCCACAGGCAGCGCACACCGTGTGCAAGGAGCTCATCGAGCGCGGGCTGATCGAGCCCGGAGCGCACCCGCACAACGCACGCATCCGGCTGGTGCGGCTCACCGAGCCGGGGTGGGAGGTGCTCACCCGCTGCACCGAGCATCTGCGAGAGCACGAGGACCGGCTGATGGCCGAGCTGGGCGAGGAGACGTTCGAGCAGATGCGCGAAGCGCTGCGACGCGCATCGAAGGCCCTCGGCGGCGGGTACTTCGGCAACGACGAGGAGGAGGCCGAGGCGATCTCGCGGCGTGCATCCGACATCCGGCCCCGCCACGTTCCCTCCCGGCTCGCCGCCAGACGGAGCCGGACGGCTCTCGACGAGCTCGACGACTGAACTCGACTACCGCCCGGTCACCCGGGTTCCGAGGAACTCCGCGATCCGGTCACCGACGCGCGCCTCGCGGCTGGAGCGCTCGTCGGCGTTGTTCGCACGGATCTCCAGCACCGGAATGCCCTGCTGCTCCAAGGCTTCGGTGATCAGGCCTGCGCCTGGGGTGTCGTCGGCGACCAGGTGCACGACGCCGTCGACGCCGTGCGAGACCGCCTCCTTGACGTACCACTGGCTCGACCACGGCGGAACGTAGAGCTGGTCGGTGATGCCGACGAAGCGCGCGGCCAGCGCGCGCACCGGATCGTCGCCGTATCGGGCGTAGCCGTCGGCGGCGATGCCGAGGTACATCGACCAGACGAACACGGCACCGAACTCGTCCTGGAACCTGCGGTACATGTCGAGGTCGCTCCACAGCCCGCGCCCGATCCACATCAGCCGCACCCGCTCGTCCGGGCACAGCGACGCTCCCGCGTCCACGCGCTCCGCGACGTCCTCGTAGAGCCGCTTGGCCGCATCGACGGCCCACTGCGTGCCGCGGTGCCACTGCGGCACCATCACGGCTGGCATGGTGTCGTTCACGGCCACCGGAGTCGGCCGCGCCGCGGCGATCAGGTCGCGGGTTCTCCGGTTCCACTCCGCCTGCTCGTTGCCGAGCGCCATGATGTCGGCCAACCGCTCCTCATCGAAGGCCTTCCCCGTCCGCTCCTCGAGCCAGCTGATCAGTTCCCGGATCTCCGCTTCGAGCAGGTCGATGCGCTCAGCCCCGAACGCCTCCTCCCAGCGGTGCGGCACGAGCTCCCACCAGTCGGACGGCACCGGATCGGCGGCCGTTCGGGACAGCAGGAACGTCTCGGTCCCCTCGCGCTGCCCCCACTGTTCGAAGATCTTCTGGGTGACGTCTCCCGACCGCTCAGCGATCGCGAACCTCGGCTGGGGCAGACCGCCCCATGGGCGCTCCGCCTCGGGCAGGAGCTGCTCTCCGAGCGGGATCGCGTCGTACTGCACGCTGAAGTCAGGCAGCCCCGTGGCGGCGAGGGCCGCCAAGGCTGCCGGGCCCTGTCGCTTGGCGGCGATGATCGACGACCACCACTGCGTCACGACATACGGGATGTCGAACGCGCGCAGGATCTCGTGCGGCGCATCGGCGTTCAGGAAGGCGATCGGCTCGCCGCCGCGGGCGCGCTGAGTCGTCTGGAGGAACCACTGCTTCTGGAAGCGCGTCGCCTCCACGGCACTCGTCAGCCGGTCGTCGCTCATGCCCGCTCTCCCTGGTTCTCTGCGATCCGTCGCGCCGGCTCGGCGACTGGCGCTCACGGCCTCGTCGGCGCCGATGCGCAGCGCGGCTCGACCTGCACGCCGAGCGGTTCGAGCACGGCGCGCTGCGCGCTCAGGTCCCAGCGCGGGCGCGTCATCGAGATCGCGCGCGACGGCCAGCACGCGGCGCGCGCGCCGGCGGCCGAGACGAGCTGCGCGCGCCTCGGCGGCGTCGCTCGGCGGACGTCGACCGTGCCGCAGCCGGAGGACGTGCGACGTGCGCCTCGGCGAGAGCGTCGAACGCTCGCTGCGGCGTCGCCGCCTCGACCCCCGCGCCGATCCATGCGGCGTCCCCGGCGTCGTGGTCCTCTCCGACGATGCGCAGCCCCTCCCGCTCGATCGCGGTGTACACGGACGAGGCCGGATGAGTGCTGCCCGTGACCACGACGGGAACAGCCCCCGAGGCGGGCTCGACGGCTCCCGCGACGACATCCGCGGCCTGCTCCGGCGGCAGCGTCAGCGCCGCGCGATAGGCGTCCAGAGCCGCGGCCCCCGAGCACGTGCCGTCCATGCGACGGGCTCGCATCCGGTCGATCTCGCGCACCAGCCGCGCCTCGCGGGCCGCGGCCCGGCCCAGCGCGTCGGCATCGACGGTGCGGCCGGTCTGCTCCGAGACGAACCCTGCCAGTCGCGCGTACTGCCACGACACGAAGCGCCGCCGCGGCGCTCCGCCTGCCCGCGGAGCGTCGAGCAGATGCACGCCGAACGGTACGTCGCCGCGCGAGGCGAGCACTCGCAGCACGTAGAACAGGCGCAGGTGCGCGGCGGAGTCGTTGCACACGACCAGAGCGGACAGGTCGTCGCACCGCCCGGCCAGCAGGTCGTCGAGGAGCCGAACCGCCACGGCGTCGACCGCGCCCAGCAGCTCGCGGGCATGGGCCGACGTGTCGCCCTCCCATGCGCCGAAGAGGCGCACGGGTGTCGCCCCGGCGGCGAGCACGATCTGACGGGGGACGTCGGCACCGACGACCCCGATCCGCACCGGCTCCGCGGCGCTCACAGCACGTGTTCCTCACGCAGAACGCGGATCCGCTCCTCGTCGTACCCGAGTTCGCGCAGCACGGCGTCGGTCTGCTCACCGAGCTTGGGCGCAGGGCCGGAGAGGTCGGCTTCGGTCTCCGAGAACACGATAGGCAGCCCGGAGCCGAACAGCCCATCGAAGTGGCCGAACTTCGGGTGCACGAGCGGCACGACCTCCTTGCGGGAGACCACCTGGGGGTCACGAACGGCCTCCGCCGTCGTGCGGACGGGAGCCGCCGGCGCGCCGTTCGCGTCGAGCGCCGCGAGCACTTCGTGCTGGGTGCGCTCCGCGGCCCATCCGGCGATCAGCCCGTGCAACCGGTCGGCGTTGGCGACCCTGGCATCTCTGGTGCCGAACTCTGCGGAGCCGAGCAGATCATCACGCCCGATCGCCTTCAGCACGCCGGCGGAGAACTGATCGGTCGGCGCGCAGATGGCGAACCAGCCGTCGACGCTTCGGAAGGTGCCGAACGGCGCCAGTCGCGGAACGTATGCTCCGGTGCGCAGCGGGAAGCCGATGGCCTCCAGCGCGTCGAACGGTTCGCATGCGACCAGCGAGGTGAGCGCGCCGAGCATGGAGACGTCGACCCGCTGGCCCGTGCCCGTTCTGTCGGCCTGCATCACGGCCGACAGCGTGCCGATCACGCTGAACAGCGGGGCGACCAGATCGCCGACCGGAAGGCCGAAGCGCACGGGAGGATCATCCGGCTCTCCCGCCGTGGTCATCACGCCGCTCATCGCCTGGATGATCGTGTCCATCGCCTTGCGGTCGCCGTGGTCGCCCGTCGCCCCGAAGCCGCTGATCGAGGTGTAGACGAGCTTCTCGTTCAGCGGCCGGACCGAGTCGTAGTCGATGCCGAGCCGCTTGGTGACGCCCGCACTGTAGTTCTCGACGAGGATGTCGGCGTCGCGAATGAGGTCGAACAGCACCTCGCGGCTGCTCGGGTGCTTCAGATTGAGGGTGATCGACTCCTTGCCGCGGCCACGGAGCATCATCGACACCGACATGTCGTCGTCGGAGGTGCGCTGCACGCTCAGCCCGTCGGAAGTGACGTACGGCGAGTTGTTGCGCGAGGTGTCGCCGCCGCGCGTCGGGTTCTCGACCTTGATCACGCGAGCGCCGAGACCGGCGAGCAGCAGCGTGGCATAGGGGCCGGCGAGCGCCGTGGTCAGGTCGATGACCGTCTTCCCCTCGAGCGGCTTGGTCGTCATCTCGTCGTCTCCTTCGTCGGCATGGCGGTGAGGCGGTCTCCGCTGAACACGAATGTCGTGTCGAGCCCCGCCTCTCTGGTGATGGTCCGGATGTAGTCGGCGACAGCGGCTCCTGCCGCTCCCGTGACAGGCACGGGGCGGGAGGCGCGGTCGATCCTGCACGGGATGAGCTGCGCTGCCACGACACCGGCGTCGTCGATGTCGATCACCGCGATCGCCGTGTTCCGGCTGTCCGGATGGAACGGGTAGTCGGGAGTGTCGGGATCGGGTTCGAAGCCGAACAGGGCGACCCGCTCCCGTGCCCACGCTCGGCGCTCTGGGCTGTCGTCGTCGTGCCCGCCGAGGGCGCGCGTGACGGTGGCGAAGTTGCCGAGGCCGTGGAAGATCGGGCGACCGCGGTAGAGCTCGACGCCCTTCATGATGTGCGCGTGGTGGGAGACGACGGCGGCGGCCCCCGCGTCGATCGCGGCGTGCGCGATCTCGTATTCGTAGTCGGCGATGGCGACGGGCTGGTGCACGAGACCCTTATGCAGCGCGACGATCACGTCCGCCGTCTCGGCGCACCGCGCGACCCGCTCGACGAACGCCGCAAGGTCGCGCGGCTGCGCGAACGTGTACGTGCGCGGCGGGCCACCGGGGTTGGCGCCGCGGGGCTCGTAGTGGGTGACGACGTCGATCGACGCGCATCCGGGCTTCGCGCTTCCCGCGCGCGTCTCGCGCGGGCCGACGCAGTTGACGCTGAGCACCGCGATGCGTCTGCCGCCGCGCTCGAGAACCGCAGGCTCCCACGCCTCGTCGTCGTTCTCGCCGGCGCCTGCGGTCGCGATGCCGCGCTCTGCGCAGTGGCGCCTGGTGTCGGCGATGCCGACCGCGCCGAGGTCGAAGACATGGTTGCCCGCAAGCGTGGCCACGTCGAACCCGGCAGCCGCCGCCCCGTCCAGCGCTGACGGCGGCGCGGGGATCGCCGGAACATCGGCCGACATCTGCACGGTCGCCGTCGTGTGCGGAACCTCGAGGTGACCGATCAGCAGATCGGCCTCTGCCAGCACGTCCTTCGCCCCCGCCAGCAGTGGTGCGGAGTCGTCGCATTCGAGCACAAGGTCGCCGGTCGCATACACGACGGCCATCACGCGCTCCCTGAGTTCTTCCGCCCTGAGCGGTCGAGGAAGGCCTGCAAGCGCGTCGAGCGGGGGTCGTCGAAGAAGTCCTCGGCCGGGCGGTCTTCGATGAGCTTCCCGTCAGCCATGAACACGCACCGATCGGCGACGTCGCGGGCGAACTCCATCTCGTGCGTGACGACGATCATCGTGCGGCCCGTCGCCGCGAGGTCCTTCATCGTGAGCAGCACCTCGTCGACGAGCTCCGGATCGAGAGCGCTGGTCGGCTCGTCGAACAGCAGGATGCGCGGATCGACGGCGACGGAGCGCACGATGGCGACGCGCTGCTGCTGCCCTCCCGACAGATGCCGCGGGTAGGCGTCCGCCTTCTCGGCCAAGCCGACGCGTTCCAGCAGAACGGTCGCGCGGTCGCGCGCGTCGGTCGCAGTCCTGCCGTGCACCCGCACGAGAGCCTCCGTGACATTGCGCAGCACGGTCCAGTGCGGGAACAGGTTGAACTGCTGGAACACCATGCTCATCCGGCGCTGCTGCCGTTTGCGCCCCGCGTCGCTGAGCGGGCGCAGATGCCCGCCGCGCTCTTCGAAGCCGAGCAGTTCGCCGTCGAGGCGCATCGATCCGCCGTCTATCGATTCGAGCTGATCGATGCAGCGCACCAAGGTCGACTTGCCGGAGCCCGAAGGCCCGAGCACGGCGACGACCTCCCCCTCGTACACGCTCACACTCACGTCGTCGAGGGCCTGGTGGTTCCCGAATCTCTTGCTCACGTGCGAGACCTCGACGACGGGCACTTCGTCGACGCTCTCCGGCTGCACGATCAGGCCCGATGCCTCATCCGGGGTCATTGCTCTTCCTTCCCGGTCGTCGCCGGCTGCGCGCTGCGGGTCGTCCCGCGCCCGAAGTGGGCCTCCACACGGCGCTGCACCAGCGTGAGCACCGTGACGACCACGAGGTACCAGATCACCGCGACGATCAGCATCGGCACGACCTCGTATGTGCGGTTGTAGATCACCTGCACGGCGTGCAGCAGATCGCCCATGGCGATGACACTGACCAGCGATGTGCCCTTCAGCAGCGCGATCACCTGCGAGCCGGTCGGCGGCAGGATGACCCGCATCGCCTGCGGCAGGACGACGCGTGTGAAGGTGTGCCAACGGCTGAAGCCCATCGCGGCCGCGCCGTCGCGCTGGCCCTCGTCGATCGACGAGATGCCGCCGCGGATGATCTCGGCCATATAGGCGGCCTCGTGCAGCGAGAGGCCGATGATGGCAGCCGTCAGCGGCGTGATGACGTCGTTGGTCGACCAGCTCACGAACCCGAGGTCGATGCTCGGCAACAGGTAGGCGAGGTTGTACCAGAAGATGAGCTGCACCAACGGAGGGACCCCGCGGAAGAAGCCGACGAAGGCGATGCAGGCCAGACGAAGCGGCACGAAGTCGCTGAGCTGGCCGGCGGCGAGGAACGTGCCGAGCACGGAACCGAGCACCATGCCGATGACCGTGAGGGCGATGCTCATCCCCAGCCCCATCAGCACGCTCGGGTTGAACAGGTACTCCGCGACGACGTCCCACTCGAAGCGCTCGTTGCTGATCAGGAACCAGGCGATCGACGCGGCGACCAGCACGATGAGCGCACCGCCGATGATGCGCATGGGCCGGATGCGCCCACGCGCGCTCGCGACGTCGACGGGGTGCGGCTGAACGGTCTGTGCCGTCATCCGCTCTGCCCGCCCGTCATCGGATTCAGCACCGGCTCGTCGACCGCCACGTCCGTGATGTCCCACTCCGTCATGATCTGCTCGTATTCGCCGTTGTCGAAGATGCCATTGAACGCCTCGAGCATGACCTCGGTCAGCCCGGTGTCCTTGGGCAGATACATGGCCAGCTGGTCCACGCCCGCGCCCTGCTCATCGGTCTGCACGAGGTAGTCGTAGGTGTCGGGCTCCTGCGCCATCAGGTCGATGGCGCCGCCCTGGGTCGTCGCCGCGTAGTCTGCGCGGTCGGAGTTGACCGCGAGGAAGGTGGCGTTCGAGTCGGCCAGCCCGTCGAACGAGGCGGGGTCGAGGCCCTGCTCCGCGCACCACTCGTTGTACCTTTCGATCTGCGTCTCGGAGACAGAGCCCGTCACGCCGGCCACGTTCGCGCCGCAGACGGCTTCCGAGTCAGCCAGCTCGTCGGCGCGTTCAGCGAGATGCACGTAGCTGGTGCGCGTGGTCATCCACACGATCGCGTCGAACTGCTGCTCGCGTTCCTCTGTGGCGCGCACCGGACCGTTGAACGCGTCATAGCGGCCGGAGAGCATGCCGGTGAGCATCGCGTCGAGACCGGATGCCGTCTCGATCTCGAACGGCACGCCCAGCTGCTCGGAGAGCGCGGTCTGAAGATCGGGGTCGATGCCGGTGAAGGTGCCGTCCTCCTCGATCGTGCGGTACGGAGGGTGGGTGTCACCGGCGATGGTGATCTGGCCGGCGTCCTGGATGTCGTCCGGCAGTTGGTCGTAGAGGGGCGCCTCCGTGTCGACGCCGTCGGCGGAACCGCCGCCATCATCGCCGCCGCCATCGCCGGAGGAGCACGAGACGAGGGCGAACGCAGACACCGCGGCCACCGCGATCGCCGGGGCGATCCGAACAAGCTTCTTCATGGTCTCTCCACATCGTCGTGAACGGAATGCGCCTCATCGCGCTCATCTAAAAATATCATACTGATTGATACTTGCACTAGCACGGCATCCTCCGACTCAACCAGAGCTTCGCGATTCGCGCGCTCTAGGCTGGCGGCATGCGAGGGTTCTGGCGCGGGGTGCGCACACTGATCCACGGATTGGGATGGTGGCGGCGCGATCCGAGTGCGATGGTGCTCGGCCTCGTACCGGCCGTCATCGTCGCCGCGCTCGCCACGGCGGCGATCGTGACGCTGGCCGCGTTCGCGCCGGCGCTCGTGTCCGCGCTGACGCCGTTCGCCGATGGTTGGCATCCGTTCTGGGCGGGGGCGCTCCGGATCGGAATCGGCCTGGCGCTGGTAGCCGGAACGGCGGTGGTCGCCGCGCTGACGTTCACGGCCGTGACGCTCGTCGTCGGCGAACCGTTCTACGAGCGGATCTGGCGTTCGGTCGAGTCAGCAGCCGGAGAGATCCCCGGCGTGCACTACGGCTTCTGGCGCGCGGCCGGCGACGGAGTCTCGCTCATCCTGCGCGGCCTGCTCGTCGCCATCGCCTCCGGCCTGATCGGGCTGATCCCGTTCATCGGGACGGTCCTCGGCGCGATCACGGGTGCCGCACTCTCCGGTCTGCTGCTGACCGACGAACTCACCTCGCGTGCGCTGACGGCACGCGGCATCGCCACCCGCGAGCGCCGTCGCCTGCTGCGCGCGCAGCGGTCGACGGCACTCGGGTTCGGGCTGGCGACGTATCTGTGCTTCCTGATCCCGCTCGGGGCGGTGTTCGTGATGCCGGCAGCGGTCGCCGGTTCCACTCTGCTGAGTCAGCGCCTCGTGCACGCTGGCGACGGCGGGGTCAGCGCGGCGCCGGGACCGCCGCAGCAGGAGTCGCCTGGGCAGGCTTCCCGTCCAACTCCGTGAGGTCGAGGTTCGAACGGTCCTTGCCGGTCATCAGGCCGATCAGGCTGATCAGTGCGAATCCGATCCACAGCAGCGACACGAGCCAGAGGCTGCCTCCCCCCGCCGCGGCGAGCGCCGTTGCGATCATCGGCGTGAAGCCCGCGCCGGCGGTTGCGGCGAACTGGTAGGCGACGGACGCGCCGGAGTTGCGCACGGATGTCGGGAACTGCTCACCGGCGTAGGCGCCGTATGGACCGGCGGAGAAGCCCTGCACGACGGAGAGGCCGAGGAAGACCGCGAAGAAGAACAGCACGACGTTGTCGGTCTGCAGCATCATCATGATCGGGAAGGCCAGCGCGATGCCGAGGATGTTGCCGAACATCAGGATGCGGCGCCTGCCGAAACGGTCCGACATCCGGGACGCGATGATGATGAACAGGATGGTCGTCACGGCCGCCGATGCCTTCAGCACCAGCACGAGGCTCTGCTCGTGCGCCGCCTGCTGCACCACGTAGGCCACGGCCCATGCACCCATCAGGCCCTGTGCTCCCTGACAGGAGATTCCGACGGCGAAGGCGCGAAGCAGCGGGCGCCAGTGATGCCGGACGAGCTCGACCAGCGGCGTCTTCCTGTGCTGGGGCGCGCGCTCCGCCGCCTCGAGGAACACCTTCGACTCCGTCACCTTCCGGCGGATGAACACGGCGATCATCATGAACGCCGCCGAGAGGATGAACGGCACGCGCCATCCCCACGACAGGAACTGCTCATCCGGCATCGTCGCCATGCCGGCCAGGATGAGCGTTCCCACCAGCGTGCCCGTCGGCGCACCCATGTAGGAGAAGGCCGAGGCGAAGCCGCGCGAACGCTTCTTCGCATTCTCGAACCCGACGAGGGTGGCCCCGCCCCACTCGCCGCCCACGGCTATGCCCTGCACGACGCGCAGCGTGACAAGGAGCGCCGGCGCCCAGATGCCGATCTGGTCCGTGGCGGGCAGCAGGCCGATCAGTGTCGACGTCACGCCCATCACGACGATGGTCGCCATCAGCACGGTCTTGCGGCCGACCTTGTCGCCGAGGTGGCCGAAGATCACGCCGCCGAGCGGGCGCGCCACGTAGCCCGCCGCGAGTGTGGCGAAGGACAGCACGAGAGCGGCTGTGGGATCGAGATTCGTGAAGAAGATGCGGTTGAACACGATCCCGGCGGCGGTCGCGTACAGGATGAAGTCGTAGTACTCCAGCGCCGTGCCGATCAGACTGGAGGCCAGAATGCGGCGCATATCCCGCTTGGACGCGGAGTAGGCAGTATCGACCGCCTGGGTGTTGGACGAGTTGGTCATCGTTGACTCCTCATTCGGGTGATCGGCCGAACGGCCGGATGAGTGCGGGCTGGCTCCAGGCCTCGCCGCGGCTTCTGGTCAGGTCGCGGCACCAGCCGGCTGAGGCAGGCGGGCGAAGCTGAGCGTGTCGAGATCTTCGGGGATCGTCAGCGGACCGTCGAACGTCTGCTGCGCACCGTGCCACACCTCGGGATGCGCATGGGACGGCACGAGGTGGTGCAGGGCGAGGTGCCGCGCCCCGGCGCGCGCCGCGATCCGGCCCGCGTCGGCCGGCGTCGTGTGGGAGCGTCGGTGGTGATCCATCGTCGCTTTGAGCATCGCGGTGTCGGAGTACTGAGCGGCCAGCATGTCGAGGTCGATGGCCTCGTGCAGCAGCAGGTCGGTATCGCGGGCCAGGCGCACCAGGTTGTCGCAGGGAGCGGTGTCGCCGGAGATCGTGACGGAGCCGTGCTCGGTGTCGAAGCGATACGCGAATGCGGGCGCCATCGGGTGGTGCGACACCAGCGTCGCCGTCACCGTCACGAGGTCGTCGCCGAACACCTCGATCGGCTCCATGTCGGGCGAGACGGCGGTGTCGGGGTCGAACCCCCGCACACCGTCGAGGTCGATCTCGCGCGCCTCGAAGGTGTCGCGCGGACTCTTCGCGAGCGAATCGAATATGCGGTCGTTGATGTCGGTCGCGAAGGCGGCGAGCAGCCCGTCGAGCAGGCCAGCGACACCGGGCGTCGGGCGCTCGGGCGCGACCGGATCGGGCCGCCAGCTCGCCTGGGGCGAGAGGGGAGTCAGTCTTCCTCTGTCGCCAGGCCCGACGATCGGGATCGACCCGGCAGATCGGCTCTTCAGCTCGAACGCGCCGAACAGCACGATCCCCGGCAGGTCGACCAGATGGTCGGAATGCATGTGGGTGAGGAAGATGCCGCTGAGAGCGGGCATCGGCAGCCCAGCGGCTTTCGCCTGGTGCCCAGCGCCGTCGCCGCAGTCGACGAGGTACCAGCGGTCGCCGACGACGACGGCCGTCGCGATGCCGAAGCGCGGCTCTCCGGCATGGTCGGCCCACCAGCGCGGGCCGCCTGCGGTGCCCAGCGTCACGATGCGGGGTTCGGTCGTCGTCACGTCGTTGTGTCCTTCCTCGGGTACGCCTCCATGGTTCTCGCATTCGCTCCTCGTGTCCATCTGATTGTCCTTAACTGTGCTATCAAGTGAGGTAATGGCTGACATCACGCTTCGACAGCTCGAGTACTTCGTTTCGATCGCCGACTCGGGGTCGGTGACGGCCGCGGCGGCGGCGTGCCGAGTCACCCAGGCCGCCGTGAGCACAGCGCTCGCCCAACTCGAACGCACCGTGGGCGCTCGGCTGGTCATCCGGCATCCGGGGCACGGCATCGCTCTGACGGCGGAGGGCGTGGCCGTCGCGGCGCACGCACGCGGCGTTCTCGACGGCGTCGGTCGAGTGTCATCGATCGTGTCGGAGACCAGGGGGCGTCTCAGCGGGAGACTCGCCATCGGGGTGTACCGGACGCTTTCGCCGCACACCATCCCCGCCCTGATCGAGTGGTTCGGCGCCAGGCATCCGGATGTCGACCTGCGATTCGTCGAAGGATCGGGCTCGCACGTGCAGGAGGAGGTGATGGCGGGTCGCGCACAGATCGCGATCATCTATCGCGCCCAGCTGTCGTCCGGCTGCACGGCGACCGTGCTCCGCCGCAGTCGGCGCACGGCGGTGATGAGCCCAGAGCACCCGCTCGCCGATCATCCGGATCTGAATCTGCGCGCCCTCGCGGAGCATCCCGCGATCCTGCTCGACGAGGAGCCGGCGCTGAATCGCACGCTGGCGGCCTTCGCCGCAGAGGGCGTCGAACCACTGGTGCCGTGGCGGAGTTCGAGCGTCGAGGCGATCCACAACGTCGTCGGTCGCGGGTCGGCCTACTCCATCCTGATGCAGACGCGGTCGCACAGCCCAGAGGGGCGCCCGCTGCTGTTCCGCGAGCTGGCGGGTCACGACCTGGACAACCCCGTTGCCGCCGCGCTCCCCCGCGGCCTCACGCCGACCGCGCTCGTGGCAGAGGCACTCACGGCCGTCCGCGAGCACTGGGCCGCCACGGATCAGGCGCTCGGGCGCGGCACCGACTGAGGGGCGCCCTGCTGCCGCAGCGCCGCGCGTGCGCCGCGCACGACGAACTCCCTGATCGCGGCGAGGGCGGGGGACGTGATGTTCCACTGCTGCCAGAACAGCGGCTCGTCGATGTCGGGGGCACCGAGGGGCACGAGCGAACCCCGCTCCAGCGCCGCAGCCGCCTGCGCCGGCGGGAGCATGCCCCAGCCCATGCCGAGCCGGACTGCGGCGGCGTAGTCTTCGGACGCCGGAACGTAGTGCCGCGGCGGGGCTTCCGGATCGACACCGTTCGCGCGCAGCCACTGCGCCTGCAGGTCGTCTGAGCGATCGAACTCGATCACCGGGGCCGCGGCGATCGACGTCTTCGTCGCACCCCGCGCGAACCATCGGTCCACGAACCCCGGCGAGGCGAACGCGACGTACTCCGTCGCGCCCAGCGGCGTGACCGTGCAGCCGGCGATCGGATTCTCCTCTGAGGTGATCGCAGCCAGCGCCGAGCCCGACTCCAGCAGCGCCGCGGTGCGGTCCTCGTCCTCGCGGAGCAGCTCGAAGGTGACATCGTGCTCTCGCGCCACGGCTTCGAGCGCCGGCAGCAGCCACAGCGAGAGGGAGTCGGCGTTGACGGCGATCGGCACGTGCATCCGGTCGCGCCGCTCCAGACCGAGCGCGATGGACGCCTCGTGCCCGATCACCTCGTACTGTCTGGCCAGTCGCACGATCGTGGTGCCTGCCGCAGTGGCCCTCACCGGCCGCGACCGGATGATCAGGACCCGGCCCAGCTGCGACTCGAGCGCACGCAGCCGCTGGCTGACGGCGGAGGGCGAGATGCGCAGCCGCCTGGCCGCCGCGTCGAACGACTTCTCGTCGACGATCGCGGCCACCGTCTGCGCCAGCTCTGGAGCGATCCACATAAGCTCTGCTTCACCAACTTTCGATTGGCCACATCTGCTTTTGATTCTCGCACGGACGAGCGGAGCATTGCCTGGTGCTCATCGCTCTCCTCGCCGGCTTCGGTCTCTGCCTATCCCTCATCGTCGCGCCCGGCGCGCAGAACGTGTTCCTGTTGCGAGAGGGCGTCCGCCATGCGACGAGCAGCCGTCGCCATGCGGTCGTGCTGGCGATGGTCTGCTTCGCCTGCGACATCGTGCTGATCTCGGCGGGCGTCGCGGGCTTCGGCGCGGCGGTCGAAGCGGTGCCGTGGCTGTTCGATGCGGCGCGCTGGGCCGGCGTGACCTTCCTCGCCGGGTACGGCCTGTTCGCCGCATGGCGCGCGGTCCGCGGTGGCGGTGACGCGATCGACGCGACTGAGGGGCCCGCCCGTCCGGACGCGGGGCTGCACCCGGATGACGCACCTGCCTGGTCCGGATCGACCGCAACGGCGACGCTCACTGTGAGCCGACCGCGCACGAATCAGAAGCACGTGCTGCTGCCCGCCGTGCTCACATGCCTGGCGATCACCTGGCTGAACCCGCACACATACCTCGACACCGTGCTCATGCTCGGCTCGATCTCGACCGCCTACGGCGACGCGGCCTGGCTGTTCGGGCTCGGCGCAATCGCAGGCAGCGCCGCGTGGTTCGCGTTCCTCACCTGCGCCGCCCGGTTCGCGGCGCGGTGGCTGCGCTCCCCGCGCTCCTGGCGCGCCCTCGACGCGGTCATCGCCGTGATGATGCTCGGCCTGGCCGCCGCCCTGGCGCTGGGCTGAGGGCGACGGCCGGCCGACCGCCGGGAGGGCATCGTACGCTGGAGGCACCCCACCGTCACCCCCAAGGAGCCCCTATGCCGCGCACACCACTGCCCTCCGAGTACCTCGACGCGCTCCGCAAGCCGAACCAGTGCGTCGTCGCGACGATCCGCCCGAACGGTGAGCTGAGCACGGCGGCCACCTGGTACGAGCTCACCGACGACAGCCACATCCTGCTCAACCTCGACGCGACCCGCGCACGCATGCGGCACATGCGCGAGGACCCCCGCGTCGCCCTGACGATCTTCGCCGCCGACGACTGGTATTCGCACGTGTCGCTCTCGGGCGAGGTGGTCGAGTTCCGCAAGGACGACGGGCTCGTCGACATCGACCGCATCTCAGAGCACTACACCGGCGCCCCCTACGCCGACCGCGAGCGCGACAGCTGGAGCGTCGTCATCCGGATCTCGAGCTGGCACGCCTGGCACATGCCGAAGATCTCGGAGTAGCCGGCTCTCGCCACGTAACGCGGGATCGCGCGTCAGTGCACGTTCTCCATCAGCTCGGTGCCGAGAGTGCGGAAGGCGTGGTGGGCGCGGTCGCGGTGCAGCGGTGAGACGTCATCGAAGCACACCGTGAGCGCGTAGGCGAGGCCGGCGCGTGGGCCCGCGATCACACCCGCTTCGGCGCGCACACCGGTGTCGTCGTATGCCGTGCGATTGAGGAACAGCAGGCCGTGCGCGTCATCGTCATGACCGAAGGCGCGCAGGTTCGTTGCGGCGCCGACGAGGCTCAGGTCCTGCCCGATGGTGAGCCACTCCGACACCTGCGCGCTGACCGCGGGGTTCACGGCCCGACCGCCGACGAGGTCGCTCATCAGCGTGGCGTACTCGCGGGTCGTGCCGAGCGAGACGTGCGGCGCGTCGTCCGGGCCGCGCTCGTCCCGCACGCGGTCGAGGAGAGCCGACCTGCGCATACCGAGATCGACCATGCGCCGCGTGATCGCTTCGATGCCCGTGGCCTCGAGCAGCGCGTTCGTCGCGTACGCGTCTCCCTGCGCTGCGGCCAGCACCGCGAGATCGGTCAGCGACAGCTCCGAAGCTGCGAGGTGGCGCCAGATCCCTGAGACCGACACGGGATCCAGATCGTCGCGCTTGACCAGCCGGGCCGGATCGACGGTGCCGTCGTCGAAGCCTGCGGCCGTCTCGATGAGGAGGGGAATCACCCCGAGCCCGCCCACCGGCAGCGTCACGAAGTCGTCGCCGGTCAGGACGGTCGACCCGCGATCGAGGTCGGCGACGTGCACCGACACCTGCGCGCCCGCGACGGCGAGCCCCTCCAGCGCGGCGAGGGTGAGGGGGAACCCCGGTCGGCGGTCGGTGCGGCGGCGGGACGTGCGAGAGCCCGAATGGCGCCTCTGGCGGCGAGTGGCAACGATCGACTGGTCGGGGTCGGGGACCACAGGGCTCTCCAGGGCGCTCGGAATCGGACAGTGCCGCGCTGGCTCCCCGGGGAGTCTCCTCCCGCCCTTACAGCGCGATTGCGTACATCATGCACGCCGTCACACAGAGATACAGCCTAGGCGTGTTCCCTTTGCGTGAACAGAGTGCCCGGGCATGCGTCACCAGATCGTCACTCGATCGACTTCGGGGAGCCACAGCGCATCTCCCTCGACGACGCCGAACGCGTCGTAGAACGCATCGATGTTGCGCACGATCTGATTGCAGCGGAATTCATTCGGCGAGTGCGGATCGATCGCCAGCAGCCGGATCGCCTCGGCATCGCGCGACTTCTGCTGCCACACCTGCGCCCACGACAGGAACACGCGCTTCAGGCCGTCGAGACCGTCGATCTCGCCTGGCTCGCCGGCCTCGCCCTTCTCGACCGCGATCGAGTAGGCCTTCAGCGCGATGCCGAGCCCGCCGAGGTCTCCGATGTTCTCGCCGATGGTGAGCGCACCGTTGACGTGATGAGTCTCGGCCTCGAGACCGACGGGCGTGAGACTGTCGAACTGCGCGATGAGCGATGCGGTGCGCTTCTCGAACGCCTCACGGTCAGCTTCGGTCCACCAGTTCCGCAGCGCGCCCGTCCCGTCGTACTGCGAGCCCTGGTCGTCGAACCCATGGCCGATCTCGTGCCCGATCACGGCGCCGATTCCGCCGTAGTTCGCCGCGGGATCGCGCTCGACGTCGAAGAACGGGTACTGCAGGATGGCCGCGGGGAAGACGACCTCGTTCTGCAGCGGGTGGTAGTACGCGTTCACGGTCTGCGGGCTCATCAGCCACTCGTCGCGATCGATCGGCTGGCCGATCTTGCGCATCTGCCTGTCGTGCTCGAACCGGCCGGCGGCGGCCGCGTTGCCGACGAGATCGCCCGCATCGACGGCAAGCGCCGAGAAATCGCGCCAGACATCCGGATGGCCGATCTTCGGCGTGAACTGGTCGAGCTTCTCGAGCGCGCGCTCACGGGTCTCGGGGCTCATCCAGTCGAGCTCCGTGATGCTCTGCCGGTACGCCTCGACGAGGTTCTTCACGAGCGTGTCGATCTCGGCCTTCGCCTGCGGCGGGAAGTGGCGTTCGACGTAGATCCTGCCGACGGCCTCTCCCATGGCGCCCTCCACGAAACCGACGCCGCGCTTCCAACGCTCTCGGATCTGCGGCACCCCCGTGAGTGCCGTGCCGTAGAAACCGAAGTTCTCGTTCACGAACTCATCGGTCAGGTACGCCGCTGCTCCGCGCACCACCGCGTAGCGCAGCCATGCCTTCCAGTCGTCGAGCCGCTCCTCGACGAGCATCGACCCCAGACCCGTGACGAACGAGGGCTGGTTGACCACGATCTCGGCGAAGGCCGCGGCATCCGGCACGACCGCGTCGCGCCACGGCTCGAGGTCGGCACCTGCGAGCTCCTGCACTTCGGCCCATGTCTTCAGGTTGTACGTGGCCACCGCGTCGCGGCTGGCGACATTGTCCCAGTGGTGACCGGCCAGCTCGGTCTCCAGTGCCACCAGCCTGTCGGCCTGGTCGGCGGCGGCGTCGATTCCGGCGAGTGCCAGCATCCGCTCCACATGAGCGCGGAACGCCTCCCGCACCTCGGCGAACTGCTCCTCGCGGTAGTACTGCTCGTCGGGAAGAGACAGGCCGGCCTGCGCGACGAACGGAACGGCGCGCTCCGGATCGCCCGGGTCGGGTTCGACGTACAGGCCGAACACGCTCGCGACGCCCTCGCGGTCGAGCTCGCCGACGAAGCGGAGGAACGAGGGGATGTCGGCGAGCTCGTCGATGGCCGCGAAGCGCGAGCGCAGCGGCTCGGCGCCGAGCGCGTTGATGCGATCGACATCCATGAAGCTCGAGTACAGGTCGCCGATCTTGCGGGCCTGGCTACCGGGCTCGGCCTCGCGCATCTCTTCGACGATCGCGCGCACATCGGCCTCGGCTCGCTCTGCGAGCGCGTGGAACGAACCCCACCTCGCCTTGTCGTCGGGGATCTCGGTGCGTTCGATCCAACTGCCGTTCACGTGCCGGAAGAGGTCGTCCTGCGCGCGGATGTCGGGGTTCAGTTCGTCGACGGCGATGCCAGAGGGAAGAGCCATGGCTCCATCGTATTGACCCCGTCCGACATCGGGGCGAACGGTCAGAACGTCGGACGTGCCGAATACCGTGATCGCACGACGAGCTCGGAGCTCTCACCGCTCGCACAGAGGAACGACCCGTAGCGTGATCGCAGATCGGAGGCCGCATGATCATCGTCGACGTCGTCATCGTGGTGCTGGTGCTGCTCGCGCTTCTCGGCGGATTCCGGGTCGGGCTGTTCGCCAGCATCGGATGGTGGGCAGGGCTGGCCGCTGGTGCGATCGCGGCGCCGTGGGTGGTTCCGCTTGTGAGCTCGTTCGTCACGGCGCGAGAGTGGCGCGGGGTCGCGGTCGTCGGCACCGTGATCGCCCTGCTCGCGATCGGCGCGGGCCTGGGCGCGGCGATCGGTTCGGTCATCCGGCGCGGCGCGGACAAGATCAAGCTGCGCTTCTTCGAGCGTCTGACCGGCGGACTGCTCGCCGCCGCCTCGACCGCAGTCGTGCTCGTCACAGTCGGCTCGGCGATCGCCTCGGCCGGCGTGCCCGTGGTCTCATCCTCCATCGCGTCCTCGACGGTGCTGCGCACGATCGAGCGGTACACGCCGGAACCGGTGATCGAGGCCTTCGCCAAACTGCGCTCGGTGGTCGTCGACGATGCGCTCCCCGCCCTCGGCGGCGTGATCGCCGAAGGCACCGAGGTGCCGACGACCGACATCGATACGGGCAGCGCGGCGCTCGATGACGCGGCTGCCTCCGTCGCGCGCATCTCAGGCGTCGCCTACTCGTGCGGCACCGGCGCGACCGGGTCGGGATTCGTCGCCGACGACGATCTCATCGTCACCAACGCCCACGTCGTCGCCGGGGCCGACACCGTCATGGTCGAACTGCCGAACGAGCCGGCCGTCGACGGCGTCGTGGTGTACTTCGACCCGGTCGACGACCTCGCGCTGATCTCCGCCGACGTCGAGGCCGTGCCGCTCGACATCGTCGCGCCCGTCGGCGCCGATGCCGAAGGCGCCGTGCAGGGGTACCCATACGGCGGGCCCTTCACGGTGTCGCCTTCGACAGTGATGAACGTGGCGAACATGCCCGTCAAGGACATCTACGAGGAGCAGCGCAACGCGCGCGAGGTGTACACCCTCGCCGCCGAGGTGCGACCGGGCAACTCCGGCGGGCCGCTGCTCACCACCGACGGTGATGTCGCCGGGGTCGTCTTCGCCCGCGACGAGGGCGACGATCGCATCGGCTACGCCATGACGACGACCGAGCTCACTCCCGCACTCGACGGCGCGGGCTCAGAGCCTGTCTCGACGGGTGCCTGTACGTCGTAGCGGAGACCGGCAGGCGAGAGACCATCCGGATCATTCGGCCGCGACCCGCACCTGGTCCGAGACGAGCAGAGCTGCGCGAGATCCGGCCGCATCCGGGCAGATGACCTTCGTACCAGCACGCTCCCCTCACTCCGGTGCACACCGCGTCATCGACCGCCGCAGGCCCGGACGAACGCCCGACGCCCTCACGGCGAATACGCTCATGGGGTGACCGACTCACCGCGCACGCTCAACCGCCGCATCCTGGCGCTGGCTGTGCCCGCGCTGGGGGCGCTCATCGCCGAGCCGATCTTCCTCATCGTCGACTCGGCGATGGTCGGGCACCTCGGCATCACACCGCTGGCGGGGCTCGGCATCGGCGGTGCTGTGCTCCAGACCGTGGTCGGGCTGATGGTGTTCCTGGCGTACTCGACGACGCCCGCGGTCGCACGTCGCGTCGGGGCGGGCGACGTTCCCGGCGCCGTGACGGCCGGGATCAACGGCATGTGGTTGGCGCTGGCGATCGGAGCAGTGCTGTCGGTCGCCGGCTATCTCGCCACTCCCCTGCTGGTGGCAGCGTTCGGTGCACCGGACGAGGTCGCAGCGATGGCAGCGACCTACCTCGGCATCTCGATGTGGGGGCTGCCGGCGATGCTGATCGTGTTCGCAGCGACGGGCCTGCTGCGCGGTCTGCAGGACACGGTGACGCCGCTGTGGATCGCGGTGCTCGGCTTCGCCGCGAACGCCGGGCTGAACTGGGTGTTCATGTACGGTCTCGGCTGGGGCATCGCGGGGTCGGCGATGGGAACAGTCGTCGCTCAATGGGGCATGGTGGCCGTGTACGTCGCCATCGTCGCGCGCCTCGCGCGCAGACACAGCGCCGCGATCGCCCCGCAGCCCGGCGCCGTGCGCAGCTCGGCGCGCTCGGGCGGCTGGCTGTTCCTGCGCACCGTCAGCCTGCGGGTGAGCCTGCTGCTCACGGTCGGGGTGGCGACCATGCTCGGCACAGACGAGCTGGCGGGGTGGCAGATCGTCTTCACGATCTCGTCGACCGCCGCCTTCGCGATGGACGCGCTCGCGATCGCCGCCCAGGCGCTCATCGGCAAGTCCCTCGGCGAAGGCGACGAGCACCGTGTGCGACAGGTGGTGCGGCGCACGCTGGCGTGGGGCGCGTGGTTCGGCGTGCTGTGCGGCGCGGTCATCGCCGCGGCCAGCGGCGTGATCGGCCTGCTGTTCACCGGCGACGAGGAGGTCGCGCGCCTGCTGGTGCCCGCGCTCGTCCTGATGGGCATCACGCAGCCGCTCGCCGGCCTCGTCTATGTGCTCGACGGCGTGCTGATGGGCGCGAACGATGCGCGCTATCTCGCCGCGGTCGGAGCGATCAACCTGATCCCCTTCGTGCCGTACCTCGCCCTGCTGGCGTGGCTGACGCCGTCCGGATCCTGGGGCCTCGCGGCTCTCGCGGCAGGGTTCTTCGTCATCCTGATGGGCATGCGCTTCGTGACGCTGGCGCGACGCATCCGAGGCCAGGAGTGGCTGCAGCAGGAAGCGTGATGCCCGCTCCGCACGGCCGGTGCGCGGGCTACGCCCACCTCCGACTCGCCCCGCTCACGCGGGTCTCATACGACGCAGTGCCGGTCTGCCGCGCTCCGCACGGCGGGCGCCTCCGGCGGGCTACGCCCACCTCCGACACCATTCGTACATCACGACGGCTCCGGCAGCCGAGGCGTTGATCGAGCGGGTCGAGCCGTACTGCGCGATCTCGATGTGACTGGTCGCCGCGGCGAGCGCCTCGTCGCTCACGCCCGGTCCCTCCTGTCCGAAGAGGAACACGCAGCGCTCGGGCAGCTCGGCCCTGTCGACCGGAACAGCGTCACCGACGTTGTCGACGGCGACGATCGGCAGACCCTCGCTCTCACACCACTCACGGAACGAAGCGACATCCGGATGATGGATCACGTGCTGATAGCGATCGGTGACCATCGCGCCTCGTCGGTTCCAGCGCCTGCGTCCCACGATGTGCACCGTGTCGGCGAGGAACGCGTTGGCGCTGCGCACGATCGACCCGATGTTCATGTCGTGCTGCCAGTTCTCGATGGCGACGTGGAACCCGTGCCGCTTCGTGTCGAGGTCGGCGATGATCGCGTCCATCCTCCAGTAGCGGTACTCGTCGACGACGTTGCGCGAATCCCCGTCGCGCAGCAGCTCGGGATCGTACTGATCGCCGCTGGGCCACTCCCCCTGCCACGGGCCGACTCCGTGCGTGGGCGTCTCATTGCCGGGGTCTGAGGCTGCGTCTGTCACCCATTGAGGGTAGCGGGGCGCCGGCGCACACAACTCAACAGAATGCGCGTTCCCGCACACGATCTCAGCCGGATGATGTTGATCTGTGCGCGATCTGTTGTCGTATGCGCGGCGCCCTGCGCCCTCGCGGACGAGCAGACGAGCTGCTGGGCAGAAACAATTTTTCGGTGTGCCTAAAAATCTGGCACACTAGCCGGATGGAGCGCCGCACACACACAGGAAACGCGCGTCTGATCGCGTTGCTCGGCCCCGCGCTGGTCGCGGGCGTCGCCTATCTCGACCCAGGCAACGTCGCCGTCAACATGTCTGCGGGCGCCCAGTTCGGCTACCTGCTGGTGTGGGTCGTCGTGCTCGCCAACGCGATGGCGTGGCTGATCCAGTACCTCTCGGCCAAGCTCGGCGTCGTCACAGGGCGCAGCCTCGCGCAGACGCTCGGGCGGCGCATCCGGAACCCGTGGGCGCGCCGCGCGTACTGGGTGCAGGCGGAGCTCATCGCGATGGCCACCGATATCGCCGAGATCATCGGGGGCGCGGTCGCACTCTGGCTGCTCTTCGACATTCCTCTGCTGGTCGGCGGACTCATCACGGGCGCCGTGTCGATGGTGCTGCTCGCCGTGAAGTCGCACAGCGGAGCGCGCCCCTTCGAAGCGGTGATCATCGCCCTGCTCGCCATCATCTCCATCGGGTTCACCGTCGGGCTCTTCATCGGGCCGCCTGATCCGGCTGAGGCGGCATCCGGGCTTCTCCCCCGCTTCGAGGGAACGCAGTCGGTGCTGCTGGCCGCGTCGATCCTCGGCGCCACCGTGATGCCTCATGCCATCTACGCGCACAGCGCGCTCGCCCGCGACCGCTTCGGCGGCGATGTGTCCGCGACTCCGGCGCCGGCCACCACGGTCCCGAGCCGCGGCAGAATCGCCGAGACACGGCACAATCACCACGAGAATGCCGCATCTCAGCAAAAAGGCCGCGCCTCAGAGCACCAGACGCCGGATGATCCGCCCGCCGCACCCGAAGAGCGCGCCGCGACCAGCGAGGTCACCACCGCTCCGAGACGCGGCACAATCACCGAGACGCGGCACAATCACCGAGAGAATGCCGCATCTCAGCGGAAAGGCCGCGCCTCAGAGCACCCAGCGCCGGATGACCCGGCCGCCGCGCCGCTCGCCTCCCGTCCCCGCCTCATCCGGCGCCTGTTGCGTGCGACCCGCCTCGACGTGACGATCGCGCTCGTGATCGCCGGCACGGTCAACCTCGCCATCCTGCTGCTGGGCGCCGCGAACCTGCCGGGTGTCGACGGCACCGACTCCCTCGAGGGCGCGTACGCCGCGCTCAGCGCGGGACTGGGCCCCGTCATCGCAACGCTGTTCGCCGTCGGACTGCTCGCCAGCGGCCTCGCCTCGACCTCTGTCGGCGCGTATGCGGGTGCCGAGATCATGCAGGGGCTGCTGCGCATCCGGCTGCCGCTTCTCGCACGACGCCTCATCACCCTGATCCCGGCGATCGTGATCCTCGCCGTCGGCTTCGATCCCACCCAGGCGCTCGTGCTCAGTCAGGTGGCGCTGTCGTTCGGCATCCCGTTCGCGCTGATTCCGCTCGTCGTGCTGACCGCGCAGCGGCGCACCCTCGGCGAACACCGCAACCGCTGGTGGACCACCGCACTCGGCTGGGCGTCGAGCGCCTTCCTGATCGCGCTGAACGTCGTGCTGCTGGTGCTCACCTTCGCGGGAGTGTGACCGGCGACCGCGTACCCTTGGGGGCGTGGCTTCGCCGGCAATCGACGACTATCTCAAAACGATCTACGCGCACACCGAGTGGCAGGATGCGCCGATCACGCCGTCGGTGCTGGCCGCGAACCTCGGGGTGGCGCCGTCGAGCGTGACCGAGATGGTGAAGAAGCTCGCCGCGCAGGGCCTCGTCGCGCACGAGCCGTACCGGGCGGTGCGGCTGACCGAGGCAGGCGAACGCCGGGCGCTCGAGATGACGCGCAGGCACCGCCTGATTGAGACATGGCTCGTGAGCGAGTTCGACTACTCGTGGGACGAGGTGCACGACGAGGCGGAGATCCTCGAGCATTCGATCAGCGACCGACTGCTCGAGAAGATCGACGAGCGGCTCGGCAGGCCGAGGTTCGACCCGCACGGCGACGCGATTCCGGATGCCGCGGGGCACGTCGAGCGGGTGCCGTTCGTCCTGCTCGCCGACGCCGCCCTCGGTCACACCGGGCGCGTGCTGCGCGTGAGCGACCGTGACCCCGACCTGCTGCGCGCGATCGAAGAGTCCGGGCTCACAGTCGGCGCCGAGCACCGTGTCGGCGACGCCGTCCCACCCGGCGCTGGGGATGCGGTCTGGCTGAGCGCATAGGCGGGCACCCAGCGATCACGGGAGACCCGGATCGATGTCGAGCCGGTCGCTGAACAGAAGGGGACGATGAACGAATCGCCGCACGCTGACGTGTCCGACACTCACGTCGTCGCCCACCCCGAGACGCTGTACGTCGGCACTTGAGATCACACGCCCTGGCGCCCACTGGGCTGAGTCCGATCCGGACGATGCTTCCGTGCCGGAGGTCGGCGCCCCGTTCCACACAGACCGCGCCCTATTAGTACCCAGGTGCCATCCGGATCATCCTGTGGACCGATGTGCGGCGCGCGTGCGCTCCGTAACGTCGAAGACATGATCACAGCAGAGAACCTCACCAAGCGCTTCGGACCGAAGACGGCGGTCGACCGGGCGACATTCGTGGCACGTCCGGGACAGGTCACCGGCTTCCTCGGGCCGAACGGCGCAGGCAAGTCCACCACGATGCGGATGGTCGTCGGACTCGACCGGCCAGACGGCGGCAGCGTCACGGTCGCCGGCCGGAAGTTCACCGACTCCCCCGCCCCGATGACGGAGGTCGGCTCCCTGCTCGACGCGAAGGCGCTCCATCCGGGGCGCACAGCCGAGTCGCACCTGAAGATGCTGGCGGCGACCCACGGCATCGGCACCAAGCGCGTGCACGAGGTGCTCGAGATGACCGGCATGGAGCAGGTGGCGCGCAAACGCGTCGGCGGCTTCTCGCTCGGCATGCATCAGCGCCTCGGCATCGCGGCCACCATGCTCGGCGACCCGCACACGCTGATCTTCGACGAGCCGGTCAACGGTCTCGACCCGGAGGGCGTGCACTGGGTGCGCCGCTTCGTGCGCTCGCTCGCCGCTGAGGGACGCACCATCTTCCTCTCCTCGCACCTGATGAGCGAGATGGCGCAGACGGCCGACCACATCATCGTTCTCGGCAAGGGCCGCGTGCTCGCCGACGCTCCGGTGAGCGAGTTCATCGGTGGTGCCGCCAGCGAGCGCACCCGTGTTCGCGTGTCGGACGCGGCGCGCCTGGCTCCCCTGCTGGAGGCCGACGGCGTCGCCGTCACGACCACAGGCGCCGACGTCGTCGAGGTGGCGGGACTCGCCGCCTCGACGATCGCGCACGCCGCGGTCGGCGCGGGGCTCGAACTGCACGAACTGACTCCGATGCGCGCCTCCCTGGAGGACGCCTACCTCGCCCTCACCGGCGACGCCACCGAATACCACAGCGACGAAGCCGCGATCGCGGCGTGACCGCGACTTCCTGGGAGAGATGAACATGACTACCGCAACCGCACAGCCCGCCGCACCCGTCCAGTCCGCCGCGCGCAGCGGCTCGCACGCCGACGCGCGCATCACCTTCCCGCACCTCGTCCGCGCTCAGTGGATCACGCTGTCGAGCCTGCGAGGCACCCTCGTCTCGCTGCTCCTCGGCATCGGACTGGCCGTCGGCCTCGCCGGCGCATTCAGCCTGATGATCTCGCTGAGCAATCAGATGTCAGAGGGCGCCACAGCGCTCCCCGACCTCACGACGATGGGCACGAACACCATCACAGTCGCCCTGTGCGTCGCCGTGCTCGTCGCCGTCTCCTTCTACGCGAAGGAGCACTCGACGGGCGCGCACCGCACGCTGCTCGCCGCCGCTCCCCGTCGCGCCACCCTGATCGGCGCGAAGGCCGTCGTCATCGCGGTGAGCGCGTTCGTCGCAGCGGTCATCGCGCTCGCACTGTCGTTCGCCGCCGTCTCGATCGTCTACGCGGGCTTCGGCAACCCCGTCCTGACCGGGTCCTTCCTCGACAGCATCCTGCTGCCGATCCTCGGAGGCGCGTTCTACGTCGCCGCGAGCGCCGTGTTCGCCCTGGGCGTCTCCGTGCTGCTGCGCAGCGAGACGTGGGGCATCCTGCTCGTTCTGGTGTACCTGCTGATGCTGCCGACCGTGCTGATGCTGCTGCCATTCGACTGGGCTCCCACCACGGCGGAGTACCTGCTCTCAAGCACCGGATCTCAGTTGGCCGCGCCGTTCGCAGGCTTCACCGGCGAGCTGGCCGCAGATCTCGCGCTCACGCTCGCTTGGCCGATCGCGGCGCTCGGGCTCGGCATGGCCGTCGAGAGCGGCCGAGACGCCTGACCCGACCCACCGATGCGTGCGCTCCGCCGACGCCCGAGAGGGATCGGCGGAGCGCACGCTTCTGGCCGGGAACGAACCGGGCGACCTGTCCGTGCAACATCTAAGGTCGAGGACATGGCGAAACCGAAGCAGGCGAAGGCCCCGGATGATCCGGGCGCCGACCTCGCCCTGCCCCGACCGCCCGGCGCCATCCGGCGCTGGCTCGACCGCCACCCCCGAGCCGTCGACTGGACGATCGCGGTCGTCTGCCAGGCGCCGCTGCTGGTCATCGCAATCGTGCTGCCGGCAACCGGCACGGCGGGCGCACTCGACGTCGCCTGGGCGCTGATCACCGTCGCCGTCGGGTTCACGGCACTGCTGCTGCGCCGACGCTTCCCGCTCGAAGGTGTCATCGCCGTCACCATCCTGCCCCTGGTCGGAACTCTCCTGCCGCTGACCAACGACGCCAGCGGCTGGATCGACGTATACGTGCTGCTGTACTCGCTCGGCGTGCACTCGACGACGCGCCGGATGTGGATCGGCTACGGCATCGCAGCGCTGGGCGCGATCATCACGGCCGTCATCGTCCAGCTCGGCGTCGGCGAGAACCCTCTTGTTCCCGCAGGGGTCGGCATCCCGATGCTGATCTTCTACCTCGTGCCCACGCTGCTCGGCATGTCGGTCGGCGGCCGCCGCCGCTACATCGCGGCGATCATCGCCAGGGCGGAGGACCTCGCCCGCGAACGCGATCAGCGCGCCAAGCTCGCCGTCACCGAGGAGCGCGCCCGTGTCGCTCGCGAGATGCACGACATCGTCTCCCACGGCCTCACGGTGATGGTCACGCTGTCGGAGGGAGCCGCCGCGCAGGCCGAAGCCGGTGCGCAGGGCGCTCCTGATGCCATGCGCCGGGTCGCTTCCGCCGGCAGGGATGCTCTTGCGGACATGCGCCGCCTGCTCGGCCTTCTCCGCGACCCTGATGCACCGGCCGACCTGGCGCCGCAGCCGACGGCGAACGATGTGGACGACCTGATCGAGGGGTTCCGCGAGGCTGGCATGCCGGTCCGCTGGACGCATTCGGGCGCTCCTCTGCGCGCGGACGACAGTGATCGCCCCGACATTCCACTGGCGGCATACAGAATCCTGCAGGAGGGCCTGACCAATGTGCTCCGGCACGCGCCCGGAACGCCGCACGTCGATGTGTCCGTCGACAACCACAGCGACGAGCTCGTCATCACGATCGAGAACGCCCGCCCTGACCGAAGAGTCGCCAGTGAGCAGGAGATGCGCGGCGCCGGCCGCGGACTCATCGGCGCTCGTGAGCGGGCGGCGCTGCACGGCGGCACCGTCGAGGCCGGCCCCACGCCGCGGGGCGGGTGGCGCCTGCGCGCCGTACTGAGAAAGGACATGCCGTGAACGACATGGAAGCTGCGTCGACGCCGATCCGCGTTGCCATCGCCGATGATCAGGAGCTCATCCGGATGGGCCTGAGAATGGTGCTCGACGTGCATCCGGACATCGAGGTGGTCGCGGAGGCCGAGAACGGTGCGGAGGCGACGCGTCTCGACCCGGCAGCGATCGATGTCATCCTGATGGATGTCCGGATGCCCGGGCTGGACGGCATCGCGGCGACGGAGCAGATCGTCGGTCGGCCGGATGCTCCGCGCATCCTGGTGCTGACGACGTTCGATCTCGACGAATATGCCTTCGCGGCCATACGTGCGGGAGCCAGCGGGTTCCTGCTCAAAGATGCCCGTCCTGAGGAGCTGCTCAGCGCCATCCGGTCCGTGCATTCCGGCGACGCGGCACTCGCCCCCAGCGTGACGCGCAAGCTGATGCAGCGCTTCGCCGGCGGGCCCGCCGAGCCGACCGTGCCGTCCGCTCAGCGCAGTCCCGTCGTCTCGGCACCGGACGACCCCACGGGGAACGCCCCGCACGTCGCCGCACTCGCTGCTCTCACCCCGCGCGAGCGCGAGATTCTCACCGCCATCGCCGAGGGCCTGTCGAACGACGAACTGGCCGAGCGATTCTTCCTGTCGTCGTCGACGATCAAGACCCACATCGGCCGGCTGCTGCACAAGCTCGGAGCCCGCGACCGCGTGCACCTCGTCATCCTCGCCTACGAGGCCGGCCTCACTGGCAGCGCCTAGCGGCTCAGGCTCAGGCTCAGGCTCAGGCTCAGGCTCAGGCTCAGGCTCAGGCTCAGGCTCAGGCTCAGGCTCAGGCTCAGGCTCAGGCTCAGGCTCAGGCTCAGGCTCAGGCCGCGAGGATGCGATCGATCACCTGCAGAACACCGCCTTCGGTGTTCGAGGCGGTGATGTGCTTGGCCCGCTCCTGCACAGCGGGATGCGCGTTCGCCATCGCAAAAGAATGCTCGGCGGCATCGAGCATCTGCAGATCGTTGAGGTAGTCACCGAAGGCCACGGTCTGCGCCGGGGTCACACCGAGCCGCTGCTGCAGGGCACGCACCGCGACGCCCTTGTCGACCGCCGGTGACATGATGTCGACCCAGTGCTGCCCCGACACGACGACCTGGTGGGAGGCGGCGAACGGCTCCAGCGCCTTCACCAGCCGCCCCTGCCCCTCGAAGTCGGCGACCGCGAGCTTGAGGATCTCGTCGTCGTGATCGAGCGCGTCGTCCACCGCGGTGAGGTAAGCGTAGTACTGGCTGAACGCCTTGGCGAACATCGGGTCCGTGCGCTCGACGTAGGCGCCCCGCTTGCCGCACACCACCAGGCCCACCTCGTTGCCTGCCGCCTCGTACGCCCGCAGTGCGTCGACGATCCGGGCCGCGCCGGAGCGCTCGATCGTGATCGACGAAAGCTCCTCGCCGTCCTGGACGACGAAGGCGCCGTTCTCGGCGATCACCACCATGCCGGCGAGCACCTGCTCGAACAGGCGGGCGATCATGCCGTACTGGCGTCCGCTCGCCGGTGCAAAGACGATGCCGCGCTCGGTGAGCGCCTCCAGCCGCGGCCACAGGCCGTCCGGAATGCGCCCTTCCTCGTCGAGCAGCGTGCCATCCATATCTGTCACGAGGAGACGGATGTCGGTGGTGTCGAAAGGAAGCGGGTTCGGCATGCAGACTCCTGGGCGTTCGGGATGAGGCGCCCCCAGTCTTGCGCACTTTCGCCAGCTCGCGGCTTCGGCGCAGCGGCCGGGCGGCGGAGGTGCCGCGCTGCAGCGCTTCGCGGCTCGACCGTCCACGGCGCACCTTCCCCTGGTCCAGACCGTGCACGGCGGCACCTCTACACTGACCAGGATGACCGCGCCTCCCTCAGGATCGACGACGACCCGCCTCCGAGAGATCGTGACGACGGTCGCACCGGGCGAGCTGCTGCCATCGGAGCGCACGCTCGCCGCACAGCTGGGCGTCGCCCGCATGACCGTCCGCTCGGCGATCGAGGCGCTCGCCCGCGAGGGGCTGGTGCGCACGCGGCCCGGTGTGGGCACAGAGCGCCTGCCGGCCGCCGTGCGCTTGAGCGTCGGACTGCGCTCGTTCGCGGGGGCTGTGCGCGAGCACGGGCTGCAGCCGAGCTCACGGCTGCTGCATCTCGCTGACGACACCGAACGCCCCCGCGAGGTGGGCAGCTGGTTCGGGCTCGCCGACGATGAACCGCTGGTGCACCTGCGGCGCATCCGGCTCGGCGACGATCATCCGCTCGCGCTCGAAGAGACCTGGCTCTCCCCCGACCTGGTGCCGGATCTCGACCGAGACCTCGCGATCGGCAGCCTCTACGACCTGTTCGCACAGCGCGAGCTGAGGCCGACCGACGGTGTGGAGCTGGTCACGGCCTCGCTGCCGAACCAGGCGGAGATCGACGGCCTGGGCGTCTCCATCACGCTCCCCGTGCTGCGTCTCACGCGCCAGGCCTTCGTCGGCACGACCCCACTGGAGTTCGCTCGGGTCACCTTCCCCGCCGACCAGTACGAGCTCTCCTTCCCCCTCACCACGGCAACGGCTCGCTGAGCGCGCGGAGCCGCGCCGCTGACACACACGGCGAGCCGCCCCCCGATGCTGGTCTAGACCAGCACGCGGTATCGGTGTACGCTCTGCCCAGTCCTCTTCCCCATCGACGGAGATGCAACCATGAAATTCTTCCAACGGCTCGGCAGGTCACTCATGCTGCCCGTCGCCGTGCTCCCCGTGGCAGCGATCCTGCGCGGCATCGGATACTGGATCGAGACCGCGGCCGGTGATGCCAACCTCGTCTCGGCGATCTTCTCCACGGCAGGCGGCGCGCTGCTCGACAACCTCGCGCTGCTGTTCGCGATCGGTGTATCGATCGGAATGGCCTCGAAGACCGACGGCACCTCGGCGCTGGCCGGCCTCGTATCGTGGCTCGTCATCACGTCGATGCTCAATCCGGATGCGGTCGCCGTGTTCCAGGGCATCGAAGTCGACGCCGTCAACCCGGCGTTCGGCAACATCGAGAACGCGTTCATCGGCATCCTCGCCGGTCTGATCGGCGCCGTATGCTACGACCGATTCAAGAACGTCAAGCTGCCAGACTGGCTGTCGTTCTTCTCCGGCAAGCGGTCAGTGGCGATCGTCACGGCCGGCGCCTCACTCGTGGTCGCACTCGTGCTCTACTTCCTCTGGCCGTTCGTCTACGGCGGGCTGGTCGGCTTCGGCGAGTGGATCGTCACCCTCGGCCCCGTCGGCGCCGGGATCTACGGTTTCCTGAACCGCCTGCTCATCCCGCTCGGCCTGCACCACGCGCTCAACTCGGTGTTCTGGTTCGATGTCGCCGGCATCAACGACCTGAACAACTTCCTCAACGACACCGGCACCTACGGCGTCACCGGCCAGTACATGACCGGCTTCTTCCCGATCATGATGTTCGGCCTTCCCGGCGCCGCGCTGGCGATGTACGTCACCGCGAAGACCAAGCGCAAGAAGATCGTCGCGGGCATCCTGCTCTCATCGGCCGTGTCGTCGTTCTTCGTCGGCGTGACCGAGCCGCTGGAGTTCGCGTTCATGTTCCTCGCGCCATGGCTGTACGTGGTGCACGCGGTGTTCACGGGCATCTCGATGGCGATCACGACGATCCTGCCGGTGAGGAGCGGCTTCGGCTTCTCCGGCGGCTTCATCGACCTCGTGCTCAGCTGGGTGAATCCGCTCGCCCAGAACCCGTGGGTCATCTTCATCATGGGCGTGGTGTGGTTCGCGATCTACTTCTTCGTCTTCCGCTGGATCATCCTGAGGTTCCGTCTGAAGACCCCAGGCCGCGAGGACGACGACGAGTTCAGCGACGGGCCCGTCGACACGACGGACAACGGCTACCTCACCACGGGCGCCGCGTTCATCACCGCTCTCGGCGGCAAGGAGAACATCGTCGAGCTCGACAACTGCGCCACACGGCTCCGGATGGAGATCGGCGACGTTGCGAAGGTCGACGAGGCCGCGCTCAAGCGGGCCGGCGCCACGGGCACGATGAAGCCCGGCGGGCACTCGGTCCAGGTGATCTACGGCCTCAACGTGCAGTTCGTGAAGGACGCGATGGAGCTCGTCATGGCAGGCGCGGAGGTGCCTGACACGCCTGGTCCCGCAGCGGACGGCGCCGTGGCAGTCGCCGCTCCCCCGCGCGCGATCGTGCTCAAGCAGCCCATCGCCGGCGCGATGGTGCCGCTGTCCGAGGTTCCGGATGAGGCGTTCGCGCAGGCCGCGTTCGGCCCGGGCATCGCCGTCGAACCGACGGGCGACACGATCGTCGCCCCCGGCCCGGGACGCGTCGAGTCGATGTTCCCGACCGGCCACGCCATCGGTCTCGCCCTCGATGACGGCACCGAGGTGCTCATCCACGTCGGCATCGACACGGTCGAGATGGCCGGCGACGGCTTCGAGACCCTGGTCGAGCAGGGCGACATCGTCGACGAGGGAACACCCCTCGTGCGCGTCGACCTCGCCAAGGTGCGCGCGGCGGGCCATCCCACCGTCACCCCCATCGTCGTGCTGAACGCCCCGGATGCCGTGGTCGGCCTGCGCTGATCACCTCACCCGACCGTTCCGGTGTCGGAGATCGACCTCGATCCGCGTGTGAAGGTCGATTTCCGACACCGGAGCTGCAAGTGCCCACGGCGAGTCAGCGGCGCGTGCGCGCGGCCTTGGCGAACGGCCAATGCACGCCGGTGAGCTCCTCGCACCGCTCCCACACGCGTTCGCGCACGTCGGGGTCGTTCGACGTTCCCGACGGCTTGACGCGCACGGGTGCGCCGCGAGTGAGGAACTTCGGTCCGATGAACTCGCCGCCTGTCACATCCGAGTCGATCAGCGCCCGCACCGGAGCCCAGGCTCCGTGCTGCTTGCTCTGCGCGATGGGCGCCTGCATCCCGTCGCGCAGACGCTTCCACCGGCTCGGCTGGTTCACGCCGGCGACCACAGGGCTGCGTCCGCCGATCGAGTACCCGGGGTGGGCGAGCACGCTGTCGACTGGGACGCCCGCTTCACGAAGACGTGCGTTCGCCTCCAGCGCCAGCGACTGCACGACGACCTTCGACTGCACGTACGCCTTCCATGCGGCATAGCTCTTCTCGAGTTGGATGTCCTTCGGCTCGTACGTGCCCATCCGGGTCGACATGCTGCCGAGCCACACCATCCGGGCAGTGTGCGCACCGGAGGCCGCCTTCGCAAGCGTGGTGAGCAGTTCGCCGGCGAGCACGAAGTGGCCGAGCGCGTTCGTGGCGAGCACGAGTTCGCGCCCGTCACGGGTGATCCGGCGCCGTCGCGGGGTGTGCACGATGCCCGCGTTCAGCAGCACGCCGTCGAGCTTCTGGCGGGAGAAGACCCCGCCCTTCAGCGACGCGGCCGCCGACCGCACCGATCCGGGGTTGGCGACGTCGAGGATCAGCGTCTCGACCGATGCACCTGGCACCCTCGCCTCGATCGCATCGTGCGCCGCGTGCAGCCGGTTCGGATGCCGCCCGCTCATCACGACGTGGGCGCCGGCGCGCGCCAGCTGCTCGCTCGCGAAGTACCCCAGGCCCGCGTTCGCCCCGGTGATGAGATAGGTGCGCCCCTTCAGATCGGGAAGGCGCAGCGGATCCCACGATTGGCGCGGGCGAGCGTTCACGCGTTGACCATATCGCCGAATCTCTCGGAAACCCGCCCGGCGCGGCGCAGACGCGCACAATAAGGGGCCCGTCGTCCAGACCGCAGGCCAAGCGGCCCAGGCGGGACTGTGGTCCGGCCTCTAAGCTGGCCGCATGACGCGACGCGATGATATCGAGTGCTGGCTCACCGACATGGACGGCGTGCTCGTGCACGAGGAGTCCGCGATTGCCGGTGCACCCGCACTGCTCGAGCAGTGGCGCGCGACGGGCACCCCGTTCCTCGTGCTCACCAACAACTCCATCTTCACGCCGCGCGATCTGTCTGCCAGGCTCCGCTCATCCGGAATCGAGGTGCCGGAGGAGAACATCTGGACCTCGGCGCTGGCCACTGCAGCGTTCCTCAAGCAGCAGAACCCCGGCGGCACGGCCTTCGTGATCGGTGAAGCCGGCATCCTCACGGCGCTGCACGAGGCGGGGTTCATCATGACCGAGACGAACCCCGACTACGTCGTCGTCGGCGAGACCCGCAACTACTCGTTCGAAGCACTCACCAAGGCCGTGCGATTCATCAACGACGGAGCGCGGTTCATCTCGACGAACCCGGATGCCACCGGCCCGAGCAAGCACGGGGTGCTGCCGGCGACGGGCGCCATCAACGCGCTGATCACGAAGGCCACCGGGCGCGAGCCCTACATCGTCGGCAAGCCGAACCCGATGATGTTCCGCTCTGCACTGAACCGCATCGGCGCCCACAGCGAGACGACGGGCATGATCGGCGACCGGATGGACACCGACATCGTCGCCGGCATCGAGGCCGGACTGCACACCGTGCTGGTGATGACCGGCATCAGCGACGAGTCCTCGATCTCGCGCTACCCGTTCCGACCCGACGAGATCGTCTCCTCCGTCGCCGAGCTCGTCGACGCCGAGACCCAGGGCGAGGGCGAAGCCGAACTCACCTCGGGAGTCTGATCCGGATGGAACGCGACCTGATCTTCGCCGTCGCCGTGCTGTGCATCGTCGGGGCAATGGTGGTGCTCGCCATGCACTGGTGGCGCGGGCGCGGGAAGTGACGCGATGACTGAGACTCGTTCCGTTGCGAAGCGGCTCACCGTCGCACTTCCGCTGCTCGGCGCGGCGCTCATTCTGTCGACCCTGTTCCTGCCGACTGATTTCGCGTCGACCGGCTGGGCACTCGGGGGAATCTGCTTCGCCGTCGCACTGGTGTGCGCCGTCCGCGTCGTGCGGTCCGGACGACCCGCGCAGAGACGCCGCTGAGCACCGACCCTCTCAGCCTCCGGAGGGACTCACGTGCCCGTCGGCCGTCACAGCGCGAGCGCCGCCGCCCCCAGCAGCGGGCCGTCTCCGTGCAGCGCGCTGCGCACGATCGACACGCGGCGGGCGTAGTCGAGCGGGGCGCACGAGCGTAGCGACTCCCCCACCAGGTCGACGTAGTCAGGCGAGACGTGCGAGAAGCCGCCTCCGACCACGATCGTCTCGAGGTCGAGCAGAGTCGCGGCATCGGCGAATGCACGCCCGACGAGGGTCGCCGATCGCTCGACAGCGGCCACGGCCATCCGGTCGCCTGCGGCTGCCGAGCGCGCGAGATCCTCGCCCGTCTCGCCTGCCCAGCCCTGCGACTGCGCCCAGCGCACGATGTTCGGGCCGGACGCCAGCTGCTCGACCGTGGCCGCGTCCGCCTGGCCGCCTGGCAGGTCGTGCGTGGACACGTGGGTCTGCCCGATATGACCCGCATTGCCCGACCGACCGGTGACCGTTCGACCGTCGATCACGATTCCGCCGCCGATGCCCGTCGAGACGACGACGCTCATCGACGCGCTCGATCCCTGCGCCGCACCCCAGCGGTTCTCGGCGAGCGCAAGGCACGTGCCGTCCAGCCGCAGCGTGACCTCCGACCCGGACGAGACGATGCGTCGCACCACGGCGACGACCTCGAACCCGTGCGCCTGCGGCATGTTCACGGGGTAGATGGCACCGGAGGCGAAGTCGATCGGGCCCGCGCTGCCGATGCCGGTTCCGACGAAGATCGCGCCGTCCGGCACGTGCGCCAACGAGGTGCGCACGACCTGCTCGAAGGCGTCGGCAAGCGACTCAGGCGTGGAGTCGGGGCCGGTCGGCACGCGATTGCGACTGCTGGCGATGATCGCGCCTGATGCGTCGACCAGGGCGCCCTCGAGCTTCGTCCCGCCCAGGTCGAGCGCGAGCGCACAGTTCTCAGACACCGTGACGCCGCTTACTGAGGCGCGAGGCCCAGGTCGTCGAGATCGATGGCGGCGCGCCATTCGAGGCCCTCCGCCTCGATCGCGGCCTGCGCGCCCGTCGCACGATCGACGATCACGGCGACTGCCGCCACCTCGGCGCCGACCCTGCGCAGAGCCTCAACGGCCTTCAGCGCCGACTGGCCGGTGGTCGAGGTGTCCTCCAGCACGACGACGCGCTTGCCCTCGACGTCCGCCCCCTCGATCTGACGGCCGCGGCCGTGGTCCTTCGGCTCCTTGCGCACGACGAACGCGTCCAACGGGTCGTCGGTGCCAGCGGATGCGTGCATCACCGCGTTCGCGATCGGGTCGGCGCCCAGCGTGAGTCCCCCGACGGCGACGATTCCGTCGATGTCGTCGATGAGGTCGCTCATGATCCGGCCGATCGCCGGGGCGGCTCTGTGGTCGAGCGTGAGCTTGCGCATATCGACGTAGTACGTGGCCTTCTTGCCACTGGAGAGCGTGAAGTCGCCGTGGAAGACGGCCTCGTCCCGGATGAGGGAGATGAGGTTCTGACGGTCGGCTTCGAGCGCCGGCGTGGATGCGGTGGCCATGACTGCCAGCATATGAGAGCCCGCGGCACCGCGCGAAGCGCTCACCTGACGCGTTCTGTTCCCCATGGCCTCATCGGCCTACATCTTGCGTCAGGTGAACGGTGCGGGCACGGCGGCATACGCTGGTGCCATGGCACATCAGCCCATCGAGGAATGGCTCGCATCGCACCCGCTGAAGAAGCCGGGGCTCTTCCGCGACGGATATCGTCGCGGCGCCGTCGACGAGGTGACCGACAAGGTGGTCGAGCGGCTCCGCACGAATCGCCAGTACGCAGACCTGATCCGGAAGCTCGACTTCCCCACCGCTCCGCGCGCTGAGGCATACGATCGGCAGGCCGTCGACGACCTCTTCGACAATCTGAAGTGGGGCTCGGACCCGCGCGGTTAGGCTGGATCCATGCGGTTGGCGACGTGGAATGTGAACTCTGTCAGGGCTCGGGCGGACCGGATCGTCGGCTTCGCGGAGCGCGCCGACATCGACGTGCTCGCCATGCAGGAGATCAAGTGCAAGCCCGAGCAGTTCCCGTACGCGGCTTTCGAGGCGGCCGGCTACCACGTCGAGGCGCACGGCCTGAACCAATGGAACGGCGTCGCCATCGCCAGTCGCGAGCCGCTCGAGGAGATCGAATATTCCTTCAACGGAATGCCCGGATTCAAGAAGGGGTATGAGGGCGAAGACGCCCCCCTCGAAGCCCGCGCGATCGGCGCCACAGTGAACGGCGTCAAGGTGTGGAGCCTGTACGTGCCGAACGGCCGCTCGCTCGACGACCCGCACTACACCTACAAGCTGCGCTGGCTCGAGGCGCTCAGGCAGCACACGGCAGACGCCCTCGCCGCACAGCCCGACCTGCCGCTCGCCCTCGTCGGCGACTTCAACATCATCCCTACCGATGCCGACAACGGCGACCCCGACATCGTCGAGGGCACCTCCACCCACGTCTCCCCCGCGGAGCGCGAGGCGTTCCAGGCGCTGTTGAGCGCAGGCCTCACCGACACGGTCCGACCGCTCATCCCCTCCGGCTACACCTACTGGGACTATCAGCGCCTCAAGTTCCCGAAGGATCAGGGCATCCGGATCGACTTCGTCCTGGGCTCGAAGGCGTTCGCCGACGCGGTCTCCGGCGCCAGCATCGAGCGCAGCGAACGCAAGGGCGAACAGCCCAGCGACCACGTTCCCGTCGTGGTCGACGTCGACGTCGCCGCCCCAGATGACGACGACGTCCCCATGATCTTCGGCTGACCCTACGCGAGAGTACCCTTTCGGATCGGTTGCACCCCTTGTTCCCGGATGCACGTGGTCCACTCGATCACAAGGGGTGCGCTCGCGAGGATCTCCGCCGCACGGCGGAGGCGTCGAGCGCGGACCGCGACGTAACGTGGCGGTATGAGCACGCGAGTCCCTCGGTCGGCGCAGGGCGATCCTCCGCCTGACACCCGCAGCGAGCCCGTCGCGCCGGGCCTCAGCAGCGAGTCCGCTCCCAGCGGCAGTCGCGAAGAGGCGCAGCCGGCCCCCGCGCGGGCGAGCCTCTCCCCCGCCCGCGCCGCACCCACGCAGCGCGAGCTGCGGCAGGACTACGTGCTCGCCGCCGCCCTGTTCGTCGCGGCGATGATCAGCGGCGCGCTGTCATCGATCACCGAGTTCTACGGCGAGCAGACAGCAGACCTCGTCTGGGTGCTCCCGCTGGCGATGGGAACCACTTTGCCGCTCGCCGTCCGCAGGAGGTTGCCGATCACGGCCGCGGTCGTCGTGTGCGCCTCGTACTTCTGCGGTGTGACGCTGTACGTTCCCGAGGCCTTCGTGTCGAACGTATCCATGTTCATCGCCATCTACACGATCGGCGCATGGATGAACGACCGCCGACGCGCTGTCGTCGGCCGCGCGATCATGATGGTCGCCATGATGGTCTGGCTGCTGATCTCGACGTACTTCGCGATCGGGAACGCAGCGGACGAGGCCGACGTCGTCGCCGGCGCGATGTCGCCGCTGGTCGCGTACATGCTCATCCAGTGGCTGATCAACGTCGCCTACTTCGGCGGCGCCTACTACATGGGCGACCATGCCTACAGGGCCGCCCTGAACCGACAGGATCTGCGCAGGCTCGCAGAGCAGCTCGAGGAGGAGCGCGAGCTCTCCGCGTCGCAGGCCGTCGCGCTCGACCGGGTGCGCATCGCGCGCGAGCTGCACGACGTCGTCGGCCACCACGTGTCGGCGATGGGCGTTCAGGCCGGCGCCGCCCGCACCATCATGGCCACGAATCCGGATGCCGCAGGCGACGTGCTCAGGGAGGTCGAGCAGGGCGCACGCACGGCGATCGACGAGCTGCATCACCTGCTAGACACGCTGCGCGATCCCGGTGAGAACCACGAGTCCCCTTCCGCGCTGAAGCTGCAGGACCTCGATCAGCTGGTGCGGCAGGTCACCGCCGCCGGCACGCCGACGACCTTCACCGTGATCGGTGACGCCGTTCCGCTTCCGCCCCTGATCGAGACCAACCTGTACCGGATCGCGCAGGAGGCGCTCACCAACGCGCGCCGGCACGCGGGACCGGATGCACGGGCGGACATCCGGCTGCGCTACCGCAGGGACACGGTCGAGCTGGAGGTCACGAACACCGGCAGAGTGCGCGCGGGCGCCCGCCCCGGCGTGGGCCAGCTCGGCATGCGGGAACGTGCGACCTCGATCGGGGGAGTGCTCCACTTCGGGCATCGAGAGGCCGGTTCTGATGGCTCAGTGGAGCGGCCTGGGTATCTGGTGCGCATCAGCGTGCCCCTGCGGGAGAATCCGACGCTCGAGGAGGTCGACGCATGACCGAGCCGATCAGTGTGCTGCTCGTCGACGATCATGCCACGATGCGGATGGGGTTCCGGATGATCCTGGAAGCCTCGGGTATCACGGTCTCGGGCGAGGCAGGCACGGGGGAGGAGGCGATACATTCCGTTCGCGGCATGCGCCCGGACGTCGTCTTCATGGACGTGCAGATGCCCGACCTCGATGGCATCGAGGCGACCCGCCGCATCCGAGCCGATCTGGGCGACAGCGGCCCGCGCATCGTGATCGTGACGACCTTCGATCGCGACGACTATCTGTTCTCGGCGCTCGAGGCGGGCGCGAGCGGATTCCTGCTCAAGAACGCCGGGCCGGAGGAACTGGTCAACGCCGCGCGCGTCGCGGCGTCAGGGGAGGCGCTGCTCGCACCGGAGGTCACGCGGCGCGTCATCGAACGCTTCGCCGCGCAGGGCCGCGCCGATGCCGGCTCTGGCCAGGCGCAGTCGCCGTCGTCGCCCGAGCGCACCGGCGTCACCCTGACCGAGCGGGAAGCCGATGTGCTGCGCCTGCTCGCGCGGGCCATGAGCAACGCGGAGATCGCCGCGGAGCTCTACATCGGCGATGCCACCGTGAAGACGCACGTCTCGAACGTGCTGCTCAAACTCGCCGCCCGCGACCGCGTCGCCGCGGTCGTCTGGGCGCACCAGCACGGGTACGCGTAGCCCGCGAGTGCCTACGCCGTCTGCGAGTGCCTGCGCTGTCGCATAGGCATTCGCGAGGAACGCAGGCACTCGCGGGAGGTGATCAGGCTGCGTAGGCCTTCTGCACCCGCGCGATGAGGCCGAGGAAGGTGTCCAGGTAGGACTGCAGGAACGCCTTGGTGCCCTCGTTGCTGATGTCGCCGTCGCCGTCGATGAGACCCGGGGTGACCTGCACGAAGCCCTCCGGCTGACCCATCACGATCGCGTTCACGTGGCTGAGCACGGCCTTGAGGTGCTGCTGAGCCGCCGCGGTGCCGATCGCGCCGGGCGAGCCGCCCAGCACGGCGACCGGCTTGTCGCCGAAGGAGAAGTCGCCGTACGGGCGGCTGGCCCACTCGATGGCGTTCTTCAGCACGCCGGGGATCGAGCGGTTGTACTCGGGCGTGACGATGACGATGCCGTCGACGCTTTCGATGTGCTTCTTGAAGTCCAGCCCGACCTGCGGGAACTCGGCGTCATAGTCGGAGGAGTAGAACGGAAGGTCTTTGATGACGATCTCTTCGAACTCGACGCCCTCTGGTGCGAGCTTCGCCAGGGCCTCGGCGAGTGCGCGGTTGAGCGAGGTGCTCGAGATGCTGCCGACGATGTAGCCGATGGTGGTCACGGATGGATCTCCTTCATGGGTGGTGGCCGCTGCGGCCGTTCGTGCGTACGAGTGCGGAAACGTGCGCCGGTCGAATCGTATTCCATGCGGATGCATGCATGCTCGGCACAGGGGTGCCTGACCGGCGTCCGTCTCCGCACAGCGGCGGAGCGCGAAGATCCGTCGTGCGGGGGAGGCGGGCGACACAGTCGAATTCGTAGCGTGGAGGCACACACCGAGAAAGGGAGCCCGCCGATGCTGCGACTGAGCGGAATCACGAAGAACTACGGCGAACGCCGCGCCCTCGACGGGGTCACGTTCGATGTCGCCCCCGGCCGTCTGACGGGTTTCGTCGGCGGCAACGGGGCGGGGAAGACCACGACGATGCGGATCATCCTGGGCCTGCTGAACTCGGACGGCGGCACCGTTTCGCTCGACCGGCAGGAGATCACCACGGAGGATCGCCGACGCTTCGGCTACATGCCGGAGGAGCGCGGCCTCTACCCGAAGATGAAGGTGCTCGACCACATCGTCTACCTGGCCCGGTTGCACGGGTTCAGCCGCGCAGACGCCACAGAGCGCGCCACGGCGATCCTGGACCGGCTCGGGCTGGGGGAGCGGCTCACCGACAACATCGAGGCCCTCTCGCTGGGAAACCAGCAGCGCGCCCAGATCGCCGCAGCGCTTGTGCACGACCCAGAGGTGCTGATCCTCGACGAGCCGTTCAGCGGCCTCGATCCACTCGCCGTCGAGGTGGTCGCCGGCGTGCTGCAGGATCGCGCGGCGGCCGGTGCCAGCGTGCTGTTCTCGTCGCACCAGCTCGACGTGGTCGAGCGTCTCTGCGACGATCTGGTGATCATCGCCGGCGGCGAGGTGCGCACCTCCGGCCCCCGCGAGCGGCTTCGCGAGGAGCACGCCACCAACCGCTTCGAACTCGCCGCGGCGAAGGACGTCGGCTGGGTGCGCGAGGAGCCGGGCATCCAGGTGCTCGATTTCGACGGCGGGTACGCGCTCTTCGACGCCGACGACGACGCAGCGGCGCAGCGCGTCCTGCAGCGAGCAGTCTCGTACGGCGAGGTCGCTCGCTTCGCCCCCCAGCAGCCTTCCCTCGCCCAGATCTTCAAGGAGGTCATCCGATGACGCTCGCAACCGATGCCCGCTCGATCTCGACCGCGCAGGCCACATGGCTCGTCGCCGAGCGCGACATCCTCTCGCGCCTGCGCAGCAAGGCGTTCATCATCTCCACCCTGATCCTCGTGCTGATCGCGGTGGGCGGCATCGTCTGGATGGGGATCTCGAGCGCAACGACATCCGGAACGCCCGTCGCCGCCACGGCGGACTCAGCCGAGATGCTCCCCGACACCGAGGACCTCGAGGTCACCGAGGTCGCCGACGCCGCAGCAGGCGAGGCGCTCGTGCGCGACGGCACAGTCGACGCGTTCGTGACGCCCAGTGCTGGCTCTGCGACCGGCGTGGAGGTCGTCGCACTCGATGAGGCGCCGGACGACGTGACGTCGCTGCTCGCCGTGCACCCCGAGGTGACGCTGCTCGAGGATCCGGCCGTGCCGTTCTTCCTGCGCTACATGCTCGGGCTGATCTTCGGCGTGCTGTTCATGGGCATCACGCTCACCTTCGCGATGCCGATCGCCACAGCGGTCGTCGAGGAGAAGCAGACCCGCGTCGTCGAGATCCTGATCTCCACGGTCTCGGCCCGCGCACTCCTGGCAGGCAAGGTGCTCGGCAACCTGATCCTCGCGCTCGGTCAGATCGTGGTGCTGGCCGCCGCATCGATCATCGGCCTCGCGGTGACGGGGCAGGGCGACTTCGTGACCGATTTCGGCGCACCCGTCGCATGGTTCGCGGTGTTCTTCGCGCTGGGGTTCCTGCTGCTGTCGGCGATGTTCGCCGCCGCCGGTTCGATGGTCTCGCGCCAGGAGGACATCTCACCGACCGTGATGCCCGTGATGTACCTGGTGATGCTGCCGTACTTCCTCGTGGTCCTGTTCGGCAACAACCCGGTCCTGATGAACGTGATGAGCTACGTCCCGTTCTCGGCACCGACCGCGATGCCGGTGCGCCTCTACTTCAACGAGGCGGCATGGTGGGAGCCGGTGCTCTCCCTCGGCGTTCTGGCCGTGTCCTGCGTCATCATCATCGCCGTCGGGGCGCGAATCTACGAGAACTCGCTGCTGAAGATGGGCGGCAGAGTCAAGGTGCGCGAGGCGCTGAAGGGCTGAGTGCTCCGGATGCACGAAGGAGGGCCGCGGGGTGCACCCCGCGGCCCTCCTTCGTGCTGGCGACTCAGTCGACCGTGAGTTCGCGCATCGAGTCGATCTCGTCGGAGATGTTCTCCAGACCGCACGACACGTATGCCTGCATCGTCGTACCCGTATCGGCGAAGGTGCGCCAGTACCAGCGCTCCTTCGTCACGGAGACGGTGTCATCGACCCAGGCGAGGTCGACGTTGTACGCCTGGAACTCGATCGTGCCTGCCGGCGACTCGAGTGCGACCGTCCCGGCCTCCTCGATCGTCTGGCTGTCGATCGACGGGTCATCCTCCAGAGAGGCGAGGTAGGCGTCGAAATCAGCCGTGGACGCCTCGGCGTCGTTCGCCGCATCGCCCTCGGCTCGATCGGGATTCACATCGGCGACCGGAAGCGTGTAGCCGACGAACGAGCACGTCTGGCCGTCCTTCGTCGCTTCGAAAGCGGTGGCGTCCTGCCTGGTGAAGTCCCAGTCGCCGCTCGTCACGCCGTCCGCGTTCCACGCGTAGGTGATGTCCGTCGGCCCCGCGTCGCTCAGCGCGAAGTCCGCGCCCTCCGCCGTCTCCTCGCCGCGGCCGTCGAACAGGTGCATGGCGTCCGCGATGAACCAGCCGCCGACGAGAATGACGACCAGGCCGCCGCCGACGGCCCAACCGATCCAGCCGCGCTTGCGCTTGGGCGGCTGCTGCGGGCCGGGCAGGAAACCGGGCTGGCCGGCGTATCCGGGCTGCGCCGCGTACCCCGGCTGCTGACCGTACCCGGGCTGGCCGCCGATCTGACCGTAGCCCTGCTGCGCACCGGCGGGGGACTGCTGCGCGGCGTACGGGTCAGCCCCGGCCTGAGCGGCCTGAGCGGTCTGGTCGGCGCGGGCGGCGTACGGGTCGGCGGGCGGTGCCGGCTGCTGCGCGCTCGGCGCCCCCTGGTACGGATTCTGCGGGTCGACATCCGGTGCGCCGGCGTACGGGTTCGGCTGCTGCGCCGCCGGGTCACCGGGCGCCGCTGCCTGGGGCTGTGCGTCGCCGCCCTCCTCCCAGGGGAGCGGCGGGAGCTTCGGCGCGGGCGGAAGCCCGGAGTCCGGCGGGGTCTGGTCGCCCTGGTTCGATCGATCGTCGTTGTTGCCGCTCATGGCGGTCTCCTCCCCCTGCGAAAATTCTCAGATAAAGCGTACCCGGATCCGAGGGCGTCACTGGGCCCCGCGTCGGGCCTACTGCATCCGGAGCTGTCCGACGCTCTGCTCGACCATCTCGGCCGTCGGCTCCTGATCGCAGACGAGCTGCACGTGCATCTGCGTTCCCGCTTCGGCGAAGCTGCGCCAGTACCACCGCTCCGTCGCCCGGGAATCGGCGTCGACGTCGAGGATGACGTCGACGCCGAGGAACTCCACCGCCCCTGCGTCGAACGGCACGGCGAACGATGAGACCTGCTCCGACCCGGATTCCTCTCCGTCTTCTGCGTACGCCTCGATCGCGTCTGCGAGGTCGCGCTGGGTCGCCGTGGCGTCATCCGTCGCGCCATCCGACGCGAACCGGGATGAGGAGAATGCCATGACGTTGCAGAAGTGCTCGCCGTCGTCCCAGACGCCGACGACGCTCTCCGGAGAGTCGTCGTACACCTCCCAGTCGCCGCCGGGTTCGGCCGCGAGCCAGCCCAGCTCAAGGTCTGTGGGCACGGACTCGTCGAGCCTGATCGCCCCTATTGGTGCCCCTTCCTCGCCCGACGCGCTCCCGTCCGAATCCGGGTCGTCATCCGTCTGCTCGCCGCCGCCCCCGACGGGTCCGGATGAATCATCGGCCGGCGCGCTCGCGCTCTGGCTCGGCAGCAGGCTGATCACGTAGCCGACGATCAGCACGGCCGCGATCAGCACGACCACGCCGATGCCGATCAGCCACCCCGCCCATACCGGGAACCCGCGCTTGCCGGGCGGCGCCGCGACAGGCGCTCCGTACCCCGGCGCACCGCCGTAGGGAAGAGCCGCGGATGCGGCAGCGCCTCCCTGCCCGCCGTACGCGGCCGTGCTCCCGTAGGCGCCGGAAGGAGCGGCGTACGCCTGCGGAGCGTGATTCGCGGCTCCGGGTGCCGCAGACACCGGATGCCCCTGAGCGCCGGGGGCGTATCCGTGGATTGGCGCACCGTATGCCTGACCGTGCGGAGGCTGCTGGCCCTGCGGTGCGGCATATGGAGGCAGCCGTTGCGGTTCGGCGGCACCCTGCGGAGCACCGAAGCTCTGGGCCGCGGCCGGCTGGAACAGGGGAGTGCTCGCCAGCCGCGGCGGGTGCGACGAGGGAGCGGCCGGCGGTTGTTCAGCTCCGGGCGATGGTGCGCCCTGCGCGCCATCCGGTTCCTGCTCCCATGGCAGCGGAGGAAGTGCGTGCGGCTGATTCGCCTCGGGCAGCCGCCACCCGTTCCCGCCGGTTCCGTCCGCGCCGCTGCCGCTCATCCCGGCCCCTTCCCCCGCACCGCGTGTTCACGTCGAGGCTACCGCGCCCCGCCGACGTCGCCGCAAGTATTCAAGTCTCCGGCAATTCCGCAGCCGACAGCAGAAGAAAAGCCGGAGACGTGAAGAGTTGCGCTATTCGGCGGGGGCGGAGTCGATCTGCAGCTGGGAGGCATCGGGGGAGGGGGAGACCCGCACGGTGTCGCCGTCGCGCACGCCGCCGGCGAGGATCGCCTTTGCGAGACGGTCCTGGATCTCGTGCTGGATCAGACGCCGCAGCGGGCGCGCGCCGTAGGCGGGGTCGTAGCCGCGCTCGGCGAGCCACGCCCGTGCATCCGGTGTGACCGCCAGCGTGAGGCGGCGATCCGACAGCCGTCGCTGCAGCAGATCGACCTGCAGCTCGACGATCTGCGCCAGCTCGTCCTGCCCGAGCGCGTGGAACACCACGATGTCGTCGAGACGGTTCACGAACTCCGGTTTGAACGACGTCTGCACCAGCTGCATCACCCGCTCGCGCTTGTCGTCCGCATCGATGGTCGGGTCGATCAGGATGGGCGAGCCGATGTTGCTGGTCAGGATCAGGATCGTGTTCTTGAAGTCGACCGTGCGACCCTGGCCGTCGGTGAGGCGGCCGTCGTCCATCACCTGCAGCAGCACATCGAAGACCTCCGGATGGGCCTTCTCGACCTCGTCGAGCAGCACCACCGAGTACGGGCGGCGACGCACGGCCTCGGTGAGCTGGCCGCCCTGGTCGTAGCCGACGTATCCGGGAGGGGCGCCGACCAGCCGTGACACGGAGTGCTTCTCGCCGTACTCCGACATGTCGACGCGCACCATGGCCTGTTCATCGTCGAAGAGGAACTCCGCCAGGGCCTTGGCCAGCTCCGTCTTGCCGACGCCGGTCGGGCCGAGGAACAGGAACGAGCCCGTCGGTCGGTTCGGGTCGCTGATGCCCGCACGGGAGCGGCGCACCGCATCGCTGACCGCCGTGACCGCCTCCTTCTGGCCGATCAGCCGGCGGCCGAGCTCGCTCTCCAGATGCAGCAGCTTCTCGGTCTCGCCCTGCAGCAGCCTGCCGACGGGGATGCCGGTCCACGCCGCGATCACTTCGGCGATCGCCTCATCGGTGACCTGGTCGCCGACCATCCGCTCGTCGGACTGCTCAGCCTTCTCCGCCTCGGCGACCTGCTGCTCCAGATCCGGGATCTCGCCGTAGAGCAGTCGTGACGCGCGTTCGAGCTTGCCCTCGCGCTGGGCGCGCTCGGCCTCGCTGCGTGCCGCATCGAGACGCGACTTCAGGTCGCCGACGCGGTTGAGCGAACTGCGCTCCGCCTCCCAGCGCTGCTGCAGCGCGGTCAGCTCCGCCTCCTGATCGGCGAGGTTCTCGCGCAGCCTCGCAAGCCGCTCCTTGCTGGCGGGGTCCTTCTCCTTCTTCAGCGCGAGCTCCTCGAGCTTCAGCCGGTCGACATGCCTGCGCAGTTCGTCGATCTCCAGCGGCGCCGAATCGATCTCCATCCGCAACCTCGACGCCGCCTCGTCGATCAGGTCGATCGCCTTGTCAGGCAGCTGACGCGACGGGATGTACCGGTGCGACAGAGACGACGCGGCCACGAGCGCGCCGTCGGAGATGGTCACCTTGTGGTGCGCCTCGTAGCGCTCCTTCAGCCCGCGCAGGATCGCGATGGTGTCCTCGACGCTCGGCTCGCCGACGTACACCTGCTGGAAGCGGCGCTCGAGCGCGGCGTCCTTCTCGATGAACTCGCGGTACTCGTTCAGCGTCGTCGCACCGATCATCCGCAGCTCGCCGCGGGCCAGCATCGGCTTGAGCATGTTCGCCGCGGCGACCGAGCCCTCGCCGCCGCCTGCGCCCATCAGCACGTGCAGCTCGTCGATGAAGGTGATCACGCGGCCCTCCGACTCGGTGATCTCCTTGAGCACACTCTTCAGCCGCTCCTCGAACTGGCCGCGGTACATCGCGCCGGCCACCAGCGCCGAGATGTCGAGGGCGATCAGCTCGCGCCCCTTCAGCGATTCGGCGACGTCGCCGGCGACGATGCGCTGGGCGAGGCCCTCCGCCACCGCGGTCTTGCCGACGCCCGGCTCGCCGATGAGCACGGGGTTGTTCTTCGTGCGCCTGGTGAGCACCTGGCTCACGCGCCGGATCTCGCTGTCGCGCCCGATCACCGGGTCAAGTCGGCCGCTCCGGGCCAGCTCGGTCAGGTTGATGCCGAACTCCTCCAGCGCGCTCTTCTGTTCCTCTTGACCTGCCATGAGCCCTCCCGTGCCCTTCCCTCGCAACCCGAACACAGCATCCGGATGAAAACTTGAGTCTTACAAGCTCAAGTTTAGCAGGGTGGAGTGGAGCGCGGAAGCCGTCAGAGCTGCGTTCCCAGGCGACGCGCCTCGGCCTCGGCGTCGGCGAACTCCTGTTCCGCCCTGTCGGCGCCCAGCGCGGGAATGCGGTCGGCGAGGGTCCTGCTGGCTGCCACAACGTGCACGGTCATGCCGAGATTTGCGCCCAGCACGAGCCGGAGCGGCGGGATGACGTGGTCGTCGTGCTCGGTCGTCGTGCCGCGGTCGTAGGCCGCGCCCTGCGCGGTGAGCAGCACGACGCCGCGCCCTGCCATGGGCTGCGCCTCGGCGCCGGGGAACGGGGCGGTCAGCCCCGGCACATGGATGAGGTCGACCCAGTTCTTGAGCGTCGCCGGCATCGAGTAGTTGTACATCGGCGCGCCGATCACCACGGCATCGGCGGCGAGCAGCTCGTCGACGACCTCCTTCTGCACCGACTCCAGCTCATCCGGCACCGTCGCCCCGTCTCGCAGCTGCTCGGGCCAGTGCCGCGCCGGGGTGCTCAGATGCGGAAGCGGGTTCCTGTGCAGATCGCGCACCGCAACGGTGTGGTCGCCCCCTCGTGCGGTCCAGGCCTCGACGAAGGCATCGGTGAGCGCGCGCGAACGCGATCCGGTCAGGTCGGCGGAGGAGTCGATTCGCAGCAGTGTCGGCATGCTCCGACGCTATCGGCTCCGGGAGGCGTCTGCGGGTCACTGTACGGAGCGCCGACGTCAGGGCGCGGCGAGCGATTGGGCCAGCCGCTGCAGCGCCGGGAGGCCGATCTGCTCATCGATCAGCGGGATCCGCGTGATCGGTGCGCCCAGGTCGAGCGACGCCAGCTGCTGCTCCTCGCGCTCACGGCGCACGGGGAGCACGTCAGCGGGGGAGAGGCGGTTGGCCACGACGCCGATCAGGCCGACGCCGAGTGCGTCGAGCTGGGCGGCCACTTCGCGGCTCTCGGCGATCGGCATCGGCTCGGCGACGGTGACCAGCACGAAGCCGGTCCGCTCCGGGTCCGTGATGGCGTCGCGCATCAGCGCGAACCGCGCCCGGCGCGCCAGCAGCACGCGGCGCAGCTCGGCATCGCGATCGCTGGTGTCCTTGGTGCCGCCGAGCGCGCCGTACGCCACCGCGTACCTCTCCGACCTGTCGCGGTTGGCGAGCAGCTTCTCCGTCCATCCGGTCATCCGATCCGGCATCGCCAGCAGGTGCAGGGTGTGACCGGATGGGGCGGTGTCGAACACGACGAGGTCGTAGCGGTCCAGCCCGGTCTCGAGCGTCTCGGCGACGCGCTCGAGCACGGCGGACTCGTGCGTGCCCGGCGCATCGCGCGCCGACTCGAGGTGCTCGCGCGCCGCACGGTGCAGCCGCTCCGGCAGCAACCGCTCCATGGTGCCGCGCACAGCGCGCAGGTGCTCGTCGACCGTGCGGGCAGGGTCGATCTCGATGCCGTCGACCAGACCCGGCCGCGCCCCGGCATCCGTTTCGCTCGCACGTCGACCCTCGGCATCCGGAGCCTCACCGTCGTTCGCGCTCTGCGCGCCCGCGGCATCGTCCGTCGCCTCCCGGCTCACGGCATCCGGAGCCCGCCCGCTCTCAGCACCTCGCGCATCCGGTCGCCACAGCGCGGTCACATCGTCGCCGACGGCTCGCTCCCAGAGGTGCCCGAGGTTGTGGGCGGGGTCGGTCGAGACCACGAGCACCCTCGCCCCCGCTCTGGCGCGGGCGAGCGCGAGGGACGAGGCGATCGACGTCTTGCCGACGCCGCCCTTGCCGCCGACGAACAGAGCACGGCGCGAGGAGCTGTCGCTCAGCAGCATGAGATGTGGTCCAGGGGCGATCGTTCCATTCCCGCCCGTTGGTGCCAGTCGTGGAAGTCGTCGTAGACGGCAGGCAGCAGTTCGGCGGTGTAGTAGGCGGCGGGGTCGGGCACGCCGAGCGATTCGGCGAGCACGACGAGCATGAAGTGGTCGTCCTCGTCGCGCCTGGCGACCGCGAACGTCTTCCGGTACGGGCCAGCGTAGAACTCCTGCAGGCCGCGCGAGAATGCCCGGAAGCCGCGCACGATCGCGACCCAGCGCGACGAGGACGTCACACTACTTCACCGTTCGCACCGTTGTGGTGACGTGGTCGACGAGGTCGGCCTCGGCTTCCTCAGGATCGTCGGCCGCGGCGCGGCGCATCGCGGCGATGCCCTCGGCGCCGACCCAGATCGTGGCGATGATGATCACGATGTCGAGGATCAGCAGCAGCCAGTTGGTGTCCGTGCCGCCGTTCCAGAAGGTGCCGAGCTGCACGATCGCCGCCCAGAAGGCCGCGACGAAGACGAACACCAGCGGAATCACCGCGACCAGCACGTTGCGCCGCTTCCGGATGAGCATGATCGAGACGATGATCAGCGTGAGCGAGGCGAGCAGTTGGTTCGTGGTGCCGAACAGCGGCCAGATCGTGAGGCCGCCTGAGCCGTCGATGCCCTGGCTGAAGACCAGTGCAACGCACACGACCAGCACGACGATGGTGGCGATGATGTTGTTCAACTTGAAGCCGACCACTTCGGCGGCCTCCTGGAACACGAAGCGCAGCAGGCGCACCCCGGTATCCATGGTGGTCGCCGCGAAGAGCACCGCCATGGTGGCGAGCACGGTCGCCGACAGCGACTGCGGCAGGCCGAGGCCCATCTCGATGATGTTGCCGCCGCCTTCGACGAAGGCGTTCACGCCGCCCTCGTTGAAGGCGCTGTAGATCTCCTCCCAGCGGCCCACGCTCTGGATGCCTGCTGTTGTGGCGATGATGGCACCGAGCGCCAGCATGCCCTCGCCGACGGCTCCGAAGTAGCCGACGAACCGGGCATCCGGCTCCTTGTCCAGCTGCTTCGACGTGGTTCCGCTGGCGACCGCGCCGTGGAACCCGCTGATCGCACCGCACGCGATCGTGACGAACAGCAGCGGCCAGATGGCCGGCGTGCCGTCGGGGACGGCGTTGTTGATGGCCGGTGCGACGAAGCCGTTGCCGAAGAACAGACCCGCGATGATGGTGCCGACGAACAGCACGGCGAGACCGATGAACAGCTGCACGCCGTTGATGTAGTCGCGCGGTTGCAGCAGCAGCCACACCGGCAGCAGCGACGCGATGCCCGCGTACAGGAACAGGGCGATGATCCAGAACGTGGCGGGGCTCATGCCCATGATCGGGTCCGGCAGCACGACGGGGAACCGGTCGCCGAGCCAGATCAGTGCGTACAGCGCCACGACACCGACGACCGTCACGGCGGTGAGGTTCCACTTCAGCTTGTAGACGGCCAGGCCGATCAGCAGCGCGACGGGAATCGCCCCCCACGACGGGATCACGGCGGACGGGTTGCCGATCAGCAGGTTCTTGATGACGACCGCGAAGGCCGCGATCACCATGAGCAGAAGCAGCCCGATCACGACGAGGAAGACGTAGGAGCCGCGCCGGCCGATGTAGCGGGCCGCGAGGGCGCCGATGGACCGGCCCTTGTTGCGCTCCGACGCCCACAGCGCGCCCAGGTCGTGCATGCCGGCGAAGAACACCGTGCCGATCGTGACCCAGAGGAAGGCAGGCAGCCAGCCCCAGATGACGGCGACGGCCGGCCCGACGATCGGAGCCGCGCCGGCGACCGAGGTGAAGTGATGCCCCCACAGCACGAACTTGTTGGTGGGGACGTGATCGACGCCGTCCTTCTTCTCGTGCGCCGGTGTGACGAACGCCGGATCGAGCCGCAGCACGCTCTTGCCGAGGTACCGGGAGTACACGAGATAGCCGAAGGCGAAGATGCCGAGGCCGATGACCAGGAGGAGGACGGAGTCCATGCCTGCACCTTTCTGTCTGCACTGACAGCGGGAAGCGCTGATTGCCGCATGGCTGCGGCACCCAGACAACCTACCCCGATCTTCACATCGGCAACAGCGGCCCCACCCGGGGTGCCTGATTCGTTATCTCCGGATGGACGGATCTCCTACTCCACGCAATGTACCTCCTGGTACATTCGGGTCATGAGCACTTCAGTGGCGACAGTGTGTCTTTCGGGCGGGCTCGTGGAGAAGCTGCACGCCTGCGCTGCGGCCGGGTTCGACGGAGTCGAGATCATGGACACCGACCTGGTGGTGGCGCCGGAGTCGCCGGAGGAGATCCGCGCGCTGTGCGACAGGCTCGGGCTGCGCATCGACATGTTCCAGCCGTTCCGCGACCTCGAAGGCGTCGGCGACGAGGCCTTCGCCGACAATCTCAGGCGCGCGAGCGCGAAATTCGACGTGATGGATCGGCTCGGCACCGACCTGATGCTGCTGTGCAGCAACGCCGGCACGGCGACAACGGGCGACGAGGCCACGACCGTTGACCAGCTGAGGGCGATCGCCGATCTGGCGGCCGATCGCGGCATCCGGATCGCCTACGAGGCTCTGGCGTGGGGCCGATACATCGACGACTACCGCGAAGCGTGGCGCCTGGTACGGCTCGCCGACCGCGACAACCTCGGCGTCTGCCTCGACAGCTTCCATATCCTCAGCCGCGGCCACGATCCCGCAGCGATCGAGGAGATCCCTGGTGAGAAGATCTTCTTCCTGCAGCTCGCCGACGCGCCTGCTCTCGATATGGATGTGCTGCAGTGGAGCCGCCACCACCGGCTCTTCCCCGGTGAGGGCGACTTCGATCTCACCGGATTCCTCGGTCACGTGCTTCGCGCCGGATACGCGGGGCCGATGTCGCTCGAGGTCTTCAACGACACCTTCCGGCAGACCGACGTGGTGCGCACCGCTGCGCACGCGCGCCGTTCGCTGATGTGGCTGGCCGACCTGACGTCCGCCGAGAACGGCTGGCAGCGCGACAGGATCACGGCGCCGCAGGTCGCGCGAGGTGTCGACTTCGTCGAGGTCGCAGGCAGTGACCTGCACGCGCTCGACCAGATGCTCGGCCAGCTCGGCTTCGCGTTCCGCGGGCGCCACCGCTCCAAGCCCGTGCGGCTGTGGACAGCGGGTCGCGCGCGCATCGTGCTCAACGAGCAGGTCACCAGCGACCGGCCCCGCCTCTCCGGTATCGGCATCACGGTCGACGATGCCGCGCTCGCGTCGCGACGAGCCACCGCTCTCGGCGCCGCCCCCGTGTATCGGCGCACATACCAGGGCGAGGTCGAGCTGCGCGCCGTGGCCTCGCCCGACGGCACCGAGGTCTACTGGAACGACCGCGATCCCGAGGAGTCGTGGATCGGGGAGTTCGACGGCGGTCCGGCCGTCCGGGGATTCGCCGGCGACATCGACCACATCAACGTGGCGTACCCGTGGCAGGAGTTCGACGAGGCCGTGCTGTTCATGTCGAGCGTCGTCGGCCTGGTGGCGGAGTCGGCCTCCGACGTGCCAGGGCCGCGAGGTCTCGTGCGCAGCCAGGTGATGACGAGCCCGGACGGCGTGATCCGGCTGCCGATGAACCTCGCCCCGCCGACCGCGCCCGTTCCGGATCGGCATGCAGCCATCCGGGTGGATGACGCTGTGGCCGTCGCCCGGGCGGCCCACGAGCGGGGCCTGCAGTTCCTTCCCGTTCCCGCGAACTACTACGACGACCTCGCCGCGCGCTTCGCCCTCGACGACGAGCTTCTCAGCACCCTGCGGGAACTCGATCTGCTCTACGACCACGACGCGGACGGCGCGTTCGTGCACTTCTACACCCCGACGATCGGCGGCGTCTTCCTCGAGATCGTCGAACGCCGCGGCGACTACGACGGCTACGGCGCCCCGAACGCCCCCGTACGCCTCAGCGCCCAGCGCCAGGTCGCAGCGCCCCGCCCGTAGTTCTTCATTTCTGGCACATCTCCGGGTGGGCACACCACCGGAGATGTGCCAGAAATGAAGAGTTGGGCCGCGCTCTCAGCGGATGGCGACCCAGTTCTCCACGATGTCGGGAAGCATCGCGCGGGAGTGGGTGAGCGCGTCGGGGGAGAGCAGGTCGCGGTGGAACAGGTGGCCGAACGTGTGCTGATTCGCGACTTGGAATACGCAGTATGCGCTGATCAGCATATGCACGTCGACGGCGTCGAAGCCGTCCCGGATCTCGCCCATCTCGCGGCCGCGGGTGAGGATCACGTCGAGCGCATCGACGGCGGGCTGGCCGAGCTCCCGCAGCGACTCGATCTGCTTGAGGAACTGCGCCCCGTGGATGTTCTCGATCATCACCAGCCGAATGAACTCCGCGTGCTCGACGTGGTGGTCGAAGGTTGCGACCGCGATTTCGCGCAGCGCGGCCAGCGGGTCGAGACCCGCCACGTCGATGCGCGCCTCCTCCTGCCGGATGCCGCGGTACGCCCGCTCGAGAACCGCGCTGTAGAGCTGGTCCTTGCCCCCGAAGTAGTAGTAGATCATCCGCTTCGTGGTGCGGGTGCGCGCCGCGATCTCATCGACGCGCGCACCGGAGTAGCCGTGCTCGGCGAACACCTCTCCCGCAACGTTGAGAAGCTCCCGACGCGTACGCTCCGCGTCGCGCAATCGAGCCTTGGGGGCACTGCTGCTCATCTGTCTCCCTCGCTCAGGCGCCTGCGAGTACGCGCCGCGGCGTCTCCACCATCATGGTACGGATGGTCTCCTCGTCGACGCCCTCGCGTCGCAGACGGGGCAGCACGTCGTCGTGAATGTGATGCATATGCCACGACGGCGTGTGCCTGCGCCGCCACGACGGCGGAGTGACCCTGCTGAACGCCGCGGCGTCGTGCGACAGCACGATCTGTGATGCGAGCCCCCGCTCCAGAAGCGTCAGCAGAGTCCGGATGCGCTGCTCATCCGGCGCCGTATGCTCCATTCCGAATCGGTCGAAGCCGAGCCACGAGCCCTCGGACGCGAGCTCGGTCAAGTACGCGATGTCGTCTGAGTCTCCGGCATGGCCGATGACCACGCGCTCGAGCGGGACACCGAGTGCACGCAGCACCTTCTGCTGCTCCAGCCCGCCCCGGCTCGGTGCGTGCGAATGGGTGAACACCGGTGCCGAGGTCTCCGCCTGAGCCACAGCCGCCGCCTCGAACACGCGCCTGACATCCGGGGTGAGGCCCTCGACATCCGAGACCACCTTGATCGCCCCGGCGCGCACCTTCGTTCCCCGAATGCCGACGGTCAGGTCGTCGACGAGCATCCGGATGAGCGGATCGGGCCCGTCGATGAGGCGCCCCGGTCCGTTGAGCCGGAAGTAGGCCGGCAGCGCGTTATGCGTGTACCACCCTGTGGCCGCCACGATCCGCACCGGCGAGGCCTCGGCAACGCGCCGCACCAGAGCGACATCGCGACCGAGGCCAGGCACAGTGAGGTCGACGACCGTGCGCACCCCGCGCCGGAACAGCCCGTCCAGCAGCGCGACGGCGTCGGCCACCGCGCGCTGCTCGTCCCATTCCGGGCTGGGCAGCGCGGCATCGACCTCTGGCTGCTGCACGAAGATGTGCTCGTGCAGCAGCGTCTCACCGAGGTCGGCGCCGGCGACGTCGCCCGTGCAGGTCGGTGCCGAACCGGGTGCGCCGACGGTCATCCGGTCACTCCGCCGAGTCGCGAATGGACTCGAAGACGCTCAGCAGGTCGCCGTCGAGCTCGGCCTCGAACCACGCCACGGCCTGCTCCTGGAAGGCCGCGACGTCGACATCCTCGTTGACCTCCCATTCGCCCGAGTCCTTCCATTCCTCGATCTTCTCCGTCTCGTCGTCGGCGACGCACTGCGTCACCTCGTCGACCGCATTCTCGACGCCCTCCTGCAGCGCCGCCTGCTGATCCTCGTCCAACTCGTTCCACACGCCGCCGATGATGACGAGATTGGTGTTGAGCTGGTGGCTCGACAGGTTCAGGTAGTCCTGCACCTCCTGCAGATTGAGCGCGTCGATGTTGGTGATCGGGTTCTCCTGCCCGTCGGCGGTGCCCTGCTGCAGCGCGAGGTACACCTCCTCGTAGGCGATCTCCGTCGCCTGGGCGCCCAAGGCCTGAGCGTTGAGCAGGAACTGCGGGGAACCGGGGAACCGGATGCGCAGCCCCGCCAGATCGCTCGGCTCGTTGATCGGCGCGTTCGACGTGAAGTGCCGGGCACCGGCCGACCATGCGCCGAGAGTGTTGATGCCGCTCGCGTCGGCGAAGTCGGAGACGAGCTGCTGGCCGCCGTCACCCGCCATGAACGCGGCGAGGTGCTCGGGTCCGTCGAACGCGTATGCCGCGTCGAGCACCGAGATCGGCTCGTACACGGCACCGAGCGCAGATGCCCCCTGGATGTCCATGTCGATGTCGCCGGATGCCACGGCCGAGATGCGGTCGGCGTCTCCGCCCAGCTGGCTCGACGGGAAGATCTCGATGTTCAGCCCGACATCGGCCGACTCGACGGTCTCCTTGATCACCTCTGCGCCGCAGGCGTGCTGGGGCTGATCGGTGTTGTAGCTGGTCGCCAGGTCGAGCGTGAGGGCGCCGTCCTCCGCCTCGCCGCCGCCGTCCGACCCGCAGCCGGCAAGGGCCACGGCGGATGCGCCGACCAGAGCGACCCACGCTGCTCGCTTGGTGCGTACGTTCATTGTTCTTCCTCTCATCGGGGGGTTTCCTGCTGTGTGTTCTCCGCCGCCTCAGCGGCGACCAGGTCATGAATGTCCCGGATGATCGCGGCACGATCAGCCGCAGCACCCGTGAAGATCTCGAAGGAGTCGCCCGCCTGACCCGCCACCATGCCGAGGCCGGACATCGTGCGCAGTCCACGGGCGCGGGCCGTCCTGAGCAGCGCCGTCTCGGTCGGGCGGTACACGATGTCGCTCACCCATGCATCGCCCGGAAGCAGACCGGGGTCGAAGGCCATGCCCGGATGGGCGGCCATGCCGAACGGCGTGGCGTTCACGACGCCGACGGCACAGGGCAGCAGTGCGTCTGCGGCGTCGAGGCCGACGCCTCTGGCTTCGCGCCCGCCTGCGCACACGCGATCCGCCAGTTCCTGCGCGCGGTCGACGACCGCATCGACGATCACGATCTCCTCGACATCGCGCTCTGCCAGCGCCGTCGCAACGGCGTTGCCCGCACCGCCGGCGCCGTACACGATGACGAGGCCGTGCCCTGCACCGCCGAACGCGTCGTCGAAGGCGCTGCCGAAGCCGGTGACGTCGGTGTTGTGACCGATCAGTCCGGATGGAGTGAACTTCACCGTGTTGACGGCACCGACACGTCGCGCGCTCGGCGCCAGATCGTCGAGCAGCGGGATGACCGCCTGTTTCGCGGGATGTGTGACGTTCAACCCGTCGAACCCCATCGTGCGCGCCGCCCACAGCAGCTGCTCGAGGCGATCCGGCGCCGCGTCATCCGGTGCGATGTCGACCGGGCGGTACACGTAGCTCATGCCGTGTCGTGCGCCCTCGAGCTCGTGCAGCGGCGGCGTCAACGAGGGCCGCACGCCCTGGCCGATCAGCCCGACGAGCACGGATCGCGGCGCCTGCGGCAGGCGCGGGGCCGTGGAGTGAGGATTCCCGATCACAGTCCCAGCACCCCCGGCAGCCACATCACAGCATCGGGGAAGAGCACCGCGAGCAGCACGACCACGATCAGGGGCACCAGGAACGGCACCGTACCGCGGAACACGTCTCCGATGCGCGTCTTCGACACGCTCGATGTGACGAACAGCACGGTGCCGACGGGCGGAGTGAGCAGGCCGATCATCAGCGCGATGATGGTCACCACGCCCAGCACGATCGGGTCCACGCCATAGGTGTTCGCAATCGGGATCAGGATGGGCACGATCAGCACGAGCACCGCTGTCGCATCGATCACGGTGCCGAGGATCAGGCACAGCACGACGACGAGCAGCAGGAAGACCGTGGGGTCGTCGCTCACCGAGAGCATCGCGTCGGTCATCAGCTGGGGAAGGCGCTCACGGGCCAGGATGTAACCGAGCAGCGACGCCGTCGCCACGATCAGCATGATGGCGCCGGTGGTGAGCACCGTCTCCTTCAGCGCGGCGAGCAGGCCGCGCCAGGTCAGCGTGCGCTGCACGATGCCGACGAGCAGGATGTACACGGCCGATACCGCTGCGGCTTCCGTCGGTGTGAAGAAGCCGCCGAGGATGCCGCCCAGGATGATCACGGGCGTGATCATCGGCAGGATCACGCCCTTGGTCGCGGCGAGCACCTCGCGCTTGTCGAACTCGCCGCGAGTGATCTTCCTGTTGCGCGCCACGAGGACGGCGACGACCACGACGAGGCCCGCCGCCATCAGCAGCGCCGGGATCACCGAGGCCGCGAACAGCCCTCCGGTGGACACTGCGGCGAGGCCGGCGTAGATCACAGCGGGGATCGACGGCGGCATCACCGGTGCGATCAGCGCAGACGACGCCGACACACCGGTCGCGAAGCGGCGACCGTAGCCGGCACGGATCATCTGCGGGATCTGCACCTTTCCGAGGGCTGCGGCATCGGCGACCGCCGATCCGCTCATCCAGCTGAATCCGACGCTCGTGCCGATGGCGACATAGCCGAGAGAGCCGCGCACCCTCGCCAGCACCGCCAGGGCGAAGCGGAAGAGGCGGTCGGCGATTCCCGCGTGGTTGGCGAGCGCGCCCAGCAGCACGAACAGCGGGACGGCGAGCATCGGGAAGCTGTTGGCCGCGTTGAACACCTCGCGCAGCGCGTTGCCGACGGACTGGTCGTTCAGCCACATGTACACGATCGACGGGCCGAGGAAGGCGAACGCGACAGGGACGCGGATGATCAGCAGCACCGCGATCGCGATGCCGAGCAGGGCGACCATCATGCGCCGACCTCCTGCTCGTCTTCGTCGATCTCCGGCAGGATCGGTCCCCGCAGGGCGATGTGCACCGCCTGGATCAGCGAGCGCACCGCCGTCGAGACCACTCCGACGAGAACGGGAACGTACACCGACGACATCGGCAGGCGCAGCACCGGTGACTTGATGATGCCCTGCGAGTCGATCAGCCTCAGCGCCTCGATGACCAGCAGGATCGCCACAGCCGCGACGAGCAGCATCGCGAGCGTCTGCACGATGCGCACCAGCGCCTGGCTGCGGAAACCGTCGACGATCTCGAGAGCGATGTGCCCTCGCGTCGTCACGAGCACGCCCGCGATCGAGAACGTCAGCCAGACGAGGCAGAACTGCGAGATCTCACCGGTCCACGCGACCTGATCGATCGGCAGGTACCGCTGCAGCGCCTGGAAGAAGACGAGCACCACGATCGCGACGAGGCAGACGATGGCGACGGTCATCTCCACCGCCGTGATGATGCGAACGACGATGCGCCACGCGGGCAGGCGGGCGGGTGCAGCGGGCTCTGACATGGGACGTCCTTGTCGGTCCAGAGAATCGGGGTGCAATGAATGTACCGGTTAGTACATAGGCTGCGCAACCCCGTCCTCGACCGCTGTGGGGCTCGCGCAGGTCGACGCCGGCGCCCGGATCCGGACGGCACCGCCCGCGCATCCACCCGAGACAACGCACGCATCGCCCGCTACCGTGGTCATCATGACGACCCCGCAGCAGCCGAACCAACCCCCGTACTCGCCACAGGGTCAGCCGCAGCAGCAGTACCCGCAGCAGTACAGCGCTCCGCCGCAGGCTCCCGGATATCCGACACAGATTCCGGGGCATCCGGCGCAGGCTCGTGCGTCATCCGGAGGCAAGGGCCTCGCCTGGACGGCGATCCTCATCGCAGTCTTCGCCGTGCTGGCCGGTCCGTTCATCAGCGCGGGACACGTTCTCGCGCAGGGCGGCGATCTCTCCGCGATCGGCACGAGAACGGCTTTCGGTGCGCTCGCGATCGGATTCCCTCTGCTTCTCGCGATCATCGGCACCGTGCTCGCCGGAATCGCGCTCCGCGGCTCCGCGAAGGCCCTCGCGGGTGCCGGCCTCGGCGCGAACCTGCTCCTGCTCCTGTCGGTGCTGGTCAACTCGTTTCTGACGCCGCTGCTCTACACCGCGCTGCTCTAGAGCACCGACGGCGTCAATGCTCCGTCTCGGCCAGAACCCGTTCGTAGAGCTCGATCATCTCGGCGGTCCTGGTCGACTGCCGGAAGCGATCCCGGATGTCCGCACTCGGGGTGGGAGCGGTGCCCGCCCGGATGTCGTCGGCCGCGACGCGAAGTGCGCGTGCAAGCGCGTCGGCTGACGGATCGGGCGCGGCACCGGGGGAGACCCGCCACACGCCGGAGCCGACCTCGTCTGCGATGTCCGGATCGCTCATCACGCTCGGGGTGCCGAGAGCGGCCGCCTCGAACGGCGTCATCCCCTGCGTCTCGAACCCGATCGATGTCTGCACGAGCGCATCGGCCCGAGCGATCCGCTCCAGAGTGAGCTCGTACGGCAGGCCGCCCAGGAATGCGACTCGAGCGTCGATCCCGCGATCGGCGACCATCCGGCGTGCCCGGCGCATCTGCGCGCCGCCCCCGATCACCTCGACCCGCATGTCGACGCCCGAGCGTGCGACCGCGTCAAGGAACGGCAGCAGGCGCTTCTCCGGGCTCATCCGGCCGATCCACACGAATCGGGGCGGTCCGTCGACGCGCTCTGACGGCATGGCGGCGACGACGCGTTCCAGTACGTCGTCGTCCATGCCGTTCCACATCGCCTCGACCGTCGGGAAGACGCCGTGCTGCTCCAGCCGTCGGGCGAAGTGCGTCGACGGCGCGGTCACCGCAGATGCACCGCCCGACAGCTCGCGCAGGTAGTCCCAGCCGTCTCGTCCGCGGCCCGAACCGGGCACGGACAGCCGGCGCCAGGCGTTCAGCGCTCGCATCACCAGACCGGGGAACGGCGCGGTCGCCCTGATGCCGGTCTCGACTCTGTTGTGCATCGTATGCACGACAGGCAGACGGTGACGGTTCGCGAATCTGTACCCGAGGAACGCGCCCCAGAAATCCGCTTGCACGTGCACTATGTCGACCGGAGGTCGTTCTCGCATGCGGCGGTCGACGACGCGATCGGAACCGCGGCCCGGCCACACCAGTGCGTACTCGCGATCAGGGGTGATCGGCACCGACGGCAGGTCGACGTACGCGGAGTCACCGCTGTTCACGCGCGCACGCGGACCATGCCTGCGCGGTGCGACGACGGTGACGGTGTGACCCGCGCGCTCCAGGTAGAGCCGCTGCAGGCGCGTCGACACCTGCGCCCCGCCCAGCGTCTCGACGTGCTGGTCGGCGAACATCACGATGTGCATGCCGGCCTCCGCTCTCCCTGCCTCGACGCTACCGCCCCGAGCTATGACCGTCCGCAGACCTTCATTTCTGGCACATCTCCGGGTGGGCACACCACCGGAGATGTGCCAGAAACGAAGAGATACCGGGGGCAGGGTCTCGGGGGCTGCGGCTGCGCGGCCTCGGCCGGAACCGCAGGAGAGCCGCCCGTGTCAGGATGTCCGCGCGCTGCGCGAGTGCGTCAGCGGACGTGCCGGGCCGCTCAGTCGTTCGAGATGGGCGCAGGGCCGAGCTCGACGATGAGCTTCTGCATCGCGACGTAGGCCTTGTTGCGGTACGCGATCAGCTCCGGTGTGCGCTCGGCGGGCACGTCGAGGTAGCCGGCGCCCGACTTGGTGCCGAAACTGCCTGCGTCGACGAGCTCCTTCAGCGAGCCAGGAGTCGCGAAGCGCTCGGGCCAGCGGGTCTGCAGCGATTCGTAGCAGGACGCGTACACGTCGAGCCCGGCCATGTCGGCGATGGCGAACGGGCCGAAGAACGGCAGGCGGAACCCGAAGGTGGTGCGAACGATCGTGTCCACGTCGTTCGGGGTGGCGATGCCCTCCTCCACGAGCTGCGACGCCTCGTGGAACAGCGCATACTGCAGCCGATTGAGCACGAATCCGACCGCGTCGCCGACGCGCGCGGTGAGCTTGCCCGTCGAGCGCACGATCTCCTCGATCACCGGGAGCGCGCCCTCCGATGTGCCGTCGTGGCTGATGAGCTCGACACCGGGGATGAAGGGCGCGGGGTTCGAGAAATGCACGCCGAGGAAGCGCTCGGGACGCTCGACGGCTTCGGCGAGCCTGCCGATGAGGATCGTCGACGTGTTCGAGCCGATGATCGCGTCGGGGCGAGCGGCGGCCGAGATGCGCGCAAGGGTCGCGTGCTTGATCTCGATCTTCTCCGGCACGGCCTCCTCGATGACGTCCGCGTCCTTCACGGCGTCCTCGATGGTCTCAGCGGCCGTGACGTTCTCGCGGATCCGCTCGACCGCGTCATCCGGGAACAGCCCGTCCTCAACGAACCGGCCGGCCTCGGTCAGGAGGCGGTCGAGGTTCGACGCAGCGACCTCCGCCGAGATGTCGGCGATCTGAACGGTGTGACCGGCCAAGGCGAGCACCTGTGCGATGCCGCCTCCCATGTAGCCGGAGCCGACGACGGCAATCCTGTAGGCAGTCATTGTCTCGCCTTTCACGCTGTGGGGAGGAGGGTGCGGAGGTACCGCTGGTTGGTCGCACAGACGCCGAGGCTGTCGCCGCCGTACTGCTCCATCAGGAAGATGCCGTCGAAGCCGCCGGCGACCGCGTCGCGGACGACCTGGCGGTAGTTGATCAGGCCGGCCTCCATCGTGGTCGGCACCGAGGTGTACCAGGATCCGTCGGCCGCCTCGTCGCGGGTGTAGTTCTTGACATGCCAGTAGTTCGTATACGGCAGGGTCTTCGCGAACGCCTCGCGCCAATCCTCGACAGGGCGGTGGAGGCGGATGAGGTTGCCGATGTCCGGGTTGATGCCGACGTTGTCGAGGCCGATCTCCTCGACGAGGCGGACCGCGCTGTCGGCCGAGCCGACGTAGGTGTCCTCGTACATCTCGAGCGACATCTTCAAGCCCACCTCAGCCGCGTGCGTGCCGAGCTCGCGCAGGCGCGTGACCGCTTTCTCCCACACCTCGGGGTCATCCGGGTCTTTGGGCCCCTGCACCGTCCAGAACCACAGAGCCTTGCGCTGCGCCTCGTTGAACGGCTGGTGCAGGCCGGTCGAGAAGACTTCCATGCCCCATTCGGCGGCCGCGTCGATCGTGCGGTGCGCGTACTCGAGGTTGCGCTCCTCGTGACCGGGCATGATCACGCTCTGACGCTGCAGGTGGACGCTGGGGATCCGGATGCCGTGGGAGGCGACGATCGAGAAGAGCTCGTCACGCCTGGAGGGCTCGAGGTCGGCGGGCCGGATATGGCTGTCGGCCAGCTCGACGAGCGAGAAGTCGACATCCTCGACCTGCTGGAAGACGTCGTCCCATACCTCGGGGGCCGCATCATGGAGCGCTGTGCCATCGGCCCCGACCGTGGGGAAACCATGCAGACACGTGGCGATCGGCCAGGTCTCTGCGGTGTGCGGGGACGACTTCGTCATGACGGCTCCAGTGCGGATCGGTGGACGTCGTCACTATATCCTATAGGATCAGTGATCGTCGTCCCCCTTGCGCTGTGTGGCGTGTGGGAAGGGGAGGTCGCGCGGAGCGCATCAGCCGCCGCTCAGCGAGCGTCCGCGCACGTTCTCGATGTGGGCGACGAGCGCCGCGATGCCCGCCTCCGCGCCGTCCGCAAAGGCGGTCACGATCGCCTCGTGCTCGCTGACTGCCTCGCGCACGTCCTCCGGCCCACGCAGCGCGGCCTGTCGCATCCGATGGGTGAGCGCACCGAGATCCTCGTACATCCCGGTGAGGTAGCGGTTGTTCGCGCGCTCGAAGAGCACCAGATGCACGGCATGATCGGCGTCGAAGTACCGCTGGGTGAGGTTCAGCGGAACCCCACGCCCGTCGCGGTGCGCCGAGAGGACAGATTCGGTCATCCTGGTGTGCTTCGCCTGCGCCGCCGTGAGGTCGGCCGCCAGCCGATCTCCGCCGTGCTGCGCCGCGAGGCGCGCGGCGGCGACCTCGAGAGGGAGGCGCGCGTCGAAAAGCTCGCCGAGCTGCACGGCGTCCAGCGGCGGGGCGACGCGGTATCCCTTGAGCGCCTCACGCGTGACCAGACCTGTGCGCTCGAGGTGCACCATGGCTTCCCTGACGGGCGTCGGAGACACCTTGAGCTCGCGTGCCATCGTGTCGATCGACACGCGCTCGCCCGGGAGCAGCTCGCCGGCGAGGAGCATCTGCAGGATCCGGTCGTAGACCTCATCGCGAAGAGCACGACGTGAGATGTCGCCACCAGCCATGCCGCACCCCCGCTCTCGGCGCCGTGTCATCACACCTTATCGGTCGAGCCGTTCCGCGCCGTGACACAGCAGCGCCGAACTCTGATTGCGCGCAGATCTTCATTTCTGGCACATCTCCGGGTGGGCACACCACCGGAGATGTGCCAGAAATGAAGAATTACGCGCGGGGCGCTCGCGGACTGCGGTGCCAGCCGGTGCTACCCGCGGTACAGGCCCTCGAACGTGTCGAGGGTGCGACGGATGTCGTGCGACTCGACCATGTCGAGCGACTCCTGCTGCATCGCGCGTCGCTCATCCGGGGTCTGGGTGAGAACGTCGGTCAGGCGCGCTGCCAGTTCGTCCGCGTCACCCGGCGTGAAGAGGTAGCCGTTCTCGCCGTGGTGCACCAGATGCGGCAGCGCGACAGCGTCCGCCGCGACCACCGGCAGCCCCGACGCCATCGCCTCCATCGTCGCGATCGACTGCAGTTCGGCGATGGACGCGATCGCGAAGACGCTCGCGCGAGTGAGCGCGGCGCGAAGCTCCTCGTCGCTGGTGCGCCCGTGGAATGTGATCCGCTCGCGCACGCCGAGGTCCTCGGCGAGCCGCTCCAGCGCGGGGCGCTGATCGCCGTCACCGACGAGTTCGAGGGTGGCGTTCAGCGCGGGATCGAGCTTGGCAAGTGCCCGCACGATCACGTCGATCTGCTTCTCCGCCGTGACGCGCCCGACGAACACGATCCGGTTGTCGCTGCGCGGTGCGAGATCCGGCGTGTAGCTCGCCTTGTCGATTCCGCAGCTGATCGGGACGACTCCGGCGATGTCGATCGTCTGCTCGAGGAAGTCTGCGGCCCTGCGGGTCGGCGTGGTGACCGCGCTGGTGAGCGCGAACGTGCGCTTGGCGTCGGCCCAGGCAAGGCTCACCGCAAGATTGTTCATCGACTTGGGCAGCATCGTGAAGTCGACGATGTTCTCCGGCATCACGTGGTTGGTCGCCACGATCGGAATGCCGAGCCCGCGCGCGATGCGCGACAGGCCGCGCCCGATCACGATGTGCGACTGGATGTGCACGACATCCGGCTGCACCTCAGCAATGATCTTCCGCGCGTAGTGCTTCGCCCGCCACGGCCATACGAACCGCAGCCACTCGTGCTTGGGCCACTTCACCGACGGCAGCCGGTGCACGGTCATGGGCTGGCCCTCGACGATCTCGGTCGCCGGCGCCTTCTTGCGGTACTCGGTGTTCGGGGCGACGATGTGCACCTCGTGGCCCCGCTCGACGAGACCGGCAGCGAGACGCTCGGCGAAGCGCGCTGCGCCGTTGATGTCTGGAGTGAAGGTGTCGCAGCCGATGAGGATCTTCAGCGGCCGGTTCGGCGTGTGGGTATGCACGAGAGTCGACGCTACCGGCGTGATCTGAGATATCCACCAACACGGGAGCGTTTGCCGGAAAAACGGGGGTTAGCCCGAGAAACCGAGCCCGGTTGTCCGGATGCCGGCCTCAGGCGGACAGGCAGAGCAGGTTCGCCCGCGCGCGTCCGCCGTCACCCCTGCTGCGCCCACCACTCCCGCAGCCGACGCTCGGCCTCCTCCTCGCCGAGAGCGCCCTCGTCGAGGCGCAGGTCGAGCAGGAACTTGTAGGCCTTGCCGACCCCGGGGCCCGGAGCGATGTTCAGCACCTCTTGGATGCGGTTGCCGTCGAGCTCCGGCCGGATGGCGTCGAGCTCCTCCTGCTCGCGCAGCACACTGATGCGATCCTCGATGTCGTCGTACGCGGCGCGCAGGCGCGAAGCCTTCCGCTTGTTCCGGGTCGTGACGTCGGCGCGGGTGATGATGTGCAGACGCTCGAGCTGGTCGCCCGCATCGCGCACGTAGCGACGCACGGCGGAGTCGCTCCACGCGCCCTCGGAATAGCCGAAGAACCGCAGGTGCAGTTCGACCAGCTTCGTCACGCCCGTGATCGTCTCGGAGCTGAACCGCAGCGCCTGCAGCCGCTTGCGCGCCATCCGGGCTCCGACCACGTCGTGATGGTGGAACGTGACGGCGCCGCCGGGCTCGAGCCTGCGCGTGCGCGGCTTGCCGATGTCGTGCAGCAGCGCGGCGAGGCGCAGCACGATGTCGGGCTCTGCGTCGGGAGTGCGGGCGCGCTCGAGTTCGATCGCCTGCAGCAGCACGGTGAGTGAATGCTCGTAGACGTCCTTGTGGTGATGGTGCTCGTCGACCTCGAGGCGGAGGCCGGAGATCTCGGGCAGGAACTCGTCCATCAGGCCGGAGTCGACCAGCTCCCGGATGCCGGTGGTCGGGTCCGGCGTGCCGAGCAGCCGGATGAGTTCGCCCTGGATCCGCTCGGGGCTGACGATGTTCAGGCTCTCGCGCAGACGCGCCATGGCCTCGCGGGTCGGCGCGGCCAGTTCGAAGCCCAGCTGCGAGGCGAAGCGTGCGGCGCGGAGCATGCGCAGCGGGTCGTCGCCGAAGCTGACATCCGGATCGATCGGCGTGCGCAGAATGCCGGCGATCATGTCCTCGACGCCCCCGGTCGGATCGACGAGCGTCGTCTCGGGAACTCGCAGCGCCATGGCGTTGACCGTGAAGTCGCGGCGGGTCAGATCGGCCTCGAGCGTGTCGCCGAACTCGACGGACGGTTTGCGGGTCTCGCCGTCGTAGCTGTCGGCGCGGTAGGTGGTGATCTCGACCTGTTCGCCGCGGATCCGCGCGCCGATCGTGCCGAACTCGCGCCCGATGTCCCAGTGCGCGCTGGAGATCGGCTTCACGACGCGCAGGATGTCGTCGGGCCTGGCGTCGGTGGTGAAGTCGAGGTCGTGCGTCTCGCGCCCCAGCAGTGCGTCGCGCACGGGGCCGCCGACGACCGCAAGGCCGAAGCCGGCATCGGCGAACGCCGCAGCGAGTTGGGCGACGACTCCGGATGCGGCGAGGTCACCCAGGCGTGCGAGACCGGCGGCCATGTTGAGCATTACTCGAGGGTATCTTTTCCCGCTCCGAGCCGACTTCCGGTGTGCCGGATTGCGCCATGCCTCGCGCGGTGGCGCAGTTACGCACACTGGAGGCGTGGGACGGCGCGGGGTGGCGCAGTACGCCACACCGGAGGTGGGGGAGGACGCCGCGTCACACCACGGCGAACACTCCGTCGAGCACCTCGAAGGCCTCGGTCCAGCCGTCGAAGACGCCGTGCTCGGCGCCGCTGTCATCCGGATGGCCGACGAGATGGAAGGTCATCTCGGTGCGGCCGCCAGGGGCTTCAGCGAGGTCCACCGTGATCACGGGCACGTCGGCGCCGCGCGTGTCGTCCGGGTCGCCCCAGGTGAAGCGGAGCCGCTCGGGCTCGCGCACCTCGAGGTAGGTGCCGGCCGTCGGCCACTCGCCGCCGGTCGGGTCGATCATCAGGTACTCGTACGCCCCGCCTTCGCGCGGGTCGATCCGCACGGACTCCGCTGGCACGGTGACCTCATGCGGGTGCCACCACTGCGCGGCGATCGTCGGGTCCGTCCAGGCGCGCCAGACCGACGCCCGCGGTGCGTCGAACGTCCGGGTGATGGTGAACTCGGCTGTGTTCGTCATGATGACTCCTTCGTCGTGTCCGGCCCGGTCGGCCGGATGCGGGCGAGCACGTCGTCGAGCGTGTCGAATCGACTGCTCCACAGTGCTCGGTTCTCGTCGACCCACTGGCTCGCCGCGTCCAGGGGTTCGGTGCGGATCGTGCAGATCCGCCATTGGGCGCGCGTTGTGCGCTCGATGAGCCCTGCCCCCTCGAGCACGCGCAGGTGCTGGGAGACGGCGGGGGCGCTCACGTCGAAAGGCTCTGACAGCTCGCCCACCGTCGCGCTGCCGCCGCTGAGCCGCTCCAGGATCGCGCGCCGAGTCGGGTCGGCGAGCGCGTGGAACACTCTGGACAGCGGATCGACGGGTGCCATTAGTCACATCCTTAATTAATCACTGCCTTAACTATGACACTCACCGCCCCACCCGTCAACACCTCGTCGCCCGCTCACCTGACGCCAAGTGTCCTCGTTCCGGGGATGCACCCGCAGTTGGCGTCAGGTGAGCAGCACTCGCGCGCCGGTGGCGTCAGTCGGCGAAGGTGAGGAAGCCGTCGAGCAGGAGCTCCCGGATGGCGGGGAGCAGCCCGGCACGGAGCGCGGCGGGGTCGTTCTCCAGCAGCTGGGCGATCGCGTCGATGATCACGCCGGCGGACAGCTCCCCGTCGCAGGCGCCGACCAGCCCTGCCAGCGCGGGGTCGGCCTGCACGGAGCGACCGAAGCCGCCGCCCTGGCGCAGTTCGATCACACTCGGCGCATCCTCACCCGGGGTGTGGTGTCGGGCCTCCGTGACATCGGGGGCGGTCACGAACCTCGCCGCGGCGAGCGCATCGTCGTCGAGCCCGGCCGCCCTGTCGTGCTGCGCGAGGGCCGCTGCCAGGTGCGTGCCGAGCGCACCCTCCGAGGGGATCGGCTGCGTCACGCGCTCATACCGCCGCAGCGTCGGCTCTTTCTCCGCACGCCGCAGCAGCACATAGCCGAATCCCACGGCCGTGACTCCGCGCGCGGCGAAGTCGTCGAGCCAGGCGCTCAGCAGTGCGTCGAATTCGTCGCTGCCAGGAACGGTGCCTCCGTCGCGGATCCACGTCTCGGCGTACCGGATCGGGTCGAGCTCCTCGCGCTCGACGACCCACGCGTCCAGCGGCACAGGCGATGCCTCCGCCCACGCGCGCACCCGCCCCAGCCCTGGCACGCCGTCGCGGGTCTCCCAGTTGCCGAGCATCTGCGCGACGCCGCCGGTCACGAGATGCTCGCCGACGCCGGCGAACACCTGCTCGACGAGCGCATCGCCCACGAGCCCGCCGTCGCGGTACTCGTACGCCGGAACACCCGTCGCCCTCGGCGTGATCACGAACGGCGGGTTCGACACGATGCGATCGAAGGTCTCGCCTGCCACGGGGTCGAACAGCGACCCCTGCCGCAGTTCGACCCCGTCGGTGTCGTCGATGACGAGGTTCAGCCCCGCGAAATCGAGTGCCCGCTCGGACAGGTCGGTCGCGACGACAGCATCGGCGTACCTCCTCGCCCTCAGCGCCTGGATGCCGCATCCGGTTCCCAGGTCGAGCACGCGTCGCGCGGGCGTCGGCAGCTGCAGGCCGGCGAGGGTGAGCGAGGCACCGCCCACGCCGAGCACGTGATCGGTCGCGAGCGCCCCGCCGCCGAGCGCGATCTCGTCGAGGTCGCTCGCCACCCACCACTCACCGGGCCCACGGTCGTCGTGGAACGACTGAGGGCGCAGCACGGCCTCCGGATGCACGAGGTCGTCGCGGAACGATGCCAGGCCGAGCGCGACCAGACCGGCGGAGCCCAGAGCGGGCAGCGCGCGATCGACATCGGCGAGCGGCTGGGAGACGCCGAAGATCAGCAGCCTCGCCAGCACGGCCTGAGCGTCGTCGCGGTCGCCGAGCCCGCGCAGCGCCGGGCGGCGCAGACTCCGTCCGATCGCGTCGTCCGCCTCGACGCCCCAGGCAGCGCGCAGCGCTTCCGAGCGGAAGCGGGCGGCCCGCAGATCGGCGACGAGCGATGTCACAAGGTCGGAGTCGGTGAGGACGGTCACGCCCCCATTCTCGCCGATCCCGAGCGATGCACCCAGGAAGAAACAAGCCGGGTTCGTAGGATGGGCACGGCATGTCACTGCTCCGTCGCCAGATCAGCACGACCGCGCGCAGGCGGCGAATCTTCGCCCCCCTCCCCGCGGCGCTCGTCGTGCTCGCCGCATTCGGCTGTGTCGTCGGCTCTGCGCCCGCCGCATCAGCGGCCTCGGGGCCCGTCGTGCGTGCAGCCGCGGAGGACGAGGAGCAGGCGCCGACGCTCGACCTCACGCTGCCCGACCACGGCCTCGTCTCCGGCGAGTTCACGGCGACCGTCACGATCGACTACCCGTCGGACGGCAATCCGCTCACCGCCGACGCCGGCGACCCGCTGCCATCCGGAAGAGTCGTCCTCGAGCGCGCCGTCTCGCCGCTGAAGGACGCGGACGCCCTCGACGACTGGTCCGGCGGCGCAGCCACCGGAAGCACGGTCCAGCTCGCGTACGTGAACACCGAGGAGATCACGTCGGGGCAGACCCTCTCCGTCGACATCACAGCCGACGTCTCGGACGATGACGACGGCGTCTATCCCGTCGTGGCCCGCTTCGAGCCCGACACGGCCGATACGACGCAGGAACTCACCGATTCGGCCGTGCTCACGCGTGCGGACGACGACCCCGCAGTCACCGTCGTCGTACCGATCACCGCACCCGCATCATCGCGAGGCGTGCTCACCTCCGACCAGCTCGACGTCCTCACCTCCTCCGGCGGAACCCTGCGCAACCAGCTCGACGCGGTCGACGGGAACAGCGCAGCCCTCGCCGTCGATCCGGCCATCCCCGCAGCGATCCGGGTGCTGGGAAGCGCGGCACCGGCCTCGGCGACAGAATGGCTCGACGATCTGATGGCGCTTCCGAACGACCGGTTCGCGCTGCAGTTCGGCGACGCGGACGTCGCGACCCAGATCAGCGCGGGCGAAGAGGAGCTGCTCGCCCCGACGAGCCTGGCTCCCTACATCGCAGGGGCCGGTGATGTCGACGACGCGGGAGTCGGCGGAGACGGATCCGAGCCCGATCCGAGCCCGACACCGAGCGTGGACCCCGTCGACATGACGCTGGACGAGCTGCTCGACATCGGCGACGCCACCGATGACGTCTACTGGCCGAATCCGGATCTCGTCGGCTCCCAGACCGTCGAGGGAATCGACGCGATGGACGGCGTGCCGCTCGTGCCGTCGACCAGGACTCGAGCCGGCGCGAACGGCGCACCGGTCGCGGCGAACGCCGGAGACGCGCTCGTCTATGACGCGGGCCTCTCGTCCGATATCAGCGAAGCGGCAGCTGTCGAGGACAGCGCGGCGCGCTCCGACGCACTCGAGAAAGCCGTGGCGTCGCTGTGGCTCACCTCCGATGAGCTCGACGGCGCGAACCTGTTGGTCGCTCTCGAGCGGACGGGGGGAGTCCTGGTGGACGAGGACGAGGACGCTCCAGCGACCACGCGCCCCGCCGGCGCTGTCTCGGACGTCGTCACCACGATCGCCGACGTGTCTAAGACCACGCTGCGCTCCCTGACGACGAGCGATCGTCACGGCGCGAAGTACGTCAGCGCGGCGGGCCCGCTGCGGATCGACATGAGCGCCGCGCTGGCCGAGTACGGCTCTCCTCTCGAAGAGATCAGCTCAGTGCTCAGCGATCCGCAGCTGTTGATGGGGCGCACCCGCGCCGAACGGCTGCAGCTTCTCTCCGTCGCCTGGGAAGCGCATCCGGACGCATGGCGCGAGTCGTTCGATTCGCATCTGGCGTCGCTGGGTGCCTTGAGCGAGGCGGTCGGCCTGGTGCCGCCCAGCGACGTGAATCTGCTCAGCAGCGAGGCTCCGCTTCCCGTGTGGGTGCGCAACGACCTGCCCTACCCGGTCACGGTCACGGTCTTCAGCTATCCCGACGACGTGCGCCTGAGCATGGACACCTCCACCGAGGTGGTGGCGCAGGCCTCCAGCAACACCAGAGTGCAGCTGCCGGTCGAGGCGACCCTCGGTTCGGGAGACGTCGACATCCGGATCTCGCTGCAGAGCCCGACGGGCGTGCTCATCGGGCCGGAGGAGTCGATGCACGTCACAGTGCGCGCCGACTGGGAGCGCTACGGCATCGCAGGGCTCGCGGTTCTGATCGTCGGTCTCGTCGTGTTCGGCACGATCCGCACCATCCGGCGTCGCATGAAGCGGAATGCGCCGGATGAGCCGGTGCCGGACGAGAATCCTGACGACGCCGCTCACGAAGAAGAGGAACCAGATGGCCAGTCTCGGTAGGTCGAGCGCCCTGATCGCCGCGGGAACGTTCGCCTCCCGAATCACGGGATTGCTGCGCACGATCGTGCTCGTGACCCTGATCGGATCGCTGAACACGCGTGCCGGCGACGCGTTCGCGAACGCGAATCAACTGCCGAACAACATCTACATCGTCATCTCCACGGGCATCCTCACCGCCGTGATCGTGCCGCAGATCGTGCGGGTGTCGCAGCGCGACGCCGATGGGGGCGCGGCGTTCATCTCGAAACTGTTCACACTCGCGACCGTGGTGCTGCTCGGCGCGACCGCCCTGGCGATGCTCGCCGCCCCCGGCCTGATCTGGCTGTACGCGCCGAGGTTCACGCCGGAGCAGCTCGCACTGGCGACGGCGTTCGCATACTGGTGCCTGCCGCAGATCCTGTTCTACGGGCTCTACGCGCTCGTGGGAGAGACGCTGAACGCCCGAGGCATCTTCGGTCCGTTCGCCTGGGCGCCTGTGGTGAACAACGTCGTGTCGATAGCGGGCTTCGGCGCCATGATCGTCATGTTCGGCAGCGGCCTCACGGCAGTCGATCTGTGGACGCCCGGCATGATCGCGGGGATCGGGGGCACCGCTACCGCCGGCATCGTCGTGCAGGCGCTCGTGCTCGTGCTGTTCTGGCGGAAGACGGGCCTGTCCATCCGGCCCGACTTCCGCTGGCGCGGAGTGGGGCTGCGCAACATCGGCAAGCTCGCCGGCTGGACGTTCCTGATGATGCTCGTGACCCAGGTCGCCGGCCTGCTCCAGTCACAGGTGGTCTCAGATGCCTCCGGCGACGGCGGTGCGGCGACCTTCGCGATGCAGAACGCGTGGCTGATCTTCATGGTGCCGTACTCAACGGTCGCGATCGCGATCGGCACCCCCTACTTCACGCAGATGTCCAGCCACGCCGCAGCGGGACGCGACGATGAGGTGCGCGCCGACATCGGCAAGGCCGTGCGCACGCTCGGACTGTTCCTCGTGTTCGGCACGGCCGGCCTGATGGCCGCATCCGGCCCGGTCTCCCGACTGTTCACGAACAGCTCTGCCGAAGCACACGAGGCGTCGATCGTGCTGATCGCGTTCCTGGTCTGCCTGGTGCCGCTGTCCGTGCTGTACGTGCTGCAGCGCACGTTCTACGCGTACAACGACACCCGCACGCCGTTCGTGTTCACGGCGATCCAGGCCGTGCTCGTGGTCGTCGCGGCCTACATCGCCTATGCCGTGCTGCCGTTGCAGTACCTCACCGCCGGCGTCGCGCTCGGTCAGGCGCTCTCGTCGACGATTCAGGCGATCATCGCCGGCGTGCTGCTGCGCCGGAAGCTCGGTCCGTACGGCATCGGCAAGGCGGTGCTCGCGCTCGGGCGGTTCGCCCTCGCCGCCGCACCGGCGGGGCTGGTGGCGTGGGGCGCCTACCTGCTGATGGGCGGCGATTCGGGCTGGATGCTCGACAACAAGTTCACCGGCGCCGTCGGCACCTGCGTGATCGGAGCGATCGCCCTCGTCGTCTACGTGGGCATCCTCGCCGCGTTCCGCACCCCCGAGCTGAAGGTGGGCATGGGAATGCTGCGCCGCGTCGTCAAGCGGTAGGGCAGTTCTGCCCTTTGAGGTTCTCACGCAGTTGGCCGTAGTCTCGCTCTGTGATTATCTGGCGCGGCTGGGGTGCACTCGGCGTTATCTTCGTTCTCATCGGTGCTGCAGTGTTCATCGGCATCGGCACGGCAATCGGCTCTGATCTGCTGATCACGCTGTGGCTCGGCCTCGGCCTGCTCGTCGGCGGGGCGGCTGCGGCGGTGCTCGGCTGGTACATGAACGTCACCCGGCCCGCACAGAAGACCGAGGAGTGGGTGACCGAGCGCACGACGCAGCTGCAGCAGGTCGTGCAGGCCGGTCAGTTCCAGGTCGCCCCTGGTATCGCGCCGCCGAGTTCGATCGCGGAAGCGCAGTCGCAGGCCGACCAGCTCGTCGCCACCGAGCGCGAGCAGATGCACAAGAGCCTGCGCAACCGGCACACCATCTACTACGTACCGATGCAGTGGATCGGCGCCGTCGGGGCGATCATCGGCATCGTGCTCGTCGTGGTCGGTCTGATCGGCTGATCAGGCGTCCATCGGATGAACCCCGGCTTTCGCGGGGAGGAATCCCCAGGCCGGGCGGAATGCATCGCGGATACGATGTGTTGACGCAGCTAAAGGGAGGCTCTCACGTGCGACAGCTCATCATCATCGGTTCCGGCCCCGCGGGGTTCACCGCAGCCATCTATGCGGCGCGCGCAAACCTCGCCCCGCTCGTCATCGCCAGCTCGGTCGAGATCGGCGGTGACCTGATGCAGACGACCGAGGTCGAGAACTTCCCCGGCTTCCCCGAGGCCGTCATGGGTCCCGACCTGATGGCCAAGATGCAGCAGCAGGCCGAGCGCTTCGGTGCCGAGATCGTATACGACGATGCGGCGGAACTGGAGCTGGACGGCCCGATCAAGCGCGTTCACCTCGGCAACGGCGGTGTCGAGGAGGCGCAGTCGCTGATCTTCGCGACCGGCTCTGCCTATCGCAAGCTCGGCGTTCCCGGCGAGGACACGCTTTCCGGTCACGGTGTCTCGTGGTGCGCCACCTGCGACGGCTTCTTCTTCCGTGACAAGACCGTCGCCGTGATCGGCGGCGGCGACTCGGCGCTCGAGGAGGCCACCTTCCTCACCAAGTTCGCGTCGAAGGTGATCGTGGTCCACCGCCGCGACGAGCTGCGCGCATCGAAGGCGCTGCAGGACCGCGCCTTCGCGAACGACAAGGTCGAGTTCATCTGGAACGCCGAGGTCGTCGAGATGCTGGGCGCATCCGGTCTGACCGGTGCCACGCTGCGCGACACCGTCACCGGAGAGACTCGAGAGCTGGCCCTCGACGGAATGTTCGTCGCCGTCGGCTCCGACCCCCGCGTGCACCTGGTGCACAACAAGCTCGACCTCACAGCTGACGGCGTCGTGCGCGTCGACGGCCGTTCCTCGCGCACGTCGCTGCCCGGCGTCTTCGCCGCGGGCGACGTGATCGACCCGACCTACCGGCAGGCCGTCACCGCGGCCGGCTCCGGCACGGTCGCCGCCCTCGACGCCGAGCACTTCCTGGCCGATCTGGCTGACGCAGAGAAGGCAGCGGAAGAGGCTGCGGCGCTCACCACCGCGTAGGGGAATTTTCACGACATCCGCGCGTTGACCCCGACACAGGGTGAAACCGCCGCAACCCGCAATGAAGGAGACACACATGACCGCCAAGGCCACCACATCGGCAACGTTCGAGCAGGACGTTCTCAAGGCCGACGGGCCCGTGCTCGTCGACTTCTGGGCTGAATGGTGCGGCCCGTGCCGCATGGTTTCGCCCGTTCTCGACCAGATCCAGCAGGAGAACTCCGACAAGATCACGGTCGTCAAGCTGAACGTCGACGAGAACCCGGATCTGGCCATGCAGTACCAGATCACGTCGATCCCGGCGATGAAGGTGTTCAAGGACGGCGAGGTCGCCACGACCATCATCGGCGCCAAGCCGAAGCCGGCCCTGGAGCAGGATCTCGCTGCGTTCCTGAAGTAAGAACCTCCGCAGCTGCGACGCGGCCCCCGGCGCTCATCTCGAGTGCCGGGGGCCGCGTCGTGGGAGGAGCGGGGCAGTTCTGCCCTTTGAGGTTCCCGGATCGGGTCGCTTACGATCGGTGCGGCGGTCCGCCCGGTCGCCGACTCGGAGGGGAATCATGACGGAGAACACGGCAACGGTATCCTTCGCGGGGGCGCAGGCCCGCGTGAAGGCGCTCGTGGAGCACAACGTGTTCCAGGGTTTCATCATCGCCGTGATCATCATCAACGCCGTTCTGATCGGGCTCGAGACCTTCCCCAGCATGCACGGTCCGGCCCTGCAGGCGGTCGACGTCGTGATCCTGGCCATCTTCACGGTCGAGGTCGTGCTGCGCATCTTCGCGCACGGCTGGCGGTTCTTCACCGACGGCTGGAGCATCTTCGACTTCCTCGTCGTCGCCGTGTCGTTCGTACCGGCAGGTCAGGGGCTGCAGGTTCTGCGCGTGCTGCGCGTGCTGCGGGTTCTCCGCCTGCTGTCCGCCGTTCCGGCGCTGCGCAAGGTCGTCGGCGCCCTCGGCTCCGCCGTTCCGGGCATCGGAGCCATCGGCGGGCTTCTCGTCATCGTGCTGTACGTGTTCGTCGTGGCGTGCACCATGCTGTTCGGCGAGGTGGCCCCGCAGTTCTTCGGCGACCTCGGAACCTCGACCGTCTCGCTCTTCCGCCTGCTCAACGGCGACGGCTGGGGCGAGATCGTGCCGCCGCTGTCCGCCGAGTTCCCGTGGGCGTGGCCGTTCATGATGATCTACGGCCTGGTGTCGACCTTCGTCATCCTGAACCTGTTCATCGCGGTGACCTGCGAGGCACTGAACGAGCAGAAGGACGCCGAGCCGACGCCGAGCGTCGTGGAGCAGCGTCTGCTCGAGGAGATCACCGCGCTGCGCTCGGAGGTCAGAGAGCTGAAGGATCGCGACGACGCGGCAGAGGAGCGTGCCGCGTAGCAGCCTGCCGGCGCGCAGCTCGTCATCCCGGGCCGCTGAGGAGCCGTCGATCCGTCGGGGGCGACCCCGGAGGCACCATCCGACGCTCTCACGTCGCCACAGCGGCTCCAGGACCGCGGCGACGCGGCTGAGACGGCCCGGGTCGCGTCCTGCCCCTCAACGGGCCCGCACACGCCCCTGCAGGGGCCGGGAGAGGCGGCTCAGGATCCGAGTACGCGCACAACGGTGTCCCACCGGCGGTGCGTGTTCTCCTGCCCGATCAGACGCCACACCGCACGCGTGAGCTCCGGATACTCATTCGCGATCATCCGGAGCACTCGCTGATTTCGCGCGGCGGTGGGGCGGAGCCCGCCGTCGGCTTCGATGTGCTCCGCTCGGAGCAGGAACACGACGAGTTCGTCGATGGTCGGCAGGTCGTCCATGAACTCCCACGGATCCTCGCCTGCGCGCACTCGCTCCTCGATGAGGGAGTCGCGCTCGTCCTCGGCCTCCGCGCGGAGCACTTCGACGCTGGCGCGGCGCTGGGGCGAGTCGTTCTGCATCACTCGCTCAAGCGTACGCGCGTGATTCACCGGCCGGGCGGGATTCGCTGAGTGCGAAGAGCGGAACGGGAGGCAAGACCGATATATCGTTCCGGTCATCCCTCGACGAACCTCAGTCCTGGTATCCCTGTTCGCCGATCTCGGCGAGGATTCGGTTGAGGTCCTGGATCGTGGCGAAGTCGATCGTGACCTGCCCCTTGCGAGCGCCGAGGCCGATCTTCACCCGAGTGTTCAGCCGATCCCCGAGACGCGAGGCCACATCGTCGAGGTATGCACGACGCGCACCGGCCTTCGGACGAGGGGAGGGTGCCGCCGTCTCGCCGGCCGCCGCAACCGCCTTCGCCGCAGCCTCCGCTGCGCGGACCGAGAGGTCTTCGTTCACGATCTTGTCCGCGAGCCGCGCCATCAGCTCCTCGCTCTCGAGCGACAGGATCGCCCGCGCGTGCCCCGCGCTCAGCACGCCGGCCGCGACGCGCTGCTGAACAGGAACCGGAAGACGGAGAAGGCGGATCGTATTGCTGATCTGCGGTCGTGAGCGCCCGATTCTGCGGGCGAGCTCATCCTGGGTGGTGCCGAAGTCCTCGAGCAGCTGCTGGTAGGCCGATGCCTCCTCGAGCGGATTGAGTTCGGCCCGGTGCAGGTTCTCGAGCAGCGCGTCGCGGAGGAGGTCTTCGTCTGCCGTGTCGCGCACAATGGCGGGAATCACGTCGAGGCCAGCCTCACGAGCCGCGCGGGTGCGCCGCTCACCCATGATGAGCTCGTACGCGCCATCGTTCGTCTCACGCACCACCACCGGCTGGAGCAGCCCGAACTCGCGGACGCTGTGCACCAGTTCGGCCAGAGAGTTCGGATCGAACTCCCGACGGGGCTGTCGCGGGTTCGGGACGATGGCATGCGGGTCGATGTGGATCAGCCGCGCACCGGGAACCGCGACGAGTTCTTCGACGGCGTCGGAGTCTGCGACCTCCGCCGCGTCGGTCTGCTTCGCCGCAGATGCAGTGCTCCCCTTCGATGCCGAACGACGCTTCGGACCTGCGGTCGTCGACTTCTCGTCCGCCGGCGCCGGGGGTGCGAGAACCGTCGCCGAGCTCTCCTCCGGCGGCTGGTCAGCCTTCGGAGCGTTGGGGAAGAACACGTCGACAGGACGCGTGTTCGTGTTCTCCGTGGTGGGAATGAGAGAGCCGATTCCTCGACCCAGACCCGTTCGCTTCGCCATCACGACGCTCCTTTGTTGTTGCCTGCCACGCGGTTGGTGATCTCGACCGCCGCTTCTTTGTACGCCACAGCGCCGGCGGAGCCGCCGTCGTACGAGATGACGGTCTGCCCGAAGCTCGGCGCCTCCGACACGCGCACGGAGCGGGGGATCACCGCGTCGAGTGTCTCGTTGGGGAAGTGCGTACGGACCTCGTCCGCGACCTGCTGCGCAAGGCGTGTTCGCGCGTCGTACATCGTCAGCAGGATCGTGGATACGCGGATCTGGGGATTCAGATGCTTCTGGATCATCTTGATGTTCGCCAGCAGCTGGCTGAGCCCCTCGAGCGCGTAGTACTCGGCCTGGATCGGAAGGAGCACCTCATCCGTCGCGGTGAACGCGTTGATCGTCAGCAGGCCGAGCGACGGCGGACAGTCGATCAGGATGAAGTCGAACGGCTTCTCCTGCGACGAGCGGAACTCCTCGAGCGCCGTCTTGAGGCGATGCTCGCGGGCGACCTGTGAGACCAGTTCGATCTCGGCGCCCGCAAGATGGATCGTGCTCGGCACGCAGAAGAGGTTGTCGTGCTCGGGGGTCGCCTGGATGACGTCCGCGATGGCGAACTCGTCAATGAGAACGTCATAGATGCTCGGAGTGTCCGCGCTGTGCGGCACGCCGAGCGCGGTCGACGCATTCCCCTGTGGATCCAGGTCGATCACGAGCACACGCCCGCCGAGCGTGGCAAGTGCCGCGGCGATGTTGACGGTCGTCGTGGTCTTCCCCACGCCGCCCTTCTGGTTCGACACCGTCATCACGCGCGTCTGACCGGTGAAGGTGACCGCCGTATCCGCCAGACGGCGCTTGCGGGCACTGAGATCCGCGAGTTCGCGCGCCAGGGGAGTGTCGTCGGGAAGCGAGAAAGTGCTCTCGTTCTCGGACTGTTTCACGTGAAACACACTCTTTCGTTCGCCGTCAGGGGTACTGAACAACTCTAACCCCGCCCTCGCGTCATATCGGGCGGCGAGCATCGAACACACCGTGTCTGGGCAATGTTTCACGTGAAACCCTCGGCGAGGGGCCGACGGCTGTCGGACCTCCGACGCCGTTTTCAATCCGGATCGCAGCCGTGGACACGGAGGAGGAGCGTCGCAGCGCCGAACAACATGGTGCAGAAGCACGGGCCAGGCGGCACAAGCTCATGCGAACCGCGGCGAGAAGCGAGAACACGAGAGACGCCACACGCAGTCGTGCCCGGACGCACGCGCCTGTTCATTGTGCACGTTCACGCCCATACGCCCGCACGCGAGGACCGGTGCCTGCATCCACGCGTTCGACGCAGGTGAATCCGTCTGGAGAACCGTCACGTGCGAGAAGAACTCGCCCAGCAGGAATCCGTCAGCACATGTACCGGGGTCGCATCGGCACAGAATGTGCACACCGCAGGTACGTGGACGGATGGGGACCCACACGAAAGCGTCCCCCATACGCGCCGTCGCCACTCCGCGCCCCGCCTCGGCCTACGCCTGATGGAAAGCTGCACATCCCGTACGACCTCGGCACCGGGGAAGGCGCAAGGTAGGGAGCCCGCGGAACAACCACGATGGATGGCATGTCGGACAACACCCAGCCGTCTTCGTGATGTCACACGGGAACTGCCAACGACGCGCCCGTTTCACGTGAAACAGCCAACCAACGCGTCGAACTCACGATGCACCGCCGACACGACATTCCGGTGGCGTCGCTCTTGTCAGCAGCGCCACAGCCATCGCTGCACACCACGTCAGCCGCACTGGCCTCACCGAACACCGACGTTTCACGTGAAACACGCCGTCTCAATCGGCATCCGGACCGCGTATCCCGTAAGGCGACGCAGATTCCCCACACTCACGGACACGAGCGGCCCTCCACGAAAATGCTCCCCGCACGACAACGGTAAAACACCACGAAGCCGCCAAGTCGAACCCGGAGTCTGAGCCACAGCCGAAAGCAAGGGGTTCGTCAAAGTGCCATCGCCACCACCTGACGTCGAAGATCCTGTGCACCGCCTTGGACGTGAGGACGTGCGTACCTCGCACTCTCAACCACGCAGAATTCCTAAGCGTCAGACCCGGGCGCCGCACACGTCAACGACCATCACGCAACCGCAGCGCGACCCGACTCATGACATCGCCAGCGCGTAGGGGAGAGCAGCCTGTCAGAACGCATCGCACATCTCCTAGGAGCCACCCGCTTGTCTGTGCCGCGCGCCAGCGACGAATGATGCCGGGACGGACGTCGGGGCCACCGCCGCCCGAAAGTTCTCATCGAGGAGTGCCGCATTGTGGGCTGCTTGAAGCCGTCTGAACTCGTCGTGGGGCCACGCATCACATTGACGACGCACTGTTCGAGCAACCCGCCCGTACTCGCCGAGAGGCACCGGCCCGGACCCCTCGTTCGCCAGCGTCCCCTGAATCCGCCTCACAACTGCCGGCACTCTGCGTCCAGGCGTCCATCGCGATCACGGATCAGCACGGACGGTAGTGCGCTCTCGGGAGCACGTTTCATGTGAAACATCGTCGCGCTGCGCGACCCCACGACAGACACCGATCAAGCAGGCCCCCCTATCCGCCCGCTCAGATGGGTCCCCGTTCGGAGAACTCCGAAGCACGTCTATGACACGTCATTTCGACGCCCACCATCGCTTGTCCGCACGCACCTACCTGCGAAGACGCATCTCGATGGCACAGACTCTATCCGTTCAGACACCCGCTCATAGATCGTGTCGAAGAGCACGCCCAGCCGGCGTGATGACCGGCGGCAGCGTATCGGTCTGCTCAGCGAGCCTATGAAGCGTTCCGAGCAGACTCTGAATCGCAGAACAACCGACTCACCTCGACGTGTTTCACGTGAAACACCGCTCAATGGGCATGAGCTTCGCCGCTGAGGAGCGCACCCAACCGAATCAGCCGCCACGATCATGATTCGGTTCCGCCGGGCTCCAGACCCGACGACGATCACGGGGAGACCTCACACGCCGCTCAGCCACACTCGCACAGCCGACGTCTTCGAAGCGCTCTGCACCGTGAACCGATGGTCGCACCACCACGAGCAGCCTCCGTCCTTCCGTCCGTCCGTCTGTCTGTCTGACTGACTGACTGACTGACTGACTGACTGTGAGTTCATCCGTCCGAGGCCGAAGGAGCGCAGGAAAGCGGAGGCGTTTCACGTGAAACGTAGGTGACGCCCGCGCTCATCCGGCACCGTTCATCCAACCTTCACGGCGCTGCCACCGCGCCCGGTGCCACGCTGAGATCATCCGAGGAGGACACTTATGGCAGGCAAGCCCTTCGTTCCACCACGATTCGTCGTCAAGACCGCGTGGGTGATTCACCGATGGTTGGCGAGGCGGGGAACCGGGCGCGGGCTGTGGGAACCCGGTCAGAGGAAAACATGGGGAGCGCTTGCACTCACGACCACGGGGCGCAGCACCGGCAACCCACGCACAGCGATCATCGCCTACCTGCCCGATGGTGCCGACCGCGTGCACGCCCTCGCCATGAACGGCTGGATGGAAGGACACCCGGCGTGGTGGCTGAATCTCAAGGCCGACCCGGAAGCCTCTGCACTCTTCGCTGACGGCACCCGTCACAAGGTGGCCGCGGCGGTGGCTGAGGGCGACGAGCGGGAGCGACTGTGGACCGTCTGGGAGGACAACGAACCCGGCCTGAAGGTTCTCGCCTCACGGCCACGCACGCCCACGGAGATCGTCATTCTCGAACTCCAGGAGTGACCGACGGCCAGAGCAGGACCACGCTCCCATCGACGCAGCAATCGGTCGGGTTCCCGCGGCACCACGCCCCGGTCGTCAAGAAGCGCGAACGACAGCCCTCACCACACGGGTGGTCTCATCGAGCACACCTTCGCCGAGAACCTCCACACGCACGTCGGTCACGCGGTGCTTGCGCAGCACCTTCTGTGCCGCGTCGATCTCGGCGTCGACCGAGCGACCTTTGAGCAGGATCAGCTCGCCGCCGTCACGAACCAGGGGAGCGGTCCACGGGATCAGCGTGCGCATCGCCGATACTGCCCGCGCCGTGACCGCGTCGAGCATTCCCTCCACCGCAACCTCATCGGCGCGCGCGCGATGCACCGTCACGTTCTCCAGGCCGAGAGCGGAGACCTGCTCGTCGAGCCACGAAACCCGACGCTCCATCGGTTCGATCAGCTCCCACGTGACATCAGGGCGCGCGATCGCCAGAACCACACCGGGCAGACCGGCTCCTGATCCCACGTCGCCGACGCGGCCACCGGTGGGGAACAGAGGAGCAGCGATTGCGCAGTTGAGCACATGGCGGGTCCAGATCCGGGGGACCTCCTGCGGTCCGATCAGTCCGCGTTCTTCGCCGTGCTCCACCAAAGCCCTGACGAACTGACGGGCGAGAACGATGCGATCACCGAACAGTTCGCCGGCCACCGCCGGCTCCTGCTCGACGACGTCATCGAACGTTCCACCATCCATCACGACCAGCTCCTCCGTCGATCCGACCCCTGAATATGCGCTCTCACCAGGCCATTCTTGTCAGCCCTACAACACGAAATGCGTCAGGCGCGGCGGATCACCGTGTGACGCTGCGCCGCCTCGCCGTACGACTCAGAGACAAGATCACGGTCGGCGGCGATGTCATGCACCAACTTGCGCTCATATGACGACATCGACGGAAGCGACGCCTGGCTTGCACCCTCATCGAGCTTCGCCACGGCCGCGTCCACGAGCTTCTCGAGCTGCTGACGACGAAGATCGCGCGAGCCCCCGACATCGAGAATGAGGCGCGAGAAGCGACCGGTCTGGTTCTGCACCGCAAGTCGAGTGAGCTCCTGCAGCGCCTGCACGGTGTCCGGATCCGAAACCGCCTTCAGCGACGCGTCCTCCGACTCCACCGACACATAGGCGCGGCCCTGACGCACGTCGAGATCGAGGTCACCGTCGATATCCGCGATGTCGAGCAGCCCCTCCAGGAAGTCGGCCGCGACATCGCCTTCGCGCTCGAGATCCTCAACCGTCGGCTCCGACACGGCAGCGGGGTCAGTACTGGTCATCGTGATTCCTCGTTCATCGGGTCGTTTCGAACCATCCGCGGGTCAGCCCGGGGCGGGTCAGGAGCCGCTCTCGCCGCCCTTGTTCTTCTGGGACTGCTTCTTCGCCCGCTGCTTGCTCATCGGCTGCTGACGCTTCGCGCGCTGCTGGCGCTCCGCCTCCGCTTGGCGGAGCAGCTCCTCCTGCTCGCGCTCGTACTCCTCGATCGTGACGACCTTGCCCTTGGTGTCGAGGGTCTTGCCCTTCTTCTCCAGGCGAGCGGTACGAGCACGCCATGCCTCAGAACCGGGGGAGGGAAGCTCACGGATCACGAGGAACTGCTGACCCATCGTCCAGAGGTTGTTGAAGAACCAGTAGGTCACGACGCCGAGCGGGAAGAAGACACCGGAGAAGATCATCGCGAACGGGATGATGTAGAGCATGATGCGCTGCATCTGGTAGGCCTGGCCGGTCTTGGCCTCGTCCGAGAGGTTCTTCGACACGATCAGCAGCTGCGTGAAGAACTGCGAAGCGATCATCAGCGCGACGAGGATGATGCTGAGCACGATCGCGATCGAAGACGTCGCGACCGGGCTGTTGAAGTGGTCGGTCAGCGTCATGCTGAGCGGTGCCACCCCGAACAGCTTCGAACTCTCGAACTGCTCGACGAGGTCGTTCGTGAAGATGTGCGGGAACCAGTCGGCCCGCGCACTCCACCCGCCGATGCCCTCGACCTGCCACGTCTGGATGTCCCGCAGCGTCCAGAACAGCGAGAAGAAGATCGGCATCTGAATCAGGATCGGCAGGCAGCCGCCGACAGGCGACGTGCCGTGCTTCTTGTACAGAGCCATCGTCTCGCGGCTCATCGCCTCACGGGAGAGCTGATCCTTCTTGCCCTTGTACTTCGCCTGGACCTTGCGCATCTCTGGCGCAATCTCCATCATCTTGCGCTGGCTCTTGATCTGCTTCACCGTGAGCGGGAAGATCGCCAGACGCACCACGATCACCACGCCGGCGATCGCCAGCACCCAGGCCAGACCACTGTCATCGGTCAGGCCGATGTGCGTGAACACCCAGTGCCACGCGACGAGAATGATCTCGATCACGAACCGGATCGGAACAAGAATGCTGCCCAGGATGTCCAAGGGTCAGTCCTTTCGCCGCGGCACGACGAAGCCGCGGGGTGTCAGGTCGTAGCGGAAGTTCTGATGGGGCCGCACGTCGTCGACGCCGCCTTCGGCCCACGGGTGGCATCGCGCGATGCGCGCGAGCGCCTGAACCGATCCTCTCACGAGGCCGTGCTGCTGCACGGCGCCCACGGCATAGGCCGAACAGGAGGGGAAGTACCGGCACACATCGCCGTACATACGGGAGATCGTGGCGCGGTAGGCGATCAGAAAGGCGATTCCGGCGTTGCGCGGCAGCAGCGGAACGGTGCGCAGACCGCCGGAGGCGAGACGCGCCGTGCCGTAGCTGGTGGCGGGGAGGACGCTCACGGCGCAGGCTCCGGATGGACGTCGGCTGAGACGACGTCGAAAGCGCCTCGGCGCTTCAGCCCGCGCCGCACCTGTGAACGCAGTTCCGCGAAAGAAGCCCCCGCAGACGACGGAAGGGCGCGGATCACAATGTCCGCGCCCTCTCGCACATCGGGCAGCGCCTCCGCGCAGATCGCCTTGAGGCGGCGCCGCACCGCGTTGCGGCACACAGCGCCGCCCACGGCCCTGGTGACGATGAAGCCGAATCGTGCCGGCCGACCCTCGCCGGTGAACGCGATGTGCGTCACCAGGTGCGGCCCGGCGCTGCGAAGCCCCCGACGGGAGACGCGTCGATAGTCGGCCCCTCGGGTGAGACGATTCGCCTTCGCGAGCACGTCGGGCCTGGCGAAGTGCTTACGCCGAGAGCTCGGTGCGGCCCTTGCCGCGACGAGCGGCGAGGATCGCGCGACCGGCGCGGGTGCGCATGCGGGCGCGGAAGCCGTGCTTCTTGGCGCGACGGCGGTTGTTGGGCTGGAACGTGCGCTTGCTCATAAGTTCTCTCCGGATGAAGGCGTCACCGGATCATATATACAGCCGGAGACATCGTTACGGGTGCCCGAAACGGGCATAAGTCAACCGCCATAGATTACGCCGGGTCACACGTCCAAAGCAAATGCGACGGCGAACCTGACAGTATCTCCACAGCCTCGGGCGCGACCTAGCAGGAACACGCGCGACACCGCGAAATGCGGCGCGCGAGGGAGCGAAAAAGGTTTGCTCTCTCGCGCTTCGCTGACTAGCCTAGGGCAAGTTATCCACAGGCGGAGGCCAGTGCTCGTGTGAGCTTCCACGGCCGGAGCCGCCGCCTGTCATCCGGCGGCCGCACGGCGCGATCCGCCTGCGGCGTCCGCGCCGCAGTCACATCATTTCCAGGGGGAGACATGACGACGCAGGAGGTGCCGGACGTACCAGTCTGGAGCCGGGTTCTGGCCGAGCTGCAGACCGATGATCGCGTCACGCCCCAGATGCACGGCTTCCTCAGCCTCGCCATCCCGCAGGGGGTGATGGGGGGCACCGTCTACGTCGAGGTCCCCAACGACCTCACCGCCGCGCAGATCAACAAGCGAATGCGTGCGCCGATCATGGAAGCTCTCGCCACCGTGGGCGAGCAGGTGCACACGTTCCGTGTTGCGGTGAACCCCGAGATCATCGACACCTACGACGAACCGCCCCCGACGCAGCAGCAGTCCGAGGCAGCACCGCGACCGGTCGCCGACAATCCGACACCGCCATCCGGATCCGCTCCCACCACGCCGTCGACGGCGAGCCGGGGCGAGACCCGGCTGAACCCTCGCTACACCTTCGACAACTTCGTGATCGGCCAGTCCAACCGCTTCGCGCACGCCGCGGCGGTCGCTGTCTCCGAGGCGCCGGCGAAGGCATACAACCCGCTCTTCATCTACGGCGATTCCGGGCTCGGCAAGACGCACCTGCTCCACGCGATCGGCGACTACGCCCTCGGCATGTTCGAGGGCATGCGGGTGCGGTACGTGTCGAGTGAGGAGTTCACGAACGACTTCATCAACTCGATCGCCAACAACCGCGGCGCAGCGTTCAACGCCCGCTACCGCGAGGTCGACATCCTGCTCATCGACGACATCCAGTTCCTGCAGGGTCGCGCCGAGACGCAGGAGGCGTTCTTCCACACCTTCAACACGCTGCACGATCACGACAAGCAGGTCGTGATCACCAGCGATGTGGCCCCGCGTCTGCTCACCGGCTTCGAGGACCGCATGCGCAGCCGGTTCGAGTGGGGCCTGATCACCGACGTGCAGGCGCCCGACCTCGAGACGCGCATCGCGATCCTCCGCAAGAAGGCGCAGGCCGAGCGGCTCTCGGTGCCGGATGACGTGGTCGAGTACATCGCGAAGAACGTCTCGACCAACATTCGCGAGCTCGAGGGTGCGCTGATCAGGGTCACCGCGTTCGCGAACCTGAACCGCTCGGAGGTCGACGTGCCTCTCGCACAGACGGTGCTGCGCGACATCGTCGACCAGGCCGAGGACAACGTCGTGTCACCGACGGACATCATCACGACCACGGCGGACTACTTCAAGCTCACCGTCGACGACCTCTACGGCTCGTCCCGCTCGCAGTCCATCGCCCAGGCGCGTCAGATCGCGATGTATCTGTGCCGCGAGCGCACGAATCTCTCGCTGCCGAAGATCGGCCAGCTCTTCGGCGGTCGCGATCACACCACCGTGATGTACGCCTGCCGCAAGATCGCCGATCTCATGAAGGAACGCCGCTCCATCTACAACCAGGTCTCAGAGATCACCACCCAGCTCAGCAAGCGATAAGCACCGCTCACCACCTCACCACCTCACCACCAGGGCAGCGGCGTCACACAGGATCGCGCACATGGGGCGTTTTCGGCGTTCCGGAGACTTTCCACAGGCGCCTCCCTCGCGGTGCGGCGGAGGAAGCGTGCCCGCGCGGGGCCTTCCGGAGCTCAGATCGGCCGGAAGCGGCCTCTGAGAGCGGTTCTGGGGCTGTTTCACGCCGCCGCGCCCCTCGACGTACATCTCTCAGCGCCGAATCGGGAACACGTGCGGCGAACGGCATGTGACGTATTCCGGAACTCAACCTTGACAGACGATGACGCTCAGCCGTATAAATCGCTCTCCCCAGTGTGGAAAGCCTGTGGATAACTGTGGAGACACGCGATTCGGGCTGTGAGTGACACGCTGAGCGCGTGTGGACGGCGTTGTGACATCCGATCTCGCGCATATGGCATCGCCCACGAATCCTCCGCAGCCGCTCCACAGCTCACACAGATGTAGTTCCTTACTCGCGACCGGCCTCCACAGAGTTATCCACATTATCCACAGCTGTGAGGATCACTACAGAGAAGTTTTCTTAGAAGGGGCTCAATCCGATGACCTTGCCGATCCGAACCCGAATCACACGAATCGGCTGTTCGCACTAGCATGGGATTCCCACGCAGGCCGAGGCACGGCAGACCCCAAGCGTGGGAGCGAAGGGATACCCAGTGAAGTTCCACGTGAACCGCGACGTGTTCAGCGACGCTGTCTCGTTCGTCGTCAAGCTTCTGCCCCAGCGGAACCCCCAGCCGATCCTCGCCGGTGTACTCATCGAGGCGACGGAGAGCGGCGAGCTCTCGCTGTCGGCTTTCGACTATGAGGCTTCCGCCCGAACAACCATCAGCGCCACCATCGACGAGCCGGGCACGATCCTCGTGCACGGACGCCTGCTGAGCGACATCGCCAGCCGGCTGCCGAACGCTCCGATTCAGATCTCGACGGAGGAGGACGGCGGCGTCTCCCTCACCTGCGGCTCTGCCAGCTTCGCGCTCGCATCCATGCCCGTCGAGGAATACCCCGCGATCCCCGAGGTCACAGGCGAGTCCGGCCTGGTACCAGGTGAAGACTTCGCCACGGCCATCGCGCAGGTGGGTTTCGCCGCATCCAGGGATGACGTCACCCCCGTGCTCACAGGCGTGCAGCTCGAGGTGAAGGAGAACCAGCTCAGCCTCGTCGCCACCGACCGGTACCGAGTCGCGCTGCGTGACATCGACTGGGACGGCGGTCAGCAGGATCAGGCCGCGCTGGTGCCCGCCCGCACACTGCAGGAAGTCGGCAAGACGTTCTCACACGGCGAGAACATCTCGATCGCGTTCTCGGGAACGGGCGATCGGGAGATCATCGCGTTCACCTCGGGCAACCGCACCGTCACGTCGCTGCTGATCAAGGGCAACTTCCCGCCGGTGCGCCGGCTGTTCCCCGAGCAGACGGAGCACTACGCCGTTGTGAACACGGCCGACTTCGTCGAAGCCGTGCGACGCGTCGCGCTCGTGCTCGACCGTTCCGCGCCGCTGCGCTTCACGTTCGCGGACCAATCCGTGACGATGGACGCATCCGGCGGCGACCAGGCTCGTGCTTCCGAGACGGTCGACGCGCACCTGCAGGGCGAGGATGTGACCATCGGGCTCAACCCGCAGTATCTGCTCGAGGCGCTCGGCGCCGTGAAGAGCCCGTTCGTACGGGTGACGTTCACGTCGAGCGACAATGCGAACAAGCTCAGCCCCATTCTCGTCACGAGTCAGACCTCGGTCGACGAGGCGGCGAGAGACTCGTTCAAGTACTTGCTCCAGCCGAACCTGCTCCTGCGATGACGTGTGCCGCGTCTCGCGGCGTTGTCGTCAGTCGCCGGGCTATCGGCCCGACTCCTTCCTCCGCCTTGCGACACACAGCACCCGCCAACGCAGGTCTGGTTGACGGCACAAACCGGGGGCACGCAACGTCGGAAGGCGTGGTTAGGGTTACCGCGTGATCGTCGAGCACCTCAGCCTGAAGGACTTCCGCAACTATGCGGAGGCGGAGCTGACGCTCGGGGCGGGGCCGAACGTGCTCGTGGGGCGGAACGGTCAGGGCAAGACGAACCTCGCCGAGGCGATCGCGTATCTCGCCACGCTGGGGTCGCACCGCGTCTCGGCCGACGCGCCGCTCGTGCGGGAGGGGCAGGACGCCGCATTCGTACGGGCCAGGCTGCGCCACGGGGCGCGCACGGTGACGCTCGAGCTGCAGATCAACAAGCAGGGCGCGAACAAGGCGCGGATCGGCGGCACCTCGGTGCGCCCCGGGGAGCTGCCGCGCTACGCGCAAGTGGTGCTGTTCGCGCCGGAGGATCTGCAGATCGTGCGGGGGAACCCGTCCGAGCGGCGCAAGTTCGCCGATCAGCTCCTGATCCAGCGCACCCCGCGCATGGCGGCGGTGCTGGCAGACTACGACCGCACGCTGAAACAGCGCACGACGCTGCTGAAGTCGGCCAGAGCCCGCGGCATGAAGGCATCCTCGCTCCCCACGCTCGATGTGTGGGATGACAAGCTCGTCGCCCTCGGCTCGGAGATCATCGACGCGAGAGTGAAGCTGGCGGAGGATCTGCAGGCGCCGCTCGCGCGGGCATACGAGGGCGTCGCCGGCGCCGATCATCGGCCGGAGCTGTCGTGGATGCTCTCGATCCACGGCGCCGACCCGGAAGAGGGCGACGACGCCGAGGGTGAAGCGGAGGGAACAACCGCTGCGCAGTTCAGAGCGGCGCTCGTGCAGAAGCGCTCCGCTGAATTCGAGCGAGGACTGAGCCTGGTCGGTCCGCACCGTGACGACCTGCTGCTGCGGGTCCGAGGGCTGCCTGTGAAGGGATACGCGTCGCACGGTGAGAGCTGGTCGATGTCGTTGGCGCTGCGCCTGGCCGCGTCCGATCTGCTGCGCAGAGAATCGCAGGGCGGCGACCCGATCCTGATCCTCGACGATGTGTTCGCCGAGCTCGACTCCGATCGCCGCGCCAGGCTGGCGGGGGTCGTCGCCGACTACGAGCAGGTCGTCGTGACCGCCGCCGTCGCCGGCGATGTGCCCGAGCCGCTGCGTGGCAGCGCCATCCGGATCGACCACGGCCGCGTTCTCGGCCCGCTCGTCGACCATCCGTCCACCGAAGCGGCGGACGCGGCACATCCGGATCCTGGTGATGGGAGCGGCGACGATGGCTGACACGCCCGAGCTCCCCGAGACGCTTGCGACCTACCTGAGACTGCGGGGCCTGGAGCCGTCGAAGTACGCCAAGCGGTCGAAGCGCCGAAAGCGCAGCAGCGAGGACGACGGCAACCAGCCGTTCATGGCTGGGCGCGACCCGAAACCCCTCGGCGACGCCCTCGACAAGCTGACGCAGCAGTCGGGCTGGAGCGGGCAGCTCGCCAAGGAGGATCTCGTCAGGCGCTGGGAGGATGTGGCCGGCACCGAGACCGCGCAGCACTCCGAGCCCACATCCCTCATGAACGGCACCCTCACGATCCAGTGCGATTCGACGGCGTGGGCGAAGAATCTGCAGTTCATGCGGGCGCACATCCTGACCCAGATCACCACCCGGTTCCCGGAGGCGGGCGTCGATGCGGTGCGCTTCGTCGGCCCGGATGCGCCGAGCTGGAAGTGGGGCCCGCGCACGGTTCCCGGCCGTGGGCCGAGGGACACGTATGGGTGAGGAACCTCATCGCAATCGGCGGTGGCGATCCGAACTGCTCTACGGGCCTGTGGCGGCGATAAGGGGTCGGTGAACCATCGGGGCCCGGGGAGTGTGCTTTTTCTCGCGCCTACGGGCCCGTCTGTGCCCTGTGGAAGCCGTTTACCAGGTAAGCTTGAACTCGGTTCCCACCGAGATCGGAGTACCTATTCATGACGAGCGACACCCCGCAGAGCGAGCCCGAAAACGCTGCAGGGGGTGACGCCGCTCCGGCGGACGCCGGCCAGCACGAGTACGGGGCCGACAGCATCCAGGTGCTCGAAGGGCTGGAAGCCGTTCGCAAGCGGCCCGGCATGTACATCGGGTCGACAGGGCCGCGCGGTCTGCACCACTTGGTGTACGAGATCGTCGACAACTCCGTCGATGAGGCGCTGGCCGGGTACTGCGACGTCATCACCGTGACGATTCTCGAGGACGGCGGTCTGCGCGTCGTCGACAACGGGCGAGGCATCCCGGTCGACAAGCACAGGACCGAGAACAAATCGACGCTCGAGGTCGTGCTGACGGTGCTGCACGCCGGCGGCAAGTTCGGCGGCGGCGGGTACGCGGTGTCAGGTGGCCTGCACGGCGTGGGCTCGTCGGTCGTGAACGCGCTGTCGAGCCGGCTCGACGCGGTCGTGAAGACCAAGGGCAACGTCTATCGGCAGTCGTTCTCCGGCGGCGGGTTCCCCGAGGGGGAAGTCGTCAAGGGCGAGGAGACGAGCGAGACCGGCACAACGATCACGTTCTGGCCGGATCGGGATATCTTCACCGAGACGGTCGAATTCGAGTACGAGGTGCTGCGCACGCGGTTCCAGCAGATGGCGTTCCTGAACAAGGGACTGCGCATCGAGCTGTACGACGAGCGGCCGGAGTCGACCGAGGAGGTCGAGACCGAGGAGGGCGCTCCGGAATCGCAGCAGCGCCACGACGTGTTCATGTACGAGCGCGGGCTGATGGACTACGTCGACTACATCAACACGTCGAAGAAGGTCGAGCGCGTCCACGAGGACATCATCGACTTCGAGTCGGAGGACAACGAGCGGCACATCGCACTCGAGGTCGCGATGCAGTGGACCACGTCGTACAGCGAGAACGTGCACACGTACGCCAACACGATCAACACGCATGAGGGCGGCACGCACGAGGAGGGCTTCCGTGCGGCGCTGACGTCGCTGGTGAACCGATACGCCCGTGCGAACAGTCTGCTCAAGGAGAAGGACGACAACCTCACCGGCGACGATGTGAGGGAGGGGCTGACTGCAGTCATCTCGGTGAAGCTCTCTGAGCCGCAGTTCGAGGGGCAGACGAAGACGAAGCTCGGCAACACCGAGGCGAAGACGTTCGTGCACCGCATCGTGAATGAGCAGCTCGGCGACTGGTTCGAGCGCAACCCGCAGCAGGCGAAGAACGTGATCCGCAAAGCGATCGACGCTGCCAGCGCTCGTCTCGCCGCGCGCAAGGCGCGCGAGACGGCCAGACGCAAGAGCGTCTTCGAATCGGCCGCGATGCCGGACAAACTGAAGGACTGCACGAGCAAGGACCCGTCGATCAGCGAGATCTTCCTCGTCGAGGGCGACTCAGCCGGAGGGTCGGCTGTCGACGGCCGCAACCCCACCACGCAGGCGATTCTGTCGCTGCGGGGCAAGATCCTGAACGTCGAGCGGGCGCGCATCGACAAGGCGCTGGGCAACAAGGAAGTCCAGGCGATGATCCAGGCCTTCGGCACGGGCATCGGCCCCGAGTTCGACATCGACCGCGCCAGATACCACAAGATCGTGCTGATGACCGACGCCGATGTCGACGGCCAGCACATCACGACGCTGCTGCTGACGCTGTTGTTCCGCTACATGCGGGGACTGATCGAGGCGGGCTACGTCTTCCTGGCGATGCCGCCGCTGTACCGCCTGAAGTGGACGAACGCCGATCACGAGTACGTGTACTCGGACCGGGAGCGCGATGCGTTCACCGAAGAGGGTCTGGCGCGCGGGTGGCGTCTGCCGAAGAGCAACGAGGGCGGCGTGCAGCGCTACAAGGGTCTCGGCGAGATGAACGCCTCGGAGCTGTGGGAGACCACGATGGACCCGGAGACCCGCACGCTGCGTCGGGTGACGATCGAGGACGCGGCGGGAGCCGACGAGATCTTCTCCGTGCTGATGGGCGACGACGTCGAGTCGCGCCGCGGATTCATCCAGCGCAATGCCAAGGACGTCCGGTTCCTCGACATCTGATCGACGGCCGGTAGCGAAGAGAGACAGAACACATGAGCGACGAAACGCGTCCGGATCCGAACGAGGGCCACAACCACGGTCGGATCGATCTGGTCGACCTGCAGTCGGAGATGCAGCGCAGCTATCTCGACTACGCGATGAGCGTCATCATCGGGCGAGCGCTGCCCGATGTCCGCGACGGCCTGAAGCCCGTGCATCGCCGTGTCATCTACGGCATGTACGACGGCGGATACCGGCCGGACAAGTCGTTCTCGAAGTGTGCTCGCGTCGTCGGCGAGGTGATGGGTCAGTACCACCCGCACGGTGACAGCGCGATCTACGACACCCTCGTGCGCCTGGTGCAGTCGTGGGCGATGCGCTACCCGATGGCGCTCGGCCAGGGGAACTTCGGCACGCCGGGGAACCAGGGGGCGGCCGCTCCCAGGTACACGGAGACGAAGATGGCTCCGCTCGCGCTCGAGATGGTGCGCGACATCGACGAGGACACCGTCGACTTCGAGGACAACTACGACGGGCGCGCGCAGGAGCCGACCGTGCTGCCGGCGCGGATCCCGAACCTGCTGGTGAACGGGTCCGTCGGCATCGCCGTCGGCATGGCGACGAACATCCCGCCGCACAACCTGCGCGAGGTCGCCGACGGCGCCCTCTGGGTGCTCGAGAATCCCGACCTGCCCCGCGAGGAGCTCCTCGCGGGTGTGATGCAGCGGATTCCCGGTCCGGATTTCCCGACGAAGGCCCACATCCTGGGCACGAAGGGCATCGAGGAGACGTACCGCACAGGGCGCGGCTCCATCACGATGCGCGCTGTCGTGAATGTCGAGGAGATCCAGGGGCGCACCTGCCTCGTGGTCACCGAACTGCCGTACCAGGTCAACCCGGACAACCTCGCCGTGAAGATCGGCGAGCTCGCGCGCGAGGGGCGAGTGCAGGGCATCGCGGACATCCGGGATGAGACATCCGGACGCACCGGCCAGCGCCTCGTGGTCGTGCTCAAGCGCGATGCCGTGGCGAAGGTCGTGCTGAACAACCTCTACAAGCACACGGACCTGAAGACGAACTTCAGCGCGAACATGCTCGCGATCGTCGACGGTGTGCCGCGCACACTCCCGCTGGATCGCTTCATCACGCTGTGGATCGCGCACCAGCTCGAGGTCATCGTGCGCCGCACGCAGTTCCGCCTGCGCAAGGCGGAGGAGCGCATGCACGTGCTGCGCGGATACCTCAAGGCGCTCGACGCTCTCGACGAGGTGATCGCGCTCATCCGGCGCTCGCCGACCGTCGACGAAGCGCGCGACGGACTGAGGGACCTGCTCGACATCGACGACATCCAGGCCGATGCGATCCTGTCGATGCAGCTGCGTCGGCTGGCGGCGCTGGAGCGGCAGAAGATCATCGACGAGGCGAACGAGCTCGAGGCGAAGATCGCCGACTTCAAGGACATCATCGCCAGCGACGCCCGCCAGCGCGACATCGTCAAGACCGAGCTGACGGGCATCGTCGACAAGTACGGAGACGATCGGCGCACTCAGATCCTGATGGGCTTCGACGGCGACGTGTCGATGGAGGACCTCATCGCGGAGGAGGAGGTCGTCGTCACGATCACCCGCGAGGGCTACGTCAAGCGCACGCGCAGCGACAACTACCGCTCGCAGCATCGCGGCGGCAAGGGCGTGCGCGGTGCGCAGCTGAGGGCCGACGACGTGGTGGAGCACTTCTTCGTCAGCACGACGCACCATTGGCTGCTGTTCTTCACCAACACCGGTCGCGTGTACCGGGTGAAGGCCTATGAGCTGCCGGAGGCCGGTCGCGACGCCAAGGGCCTGCACGTGGCGAACCTGCTGGCGATGCAGCCGGATGAGCAGATCGCCGAAGTCATCGAGATGCGCAGCTATGAGGATGCCGAGTACATGGTGCTCGCCACCCGCAACGGTCTGGTGAAGAAGACCCGCCTGAGCGAGTACGACTCGAACCGCCAGGGCGGCATCATCGCCATCAATCTGCGCGAGGGCGACGAACTCGTCGACGCGATGCTGGTGAACGGTGACGACCACATCCTGCTGATCACCGAGCGCGGCATGTCGCTGCGGTTCGAAGCGAGTGACGAGTCCATCCGACCACTGGGGCGCGCGACGAGCGGCGTGAAGGGCATCTCGTTCCGCGACGGCGACAACCTGCTGTCGGCATCCGTGGCGAGAGACGACACGTACGTGTTCACGGTGACCGACGGCGGCTACGCCAAGCGCACCGGCATCGACGACTACCGCCTGCAGGGCAGGGGCGGCATCGGCATCAAGGCGCTGAAGATGAACGACGATCGCGGGCTTCTCGCCGGTGGTCTGGTCGTGCAGGAGACGGACGAGGTTCTGGTGGTTCTCGCCAAGGGCAAGGTGGTACGCTCGGCCGTTGCCGAGGTCCCCGTCAAGGGGCGTGACACGATGGGCGTGCTGTTCGCACGGCCTGACAAGAACGACAAGATCCTGGGAATCGCCCGCAACAGCGAGCGCGGACTGGGTGACGACGAGGCGGCGGACGAAGATCCGGATGCCGCTGAGACCTCAGCTCCCGAGACCACCGAAGAGAGCACGGACGAATGAGCACGGTAGCCGACAAGCTGGCACAGAAGAGCTCGCGCAAGCCGCGATCGAAGCAGGTGCGCCTGCGCCTGGTGTACATCGACTTCTGGTCGGCCATCAAGCTGTCGTTCCTGGCAGCGATCGTGGTTGCGATCGTGACCGTCGTGTCGTTCTTCCTGATCTACATGGTCATCGACACGATGCACATCATCGATCAGCTCGACGAGTTCATCGCCGGCTTCGCGGACATTCAGATCGCCTCGTTCATCGGTCTGCCGCAGGTGATGGCGTTCGCCGGCGTTCTCGCCATCCTGAACCTGATCGTGGTGACCGTGCTCGGCGCCGTGATGGCCGGAATCTACAACCTCGCGGTCAAGGTCTCGGGCGGTCTGCTGGTCGGGTTCACCTCCAACTGATCCTCACCGCGCGGTGCGACACGGCCGGGAGACGCACGATTCGCACCGCGCGGGATCATTCGGTAAACTCTTGAAGGTTGATCGGCGAGAGCCGAGATTCCTTCACAACGGGGCTATAGCTCAGGCGGTTAGAGCGCTTCACTGATAATGAAGAGGTCCCAGGTTCAAGTCCTGGTAGCCCCACTCTCCAATTTCATACCCGCAAGGGGCCTTAGCTCAGTTGGTAGAGCGCCTGCTTTGCAAGCAGGATGTCAGGAGTTCGAATCTCCTAGGCTCCACAATTGAAGACGTACTAGAACACCTGACATCGGTTGGCTTGGGTGCGAGGGCGGCGAACGGCTCGGTGAGCCGGATCGTCGCCCTTTCGTCTTTGCTGATCTCGATGCCGTCGGTGAGCGCCTGGTTCGCGAGTTCTTGTGAGCGGGAGGCGAGGTGTTCGTCGAACGCGGCCTCGACCTGCGCTGCGAGCGCGGTGTACTCGGCCTCGGTGACAGCGATGTCTTGGGAGCAGTCAGCGACGCGTTGCTCAGAGCGACGACTTCGCGGCGGACGGCGGGCCGCTCCGTGATCGGGCCGCCCGGCCGCGACATCCGCGCTGACACCGTCGATCTGTCGCCGGTCACGGCGCACCACTCGCCTCCGTCGCCATCGAAACCACTCATTGTCGCGCTCTCTGCGGACGGGTCGACGAACGCGCGGGCGATCAGGGCATTGTCGTCTCGGTGATCGTGGTTCATGTGCCGAAGCGCAGCGTCGATGACGTGCGACGCGAAGGTTGCGCGCAACATCAGGGTCGCTTAGGGTGACCTTAGTTAGGTTTCCCTGAGTTTCGGCTCGCCTGCGGGCGCATCGGGGCTCGGATGCAGAACTGCCTGAGGCCGGGGTGGCGACCGGACCGAGATGGCGGAGCGAGCGCCCTCCCTACCAAGAAGCAGCGCCCGCTCCCAGCCGCCGGCCTCAGGCTGACACGCGCCGTTGGCGCGCCTGAAAACAGCGGGGCCGCGCGGCCACGCTGATTCTACCTCCCGGAGGAAACGGAATCACATGGCAGAGACAGCATCACTCATACCGCCGCGCTGGCGTGGCGCACAGCACAGAAAGCGGGCCGTCAGCTTGTTGACCGCTACCGCGCTGGCGTTCGGGGGCGCGATCCTCGCCCCACTGACCGCGCAGGCGGCGGAGCAGCCGAGTTTCACGGCTGAGGTGACGGAGGTCGCGAACGAGCGGATCGATGTCGCGATCGAAGGCGACGGTTACGGTGACGTTCAGGCGCTGCCGGGTCAGACTGAGCCGCACGCGTATTTCACGCTGATCGAGAAGGACTCGGATCTGTCCGAGGTCGGTCAGGCAGACACGGCGATCTCTGCAGAGGTCGCGCCCGACGGTACGGTCAGCGATGTCCTATCGGTTTCCGCCGGTGAGCTGGTCGAGCGCACCTCGTATGAGGTGATCTCCTGGCCTTCCCGCTCGTTCCCCACCGCGGAGAACCTGTATGCCCGCACAGACATCACGATCGACTGGGCCGCGCTCTTCCCCGAGGAAGCGCCGGTCTTCGAACCCAGCTTGTCTGTTGACCCGGCGACGGACCTGAACCCCGAAGGCGACACCGTCACCGTGACGGGCACGGGCTACAACCCGGCACAGGGCATGTACGTCTTCCTGTGCGAAGATGTCGACCTTCCGGCCGACCTCTGGTCGCTCGCACTCGGATGCCGCGAGGGCGCCGCCGTCGTCTACCCCATCGACGACACCACGGACGGCCGCGTCACCTTCGACGAGGACGGCGCGTTCGAGCTCGAGTTCGATGTGAAGCAGCTGAACGAAGGGACCACATCGGTCTACACCGCCGCGAACCACACGGCCACGTCAGATCGGGGGCAAGACGCGAAGGTGACGCTCGCATTCGCCGAGGCCCAGCCGGAGCCGGCTCAGCCGACGTTCACGGCAGAGGTGACGGAGAAGGCGAACGAGGGCATCGATGTCGCGATCGAAGGCGACGGTTACGGTGACGTTCAGGCGCTGCCGGGTCAGACCGAGCCGCACGCGTACTTCACTCTGGTTGAGAAGGACTCCGACCTGTCAGATGTGAGCCAGTCGGACACCGCGATCTCAGCCTCGATCGAGGCTGACGGAACGCTCAGCGACGTGCTGTCGGTTCCCGCAGACGAGCTGGTGGAAGGCACCTCGTATGAAGTGATCTCATGGCCGTCACGGTCCAACCCGACCGAAGCGAACCTGTACACCCGCACCGACATCACGATCGACTGGGCCGCACTCTTCCCAGACGATGAGACTCCCGGCGAAGAAGAGCCCGGTGAGGAACAGCCCGGTGAGGAAGATCCTGGCGCTATCACGGTCACGATCATCGACTCCAGCGGCGACGCCGTCACGTCGGTGACGCAAGGCGATGACATCGGAATCACCGTTAGCCCGGTCGAGCCGGGCGTGGAGTTCACCGTGACCGTCGAGTCTGATCGTGTCACGCTGCCGACCGCGGTCGCGGATGCGGATGGCGTCGCTTCGACGACGTGGATCGTTCCCGAGGGCTTCGAGACAGGCGAGCACACTGTCACCTTCGCTTCCGCGGACGGTGCAGATTCGTACAGCGCCGCGTTCGAGGTGCTCGCCGCCGGAGACCAGACCCCGGACGATGGCGGTTCGGACGATGACGCAACCGGCGGTGGCTCCCATGAGGGCAACGGTTCCGGCGCCGCCGCTGGCGGGACGACGGACGGCGGCAGGGGCAACGGCATCCTCGCCGCAACCGGCGCGGATGTCCCGTACGGCCTTGTGGGGATCGCGGGAGTGCTGACCCTGCTAGGGGCCGCCGTCCTGATGGCCAACCGCCGCGCGAACGCGGGCACCGCCCGCTGATCACAGCATTCGGCTGCATCTCGGGCACGAGCCAATCCCTCCTTCGGCGGCTGGCCAGCCGCCGAAGGAGGGACCGTGTCGCGTGGCAACGGATACGACAATCCGCAGCCGATCTGCGGATCTACGACGAATGACTGAGGACAACCCAGGAAGTGGTGCACTGTGGCTCGATCCATACCCCTGCGCAGGGCCGTCAGCCTGTTGACCGCCGCCGCCCTGGCACTGGGGGGCGCGCTTCTGGTGCCCTCTGCTGCGCAGGCGGCGGAGCAGCCGAGTTTCACGGCTGAGGTGACGGAGGTCGCGAACGAGCGGATCGAGGTCGCGATCGAAGGTGCCGGTTACGACGATGTGCAGGCGCTGCCTGGCCAGGCCGGCCCGCACGCATACTTCACAGTGATCGAGAAGGACTCGGACCTGGCAGCAGTGGAGGACACGCAGGCGGCGATCTCGGCGAGCATCGACGACGACGGCAGGATCAGCGATGTCCTGCCGATCCCCGCCGAAGACCTAGACCCGTCACGCGAATATGAGGTGATCTCGTGGCCGTCGCGCTCGTTCCCGACCGCTGAGAACCTCTATGCACGTGCTGATATCGCTGTCGAATGGAACGTGCTCTTCCCCGGCGGTGCGCTGGAACGGGCCACCGTCACCCTCTCCGCCAGCTCGTCCTCGGCATATGTCGGCCAGGAGATCGAGTTGACGGCCAGGATCGCTCCTGACGTCGACGGCACCATCACGTTCTGGAATGGGAGCGAGCGGCTCGGCAGCGCGGTTCAGGCGACCCACGGCACCGCCGGGCTGACGACGAAGAACCTGCCAGTTGGTGATCACAGCATCACCGCCCGTTTCGTTCCGGACCCCGACGGCTACGCGGAATCGGTCTCCAACAGGGTGTCGGTCACGATCAGCGAACGGTCGGCGGAGGGCAGCTTGCAGTGGGGTGTGAAGAGCAACTTCCGCAGCTACGTCACCGGAGACATCGCAGGCGGGCGGATCATGGTGGCGGAGGGAGCAAAGCAGGCTGCGGGGAACGGCGTGTTCACTTTCCCGCAGGCCACCTCCGGCAGCACGTGGAACGGGCAGACGGGCACGGTCCAGTATGCGGGCCAGGTGACCTTCTACGGCCACAGCGGTGCACTGAATCACACGATCGCGAACCCGTCGATCCGAGTCACGAACGCGACGAACGCGGACTTGAGGATCAGCTACAACGGCAGCACTATCGTTTTCGCGACCATCGACCTGTCATCGGCCACGCGACAGGGTCTCACCGGTGACGCGGTGCGCTTCAGCGGCGCGCCCGCGACGCTGACACGCGCTGGCGCGCAGTTCTTCTCCTACCAGGGACACGAGTTCTACAGCCCCGGAGAGGAACTCGATCGGGTCACGTTCACGATCGGGCAGGCCAGCGATGTCGGCGTCACCGAACCCCCGACGACCCCGGGCGCGCACGGCAGCGAGAACCCGAACCCGCCCTCCAGCACTCCGGCGCCTGCTGCGGCGCAGGACTCGGCGGCGGCCGGCTCGTTGCGATGGGGCGTGTCCAGCGCCTTCGTCGCCTACACCACCTGTGAGGGTAAGGAACGCTTCGGCTACAGTCACTGCGCCAAGGGATCGATCTCGACCAGCGGCGTCGGCAACGGCTACCTCTTCCCCCAGGCCACCGGGAGCGATTGGGATGCCGAGAGCCAGACCGGAACGGTCCGCTACTCGGGGGTAGTGAGCTTCCAGGGCTACGGGATGGCGATGTTCGCCGTGTCGAACCCCTCGATCACCGTCCACAGCCCGGAATCGGCCACGCTGCACACGGGGAACACCGCGAACTTCGGTGTGTCCTCGTACCCGCTCGATCTGTCCTCCGCGACGAAGACCGGGGGCGAGAACGGTGAGGTCACCTGGTCAGGGGTCGGCGTCGAAGGGTCGCTCACCGGCGGTCCGGGCGGCGGCAGCTCGAACAGTGTCGGTTTCGACGACCTGACGTTCACGGTCGGCACGGTGAGCTCGGAGTCGTTCGGCTCGACCTCGGCCGGCGACGAGGACACGGCGTACACGGCCGCTGAGAGCGTACCGACAACGGCGGGGCTCGAGGTGCTCACGCCCGCCGACCGGATCCGCGCCGGCGGCCGCATCCAGTTGCAGGCATCCGGGTTCGACGCGGACGACCCCGGCGTGCTCGTCGTGCTGTACGGCACCGGTGATGACACCGGACCCATCGTGCTCGACGAGGGCGCCGCCGCGGATGCTGACGGCCTCGTGACCTGGTCAGGCACACTCCCCGATGACGTCACGGGCGACCATGTCATCACGCTGCAGGGCAGCTTCGACGCGGGCGCCGAGATCGAGATCCTCGAACGGGAAGCTCCCGTCTCCGCCGGCACCGCGGCAGTCGTACCCAGCGGGGGAGGGGAAGCAGTGGCAACCGGTCCCGCGCAACCCGTGCCCACTGGCGGCATGGCGCTGTGGGAGTGGTGGACGATCGCGGCGAGCCTCGTCGCGATCGCCGGATGCACATCGCTCCTCGCGATCCGTCAACGCCGCGCACCTACGGCCGTCGTTTCTCCTGCGTAGCGCCGCGCTCATCGAACGCCAGATAGAGAGAAGGACCTGTGAATCCTCGTTTCCTCATGCGCGCTGGCGCGGTGGCTGCCGCCGTGTCGATGGCTGCGGTGCTCACCCCGCCCGCCGCACCTGCTGCCGCGGCCGCCGATACGGCGAACGGCTGCGAGATCAGCGTCGGCACCCTCTCCTGGGGTGTCAAGGAGAGCTTCCGCGCCTACATCAGCGGGACGATCGCGCACGGATCATGGGAGACGTCCGATGGCGCCGAATACGACACACCGCAGTTCCGCTGGAGCGGTGCGACCGGGAGCATCGACCCCGAGACGGGCACGGGCGCCGTGTCGTTCACCGGCACGGTGAACTTCACCGGACATGACGGGGTGCTCGACCTCAGGCTCGCGAACCCGACGATCGAGTTCGACGGGCAGGGCGCGGCCGCGCTGCTGCTCGACGCGCGGAGCAACGACATGGAGGGGGAGGTCGCCGTCGACACTGAGCAGGAATGGGTCGGCGACATCGCCGTCGACCCGAATCTCACGCCGAACGGCGGGGAACTGGTCATCGACGAAGCGCCGACCACGCTGACGAACTCCGGCGCGACCGCCTTCGCCGGCTTCTACGAGGCAGGCGCAGAGCTCGACCCCCTGACGCTCACGCTCGACCTCGGCGACTGCAACGCCGTGGCGCCGCCGGACGACGACGTGCAGGCGGATGCGCAACCGGACGCGGATCAGACACAGGATCCACCATTCGCCGCCGCACCAGGCGATGTTCCGTGGGTGCCGATCGGAGTGGGCGGGGCAGCGCTGCTCATCATCGGTCTCACCGTCGGCCTGCTGATCGGAGGACGCCGACCCACCGCACCGGGTGCCGCGTCGCGCGATGGGAACGACGACGACCAGCCGGGAGAGACTTCGTGACCGCGGGATCGGGCCGGCGCTTCTCGGCCCTCATCGCGGGTCTCGCCGCCACGGCGCTGCTCCTGACCGGGTGTGCCGACAGCGGACACGGCACCGACTCGGCGGACGAGGAACAGCGCCCCGCCCTGAGCGAGCTCGACGCCCTCGACGACCCCCGCGACTACGAGGGACCCTCGACCGCGACGCTCACCGACAACGAGATCGCCCCGTTGACACACGACCCGGACCAAACCCTCCCCGTCACCGTCACCTCCTACCGTCAGGATGGTACCGAGGAGCAGGTCCAGATCACCGACACGAGCCGAGTCGTCGCCGTCGACCTCGCCGGTTCGATCGCAGCCAGCGTCTGGGCACTCGGGTTCGGCGACACGCTCGTCGGAAAAGACCAGTCCACCACCTTCCCGGGAACCGAAGACATCGAGACGGTCACCTCGGCAGGACACACGGTCAACGCGGAGACGATCATTGCGCTGGCACCGGACGTCGTGATCACCGACGGCACCGTCGGCCCGCGCGACGTCATCGAGCAACTGCGCGACGTGGGCATCACCGTCGTGTTCGTGAACAACGACGCGTCGTTCCACGGAGCCGAGGAACTGGCGCGACAAGTCGCCGGGGTCTATGGGGCCGCCGAGGCGGGCGACATGCTCGCCGACCGCATCCGCCAACAGGTCGACAGCACGATCGACCAGGTCGCAGCACTGGCTCCCGCACAGGACGAGGATCGCGTGCGCATTCTCTTCCTCTACCTGCGCGGCAACGCGGGCGTCTACTACATGTTCGGCTCCGAATCCGGGGCGGACGAGCTGATTGACGCGCTCGGCGGTGTGGACGTCGCGAACGAACTCGGCTGGGAAGGCATGAGGCCGATGACCGACGAGGCCCTCGTAGCCGCCGACCCCGACCTGATCCTCACCATGACCGGCGGCATCCAATCCGTCGGCGGCGTCGACGGCCTGCTCGAGGAAAAACCCGCGATCGCGCTCACCGCCGCAGGTGAGCACCGGCGCATCGTCGACATGGACGACGGCACCATCCTCTCCTTCGGGCCGCGCTCCGCCGAGGTCATCGACGCCCTCGCCCGCGCCGTGTATGCCCCACATGGATCCGCCGGCGACGAGGATCGATGACGCGCACCGAGGCCGCGACACTCAAGGCCCAACCGTCCAGCGCTCGCTACGGGCGGGGCACGGTCGTGATCGCGGTGACCGTCGTGCTGCTCGCCGTCGGGACCGTCTTGTCCGCAAGCCTCGGACAGCTCCCCATCGGCCCGGCGGAGATCGTCGGCTCGATCATGCGCGCCGTCGGGATCGACAACCCTGCGGCTCCGGTTGACCGGCTGATCGAGCAGACGCTGTGGCAGATCCGTTTCCCTCGGGTTGTGATGTCTCTGCTTGTAGGCGCGACACTCGCGGTCGCGGGGGGCGTGATGCAGGCTATCTTCGGCAATCCCCTGGCCGAGCCGGGCGTCGTCGGGGTCTCTTCGGGCGCCGCGCTCGGTGCGTCCGCCGCGATCACCTTCGGCCTGTCGGCATTCGGAAGCTGGACGGTCGCCGCCTTCGCCTTCCTCGGCGGGCTCGTCGCCACGCTGATCGTGTACGGCACTGCCCGCGCCCAGGGCAGAACCGAGATCGTCACCTTGCTGCTCACCGGCATTGCCATCAACGCGTTCGCCGGAGCGGGCCTCGCCCTCATCATGTTCCTGGGCGACACCCAGAGTCGGGAACAGATCATGTTCTGGCAACTGGGCTCCATCAACGGCTCGCGTTGGAACGAGGTGCTCGTCGTTGCCGTGGTCGGTCTGGCCGCCGCGGCGATCGCGATCCGGCTCGCCCCGCAGTACGACCTACTCGCCCTCGGCGACCGCACCGCCGCGCACCTGGGCGTCAAGGTGGAACGTCTGCGCATCCTCTCGGTCGTGGTGGTCGCGCTCTTGACCGGCGTCGGCGTCGCCTTTGTCGGCATCATCGCCTTCGTCGGCCTGGTCGTCCCGCACCTGGTGCGTATGATCCTCGGCCCCGCCCATCGCAGGCTGTTGCTGGTCTCGGTGCTGGGCGGGGCGACACTGCTCGTCTACGCCGACCTGTTGGCCCGCACGCTCGTCGCGGCGTCCGACCTGCCGATCGGCATGCTCACCTCCATAGTCGGAGGCCCCTTCTTCTACTGGCTCATCCGCCGCAACCGGCGCAAAGCCGGAGGATGGGCATGAGCGGCACGCCGCGGCCAGGCTCGCGGAGCGCGCTGAGGGCCGAACTGGTGACGTATCGGGCGGGCGGTACTCGCATCGTCGAGGGCGTCGACCTCGAGGTGCGCTACGGCGAGGTGCTTGCACTGGTTGGCCCGAACGGTGCAGGGAAGTCCACCCTCCTCGGCCTGTTCGCCGGAGACACCACCCCGTCATCCGGGACGGTGCTGGTGGGCGAGCGGCCGCTGACGCTGTGGTCGCAGACGGAGCTCGCGCGCACGCGCGCAGTGCTGCTGCAGGCGAACCAGATGGCGTTTTCCTTCACCGCACGGCAAGTGGTCGAGATGGGGCGGGCACCGTGGGCCAGCACTGGACACGCGGACGACGACGAGCGCGCTATTGCCGACGCAATCGCTATCACCGACACTGTTCATTTGGCCGACCGGATGTTCCCGACTCTCTCCGGCGGGGAGAAGGCGCGCGTATCGCTCGCACGTGTGCTCGCACAAGAGACAGCCATCGTGCTCCTCGACGAACCGACCGCCGCGCTCGACCTGCAGCACCAGGAACACGTACTGCGCATCGCCCGGGACCTCGCCTCCCGCGGGCGTGCCGTGGTCGTGGTGCTACATGATCTCTCGCTCGCCGCCGCGTACGCGGACGAGATCGCCGTGCTGCACAGCGGGCGTCTCATAGCGCGCGACACTCCACGTGCAGTGCTGACCGCTGAACGCATCGAGACTGTCTACAGAACTCCGGTGCTCATTCTCGATGACCCCGGAACGGGGGCGCCGATCGTCCTCCCGCGCCGTGAGCCCCTATGAAGAACTCAGGGGTGCACATTCCGCGGCATCGGTACGGTGCTGACAGACGCCAGGTCCGCTGGCGGTCGATTCCGATTCCTCGCCGGTACGGTCCTCACTGATCCGCAGGTATTTCGATCTGAGAACAGGTCGAGACGCACCACTTCTGCCGAGCACACCTCCGTCGTGGAGCCTGCCTCTCTTCGTATCTTGATCCGCCGTGACGTGGGTTCGCGACGCTCGGCCTGTTCAGGCTCTCAACCGAGTTGGAGGTCGCCTCGCCCACCAGGTTCGCTGGTCCAGCTTGCCGTGGCCTTCACGCGCCACCAGGCACGGTTCGAGAACACAGCCGTAGACTTGAGTCGCTGCCCGAGCTATCCGAGATCCGCAGCGAACGAGGCTGTTTGCAGGGGACGGAGCGTTGGGACACATGGCACGAGCGAGCTCAGTGGACTTCTGGCACGCGGTCGAGACCCTCTCCGACCGCGGCAAGCCGATCGTGTATCCGAAACAGCCGATGCGAAGCATTTCGTTTCCGGTTGCGATCATCTCGCTCACCACCCTCGCCATCGCCACTGTCCCATTGGTGCTGCTGGACCCGGACCGGGCAGATGGTCTGCCCATGCTGCTGTCGCTGTTCCTCTTCCCGATGATCGCCGGAGGCCTGATCATCGAGCTTGTCGTGCTCTGCAAACTACGGCAGCAGGAGCCTTTCTGGACACTGCTGTGGTGGCCGCTCGTCGTCCTCCCGGCAGGTCTCCTCGCCATGAGTATCGGACCGATGCTCGCTCACCCTGTCTACTTCGACGTGACGAGTTCCTCGAGTGCCGCCGGGGTCATGCTCACGTTCGCGTTCATGGTCTTCCTCGGCCTTGGACTCAGTTTCCTGCTCTGGGCATTGGTCGTGTTGCCGCTGCGAATGCTGGGTCTGGCAGCGTTCGATGCCATTCGCGGTGAACGCGTCGCCGCGTTCCGGCTCTATGCACCGCTCATACTTCTCGCGATGCCTGCCATCACCCTGGTGATCGTTGCCAGCGTTGGTGATGTGGAGGCCAACAGGGCAGCGGTCGTGCAGTTCGTTTTGGCGGTGCTCGGCATTCCCGGTGACTATGAGATCGTTTGGCAGCCGGGACTCTGGATCGTGCGTGGAATCACGCTCGCGCTGATCGGGAGCGCGATCTGGGCGCGTGCCGCGTCGGGTGCGCGCAGCAAGCGGAACACCGGCGAAGCGTAGGACGCGAGGGGCCGGAGCCGAAGGAGGCGCTCTTCGGGGCGACGAGCGTCATCGAATGCGAGGACTGCTCGTGCTCAGAGATGCTGCGCATCATCCTTCGTCAAGATGAGCATACAACGTGGTAATTCCTGTTGACATTGCCAGCACTGCGCTCCATGCTTGCACACGGGGTGGCGTACCACGTTGTAAAGGCGCATCTTCCGGTTTCGTTCCCCTCGCCGATGAGAAGGATCACGGCGCAGAGTGCGGCTGCACTCGCGTACTGAAAGGAATCAATGGTGATTGCAACTCGAACACGCATCTCTCGATCGCGCGGTGCGGGCCGCAGATGGACGGCGCTCATCGCGGCAGGTGCGGTGGGCGCTGGGGCTCTGCTGGCGGCTCAACCCGCTGCCGCAGAACTGATCGCAGACGACCCGTGGATCTCCGAACCGGCCGACGGGGTCTATCAGTTCTCCGTTCCCCACTCCGTGGTGGTGGATGAGGTCGGGGCCGACCCCGCGGGCTTCGCGGTCGAGGGCAGTTTCGGTCCGGGCCACGAGTGGTCGCGGTTGAACCTCGGTCGCGACGGCGACACCTGGTCGGCCAAGATCGGTCCTCTCGAGCCCGGGCAGTACTCGTTCCAGTACGAGGCGATCACCTCCGAACAGGAGATCGTCGAGTTCCGCAACCCCGACACCGAGCAGACGGTGACGTCTCGGCCCGAGCTGTCCACCTTCTTCGTGCCTGGCGACTCGGCCGAGTGGCTGCAGGACGCAGCGGGTGGCGGAGAGCTGACGACGCTCGACTACGACAGCAGGGTCGCGCACGCCGAGCGCTCTGCGCAGGTGTGGACGCCCCCGACCTACGATGCGAACCGCGCGGAGCCATACCCCGTGCTCTACCTGCTGCCGGATGAGGGTCAGGCATACAGCGAGTGGACCGAGCTCGGGCGCGCCGCGCAGATCCTCGACAATCTCGCGCTTTCGGGGGAGATCGAGCCGATGGTCGTCGTGATGGGCGACGGCGACACCTCTGACGTCCAGGGGGAGATGCTCCGCAACCTGCTTCCCGCCGTGGAAGACGGGTTCCATGTCTCGTCCGATTCGGATCAGCGTGCGATCGCTGGCATCGGACGCGGAGGGGCCCAGGCACTCGAGCTGATGGTGAAGAAGTCGAAGGAGTTCTCGAGCGTCGGATCCTTCTCAGGACACTTCGACGGCAAGATCAGCAACGGGCACGCGAAGCAGGTCAACCGGAACACCGATCTCGTCCGCCTGTACGTCGGGAACACGACGGACGCCTCCTACAACCAGAACGTCGCGCTCTCCGAGAAGCTCGACACGGCCGGCGTCGAATACGAGACCGACGGGTCGAACCCCGCCTACGGCGACATCTGGGAGACCTGGCAGGAGGCACTGGCCGACTTCGCGCCGCGCCTGTTCCAGGACGGCGGCGACCCGGGGATGAGCGAGGGGCATCTGCCGCTCGACGGCGAGCACTCGCTGCCTGATCCCGGAACGACACCGACGCCCTGGATCGACGAGAACGGGATCGTCACCTTCGAGACCGACGAATTCCCGGATGCGACGAACGTCACGGTGTGGGCCAACTGGGGCCCCGCCGGCAACTGGCTGCGGATCCCCATGATCCGAGACGGCGACCGGTGGCGCCTGACCGTCGGGCCGGTCGACGGCGGTTCGTACTACTACAAGTTCACGGGCGACGGCGTCGACGTCAAGGATGAGTCGAACCCGACGGTGGTGAACTCCGAACCGACCTGGAGCACGTTCCAGATCGCAGGCGACAACCTGCGCGGGGAGTACACGGCGGATGCGGCACCGGAGGACCGCGGCGACGTCACGACGATGGAGTACGACAGCACTGCAGGCGAGACCCGTTCGGCGTACGTCTGGACGCCGTCGGACTACGACCCGGATCGCGCAGACGAGTACTCGACGCTGTACCTGCAGCACGGCGGCGGGCAGGTGTGGAGCGACTGGATCCAGGTCGGGCGCGCTGCGCAGATCCTCGACAATCACTATCTGCGCGGAACCATCGAGCCGATGGTGGTCGTGATGGCGGACGGAAACGGCGTCGACTTCCCGACCGAGATCACCGAGAGCATCGTGCCGACGGCCGAACGCGAGTACCACGTCAGCGACGACAGCGCAGACCGCGCGTTGGCCGGGCTGTCGATGGGCTCAGGGCACGCGCTGAGCACCTTCTTCGCCCACCCAGGGGAGTTCGCATACATCGGGCTCTTCTCCACCTTCGGGTCGGTGCCTCCGGATGCCGACGTCGAGGAGCTCAACGAGGTCACGGAGCTGCTCAGCATCTACTCCGGAGACATCCAGGACTTCACCTACGAGCCGACCCTGGCTCTGATCGAATCCCTGGAGGAGAACGGCGTCGAGCACGAGTTCAACCCGCTGATCCCCGGCCCGCACAGCTGGGACGTCTGGCAGAAATCGCTGATCGACTTCCTGCCGAAGCTGTTCGTCTAGGAGCGTTCCCCGTCCACGTCCGATCGGCCGTGGACGGGGAAGCCGGTCGACTCGCGCCGGATGATCCGGTAGTCGGGTTTGACGGTGCGGGGCCGCTGACCGGGCGCCTTGTTCTCGATGCGTTCGATGAGCATGTCGACGGCGTCGGTTGCGATCTGATCGCGACCGACGTCGACGCTCGACATCGACGGAACGGTGAACTGCGATTCGTCGATGTTGTCGAATCCGATCACGGCGACGTCTTCGGGCGAGCGCAGCCCGGCCTCGCCGAGGGCGCGGAGCGCGCCGAGCCCGAGTGAGTCGTTGAGCGCGAAGACCGCGTCGAACCCGACGCCGTCCCGCAGAAGGCCCCGGATCGCCATCGCCCCGGTGGACCTGCTCCAGTGCGGTCCGTGACGAATGAGATCCGGATCGACCGGAATGCTCGCGCCTTCGAGCGCTTGGAAGTAGCCGGCAACCCGGAGCCTGGCAGAACTCGCCTCGTCGTCCGCGTCGTGCTCGGCACCGATGACGGCGATCCGACGCCTGCCGATATCGATCAGGTGCTCGACGGCCGCGCGAGCGGACGAGACATTGTGCATGGCGACGTGGTCGGTCGGCCCGCCGAAGATGCGCTCGCCGAGCAGCACCAGCGGAAACTCGGTATCGAGAAGCGGAGCGTCCGGCTGCCCCAGCCCCACCGGGCTGAAGAGCAGTCCGTCGGTGAGGCGAGCCCGTTTGTCGGTGAGAACTTCGACTTCGCGTTCGCGGTCGCCGCTGGTCTGTTCGACGAGCACGCTCAGTCCGTGGCGGTCGGCCGCTCGGATGACCGCGTCTGCGAGCTCGGCGAAGTAGTTCTCACGGAGGGACGGGACGGCGAGGCCGATCACACCCGTGCGGCCCGATCGGAGGCCGCGGGCGGACATGTTCGGGCGATAGCCCAGCTCGTCGATCGCTGCGCGTACGCGCTCGCGCGTGGAGGGGCGGACGTGCGGGTGCTCGTGGATGACGTTGGAGACCGTCTTCATCGACACACCCGCGAGCTGTGCGACATCCTGCATTGTCGATGCCATCGCGCCCCCGTTGCCGTCTCTACCGCGTTCTGCCCCGCTTCCGACCACTCTAGCCATCGAAGGTTCGGGACCGATCCTTACAACGATATCCGAACACACGGAGGACAGTCCTGTGTCGCGGATCCCACTGTACAAGCGGGAGTGACGTCGCCCCTTGCGCCAGCAATTACAGCGCTGTAACGTGAGATCCGGCAAAGGCGCCGACTCCCTCACTCAGGAAGATGCAATGAAGCGACTGCTGTACTCGAAGAAGGCCGCTCCGTATCTGTTCGTGCTGCCGTTCATCATCACGCTGCTCGTGTTCTGGGCGGTTCCGGTCGGGCGCTCCTTCGTGATGAGCTTCCACGAGGTGCTGTACGGCCAGGAGTCGTTCGTCGGCGTCGCGAACTATGAGCGGATGGTCGGCGACCGCGTGTTCTGGCAGGCGATGTGGAACAGCTTCCGGTACATGGTGCTGACGATGGTGCTTCTGGTGCCGATCCCGATGGTTCTCGCCGCCATCCTCAACTCGAAGATCGGCAGCGACCGCGTCAAGTCGTTCTTCAAGGCGTCGCTGTTCGTTCCGGCGCTCACCTCGCTCGTCGTGGCCGGTCTGGTGTTCCGGCTCATGTTCTCGGAGAGCGAGACGGCCGTCATCAACCAGGTGTTCGGTGCGATCGGCCTCGATCCGGTGCGCTGGCTGCGCGAGGACGTGCCGGGCCTCGTCGTGCTCCTGGTGCTCGCAGTCTGGCGGTGGACCGGCGTGAACACGATGTACTTCCTCGCGGGTATGCAGGCGATTCCGCGGGAGTACTACGAGGCGGCATCGATCGACGGGGCCGGACGGGTCGCTCAGTTCTTCCAGATCACCGTGCCGAATCTGCGTCCGACGATCGTGTACGTGGTCACGATCAGCATCTACGGGGGCCTAGCGATGTTCACCGAGAGCTTCATGCTCTACGCCGGCAACCAGTCGCCCAACAATCAGGGGCTGACGATCGTCGGGTACCTGTACCGACAGGGCATCCAGCAGAACGACATGGGCTTCGCCTCGGCCGTGGGCGTCGTCCTGCTGGCCGTGGTGCTCACCATCAACATCACGCAGCTCACGCTGACGGGAACCTTCCGGAAGGAGGAGGCTCGATGAGCGAGACGCGCACGAGCATCCCGATCGTCGGGAACGAACGGCCGAAGCTCCCCTGGCCGGTCCGCTGGGCAGGATTGATCCAATCCGCTTTCCTGATCGTCATCGCGGTCATCGCCCTGGTCCCCATCCTCGCGATCTTCCTCGGCACCTTCCAGGACGGCGGAACACTGCTGCGCAGCGGCGTCACCTTCGCCATCGACTTCGGCTCGTTCGATCTCGACAGCTATTGGGTGCTCCTGACCGAGTCCGGCGACTACTTCGTCTGGTTCTGGAACAGCCTGTGGCTGACCGCCGTGCAGGTCGTGCTCACGCTTCTGATCAGTTCCTTCGTCTCGTACGGCATCGCGATGTACGAGTTCCGCGGAAAGCAGGCCGTCTTCATCGCCGTACTGATCGTGATGACGGTGCCGTTCGAGATGATCATGCTGCCGCTGTACGTCCAGGTCAACGACTTCGGCCTCGCCGACACCTTCACGGTGATCTTCCTCCCCTTCCTCGCCCACGCGATGACCATCTTCTTCTTCCGTCAGTACTTCCTGGGCGTGCCGTACGAGCTTGTGGAGGCCGGGCGGGTCGACGGGGTGTCGGAGTTCGGCATCTTCTTCCGACTCGTGCTCCCGATCGCCAAGCCGGCCGTCGCGGCGATGGCGATCCTGAACGGCATGCTGTGCTGGAACAACTTCCTCTGGCCGCTGCTGGTTCTGCGCAGCTCCGACAAGTTCATCCTGCCGATCGGTCTGAACGCACTGCTCACACCGCACGGAAACAACTACGACCTGCTGATCGTCGGCGCGTTCTTCTCGCTGATTCCCATACTTCTGCTCTTCCTCGCCTTCCAGCGCTACTTCATCGAAGGCATGACCGCCGGTGCGGTCAAGGGCTGAGCGACCCGAGTCTGTCCCTCACAGTGAATGATCAAAGGAGACCATCATGAAAAGGCGCAAGATCCTTCTGACAACGGCGGTGCTCTCGCTTGCGGGTGTGACGCTTGCCGGATGCGGTGGCGGCGGTGGTGCCGAGGAGCCCGTCGTCAACGACGACGGTTCGACCGTCGTCGATATGTGGGTGTTCGCTGAGGTCCACGCGGCGTTCTACGAGGCCATGGCCGATGCGTGGAACGAGGCGAATCCCGACCAGGAGATCGACCTGCAGATCACCATCTACCCGTACGAGGAGATGCACAACAAGCTGCAGCTCGGTCTGAACGCGGGGGAGGGTCTCCCTGACGTCGTCGACATCGAAGTCAACAAGTTCGCGAACTTCGTGCAGGGAGACAACCCGCCGCTCGTGGATCTGACCGAGGCAGCGGGGCCGTATGCCGACGACGTCGTGCAGGCGCGTCTCGACCTGTACTCGAAGGACGGCTCCGTGTACGCGTACCCGACGCACGTCGGTGCGTTCGTCGCGTTCTACAACGCGGAGCTCTTGGACGAGGCCGGAATCGACTACACGACGATCGAGACATGGGACGACTTCCGCGAGGCGGGTGCGAGCTACCACGACAGCACCGGGAAGCAGTTCGGCGTCGCGGAGACGGGCGTCAACTTCGTCGATCCGCTCATCACCGCTCAACTGGGCGGCGAGTGGATGGACGCGGATGGCAAGCCGCAGGTGAACAGCCCGGAGGCCGTCGAGACCATCGAGATGATGCAGGAGATGCAGGATGCCGGTGCGATCTCGACGATCCCTGGCGGCAGTCCGGATGACGAAGAGGCCTTCGGTGTGATCAACAGCGGCGATGTCGCCGCGGTCGTGTATCCCGCCTGGTACACCTCGCGGTTCGTCGACTACATGCCGGATCTCGCGGGGAAGGTCGCGATCGCACCCGCACCGGTCATCGAGGGTTCCGATGTGCGGACCATCGGCGGCGGCGGCACGGGCACGGCCGCGCTCGCCGGGTCGCCGGTTGCCGAGTTCGCGGCTGAGTGGCTCGCCTTCGCCAAGCTCTCGCCTGAGGCGAACGTGGCGGTGTGGGAGGAGCTCGGCTTCGACCCCGTGAACATGGCGGTGTGGGAGGACGAAGCCGTCACCCACAACCCCGAGAACAAGTTCAACGAGTACTTCCAGACGAACCTGTTCGACGTGCTGAATGAGGTCTCCGGCAGCATCGGCCATTGGGAGTCGTTCTCGGCGCCTGACTGGCCGTCGGTCGACAACCTCTTCCGCACCGTCACGCTCAATGAGGCGTTCGAGAACGGCGTGCCTGCCCAGGAGGTGCTCGACCAGGCGCAGTCCGACCTCGAGAACGAGCTCGGCTGAACCTTGCCCGGTGGCGACGCGCTCCGCGTCGCCACCGGGCGCAGCTCATCCCTGATGTCGGCATCGCGCCGACCTCTACCGAAAGGAAACCATCCATGCTGACCGCCTCCGTCACCGTCGACCCCGCCTTCGTCGTCGGCCCGGTGCGTCCGCGCACGTTCGGCTCGTTCGTCGAGCATCTCGGACGCTGCGTGTACACCGGAATCTACGAGCCAGGGCACCCCTCCGCGGACGCCAACGGCTTCCGCGGCGACGTCATCGAGCTCCTGCGCGAGCTCGGCGTGACGACTGTGCGGTACCCAGGGGGCAACTTCGTGTCGGGGTACCGATGGGAGGACGGTGTGGGGCCGGCGGACGAACGACCTCGGCGCCTGGATCTCGCGTGGCACTCCACCGATCCGAACCAGGTCGGCGTCGATGAGTTCATCGCGTGGTGCCGTTCGGCAGGCGTCGAGCCGATGATGGCCGTGAACCTCGGAACACGGGGCGTGCAGGAGGCACTCGACCTGCTCGAGTACTGCAACGGCACCGGCGACACGCACTTCGCGAATCTGCGGCGCGCCAATGGAGCGGATGAGCCGTACGACATCCGGATGTGGTGTCTCGGCAACGAGATGGACGGTCCGTGGCAGATCGGGCACAAGACGGCGGAGGAGTACGGCAGGCTGGCGGCTGAGACGGCGCGCGCGATGCGCATGATCGATCCGGATCTCGTCCTGGTCGCGTGCGGATCATCCGGATCCGGCATGCCGACCTTCGGCGAGTGGGAGCGGATCGTGCTGACCGAGTCGTACGAGCAGGTCGACATGGTCTCGGCTCACGCGTACTACTACGAAGAGGACGGCGACCTGAAGTCGTTCCTGTCGTCGGCGATCAACATGGATCACTTCATCGAGTCGGTCACCGCCACGGCCGACGCGGTTCGTGCGGCGGGCAAGCACGACAAGCGGATCGCGATCTCCTTCGACGAGTGGAACGTCTGGTACCAGAAGCGGGCAGAGTCGAAGGTTCCTGAAGGTGATGACTGGCCCGTCGCGCCCGTGCTCCTCGAGGACAAGTACAACGTCGCGGATGCGGTGGTGGTGGGCAACCTGCTGATCTCGCTTCTGCGGCACACCGACCGGGTGCACTCGGCGTCGCTCGCCCAGCTGGTCAACGTGATCGCGCCGATCATGACCGAGCCGGGCGGGCGCAGCTGGCGTCAGACGACCTTCCACCCGTTCTCCCTCACCGCCGGTCACGCGTCGGGCCAGGTGCTCCGCGTCGCGATCGACGCACCCACGTACGACACGGCGAAGTTCGGTTCGTCCCCCGTGCTCGACGCCGTCGCGACGCACGATGCAGAGACGGGCGACGTCGTGGTGTTCGCCGTGAACCGCTCGACCGAGGAAGAACTCGACCTCACAGTCGACGTGCGCGGCGTCGGCGAGCTTCGTCTGGTGGAGGCCCTCACGCTCGCGCATCCCGACCCGATGCGACAGGCGACGGCTGACGATCCGGATTCCGTGGTTCCGCGCGTGAACGACAGCGCAGCCATCGAGGGGGAGAGCCTGAGTGCGGTGCTGCCGCCCGTGTCGTGGGCGATGCTGCGGCTGACGAAGAGCTGAGGGCAACGGGGACGGCGCGCGGGAGGGCGCAGTCGAGACTGGCCGCGCACGGAAGCGCTCACTTCCTACGACAAGCCGCGCGCTGACTCCGCGCGCGCGGCGGAGACGGCCGCACGCAGGAACGGGTGCGGTATCGCGACGTTGAACCGGATGGCAGTCTCGTAACCGTCGCCGCACTTCGATCCGTCGGTCGTGACGACCTTGGCGCGGCGGCGCAGCGCATACGATGCGACCAGTGCACGACTGAGTGCATGGAGTCGGGCGATGAGCGCCACGGGGAATCGGAGACGACATGACAGTGCAGGCCACACCGCCGGTCGCGCTCGCGCGTACCCGGATCGGGGTGCTGATCGCCTCGAATCTGCTCGGTGGGGTCGGCGTGGCATCGAGCATCGCGGTTGCGGGGCTCATGGCCGAGAGACTCGCCGGCACGGAGTTCGCGGGCCTCGGTCAGGCGATGAGCGTGCTCGGCGCCGCCGTGGCGGCGATTCCGTTGGCCACCCTCGCCGCGAAGGCGGGACGGCGGGCGGCCCTGTCCGTCGGATACCTGATCGCTCTGCTCGGAGCCGTCACCATCATCACGGCCGCAGTGGTCGAGCAGTTCATTTTGCTGTTGATCGGGCTGGCGATGTTCGGTACGGCCCAGGCTGTGAATCTTCAGTCGCGCTACGCGGCCGGCGAGAACGCGTCAGCCGCCGCGCGCGGCCGGGTGATGTCACTCGTCATCTGGTCCACGACCATCGGGTCCGTGGCGGGACCGAATCTGACCAACCTCGGCAACGAGTTCGGCTTCTCCCTCGGTCTGCCCGAGCTGGCAGGGCCGTACGTGTTCTCGGCGATCGCGATCGCGTGCGCCGCGACGGTCATCGTCGTGTTCTACGGCGGTGACCGCACGCGCAGGCCCTCTGACGTCATCGCTGCTCCGAATGGCCGGGGCGATGCCACCGATTCGGTGCGCGCTGAGGCGCCCGGGCTGGCTGCGGATGTCGCCCGCGTGTCCGCCATGGCTGCGCTGCGCTGGGCGTTCGCTCACCCGCGCGCACGGATGGCGGTTGTGCTGACGGCGTGTGCGCATTCCGTCATGGTGATGGTCATGGTGATGACCCCCGTGCACATGCAGCACCATGGCGACTCGCTCACGATCGTCGGCGTCGTCATCAGCCTGCACGTGCTCGGGATGTACGCGCTCAGCCCGCTGTTCGGCTGGTTCGTCGATCGGATCGGGGCGGTTCGCACCGCGGCGATCGGTGTTGCTCTCCTGCTCGCGGCAGTGGTGCTCGGTCTGATCGCCGCATCTCTCGGCGGAGGCTGGACGCCGACTGCCCTGGTGGTGCTCGGCATCGGCTGGTCGGCGTGCATCATCTCGTCGTCGACCGTGCTCGCGTCGAATCCTGATGCCAGCGTCAAACTGCCGCTGCAGGGCGTGACCGATGCCGGGATGAACTACGCAGGCGCCGCCGCGGCGGCGTTGGCTGGTCCGATTCTCGCGTGGGGTGGGTTTCATGGGGTCAACATCGTGGCGCTTGTGCTGCTCGCGCCCGCCGCGGTGCTGGTCGTCGTTCAGCTGGTTCGGGCAGAACGGTGACGCAGCCGCTCAAGGACCAGCTCTTCAACCGCGAGAAGGTGGCAGGCGTCGCCGCGGAGATCTTCGCGGCGCACGATGCGTTCGACGCGAACGGCTTCACCGACGCGGTCGTGGCCCGGCTGCCGGATCTGGAGCTGAAGCAGCGCATCAGCTGGATCGCAACATGCCTGCGCGAGCGGCTTCCCGCTGACTTCCCTGACGCCGTGCGCGTGCTCGTCGATGCGCTGCCCGAGCCGGCGGATCCGACCCTCGGTGACGGTGACTTCGGTGACTTCATCTACGCGTCGTACGGCGAGTTCGTGGCGGCGTACGGCTGCAGCAGCGAGCACCTCGAGCTCGCCCTCGATGCGCTCCGTCAGATCACCACCCGATTCTCGGCCGAGTACGCGATCCGCTCGTTCCTCAATCAGTTCCCTGACGACACGTACGCGGCGCTCGAGCGATGGAGCCGCGATGAGCACTACCACGTGCGTCGGCTGTGCTCGGAGGGCACCAGGCCCCGCCTGCCTTGGGGGCAGGGCATCACCACGGATCCGCTGCGCGCTGTCCGGCTGCTCGATGAGCTGCACGCCGATCCGACGCGCTTCGTCACGCGATCGGTCGCCAATCACGTCAATGACCTGGCCAAGACCGATCCGGATCTCGTGCTCGAGACGCTGCGCCGGTGGCAGGGGAAGGGAAGGCAGGAGCCGCGCGAGCTGGCGTTCATCGTGCGGCACGCCACCCGCACGCTGGTGAAAGCCGGGCATCCCGGGGCACTGGAGCTGGTCGGCATCGCGCCTGGCCAGACCATCGAGCTGGTCGAAGTCGACGTGCCCGCGTCGGTCGCTCTCGGCGAGAGTCTCGACTTCCGGGTTCAGATCCGGTCGCCGCACGACGCGGAGGCCATCGTCGACTACGCGATGCACTCACCGCGCGCCGACGGGAGAAACAGCCGCAAGGTGTTCAAACTGGCGCGCACCGCTCTGCCGGCGGGCGAGACCGTCACGCTGACCAAGTCGCGATTGCTGCGGCAGAACATGACGACGCGCACGATTCGACCCGGCACCCACGGGCTCGAGGTCATCGTGAACGGCCACAGCCATCCGGTGCGGGAGTTCTCCGTCATCGCGTGACGGACGTCGGTCACGCCACCACGATCTCCCCGTTCCGCGGCAGCCGCCCGCGCAGCGTGAACGGCACTGCATCCGCTCGATCCGGGTCGGTCCGGTCGATCGCCTGCAGATGCAGATGGGGTTCCGTGCTGTTGCCCGAGTTCCCGCAGCGTCCGATCTCTTCGCCGACGTGCACCTCTGCTCCGACCTGAGTCCGGATGCTGCCGCGCTGCAGATGGCAGAGGGCGAGGATCGCACCGTCGATCCGGATCAGTATGTGATTCCCAGCCAGGTGCTGCCAGCCGCGATCGGCGCGACGGGACTGGGTGAGGGCGTAGCCGACGGATGGGAAGCCGCGATGCGCCTCGTGGTCCGGATCGGCGTCATGGACAGAGACCACGGTTCCGTCGGCCGGGGCCAGCACCGGACGGCCGAATCCGACGAAGCGCTCGGGCGGTTCGGGTCGCAGAAGCGAGGCGAGCGAGAACCGGGCGCTGCGGTCTTCGGCGTCGACCGGTACGAAGTCGATCGAGTGGGAGCTGGCGAAGCGAGTCGTGCCGTGGCTGGGCACTCGATCTGCCGGGCTGTTCTGCGTCAGCCAACGCCCAGCGAACGGAAAGGCGAGGTCGAGCACGGCGAGCTCCTTCGGCATCGGTCGCGCTCAGTCTGTCAGCGGTGCGGGCCCCTGTGGCACATCCGGAGCTACTCGACCTCGATCTCGGTGGTCTCGCCGTAGGCGAAGAGGGTGCCGGTTCCGGTGGTTCCGTCCTCGAGCTCGGATTCGTACTCGACGAGGTGATCGCTTTCGTCGACCCACCACGTCTCGACCCGATCGTCCGACGTGATCTCGAAGCCTGTGGTGTCGACGCCGTCGATCGTGCGCTCACCGACCTCCTCGATCGAGGAGGCGTCGGCGGTCATGTCCTCCTGCACCTGCGCCCAGTCCCATGCGGCGAGCAGCTCGTCCGGCGGAACTGCACCGCTGCGGGCCGGGTCTGCATGCTCATTTCTCGCGTGCCAGTACTCGCCGTCGACGACCCATTCCCTCTCCACGGACCGCTCTGCGTTGTCTCTGATCGTCACGTCGAGGGCGACGATCTCGTCGTCCTCGTACATCACGGTTCCGGTCTGCTCGAGGTCGCCGTTCGTCATCGTGAACTCCACCGAGCCGGCGTCGCGGATCGCGGCGGCGGTGCGCTCGCCGATGTTCTCGGGAGATGGGACAGCGGGTCCGCATCCGGTGAGGGCGGCAAGGAGGACCGCCGGAACGAGGGCGATCCCTGCTCGCGATCGGATGGGCTGTCTGCGGTTCGTCATCGTCACGCGGCCATCGTATCGATGCCGCGAGACGGGTGCGGGCGGTGGCCGTGTGAGTCGCGTACTCAGGATGTTCTGAATCGTCCCGGGATCTTCTTCGTGCGCACCGCGTAGGCTCTGTGTCGTCACGAGTAGGAGGGGACCTCATGGCGCTGACGCTCGACCTTCTCGGGGTGTTCTTCTTCGCACTGTCCGGGTCGCTGCTCGCGGCGCGACGGGGCTTCGACATCATCGGATCTCTGCTGCTCGGGTCGCTCACCGGGCTGGGGGGCGGCGTCATCCGGGACCTCGTGCTCGGTGTGCCGCCGACGGCATTCGACCAGCCGATCTTCCTTCTGCCTCCGCTGGTGGCCGCGGCGATCGTGTACGTGCTGCACAGCCACATGCGCCGGTTCACACGCCCCCTGTTGGTGTGCGACGCCGCGGGGCTCGGGCTGTTCTGCACGACGGGAGCGGTGAAGGCGCTCGAGCACGGCATGAACCCGGTGGCGGCGACGCTCATCGGCGTGACCACCGGTGTCGGCGGCGGGCTGCTGCGCGACGTCGTCGCCAATCGCGACCCTCAGCTGTTCGACCCTCGCGACCTCTACGCACTGCCCGCGATGCTGGGCGCCGCACTCGTCACGGTGATGTGGACCGCCGACTGGTACTTCGGCTGGGTCAGTCTCGCTGTCGCGGCGCTCGTGTTCGTGCTGCGCCTGCTCTCCCTCTGGCTCCGCTGGCGCGTCCCGCACGCCGTGCGCAAGCCGATCACCGACGACGGGTGATGTGCACGGCCGGACCTCCTGCCGCCCCCATTTCGCACCCGAACGGTCGCGCGCGGTCGTTGGGGGAAGAGAGCGGTGCGAGGCGGCTATGGCAGCAGTCCCGCGCGCCTGGCGGCCGTGACGGCGGAGTGACGGGTGTTCGCGTCGAGCTTCGACATCGCCGAGCCCAGGTAGGCCTTGACGGTGCTCTCCCGCAGACCGAGCTGACCGGCGATATCCGCGTTCGTCGACCCGAGTGCAGCGCACGCGAGCACATCCGTCTCGCGCGGTGAGAGGCGCACATCGGTGCGGGGCGCTGCGGCGGGGGTCGCCCCGGACAGCGCGGCGAGGTGGCGTTCGACATCGTGCAGTCGCTGGCGCAGCCCCGCATCGTCGATCTCGGACGAGATGCGCCGCAGCTCTGCGTAGCTCTCGCGCAGCTCCTCCTGCTGCACGGCGGAGAGCCCGGGCTCCGGACGCGCCTCCGGCGTCGGCCTCGCCTGCTCGAGCGCCCTTTCGCGCTCTGCGAGCTCGTGGGCGAGTCGCTCGGCGATCTGCACGGCCGGTGCGGCGGCGACGCCGCCGATGCTCCAGCTGCCGTGCACGCCGCCGTAGAGCACGCCGCGAGGGGCGCCGCCGACGATGACGGGCACGGCCAGCAGCGTGCCGATACCCTCACCGAGGATGTAGGTGTCATAGTCGTGCGTGATCTGCTTGGCCGAGGCGTAGTCGCGCGCCATGCGCGGGCGCAGCTCGGTCACCGCTCTGCCGCCGAGCCCGCGATCGCGCTCCACCGACAGCCCGTACAGGGAGGGCGTGCGGTTGCCGCGGAAAGCCGTGACCCTCGTCACGCCCGAGCCGTCGATCAGCCCGCCGAAGGCCACGGGCAGGTGTGTGCGCCGGGCGAGTTCGTCGACGGCGCCGGCGAGAAGTCGTGACTCGGTCACGGTGCGCTCCTTTGCATGCTCGCGTCGCTACCGACTTTCGGAGGTGACGCGACCCTCGATCCGCTTCGTAGCGTCGAAACTACCACCAGGGTGCGACGATGCACCTCGGCAGCGGCGCGCCGATCGGTTCGCTGCGAGACCAGACATGCGGCAGGGAGGCCACATGACGGACAACGCCACAGACGTCGGATCGGGCGAGGCGATCGACTACATAGAAGTCGAGAACTCGGAGAAGTTCCGCGGGCTCAAACGCAAGCACAGATCGTTCGTGTTCCCCATGGCACTGGTGTTCCTGGTCTGGTACTTCGTCTACGTCGGCCTCGCCGGCTGGGCGCCGGACTTCATGGCGCAGCGCGTCTGGGGAGACATCACGGTCGGCCTGCTGTTCGGCTTCGGGCAGTTCGTGACGACCTTCGTCATCACGATGGCTTACGTCTCGTTCGCGAATCGCAGGCTGGATCCGGATGCATCGGACATCCGGGCCGAACTCGAGAAGCAGGAGGCGGGCGCATGAGCGAACTGTTCGCATCGGCCGGATCGATGATCGCGGCCGCCATCGACACCGTCGAGACGAATCCGGTGCTGAACATGTCCATCTTCGCCGCCTTCGTGGCGGTGACGATGTTCATCGTGATCCGCGCGAGCAGGAACAACAGCTCCGCGGCCGACTATTACGCAGGAGGACGCTCGTTCACCGGCCCGCAGAACGGCTTCGCGATCTCGGGCGACTACCTCTCCGCCGCCTCGTTCCTCGGCATCGTCGGTGCGATCGCGGTCAACGGGTATGACGGGTTCCTGTACTCGATCGGATTCCTCGTCGCGTGGCTGGTCGCGCTGCTCCTGGTCGCCGAGCTGATGCGCAACACGGGCAAGTTCACGATGGCCGACGTGCTCTCGTTCCGGCTCAAGCAGGCGCCGGTGCGGATGGCTGCGGCGATCACGACGCTCGCGGTGTGCTTCTTCTACCTGCTCGCGCAGATGGCGGGCGCCGGCGGTCTGGTATCGCTGCTGATGGGCATCGACGGTTCCATCGGCCAGTCCGTCGTGATCGCCGTCGTCGGCATCATCATGGTGCTCTACGTGCTCATCGGCGGCATGAAGGGCACGACGTGGGTCCAGATCGTGAAGGCGTTCCTCCTCATCGGCGGCGCCCTCGTGATGACGATCTGGGTGCTCGCACTCAACGGCTTCAGCCTGAACACGCTGCTCGAGTCGGCGGTCGCCGCGTCCGAGCACGGCGACAAGATCCTCGGCCCAGGCCTGAAGTACGCCAATCCGCTCGACTTCCTGTCCCTGGCGCTGGCCCTCGTTCTCGGCACGGCGGGCCTGCCGCACGTGCTGATGCGGTTCTACACGGTGCCGACCGCCAAGGAGGCCAGGCGTTCGGTGGTGTGGGCGATCTGGCTGATCGGCCTGTTCTACCTGCTCAGCCTCGTGCTCGGCTACGGTGCCGGCGCTCTTGTCGGGCCCGAGCAGATCCTTGCCGCACCGGGCGGTGTGAACTCCGCGGCCCCGCTGCTCGCCAACGCGCTCGGCGGTCCGCTGCTGATGGGCATCATCTCCGCTGTCGCCTTCGCCACGATCCTCGCGGTCGTCGCCGGCCTGACCATCACCGCGTCGGCGTCGTTCGCGCACGACATCTACGCGAACGTGATCAAGAAGGGCAAGGTCACCGGCAACGGCGAGGTGAGGGTCGCCCGCGTGACGACCGTCGTCGTCGGCGTGCTGGCGATCATCGGCGGCATCGGGGTGCAGGGCCAGAACGTCGCGTTCCTGGTGGCGCTGGCGTTCGCCGTTGCGGCGTCGGCGAACCTGCCGACGATCCTGTACTCGCTGTTCTGGCGCAGGTTCACCACGACCGGTGCGGTGATGAGCATGTACGGCGGCCTGGGTGCCGCGATCGTGCTGATCGTGCTGTCGCCGGTGTTCTCCGGCACGGAGACGAGCGTGTTCGCGGGTCTCGACATCGCGATCTTCCCGCTGTCGAACCCCGGCATCATCTCTATCCCCGTGGGCTTCCTGCTCGGCTTCCTCGGCTCGGTTCTCGGGCCGAAGAAGGAGAGCGCGCGTCTCGCCGCGGAGATGGAGGTGCGCTCGCTGACCGGCCACGGCGCGGAGAAGGCGGTGCAGCACTAGTCCATCCGAATACAGAGTCCGGGCGGCACTCCACCACAGGAGTGCCGCCCGAGCTCTGCGTGCGGGGCGGTCAGCCGTCCTTGGCGTTGGTGTCGATGTAGACGATGAAGCCCTGCGGTGAGACGTGCGCCGACTTGTCGCGCAGCAGCAGGTCCTTAAACTCGTCGACCGTCATGCTGTTGCGCTTCGCGACGACGTCGATCTTGTCGCCGAGGGCGTCGATGGCCTCCTGGCCGCTCATCCTTCCGGGAAGGACCTTGTTCGTGCCGGTCACCTCACCTGGCTCGGTCGTGGTGGCGTCTGTGCCGTTCGAGTCGCTGCCGTCATCCGTGCTCACGTCGTCTCCTTCGTCATCCGGATCGGCCGTGGCGGTCTCGGTCGGCATCGTCGTTCCGTCGGAACCGGTCGGATCGGCATCGCCGTCGTTCGCCCACAGCTGCGACACGGCGAACGCGATCACGGCGAGGACGGCGACTGCGACGATGACCACCGTGATGATCATGCCTCTGCGGCTGCCTTCAGCGTGCTCGGTCATTTCAGCCCCCTCTGATCGGTCTCCCGCCCGAACGGGCGAGAGGTCTGGGTGCCGGATGGGTCTCTCATGATACCGACAAAGCCCCATATACAGGAGTGGGGGCGGGAGTCGCTTCGCGATTCCCGCCCCCACGTGCGCAGGCCGTGGCCTACAGCACCGCCGTGATGATCAGCTGCTCATCGCCAGCTTGCGCTGGCGGATGGCGAACGCTGCGGTTCCGGCACCGATCACGAGCAGGCCGGCAGCCAGGAGCACGAACGGAGTGACGTTGAAGTCACCACCGGTCACAGCCAGGTCGGTGTCGGTGTCGTCCGTGCCGTCGGTGGAGCCGTCCGTACCATCCGTGGAGCCGTCCGTGCCGTCGGTGTCGGTGGAGCCATCCGTACCGTCCGTGCCGCCGTCGGTGCCGTTGTCCGGCGCCTCGACCGTGAAGGCCACGGTGGCCGACTCATCGCTGGTCGCACCGTTGATGCTCTGGGTGGCCGTTGCCGTGTACTCGCCGTCGGCGAGCACGTCGGTCGTGACCTCCCAGTTGCCGTCCTCGTCGACCGTCGCTGTGTACTCGACACCGTCGACGACGAGGGTGACCTCGGCCCCGGGGATGCCGGTGCCGGTGACGGTCGGGCTGGTGTCGTCGGTCGTCGAGCCGTCAGCCGGGTTCTGGATGGCCGGGGCTTCGACGGGGGAGAGGACCGTGACCGAGTCGGTCTCGGGGACCTCGATGCCGTCAACGGTCTGCGAAGCGGTGATGCTCGTCTCGCCGTACTCGTTGGCGGTGACGGTTGCGGTCCACGCACCGCTGTCGTCGGCCGTAGCCGTGCCAGCGATTCCGCTTCCCTGGTCGCTGGCGACCGTCAGCTCGACCTCGGCGCCCGGAGTCGCGGTACCGGTGACCTCGACGTCGGAACCGCCGGTGACCTCGCTGCCGTCAGCAGGCGACTCGATCACGATTGGGTCGGTCTCGAACGGAGCGGCTTCACCAGACAGGGCGAAGTAGCCGAGGCTGCCGTAGTCGGTGTAGCCGCCTGCGTTGCCGGTGGGGCCACCCGTCGCCGTGCTCGGGTCGCCGAAGCCGACGCCCTCGACGGACAGGTAGTAGGTGCCGGCAGCCAGGTCATCGACCGAGACGGAGGCGCCGAGACCGATGGCGACGTCCTCAGACTCGCGCTCGGCGGCGGGGTCGTTCGCGGCGATCTCGTCGCCCGCCTCGTCGCGCAGTGTGAGCTTCGCATCGAGGTTCGGGTGCAGGTCAGCGACCTCGACGGTCGCCGACACGGTGCCGCCGGTGGTCGTCACGCTGTAGACGTCGACATCGTCGCTGGTCTCGATGGCGCTCGCAGCCTCGAAGGTGCCGTCGGTGTTGTCGAGAGCCTTCGCCGTGTCCAGGGTGCCGTCCACCTCGTCCGCCGCGGGGTCGGCGCGGTCCGTGTAGGTGAAGGTGGCCGTGTACACGTCAGACGTGTCGCATTCATCGTTCTCATCGATGCCGTAGACTTCGTCGCCCGGCTGGGGGTTATCGTCGTCCACCTCGGTTGGGTCATAGCAGTACGCCGTGGCGAACTCGCCGCTGGCGTTCTGCCATCCCACGAACAGTTCTTCGGCCTTGGAGCGGTCGGTGATGATCGCCAGGTCGTCCTGGCCCTGGGTGGACTCGTTGTACTCACCCATGGACCACTGACTGAGCGGCACCTGATAAGTGGCGCCCATGATCGGGCCCCACACGCCATCGGTCGGCTGGTAGTACTCGTCGTCGCCGTGGCCGTCGTGTTGGAGCCCGAAGTTGTGGCCCGCCTCGTGACTGGCGGTGTCAGCGATGCTGCGTGCCGTGGCATCGGCGGAATTGCCGCCGCCCACGCCCTCGGTGAACACCAGGGCACCGGTGAGGTAGTCGGAACCGACGCCGCCGAGCCAGGCGAGACCGCCGGTGCCCGCTGCTTCCGGCAGCGTCTCGTCGTAGGAGTCGGTGATGATGACGTGCGAGCCGTACTTGTCGTCATCGGCCGAGGTCTTGTACAGGTCGTCGTCTTTCGGCTCCGCAATCGTCACGTTGACGTCGAACGGCGCGTAGTCCTCGGCGACGGCCGCCCAGACCTCTTCGACAAATGCGGTGTCCGCCGCGGCGGCCCCTTCAAAGTTGAGAGTCGGGATGGCCTCGCGGACGAGGGTCGGCGGGTCTCCCTCATACACAGCGTCATTCCAATGCGTGCCCTCGAGGGTCTCGCCTTCGAAGTCGAGATAGACGGTGACGTCAGCGCCGGGACGGGAGCCGTCGTCCGGGTTGCCCGGCACCTGCGCCCCCTCCGGTGCGGCCGGAAGGCCCTTGGTGCTCATCGGCGCAGTCTCGGCCGCCGGGTCCACGTGCATGACGAATCCGGACTCGGAAACCTTGATCTCGTCGCTGCGTTCGAGCTGCTTCAGCTCATCGACGGTTTCGCCGGTGCGCTGTGCGGCGAGCTCGTACTTGTCGGTCTCGACCTGAGCGGTCGAGAAGCTTGCTTCTGCTGGCGACTCTTCGGCGGCGGCGGGAAGAACCGCGCCACCGAAGGCCAGCGCACCCGCGCCGACTGTCGCCGCAGTGGCCGTGAGCCACTTACGGTGTGTTGATTTCACTTCACTGATTCCTGTGTGTCGGTGGAAAGAACAAGGACAATCCAGAGGGACGATACCAGTTCGTTGTAATCGGCAAAACTACCCAAGTACCCATGGGCAGTAGGTTGGGCAGTCGCTCAGAATGATTCATTCGAATGCAACATTCGTCCTGCTCTGATTGCATCCTGCTCAGCGAAGGCGCTGGTCACGCAGTAGAAACGACAGGCCCTGGCGCGGCGCTCTGCACGCATTGTGAATTGCAATGGTGTCATTCTCCACGACCCCGACCGTTGCAATCCCCACTCAGTGGGGAGAACTGCCCACTTTCGTCCATGAATGCGCGGAAAACTTCTTCAGAATCCCGGGTGCACCCCTGCTGGGCGGGGCCCGGATGAGGCGAGACGACACCTCATTCGTCTCCTGCCAGCCACCGGATGACGTTCACCGCCGAATCGGCGCGCGCCGAGCGCCAGCCCGTTCCCGCCCACAGATGCAGCCGATCGGTGTCGCCCTCCGCGGCCGCCGCGCGCCGCAGCGACCTCGTCAGGTGGTGCACCGCGGGGTACGCGGTGATCTGCGCGCTGTGGTGCCTGTTGATGAAGCCGTTGCGCAGCGCGCGTGCCGGGCGCCCCGTGAACACACGCGTGATGGCCGTTTCTGTGAAGTCGGGGTCGGCAAGCGCTCGTCGGTGCGCGACCGAGGTTCCGGCCTCGTCGGTGCGCAGCAGCAGCGTTCCCACCGACACCGCTTCCGCGCCCGCTTCGAGAAGTCGCGCCACGGCATCCGGGCCGTCGACGCCGCCGGCCGCGATCACGGGAGCCTCGATCTCGTGCTTCACGCGCCGAACGAGCTCAGCGGTGTCGAGCGGACGCGGGTCGTGCGTCGGGTCGAAGGTCGCGCTGTGACCGCCTGCTGACGAGCCCTGCACCACGAGGCCGTTCACGCCGGAGTCGACGGCCTGCCTCGCCTCGTCCGGTGTGGTCACAGTGGCGAGCACCGTTGTTCCCACCGACTGCAGCGCGCGCAGGGCGGAGGCGCCTGGGAGCCCGAAGGTGAACGACACGACGGGCACCGGCATCTCCACGAGCATGGCGACCTTGTCGCCGAGCTGGTCGTCGTCGCTGACCGGTTCGGGGCTGAGCACGATGTCGTACCGCGCGGCCTCCTCCGCGATCTCGTCGACGAAGGCCTCGAAGGCGTCGTCGTCGATCTCGGCGGACGCAGAGGCGAACAGGTTCACACCGAAATCGCTGCCGATCGACCGCGCCTGTGCGATCTGCTCGGCCAGCGCATCCGGGCTCTGGTACCCGCCGGCGAGGAAGGGGAACCCTCCCGCCTGCGCGACCGCACGCGCCAGCGCGATCGTGGACGGGCCGCCGGCCATCGGAGCGGCGGCAAGGGGAAGTCGGGAATCCAGGATCGGCATGGACGTCTCCTCCTCACGTGCGCGCAGCGCTGCTGCCCGTCCAATGAGAGTACGCCGCGAAAGCGGGGGATGCGGCGACGACTAGAATCACCTGGTGCCGGAGATCGACGTGCTCACTCTCGTGCTTCTGCTCGTCGCGGCTCTCGCCGCCGGATGGGTCGATGCGGTCGTGGGCGGGGGAGGGCTCATCCAGTTGCCCGCCCTGATGCTCGCGCCGGGCATCGCGCCGCTGCAGGCGCTGGCGACCAACAAGCTCTCCAGCGTGATGGGGACGGCGGTCGCGGCGACCACGTACTCGCGCAGGGTGAAGCCCGACCCTCGCACGGCGGTGCCGCTGGCGCTCGCCGCTCTCGCCGGTGCCGTCTTCGGCGCCGCGCTGGCGACGCTGATCCCGGCGGAGGCGTTCGACCCGATCATCCTCGTCGTGCTCATCGGCGTCGGCGCCTTCACCGTCTTCAAACCGAAGATGGGTGTGCACACGAATCGCCGCTGGCACGGCTGGAAGCACGTCGTCGCCGCGACCATGATCGGACTCTTCGTCGGAACCTACGACGGCGCACTCGGGCCGGGAACCGGCTCCTTCTTCGTGATCCTCTTCGTCAGCGTGCTCGGCTACGCCTTCATGCCCGCTTCGGCCTTCGCCAAGATCGCGAACCTGTGCACCAACATCGGAGCACTCATCTTCTTCATCCCCGCGGGCCACGTGATCTGGGGGCTCGGCCTGGCCATGGGCGCGGCGAATCTCGTGGGTGCCTACATCGGCGCACGGATGGCGCTGTCGAAGGGGTCGAGGTTCGTGCGCGTGGTGTTCATCGTCGTGATCGCGGCGCTGGTCGCGAAGATCTCGTGGGACATGATCACGGGCGGATGAGCGGTCCGCGCGGTCCGCTCATCCGCCCGTCACAGGCCGAGCAACCAGGTCGCCATCAGGAAGTAGATGATGAGACTGGTGGCATCGCAGAAGGTCGCGATGAACGGTGTGGAGAACACGGCGGGGTCGGCGCGCACGGCGCGCGCGATCAGCGGCATGGCGCCGCCGACCGTCGCGGCGAGCGTGCACACGCACAACAGGGTGATGCCGATCACCTCGCCGAACTCGAGCCCGAACACCAGACTCGCCGCCGCGAATCCGATCGTGCCCAGCAGCGCGCCGAGCATCAGGCCGACCCTCACCTCCCGCCACATCACGAGCAGGATGTCGCGGGGTCTGACCTCGCCCAGCGCGAGCGCGCGGGTGACGGTCACCGCGGCCTGTGACCCTGTGTTCCCCGCCGTTCCGGTCAGCAGCGGCACGAACAGCGCCAGGGTGACGACCTGGTCGAGCGTGTGCTGGAAGACGTTGAGCACCTGCACCGTCAGAACGGCCGACACCGCCAGGACGAGCAGCCACACCACGCGGGAGCGCACCAAACCCCACATCGGCGCGGTCAGGTACGGGCGGCGCAGCGGCTCGGCACCACCCTGTCTGGCGGCCCTGCGGTCCTCGCTGCGCTCGACGATCGCGTGCGCGTCGTCGCTGGTGAGCAGACCGAGCAGCCGATCCTCGCTGTCGAGCACCGGCGCGGCGAGCAGCTGCGCGTCGATCAGCTCGCGCGCCGCGTACTCGGCGTCGTCCGTCGCGTGCACGAACACCGGATCGCGCATGTGGTCCTTCACCAGCGCGCTCGGGTCGCCCATCACGAGCCGGCGCAGGCTGATCACGCCGAGCAGGCGACGATGCGGTGAGGTGACGGGGAGCTGGTAGATGGTCTCAGCGCCCAGCCCGCGGTGCCGCACGTGCGTGAGCGCGTCGCCCAGCGTCATCTCGTCGTTCAGACGCACGTACTCCGTGCTCATGTAGCGGCCGATGCTGTCGGCGTCGAAGCCGAGCATCGGCGCCGTCAGCGCGCGCTCGGTCGGCGACAGGCCCTTCATGAGCGACGCGGCCACGCCCGCCGGGAGCTCGTCGAGCAGCTGGGCTCTGTCATCCGGGTCGATCTCTTCGAACACGCGCGCGACGTCCTCGTCCTGCAGGCCCAGGATCAGCTCACTGCGCATCTCCGGTTCGAGAAGCTCGAAGACCTCGAGGGCCCTGGTGCGCGGCAGCAGCCGGTAGATGATCGCTCGGTCGTCGGTGTCCTCGCGCTCCAGCAGGCGCGCGATGTCGTGCGGATCCTGCTCGGTGAGGGTGGCTTGGATGGCGGTCAGTGATCGTTCTCGGAGAGCCTCATTCATCCGCTCGATGAGTTCGTCGAACTCCTCGTCCATCGCGCACCTCCCTTGCTCCAAGTGGCCGACGTGCGATTGTCGCCCGCCAGGATGAATGCTCGCCGACAGCCGCGCGAACACCGCGTAACGCCCCCCACCCGAGCGTAGTCTCCGCGCCCCGCTGCCGAGATGCGCACCTTTCGTCGAGATGCGTCGATTTCAACGCCCAAATGTCGAAAAGGTGCGCATCTCGCGAGCGCTGTCTGTGTGGGATCACCGGCTACGCTCGACGCATGGAGACGCGCAGCGGATGGGCCGATGAGGCGGTGCGACTGCTGGAGGCCGACGCGAACCGCAGCGCGGACACCCACCTGCACGTGTTCCCGCTGCCTGCCGAATGGGGCATCGACCTGTATCTGAAGGACGAGTCGGTGCACCCGACGGGCTCGCTCAAGCATCGCCTCGCCCGCTCGCTCATCCTCTACGGTCTGGTCAACGGCCGGATCGGCCGCGACACGACCCTCATCGAGGCGTCGAGCGGATCGACCGCCGTCAGCGAGGCGTACTTCGCCCGGATGCTGGGGCTCGAGTTCGTCACCGTCGTTCCGCGTTCGACCAGCACGGAGAAGATCGAGCTGATCGAGTACTACGGCGGTCGCTGCCACTACGTCGACCACCCGCCCGAGATGTACTCCGAGGCAGAGCGGCTCGCCGCCGAGTGCGGCGGCCACTACCTCGACCAGTTCACCTACGCCGAGCGCGCGACGGACTGGCGCGGCAACAACAACATCGCCGAGAGCGTCTTCCAGCAGCTCGCCCTCGAGCGCTTCCCCGTGCCGAGCTGGATCGTCGTCGGCGCGGGCACCGGCGGCACCAGCGCGACGTTCGGTCGGTACGTGCGCTACCGCCGCCACGCCACGCGCGTGGCGGTCGTCGATCCGGAGAACTCGGCGTTCTACGGCGGGTGGGAGACCGGCGCGACCGACTACGGCACGGGAATGCCCAGCCGCATCGAGGGAATCGGCAGGCCCCGGATGGAGCCGTCGTTCATTCCCAGCGTGATCGACCACATGATCCGGGTTCCCGATGCGGCCTCGATCGCGGCCATCCGAATGCTGCGCGAGCGCACCAGGCACTGGGCGGGCGGGTCGACGGGCACCAACCTGTGCGGTGCGTTCGAGCTGATCGCCGGCATGCTCGAGCGGGGCGAACGCGGCAGCGTCGTCACGCTCATCTGCGACGGCGGGGAGCGGTACGAGAAGACGTACTACGACGATGCGTGGGTCGCCGAGCACGACCTCGACCCCGCCCCGCACCGCGAGCGGATCGAGCGCTTCCTGGCTACCGGGCGTTGGTGACGACCCGCGCCGGAGCGTGATGCCGTTGTGCAATGCTTCGTTGCGCGAGAGTGCTGTGGGGTCACGGATCGGGCCGCTCTGATCAGGCCTTCAGGCGTTCCATGCGACGCGTCACTACGAGTGTCGCCGGTTGCACGTACGGTGACGCCATGACGAACCTGATCCCGGATGAGTATGCGGCCACGCTCGAGGAGGTCAAGAGGCAGGTCCATACCGCACGGTTCCGGGCGCAACGGAAGGCCAATGCCGAACTTCTGCAGTTGTGGTGGCGAATCGGTCGTACGATCCTCGACCGGCAGACCGAGCAGGGTTGGGGTTCGAAGGTCCTCGCGCGGCTCGCCGCCGATCTGCGTGCTGAGTTTCCCTCCATTAAGGGGTTCTCTCGTGCGAATCTCTTCTACATGCGCGGATTCGCGGAGGCGTGGCCGGACCCCACGGCAATTGTCCAACGACCTGTTGGACAATTGCCGTGGGGTCATGTGATCGTGATGCTCGACAAGCTCGACGACCAGGCACTGCGCGACTGGTATGCCGCCAAGGACGCTCACTACGGCTGGAGCCGAGCCGTGCTCGCGCACCAGATCGCGACACGTCTTCACGAGCGGGAAGCGGCCGCGCCGACCAACTTTCCCGGTGCGCTTGGTCCGTCGGACTCCGAGCAAGCGCAGGAGCTCACGAAGGATCCATACGCCCTCGACTTCCTCGCCGTCGATGGTGACGCTTCGGAGCGAGAGCTCGAGCAGCGAATGGTCGACCGGATTCTCGACACTATGCGTGAACTCGGCGCGGGATTCGCGTTCGTCGGCCGCCAGATGCACTTCGACATCGACGGTGAGGACTTCTATGTCGACCTGCTGTTCTTCCACATCGAGCAGCTGCGCTATGTTGTCGTCGAACTCAAGACCACCACATTCGCACCGGCTGATGCGGGCCAACTCGCGTTCTACGTCACCATCGTCGACGATCGACTCCGCAACCACGACAAGCATCGACCGACGGTCGGGATCCTCCTCGTCGCGGGCAAGAACGACACAGTCGTCCGATACGCGCTCGCGTCGACCGCCCAACCTGTTGCTGTCAGCCGCTATCAGCTCGAGCAAGAAGCTGACGCAGCGCTTCCGGACGAGCGCACGCTCGTCGAAGCCTTCACCCACGAACTCACTCGAGCCGACGACGGACTCGTCGAGTCATAGACCGCACGTTTGAGCGCGCTCCACTGTCTGGCCTCGACCCTGCCCCGCACCGCGAGCAGATCGAGCGCTTCCTGGCTACCGGGCGTTGGTGACGACCCGCGTCAGAGCGGAGGCGCCAGGTCGGTCGAGCGACGTCCATGCGAACCATGCGATCGCGCCGAAGAGCGGGAACGCGATGACCGCAATCGCCCAGCCCCATCGGATGAGCGGCGGCAGCTCGTTGTCGCGGAGCGCCTGCGCGATCGCCAGTGCCATGCCCGCGAGCAGTACTGCCGCGGCGATGATGCCCACGGCGAGGAACGCGATGAAGAGCGGGTCGGTCGGCATCCCGCCAGGCTAGCGACGCTCCGGACCCCGGACAAGGGCGATAGCCTGAACCGACCGAGTGACGCGGCGGCGAAGGGACAGTGGCGTGAACAAACGGATCCTCCTGGTGAACGGGCCGAACCTCAACCTGCTCGGCACACGTGAGCCGGCGACCTACGGCCACGACACGCTCGACGACGTCGTCGCACTCGCCTCCCGCACGGCCGGTGAGCTCGGCTTCGAGGTGCGCGCCGTGCAGAGCAACCACGAGGGCGAGCTGATCGACGCGATCCATGCCGCTCGTGAGGACTGCGACGCCGTCGTGATCAACCCCGGCGCCTTCACCCACACGTCGATCGCGCTGCGCGACGCCCTCTCCGGTGTCTCCCTGCCGTTCGCCGAGGTGCACATCTCGAACGTGCACGCCCGCGAGGAGTTCCGGCACCACTCCTACCTCTCCGGCATCGCCTCATGCGTCTTCGTGGGAGCAGGCACCCGCGGCTACGAGTTCGCCGTGCGCCGGATGATCGAGGTCGTCAGCGCGTAGACGGGGCGCCGAGCGCACGGGAGATCGCGCGGCCGGTCATCGTCAGCGCAGGCAGGACCGACTGCGGATCGACGCTGCCGCGGCGCAGCGCCACACCGACGGCGGCGACCACCCGGCTGCGGCGATCCTGCACGGGCACGGCGAGGGCGACGGCGCCCTCGGTGATGGACTCATCGACGAAGGCGTGCCCGTTGCCGCGCACCTCCGCCAGCGTCCTGCGCACTCGCTCGGGGTCCGTGATGGTGCGCGGGGTGTACGCCTGCAGCGGCCCGGCGAGGATGTGCTCGCGGAGCTCATCCGGCGCGTGCGCGAGAAGGATCAGACCAGTTGCGGTCGCGTGCAGCGGCCATCGTCCGCCGAGGCGTGTGAGCACGGGCGCACCGTGACGCGAGCGGAGGGATTCGACGTAGACGACGTCGGTTCCCGCCATCACCGACAGGTGCACATCGCTGCCGACCGCTGAGTGCAGGTCGCCGAGGTACGGCAGCGCTGCCTCTCTCAGCTGCAGTCCCTTCGGCTCGAGCGAGCCCAGCTCGAGGATCCGCATGCCGATCGCGTAGTGTCCGTCCGCCCTGCGCTCGAGTGCACCCCACTCACGCAGCTCGCGCACGAGGCGGTGTGCGGTGGGCAGCGTCAAGCCGGCGCGGCGGGAGATGTCGGTCAGCGACAGCACCACGTGCTGGGTGTCGAAGGCGTCGAGCACCGCGAGCACTCTGCCCGCGGCGGTCGGTCGATCCTCACCCGACGGCGCGCCGGAACCCGGCTCCTCGGCCGCGGAACCGCCTGTTCCGCGTGCCGGAGGGGAGGACGCGTCCGCCATGATCGACCTCGCAGTGCCCGCTCTGGTGTGGTGACCCCATTGTGTGTCACGCCTGCTCCCAGCGCGAGGCTCCGCTCTCGCGCCACGAGCCGGTACGACTGCTGCATCCGCGCAGCAGTCCGCTGACGGAGGGCCGGAGAAGGGGGGATCTCACGCGGTGCGCATCGCGCGGGCGATCGTCTCGCCCACGAGCACGGCGGATGCGGCGGGGCCGCGGGTGGGGGCGGCCGGCAGCAAGGAGGTATCGGCCACGCGCAGGCCGTCGATGCCGAGCACGCGGCCGGCGCCGTCGGCCACCGTGCCCATCGGGGCGGTGGCGCAGGTGTGCACGGTGGTGCCGATGCCGGACGCGACCCAGGTGTCGAGGGCGCCGTCGTCGGCGAGCAGTCGAGCGCCTGGGGCGTCGTCGCTCTCCGCGACGACCGCGAACTCGCGCGACCGGATGAGATCGGCCGCCACGCGCACGGCGTGCCGGGCGATCCCACGGTCGCGTTCGTCGGCGAGGTAGCCGTACCGGATGAGCGGCGGCGCAGCCGGATCATCCGACTGCAGCGTGAGCGAGCCCCGCCCGGTCGCCGGGAGGTTCACCATCACGGGCAGCGCGTTCGGCGCCCCGATGCCCGGCACGATCTCGTCGAGCGGGCGGGCACCGACAAGCAGTTCGAACGGCTCACCGGTGAGCGCCGATGCATGCAGTGCGGTGGGGAAGGGCGACCCGTCAGGGGCAGGAAGCGTCGTGCGAGGAGTCACCGAGAGCGTGATGCTGGCGTGGTCGGAGAGCGCCTGGCCCACGGGAAGGTCGGCGACGCACCGGATGCCGTGGGCGCGCAGATCGTCGGCGGGGCCGATGCCAGACAGCTGCAGCAGCTGCGGCGTGGCGATCGCCCCAGAGGCCAGCACGACCTCCTCACCTGTGAAGACCGTGCGGTCGCCGGCCACCGTCGCCTCGACACCGACTGCACGGCCGCTGCGCACGATGACGCGCATCACTGCGACCCCGCCGCGCACGTCGAGGTTCTCGCGGCTCAGCGCCGGCAGCAGGTACTGCATCGCGGGGCTGCGGCGCACCCCGTCCGTGACGTTCTGCGGCACCGGGCCGACGCCACCGCCGCCTGGCGCGTTCTTGTCCGGATCGCTCGGAGATCCCGCGGCCAGGCACGCCGCCTCGAACGCCTGAGACACCGGATGTTCGGCCGCTCGGCGCACCGGGATCGGGCCGGATCCGCCGTGAATCTCGGTGTCGCCGTAGTCGACGTCGGTCTCCATCGCGCGCAGCAGCGGCAGCGCGTTCTCCTCCGACCATGCGTCGCCGCCCGCTGCGGCCCATTCGGCGTGGTCGGCGGGGCGCGGCCGGACGAAGTATCCGCCGTTGACCGCGCCGCTGCCGCCGATGAGACGCCCTCTGACCACATCGTATTCCCGCTGCGGCATGTGTATGCCGGAAGCGGCATCTGGAGCCAACAGGGACGCCCGATACGTCCAGCCCAACGCGTGCCCCGGCACGGACGCCGCCACCGTCGTGCCGTCGAGCGCTGCATCCGGCACCTCCGCCGGCGTGCGCGGGGCCGATCCCGCCTCGAGCAGCAGCACTCGCCTGGCGGGATCCTCGCTGAGCCTGGCCGCAAGCACCGCGCCGGCGGAGCCCCCGCCGACGATCACGACGTCGAAGCCGCGGGGCCCGTCTCCGGCCCGCGCCGCCGCCGACTGATCGTGAGGCACGACCTACCTCTCGCCGCCTCGATCATCCGGAGCGTCGCCGAACACGATGCTCATCTCGTCGAATCCTTCGCGGATGAGGTCGGTGAGCACCGCGTCAGGGTCGCCGAGCCAGTGCTGGTAGGCGGCCAGCGAGATGCCGAGGCAGGCGCGTGCCAGTGCCTCGGCGCCGACAGAGCGCGGCGGAAGGCCGAGGCGCTCGGCGACGAAGTCGGCCACGACGCGGCGCCACGACTCGTAGCGCAGCGCCGAGTGGGCGACCAGCGTCGGCGTCTCGAGCAGCACCGCCATCCGGAGCCTGTGCTGCGGCAGCGTGTCGGCCGGGAACGAGTTGAACTCGACGACGGCCTCGCGCAGCGCGACGGCCAGCGGCGCGTCGCGCGGCACCTCGGCCAGGTGCGCCCGCATCCGTTGCAGCAGCGCATCGAAGTCGCCCCACGGCAGGTCGTTCTTCGACGAGAAGTAGCGGAAGAACGTGCGTCGTCCGATGCCGGCCGCCGTGGCGATGTCATCGACCGTGACGGCGTCGAAGCCGCGCTCGAGGATCAGCGACAGCCCGATCTCGCCGAGCTCGGCGGCACTCGTGGCACGCGCCCTGCCCGGACGCGCCGCGATGGATGGCATCGAATTCATGCGACCCCTCTTCCCATTCGGCACCCAGTGCCATTAGCATCGCGAGCACGGTCCGACGTGATCGCTAGCACCGACAGTAGCCCTCATCGGCACGAGTCGATCAGCGATTCCGTCAGAGCGCAACGGATCTCCGCCGACGAGGGCGGGACGAGGTCGCCAATGGGGGCGACGAAGGAGGAACACCATGACCACTGTTCGCAAGCTCCGTGACAACGCGCCGGAGGAGACGGAAGTCGTCGAGGCAGAGTCGCTCGTCGAAGAGGTCTCCATCGACGGCATGTGCGGCGTGTACTGATCATGACCGCGTTCGACGCCGACCGGCCGTGGCGCCTGCATCCGCAGGTCGCTGTGCGCCCTGAGTCGTTCGGCGCGCTGCTGTATCACTTCGGAACGCGCAAGCTGTCGTTCCTGAAGGACCGCACGCTGCTCGACGTGGTCAGGACGCTGGGCGACCACGCCAGTGTCCGCGAGGCCATCGAGGCCCAGGGCGTGCCAGCGGCGTCGACCGCGCCCTACGTCGGTGCGGTGCGGACACTTGCCGATTCGAACATGATTCAGGAGCGTGACGTATGACACTTGTGGACGCGACCCCGACATCCGGAACCGAATCTCCGCCGAAGCCGATGCGGCTCGTCGACCACTTCGAGTACGGGCTCGACGCACCGATCTGCCTCACCTGGGAGCTCACGTACGCCTGCAACCTGTCGTGCCTGCACTGCCTGTCGAGCTCGGGTCGTCGCGATCCGCGTGAGCTGTCGACCGCGGAGTGCAAGGAGATCATCGACGAGCTCGAACGGATGCAGGTGTTCTACGTGAACATCGGCGGCGGCGAGCCCACCGTCCGGCCCGACTTCTGGGAACTCATCGACTACGCCACCGCCCACAGCGTCGGCGTGAAGTTCTCGACGAACGGCGTGAAGATCACACCGGATCGCGCGGCCGAGCTCGCGAAGAACGACTACGTCGACGTGCAGGTCTCGCTCGACGGGGCCACGGCCGAGGTGAACGACTGGATCCGAGGGCCCAACTCCTACGAGATGGCGCTGCAGGCGATGGCGAACATGCAGGCGGCCGGGATGAAGAACTTCAAGCTCTCGGTGGTGTGCACCAAGCAGAACATTCCGCAGCTCGATCAGTTCAAGGAGATCGCCGACCGCTACGGCGCCCAGCTGCGGCTGACCCGCCTGCGCCCCTCCGGCCGCGCCGCCGACGTGTGGGACGAGCTGCATCCGCTGCCCGAGCAGCAGAAGGTGCTGTTCGACTGGCTCGTCGCCCACGACGGCGAGGTGCTCACGGGCGACTCGTTCTTCCATCTGGCCGCATACGGTCAGGAGCTCGAGGGCCTCAACCTGTGCGGCGCCGGCCGTGTCGTGTGTCTGATCGACCCGATCGGCGACGTGTACGCCTGCCCGTTCGCGATCCACGACGAGTTCCTCGCCGGCAGCGTGCGTGAGCCGGGCGGATTCAAAGAGGTCTGGCAGCAGTCCGAGCTGTTCACCCGGCTGCGCGAGCCGCAGTCGGGCGGGGCGTGCTCGTCGTGCCAGTTCTTCGATTCGTGCAAGGGCGGGTGCATGGCGGCGAAGTTCTTCACCGGCCTGCCGCTGGACGGCCCCGACCCCGAATGCGTGATCGGGCACGGCGAGACCGCCCTCAAGGACATGAAGGGCGACAAGCCGAAGCCCAGCGGCGACCACTCGCACCGCACGACGCCGCCGCGCCCCCGCCAGGGGCCCGCGCCGAGCGGTATGGGGCCGGTGCGCGTGACGCTCTCGGCCACCCGGCCGGATGCCCCGCCGACATCGGCGTGCGACGAGAGCCCGATTGCCGGTCTCACCCCCGCGCGTCTGTCTGGGCGGCGCTCCGGCGGTCCGCAGGCACCGCCGGTATCGGACTGTGATGAGAGTCCGCTCGCCGGGTTCGCCGCGGAGCTCGCGGCGCGTGCGGGCGCGGAGCAACCCGGCCCTGCCGAATCCGGCGGGGGAGTCGGAGTATCCGGATGCGGGTGCGGTTCCGCCGATGAGGGGGGCTGCTGCTCGACAGGATGAGCACGGAAGGGCGTCGCGTGAGCGGCGCCCTTCCTGCGTTTCCCGGGCCGGAAGGCCCGCCAAGCGGGGAGGAACAACCGAAGCGCCGGACGCACCGGCGCCATGCGCGCAACGAGGCGTGCGGAAGGAGTTCACAATGGGACAGCTGGACGGCAAGGTCGCGCTGATCACCGGCGCAGCACGAGGACAGGGCCGGTCGCACGCGGTGAGGCTGGCACAGGAGGGCGCCGACATCATCGCCGTGGATTTCATAGGCGACGTCGATTCGGTGAAGTCGTACTACGAGCTGGCGACGGCTGCCGACTTCGATGAGACGGTGCGGCAGGTCGAGGCGCTCGACCGGCGCATCGTGAGGTCGACCGCGGATGTGCGCAGCATCGACGCGCTCACGGCGGATGTCGATGCCGCGGTGGCCGAACTCGGGCGGCTCGACATCGTGGTGGCGAATGCGGGCATCTTCACGTTCGGAGACGCGACGCACGAGGTCGCCGAGCAGGCGTGGCAGGACCTGATGGACATCAACGTGACCGGCGTCTGGCACACCTACAAGGCCGCGGCCGAGCATCTGATCGCCTCAGGCGCGGGCGGATCGGTGATCATCATCTCGTCTCTCGCCGGGTTCAAGGGTCTCGCGAACGTGGCCGCCTACACCACGACCAAGCACGGCATCGTCGGCCTCATGAAGGTGCTCGCCAACGAGCTCGGGCCGCACGGCATCCGGGTCAATACGATCCATCCGAACTCGATCGACACGCCCATGGTGAAGAACAGCGCGACATACGGCCTGTTCCGACCGGATCTCGATGATCCGAAGGCAGAGGACGCGGAGGCTGCCTTCGCCGGGCTGAACCCGTTCGGCAAAGCGTGGATCGAACCGATCCACGTCTCCAACGCGGTCGCATGGCTGGCGTCTGACCAGTCCTACTACGTCTCCGGCGGCCAGATCCCGGTCGACGGCGCCGCCGCCGTCCAGTGAGGAAGGAGAGTCATCATGGCAGGAAGAGTTGAAGGAAAAGTCGCATTCATCACGGGCGCGGCGCGGGGGCAGGGACGCTCTCACGCACTGCGCCTGGCAGAGGAAGGCGCCGACATCATCGCGGTCGACGTGTGCGAGGCGGTGCCGGGCACACCATACGCCGGCGCGACGCCGGAGGATCTCGCCGAGACAGTGCGCCAGGTTGAGGCGCTGGATCGCCGGATCGTCGCGGAGCAGGCCGACGTGCGCGATCTGGACCGACTGCACGAGGTGGTCTCGCGCGGCGTCGCAGAGCTGGGGCGACTCGACATCGTCGTCGCCAACGCGGGCATCGACATCCTGGGCAGCTGGCGGGACATCACACCGCAGATCATGCGCGACACGATCGACATCAACCTGATCGGCGTGTGGAACACCGTGATGGCGTCCGTGGAGCACCTCGTGGACGGCGGCGGAGGGTCGGTCGTCATGACCAGCTCGGCGAACGGGCTGAAGGCTGGTCCGTTCAACATCGCGTACAACGCGTCGAAGTACGGCGTCGTCGCGCTGATGAAGTCCTTCGCGATGGAGCTGGCGAAGGAGAAGGTCCGGGTCAACAGTGTGCATCCGGGCGCAGTCGATACGCCGATGGCGCAGGGCGCGATGCCGATGTTCGATGAGTTCGAGCGTGAGAACCCCGATCTCACCGGCATGTTCACGCAGTGGATTCCGGGTGTGATGCCGCCGCGGGAGATCTCGAACGCCGTGCTGTTCCTGGCATCGGATGAGTCGACATGGGTGACCGGATCGACGTACGCCGTAGACGGCGGGCTGTCGAGCTACTGAGCCGGGGGCGAGACGTCGAAGAGGGTGACGGGGGTGCCGCGGTCACGTGACCGCGGTAAGACATGTCGCGGAGTGCTCCAAGATCGACGGTTTCGAGCAGGTTGCGGCAGATGAGCCGGCGCCGGATGGGCGGCCGGAGGAGAGGAGGGCCATCATGGCCGGAAGAGTTGAGGGAAAGGTCGCGTTCATCACGGGCGCGGCTCGCGGGCAGGGACGCTCGCACGCGGTGCGGCTCGCGCAGGAGGGAGCCGACATCATCGCAGTCGACATCTGTGAGGAGATTCCGTACAACGCGCACACTGGTGCGACCCAGGCGGATCTCGCCGAGACGGTGCGGCAGGTCGAGGCGCTGGACAGGAGGATCATCGCGAAGAAAGCGGATGTGCGCGACTTCGCCGCACTGAAGGCGGCGGTCGACGAAGGCGTCGCCGAGCTCGGCAGGCTCGACATCGTCAGCGCGAACGCCGGCGTCGCGGGAACTCCGAACCGCACGGAGGACATGCCGGAGGACGAGTGGACCACGATGATCGACATCAATCTGTCGGGCGTCTGGCACAGCGTGAAGGCGGCGATTCCGCACATCAAGGCGGGCGGGAACGGCGGCTCGATCGTGCTGACAAGTTCGGAGGCCGGCATCCGCGGCTACGCGAACATGGCGCATTACGTCTCGGCGAAGCACGGCCTGGTCGGCATGATGCGCACGCTCGCGATGGAGCTGGCACCGGACAGCATCCGGGTCAACAGCATCCATCCGACGCAGGTCGACACCGACATGATCCAGAATCAGACGATCTACTCGCTGTTCACCGGGAAGGCGGACGCCACGAAGGAGGAGTTCGCCGAATCGTCGGGGCGCGTCATCCCGCTGCCGATCCCGTGGGTCGAGTCGGTCGACATCTCCAACGCCCTGCTGTTCCTCTCCTCGGACGAGGCGCGCTACATCACGGGAGTGCCGCTGCCCGTCGACGCCGGGAACCAGTTGACGTGACGACCGCAGGAGAGATCACGGCGGGCGCCAGGGAGCGGATCGCCGCACACCTCGTCGGTCGCGAGCGGGAGCTGGAGCTCACGCTCGCGGCCGTGGCTGCAGGGCGCGACATCGTGCTCGAGGGGCCGCCGGGAACCAGCAAGACCACGATCCTGCAGGCGATCACCGGTGAGTGGGGCATTCCGCTCGTGTTCGTCGAAGGCAACGCCGACCTCACGCCGGCGAAGCTCGTCGGCCACCACAACCCGGCGCGCGTGCTCCGCGAGGACTACAGCGCGGACAACTTCGTCGAGGGCCCGCTGGTCGAGGCGATGCGCACGGGCGGGTTCCTCTACATCGAGGAGTTCAACCGCGCACCAGAGGACACACTCAACACGCTGCTCACCGCGATGGCCGACCGATCGATCGCGGTGCCGCGCGTCGGCACCATCGCGGCGCTGCCGACCTTCCGTGTGGTCGCCTCGATGAACCCGTACGACAACGTCGGCACGACGCGCCTGTCGACCAGCATGCATGACCGGCTCAACCGTCTTGAGATCAGCTACCAGGACGAGCAGGCTGAGCACGGCATCGTCGCGCTGCGGACCGGGGCGGAGGGGGAGTTCGGGGAGCGGCTCATCGCCGACGCCGTGGCCGTCGCCCGCGCGACCAGACGGCATCCGGATGTCCGCCAGGGGTCGAGCGTGCGCGGAGCGATCGACTGCACCATGATCGCGCTGGAGCTGGCCGGTCTGCGCGGCATCGCCGGTGCGGACGCCGAGGAGTATCCGGAGCTCGTGCACGATGCGATGATCGTGTCGCTGTCTGGCCGCATCCACGTCGACGAGGCTGCCGAGACGACGCCGGAGCGCGTGCTGCGCGAGATCTGGGAGGACCGTTTCATCCTGGAGCCGCGCGCCGCCGCGCCCGGATGAAGAGAGGTGGAGGCCGACTCTCCGCTGCGGCGCGAGTCGGCACGGCCGAAACAGACCCGCGCCCTGCGCCGAAAGCCGAAGCAGCTCGATGAGGCGCCGACGGCTTTCGAGACATCGGGAAGCGGCAGCGGAATGACGGCTCTTCTCGAACGAGGGTGTAGTCCGTTGAGCGCGTCGCTGTCCGTGTAGGAGTCGAGGTCTCCCTGAAGATGGAGGGGGTGTCAAGTTTTCTGTGTAAGGGTCCGGTCGGTTAGCCCCTCTGCCAGGTGGTCAGAGCGGGAGTCGGTTGGGGAATTGCACGGCGAACGCATTCAACGCCTGATGCCATCCTTGGGTGCCGGTGCCGAGCTCACCACCACGGGTGGTCTCGATGTTCCGGATACCCAGGTAGACCAGCTTGATCGCCGCCTCGTTCGAGGGGAAGGAGCCTCTGGTCTTGGTGATCTTCCGCAGCTGGTAGTTGATCGATTCGATCTGGTTCGTGGTGTAGATGACCTTGCGGATCTCCGGGGTGAACGCCAGGAACGGAGTGAAGTCCTCCCACGCGTTCCGCCACGCCAACACCGCCCCCGGCGCCTTCGCCTGCCAGACCTCGGCGAAGGCCTCCATCGCCATCTCGGCGGCCTGCACGGTGGCCGCCGTGTAGATCGGTTTCATGTCCTTGGCCATGGTCTTGCGGTCGGAGTAGGAGGCGTATTTCATCGCTGATCGCAACAGGTGCACCACGCAGGTCTGGACCACGGTTTCGGGGTAGACGCTGTTGACCGCGGCCGGCAGCCCGGTGAGCCCGTCGCAACACAGGATCAGAATGTCCCGCACCCCGCGGTTGCGGATCTCGGTCAGGACATTGGCCCAGAACTTCGCCCCCTCCGTGGCGCCCAGCCACAGGCCCAACACCTGCTTGCGGCCTTCCAGGTCCACGCCTACGGCCACGTGGCAGGCCCGGTTGGCCACGACCCCACCGTCCCTGATTTTGAGCCAGATCGCGTCGATGTAGACGATCGGATATACCGATTCCAGGGGCCGGGACTGCCATTGGGCGACCTCGTCGGCGACCACGTCGGTGACCCTGGAGATCGTGGCGGCGGAGACCTTGGACCCGTAGATCTCCTCCAGGTGTGAGCCGATGTCCCTCGTGGTCATCCCGCGGGCGTAGAGCGAGAGGATCATGTCCTCGACCTTGCCCAGCCGGCGGGCCCGTTTCGGGACGATCACCGGCTCGAAGGAGCCGTTGCGGTCCCGCGGGACGGTGAGCTGCACGGGGCCCTGGAGGGTCTGCACGGACTTGGTGTTCTTGCCGTTGCGGGAGTTGCCGGTCCCGTGGCCAGCGGGGTCACCTGCCTCGTATCCGAGGTGGTCGCTGAGCTCGGTCTCCATGGCCCGTTCCAGCACCGCCTTGGTCATCTGTGAGAGCAGTTCCTCGACCCCGTGGCGGCCCTGGCCGAGGTCCTCTGCGGCGGTCACCAGCGCGTCGATCTGGTCGGCGCTCAACACCCCGGCAAGGGGGTTCTGGGCATCAGCTATTTCGGTCATTCGTTCGGTCCTTTTCAGAGGTGAAACCCGCAGGTCACACCTCGGTTTGAGACCGGACCCTTACACAGTCAATGAAACACCCTCAAGATGAAGTTCCTACACTGCCCATCCGGAAGACCTCGACATGTCCCACCCTACTTTTGATGCGCCCTGCCTGACCACGTTCTGCCGCCTCGACGAGCTCGGTCTCCAAGCCGTCGGACAACACCTGGAACCCGACCGAGCGATGCTCCAATGCCGAGTCGTTGAACCAGACCAGTGGTGCCAGCACTGCGGATGTGAGGGGACGCCACGGGACACGGTGGTGCGCAGGCTCGCGCACGAACCCTTCGGACACCGACCCACGACGCTGCTGATCCGCGTGCGTCGTTACAAGTGCTCAGGATGCGGCCGGGTGTGGCGCCAGGACACGACCGCAGCGGCGCCGCCGCGGGCGAAGATCTCCCGCGGCGGTCTGCGATGGGGACTGGAAGGACTCGTGGTGGACCATCTGTCCATCTCCCGCGTCGCGGCAGGACTGGCCGTGTCATGGTCGGCCGCGAACGACGCGATCCTCGCTGAAGGCACACGACAACTGATCGATGACCCCCACCGCTTCGACGGTGTCACCACGATCGGTGTCGACGAGCACGTGTGGCGCCACACGAAGCGTGGCGACAAGTACGTGACCGTGATCATCGATCTGACCCCGGTGCGTGAGAAGACCGGACCTGCCCGGCTGCTGGACATGGTCGAAGGCCGCTCCAAAGCAGTCTTCAAGCGGTGGCTGGCTGCACGCCCGCAGCAGTGGCAGAACGGGATCGAGGTCGTTGCGATGGACGGATTCACTGGGTTCAAGACCGCCGCCGCCGAAGAGCTTCCCGACGCTGCTCCGATCATGGATCCATTCCATGTGATCCGGCTTACCGGGGACGCGCTGGAGAACTGTCGGCGCCGTGTTCAGCGCGATGTGTTCGGTCGTCGGGGTAGGACTGGTGATCCGCTCTACCGGGTCCGCCGGACTCTGCTGACAGGAGCGGGTCTTCTCACCGAGAGGCAGCATGCGCGACTCGAGGAGGTGTTCGCCGACCAGCGCCATGTCGAGGTTGAAGCGACCTGGGGTGTGTATCAGGACATGATCACCGCGTATCGGGAGACGGACCGCGGGCTGGGGAGGTTCTTCCTGCAGCACACGATCGACCGGATCTCCACGGGGGTGCCCGTGCAGCTGGTCGAGGTCCGCAAGCTCGCTCGTACGCTCAAGCAACGAGCCGCTGACGTCCTCGGCTATTTCGATCGGCCCGGGACCAGCAACGGCCCGACGGAGGCGATCAATGGCCGACTCGAGCATCTGCGCGGGATCGCGCTTGGGTTCCGGAACCTGAGGCACTACATCGACAGGAGTCTGCTCGAAGCCGGCGGTTTCAGACCTCGACTACACCCTCGTTCGTGAAGAGCCTCATAACGCCATCCTGCCATGTCCGATTGCGTCCACGCCAAACTATAAGTAAGGTTAGCCTTACTAACATCATACTGACGGGGCCAACATGACAGATTCGATCAACCTCACCCAAGACGAGCTCGCAGGACTACTCGAGGTACTCAAACACCCCGATCATCAGCAGGGGCTCGAGGACCGCTATCTGACCGTCACCGCAATTGAGCACCGCGCACGAAAACTCACTCGTATCTCAGCGACGATTTCTGGCGACGACCCACTCAACGAATGGACTCTGGCAAATCCCACGGTCCGCGTCGCATTGCCGGAACCACCCGAGGAATTCGCCGCAATCCCCGGGGTACCAAAGACCACGACGCGGGTATACACACTCGTGGAAATCGATCCAGCAACCCGCACCGCGCAAATAGACCTCGTAGTGCACGCCGAAGCTTCTCCTGCGATGCGCTGGCTAGCGCAGCTCAGGATTGGCGACCGCATTGACATTGTCGGACCACGCCCGCACCGCACCCCCGGTGAGGGCACCCCGCGGGTGCTGCTTGCCGACTCCTCTGCGCTCCCCGCGGCGACGCGGCTCCTGCGCACCATGCCCCACGTGGACGAGACTTTCGTCTTTGCTGCCGTCCCGGAGGATGAGTTTGCTATCCTGCAACAGGAGATCTCCGCATTAGCAGAACCCATCACCGCGTTTCGAGTAGAGCCGCACGGCCAATACCCACTGGCCACTGCTTTCGCCGAATTCGATCTCACCACTGACGCCAGCGTGTGGGCGGCCGGCGAACGGGAAGATATGCGCGAAATTCGCCACCGCTGCAAACACCATCTCGGACTACTGTCCGAGCAAACACAGGTATTCGGCTACTGGAAATATGGGATGACGAACACCCGGCTGGACTTCGCCAGACTCCGGGCAACGCAAAAGGGGCTCGCAGCGGGGCGCGCATTCACCGATACCGACGACTTCGAGATCGAACTGTGAACGGCGAGACAAGAATTACGAGCCTGAAATCCGACAGATTCTCCACTCGTGCTCTGCTGACTTTCGTTGTACTCGGCGCGCTGGGCGCGATCATCGTCCACGTATCACGAATTCTCGGGGTCGCATTACAAGCCACGGTCCCGTGGCTAGCATTCCCGGCACCAGTCCCCTGGTTTCTGGGGATCCTCATCGCCGCCCTGCTGATTCAACGCAGCGGCGCGGCGCTGCTCACCTCGATTGTCACAACCGTCGCAGGCTTCGGCGCACTCGCCCTGTGCGCGGGCATCGTCATCGAACTCACCTTCTTCATTACCAGACGGTTGCGCTCACAAACCCAGCCCACCTGGCCCCCTGCCCGGTCCCAGTTCTGGCTGTGGTGGGCCATCCTGGCCTGCGCAATCGTGAGTCTGATGAGCTTCGGTTTCATGTTCTTCTACCAAGAGTTTCTGCTGCTAGACCCCAGCATCAAGCTACTCGCCCTCATCATTCGGGTTGGACTTGGCGTGCTCTACGGGTGGGGCGCCTGGGTCATGACCATCGGATTGCTACGTGCAAATGTGAACCCACAGCGCATCGTCGTCGCATGAGCCTCCCGAACTCGGCCGACCCTGGCCGCTACAACGTACGGATACAGCAGTTCACAATCGCCTACGATGGCGCAAATCCGGTGCTCAATATACCTTACCTGGAGCTGGTCAGCGGGAGCTACACGCTCATCACCGGACCCACCGGTTGCGGTAAGTCAAGTCTGGCACACGCACTGGTCGGGGTGCTTGAAGATATGACGACAGCTCGGGTTGCAGGCAGCATCAGCATGAACGGAACCCAGCTTGCAACCCTAGACTCAGCCCAACGCTCCGGTACGATCGCTGCGGTCTGGCAGCGCCCAGAAACCCAGCTTTTCGCCAGCACCGTCTTGGCAGAAGTCCGTGCCGGCCTCGACTTCCAACTCATAGCACCCAACGAGGCCACGTTCAGGGCGCGCAGAGCCCTGCACCTCGTCGGTCTGAGCCACATTGACGAATCCCGTAACCCACTGACCCTCTCGGGCGGCGAACAACAGCGACTTGCCCTCGCGTCAGCACTCGTGCTGCGAGCGCCTATCCTGGTGCTCGACGAGGTCGCGTCACAGTTGGATCGCACCGCAAGCCACCGGCTCGGAAAAATCATCAGGGAGATTCGGTCCGCTCGCCAGCTCACCGTCGTGGCGTTCGACCACCGTCCGGACCCACATCTGGAACATACCGATCGGGTCATCGTACTCGATGAGAACGGCAGAATCGCGCTCGACGACAAGCCCGCCAGTGTATACGGTGAGAACGTAGACTTCTGCCGCAGAATCGGCGTGCATCTACCCGCAAAAGAGACCTCGAGCAGTGACACAGACTTCGGCGCGTTGACCGTCCACCAGACAGCACCCGGTCTGACAACCCAGGCTCTTACGGTCGCCAGACGCAGCGCACTGTTGTTGCGAGACGCCACCCTCACACTTCCCCGAGGAGCAATCGCGCTGCTGCTGGGCCCAAACGGCGCGGGTAAGACCAGCCTGCTGGATGCGCTTGCCGGCGAGAAACGCGGGGTGCGCGGGCACATCGATCCGTCACGGCGGGTAAGGCTCACCAGAGGCATTGGGTACCTGCCACAACGCGGGAGCGAGCTCATGTTCGCCCACACCGTTCGGACGGAGCTACACCTGGCATTACCACCGGGGGCGCGTTCTAGTGCCGCGGAGATCGACGATATGTTGAACCGGGCGGGGCTCTTGTGTCTGGCCGAAGTGCATCCGCAGCACTTATCGGGCGGGCAACGACAGCGGCTCTCGGTGCTCCTCGCCGTCGCCGGAAGACCGGCATTTCTCCTGCTGGACGAACCTACGAATGCACAGGATGTGACTGGCACAGCACAGATTCGTGCGCTGTTAGCAGGAAATGCTCAGGATCGCGTCGCCGTCATCGCGACGCATGATGCGGGCTCCTTCCGCGGCATCGCCACTCATCACATCGAGCTACAAACCGGAATCGTCAAAGGGGTCTGGCAGATATGACCCGCTTCAACTCCCGCAGGTGGGTTCCGCATCCGCTGATTATCGTATTGCTCACCGTTCCCGCACAGCTCGCGGTATTGCTCGCCCAACGGCCCTGGTTCAGTATTACAGTGCTGGCGTGCTGTCTCTTGGTGACAGTGGTGACGAAACCCCGCTTTGCCGCTGTCTTTATCGCGGCGGCTGGCGCGCTATCCCTGGTTCTTTGGGTCGGGATGGGCCTGTGGCTGCCTCTAGAGGCCGCGACGAACGGGGCGTTGCGTATCGTTGCACTCAGCGCCCTACTCGTGGTGCCGTTTTTCTATGTGAACTGGCCGGTGCTGGCAGACTCGTTGATTGATCGGTTCCGTGTTTCCTATCGGGTCATGGACACCGTGCTACTCGGGGAACGTTTCACTATGCTCATGCGAGCTGACCTGCGCACCGCCCGCAGGATGGCTCGACTACGTGCCCGCGGGAGCATTCGTGGACAGACGCGATTATTACTGCGGACGACGCTGCCAGTTCTCGTGGCAAGTTTCCGGCATAGCGATGAGCTCGCTCTCGCCCTGGACACTCGTGGTTTCGGTGCCCATCCGAAACGCACGGTCCACCAGAGTCGACCGCTCCGAGCGTTCGAGCTGGCTATTCTCATCGCAGTATGGGTATGCAGCATTTTCATTGCCGTATTCCTCGAAAGAATGTAGAGGTGCCTGACAGGCAGCTTGCCCCCTGATCAATTCCAGGCAGCTTCGTATTGTTAATTCACCAGTTTGACGCCAGAGCCGCCCTCCCGGTGCAGACCGGGCCCGATCCCGACGCTACTGAACTGCGGTAATGAGCCGGAAATAGACTTGATAGTGGCCCCGTCAGTGCCCCACTAGGACCGTCGCTTCGCCGGGGCGGCCGCCGTGTCGGAGAGCACGACGCCCTCCGTGTCGTAGAGGCGCACTGGAAACTCGCTTGCGCTACTCATTCCGGCGGTGAATAACCAAGTATCTGTGTTGCCGTCATGTTGCACAAAAGCCACCTCCGCCAGGTCATCCTGCGGGGTGCATCTTCGCCAGGCACGCAAGCATCAGCAATACAGAGCTCGACATCCGCGCCCCGGGAAGCATCCTCCTGCACTGCTGAGTTGCTGAGTCTGTCAACCTTAGCTTGCTCCCGTAGTGCGACCCGGCTTTCACCCAGCCCAAGCCCGAACCGGCACGATCCTTCCAGCCCCCTACAGATCTATCAACGCATAACTTCGAGCCGACGATGCATCTCCCGTGAACCATGACTGTAACGCCAAACCAAGAGATTGACATGCTAAGTGCGGTGGTAGGCTCTGCCCAAACAGTATGGTCAGGCTGCGATTTTGGCCGGTGAAACTAAACCTGGATCCACCGATTAGATAAGCGATGTGCAGTTGCGACGCTGAGGAATCGATGGTGCGCGGTTGAGCGTTTTGGGGTCGTTGATGTCTCCCGGCCTGGCACCGGTTGTGTCCACTGATGGGTTTCCGAGCATTCCTTTCTGCTGCTCGGCCGGGCGCCCCTTTTCGGGCTGGGTGGTCACGGTGTGGCCAGCTGTGGTGGGCTCAGCGTGTTGTGCCATAGCCGGTCAAAGGCGGTGGCCCATTTCCAGTGCGTAGGTAAATGCAGGATCAGTTTGCGAGCCCGATGCGCAATCCGGGCGGGAATATTGACCAGTTTCTGGCGCAGGCTGACCGTTCTGGCATTGACCAGCTTGCCACCGGCAACACTGCCTGCTGCTCGCAGCAGATTGTGGCTGATGGCCGCGATGACTAGCCAGGCCGCGTTGGCATAAAACCGCCCGGAGGGCATGTGGGCTAATGGCCCGGCTTTGAGATCAGCAAAAACCTGCTCGACGACGGCATGTTGACGGTGGACTTTGTCTGCAGCCACCGTATCCAAGACAGATTGTTCGACGGTAGTAAAGAAGGCGTGATAACGGAACGTGTCAAACAGCTGGCCTTGAGCGGCTGCCAGTTTGGTGGTATTGAGTTCCGGGATGCGGCGGACCACCAACCGGCCAGCCAGTTGCTCCTCTTGGGCTTTGGACGAGAAGGCGGTGAAATCAATTTCAGCCACCTGCGCATCAGAGATCCATCGACCCGTTTCGTCGTCATAGATCGCCTGTGGGTAATTGATCCCTCTCCAGGCCTCGGCCGGGATGTGAGCAATAGCTTTCTTCACGGCAGCGTTTTGGGGCAGGGTCACTGAGTAGTGGACTCCAGCCGCGCGGACTGCTTTGGCGACGTTGGCACTATAAAAGGCCGAATCAAACCGCGCCAACACAGGGGTATCGGGATCGATGATGCGTTTGGCAGTGGCCAGGCTGTCACTGACTAATTTGTCAGCGCCTCGCACCGAATGAGCTGCCCCTTTGCGGCTCTTCTCGAACGAGGGTGTAGTCCGTTGAGCGCGTCGCTGTCCGTGTAGGAGTCGAGGTCTCCCTGAAGATGGAAGTTCCTACACTGCCCACCCGGAAGACCTCGACATGTCCCACCCTACTTTTGATGCGCCCTGCCTGACCACGTTCTGCCGCCTCGACGAGCTCGGTCTCCAAGCCGTCGGACAACACCTGGAACCCGACCGAGCGATGCTCCAATGCCGAGTCGTTGAACCAGACCAGTGGTGCCAGCACTGCGGATGTGAGGGGACGCCACGGGACACGGTGGTGCGCAGGCTCGCGCACGAACCCTTCGGACACCGACCCACGACGCTGCTGATCCGCGTGCGTCGTTACAAGTGCTCAGGATGCGGCCGGGTGTGGCGCCAGGACACGACCGCAGCGGCGCCGCCGCGGGCGAAGATCTCCCGCGGCGGTCTGCGATGGGGACTGGAAGGACTCGTGGTGGACCATCTGTCCATCTCCCGCGTCGCGGCAGGACTGGCCGTGTCATGGTCGGCCGCGAACGACGCGATCCTCGCTGAAGGCACACGACAACTGATCGATGACCCCCACCGCTTCGACGGTGTCACCACGATCGGTGTCGACGAGCACGTGTGGCGCCACACGAAGCGTGGCGACAAGTACGTGACCGTGATCATCGATCTGACCCCGGTGCGTGAGAAGACCGGACCTGCCCGGCTGCTGGACATGGTCGAAGGCCGCTCCAAAGCAGTCTTCAAGCGGTGGCTGGCTGCACGCCCGCAGCAGTGGCAGAACGGGATCGAGGTCGTTGCGATGGACGGATTCACTGGGTTCAAGACCGCCGCCGCCGAAGAGCTTCCCGACGCTGCTCCGATCATGGATCCATTCCATGTGATCCGGCTTACCGGGGACGCGCTGGAGAACTGTCGGCGCCGTGTTCAGCGCGATGTGTTCGGTCGTCGGGGTAGGACTGGTGATCCGCTCTACCGGGTCCGCCGGACTCTGCTGACAGGAGCGGGTCTTCTCACCGAGAGGCAGCATGCGCGACTCGAGGAGGTGTTCGCCGACCAGCGCCATGTCGAGGTTGAAGCGACCTGGGGTGTGTATCAGGACATGATCACCGCGTATCGGGAGACGGACCGCGGGCTGGGGAGGTTCTTCCTGCAGCACACGATCGACCGGATCTCCACGGGGGTGCCCGTGCAGCTGGTCGAGGTCCGCAAGCTCGCTCGTACGCTCAAGCAACGAGCCGCTGACGTCCTCGGCTATTTCGATCGGCCCGGGACCAGCAACGGCCCGACGGAGGCGATCAATGGCCGACTCGAGCATCTGCGCGGGATCGCGCTTGGGTTCCGGAACCTGAGGCACTACATCGACAGGAGTCTGCTCGAAGCCGGCGGTTTCAGACCTCGACTACACCCTCGTTCGTGAAGAGCCGGAATGACGCTTCACGCCCGAGCGGGAGCAGGCAGAGCGCGCAGGACGCCGCGCAGCGACGGGGGTGATGCGCGCGAATTCACCGACGAGGAGGGGGAACTGGTCGCCGCCGAGGTCGAGACCGTCGAACCCGACCCTGATGCGCGTGCCCGCGCGCATCGGATCGCGGCGCGCCTGTCGATGCCGCGCCCCAGGGTCGATGCCACGGCGACGCGAGGCGCGGGCGCGCTGGTGAGCCTGCCGTACCGGGGCGGAAGCGACGACATCGACCTCGACCGCACGCTCGAGGTGCTCGCCGAGCGGCCGGTGCCGGACGAGGAGGACATCGTGGTGCGCGATCGGATGCGCACCAGGCGCAGTGTGGTGCTCGCGATCGACGTCTCAGGGTCCATGCGCGGCGAGCGGGTGCGCACGGCGGCGGCGACCGTGGGCGCCCTCGCCGCCGAGCTGGTGCACGACGCGCTCGCCGTGATCGCGTTCTGGTCCGACGCGGCGATCATCCACCGCTTCGGCGATCCGGTGCGGCCCTCCGAGATCCTCGACCGGGTGCTCCGGATTCCTGCGCAGGGCCTCACCAATGTCGCCTTCCCGCTCGAACTCGCAGCGCGCCAGCTCGAACGCGTCCCCGTGCGGGAATCGCGTGTGCTCCTGCTCTCCGACTGCGTGCACAACGCAGGGCCCGACCCTCGTCCGCTCGCCGCACGGCTGCCCCGACTCGACGTGCTCCTCGACGCCGACGGCGAGAACGACGTCGAGCTGGGGCGGGAGCTTGCGACATCCGGGCGCGGCCGTCTGCGCGTCATCCGGCACCATCGTGACGTCGCGCCCGCGCTGGGCGCGGTGTTCGGCGAGTGACGTGCGCGCCAGATCGCCCGCGATGCCCTGCCGCCGCCGTTCAGGAGTGTCGAAGTGCTCTGGATCGCGGCGTGAAGAACCGTTGGGCACTCCTGAACACGACGGTCTCGGCGTCGCGCGTGGGGTGTCGCTGGGCGCGACGCGTGGGGGAGGGCAGACTGAAGGGATGATCACGAGCGGCGGTCCCCGCCACCTTCTCGCGGAGCGCGCGAGCCGTGAGGCCGGGGGCACACGGACCGTGCTGATCGTGCCGTTGGGAGCGCTCGAGCAGCACGGCCCGCACCTGCCGCTCGACACCGATACGCGCATTGCGACGGCCGTCGCGCTCGCCGCAGCCGACGCGCTGCGGGTGCAGGGGCACGACGTCGTCACCGCGCCCGCCATCGCATACGGCGCGTCGGGCGAGCACGAGAGCTTCGCCGGCACGGTATCGATCGGCACCGAGGTGCTGGAGCGCCTGCTCGTCGAGTACGGCAGGTCGGCATCCGGATGGGCCGGGCGCGTCGTGTTCGTCAACGGCCACGGCGGGAACGTTCAGGCCGCGCGCGCGGCGGTCGACCGCCTCGAGTATGAGGGCCGCAGCGCCGGATGGGTGCCGTGCGCACCACGTGAGGGCGAGGCGGGCCTGCCCGCGGCGGACGCCCACGCCGGTCGCATCGAGACCTCGCTGCTCCTCCATCTCGCCCCGGAGCTCGTGCGGCACGAGCTCGCGGAGCCCGGGGACACCCGACCGCTGCGCGACGTGCTGCCTGAGCTGCGCGAGGCGGGGGTCGCCGGTGTCTCACCGAACGGGGTGCTGGGAGACCCGACCGGGGCGACAGCGGCGGAGGGTGAGTCGCTGTTCGATGCGATCGTGCGGGCCGTGGTCGCACGCATCGCGGGGAAGGACGCATGATGGTGTGCGGAGCGCGGCGCATCGGCGGACGGCTGATTCAGCAATGCGCGAAGGTCTCGGAGGGTGACGCATGAGGCGCGGTACGAGCACGGCGGATCGCATGGCGGCGGCGCCGAAGCCCGCCCCTGCGCGTGCCCTCCCCGAAGGCGCGGTCGTGCGGCTCGGAGCGCACACCCGCCTCGCCGAGGGCGGCGCCGTACTGGTGGGCGGCGTGCCGACGCGGGCCACCAGACTCAAGCGTGCCGCCCGCGGGCTGCTCCGCGACGGAGCGCTCGAGGTCACCGATCGCACGTCCCGCTCGCTCGCCGCGCACCTCGTCGAAGCCGGCCACGCCGATCCGGACCCCGATACTCTGCCTGCGCCCGACACGAGTGAGGTCACCGTCGTGATCCCCGCGTACGGACGCTCGCGCCAGCTGAAGCGTCTGCTCGGCAGCATCAGGGCCGACCTCGGCGACATCCGGATCATCGTGGTCGACGACGGATCGGCGCCTCGGGATGCGGAGGCGATCGCGCGCACTGCGGGCGATCACGGCGCTGAGATCGTCGCGCTGGAGAGCAATCGTGGACCCGCTGAGGCGCGCAACGCCGGCCTGAGGATGGTCGAGACCGAGTTCGTGCTGTTCTGCGACATCGACGTCGTGCTCGGCCGCGGCGCCGTCGCTCGCGTGCTCCGCCACTTCGTCGATCCCGCCCTTGCGCTCGCGGCGCCGCGGGTGCGCGCTCTGCGCAGCGAGCGCAAGTGGGAGGGGCCGAAGGACTCGTGGGTGCTCCGCTACGAGGAGGCCCGTTCGTCGCTCGATCACGGCCCCCGCCCCTCGCTGGTGCGCCCGCAGTCGCCGATGGCGTGGGTGTCGTCGACGTGCCTGATCGGTCGTGTGGCCGCACTGCGCGGTCCGGATGGGCGGGGTGGCTTCGGCGCCGATATGCGCGTCGCGGAGGACGTCGACCTGGTCTGGCGACTGACCGAGGCCGGATGGCGCGTGCGGTACGAACCTCGCGCGAGGGTCGCGCATGAGCACCGAGGCACGGTCGCGACCTGGCTCGAGCGCAAGTTCGTCTACGGCACGGGTGCGGCCGACCTCGCGCGGCGGCACCCTGGTCTGGCCGCCCCGGCCGTCCTGGCACCGTGGACCGCCGGCGTGATCGCCGTGCTCGCCGCGGGGAAGCGATGGTCGCTGCCGGCGGCCTGCGCCATCACGGCAGGTGCGGCGGTGCGCATCGCCCGCAGACTGCCGCGCGGTGCGGCGTCGGACGACTCCGGATCGCAGGCGCGCGAGGCGACCGGCCGCGGCGTTCTCGCCGCCGAGCTGGCAGGCAAAGGCGTCGTCTCGGCGCTCGAACAGAGCTCAGCGCTCGTGGTGCGGCACTGGTGGCCGGCGTTCGCCATCGCCGGCCTGTTCTCCAGACGGGTGCGCCGTCTCATCGCGCTCGCCGCAGTCGGAGACGCGGCCGTCGAGTACCTGCGTCTGCGCCCCCGCCTCGACTTCCCGCGCTTCTTCGTCGCGCGCCGCCTCGACGACCTAGCCTATGGCGCGGGCGTCTGGTGGGGCGCCCTCCGCGCGAAGGACCCCTCCGCCCTGCTCCCGGTCATCCGGATCGGTCGCTCCCGTGCGGCAGATCGCGCCAAGGAGCGACGTTCGGGGCAATCCGAGCACCGGATCGAGTGAGGACAGAGCATGCTCGCATGCTCGGGACGAGCGATTGACGGTCGGAGGGCGCAGCCCGAGCATCGGATCGAGTGACGACAGCGCGGAACCGCGATCCGCCGCACGGGAAGGGTCGGTTTCCGGCGTGTGGAAGGGGCGCTTCCGGATGGGGTGCGCGGCGAGTAGCTTCTGAGTATTCGCGGAGCCGGATGCCGCGGGCGAGGAGGAACCGATGACGATCGACCAGAGTCAGATCGACGCGCTGCGAGGTTCGCTGGAGGCCGACGACTATCATCTGTCGCTCGACGTCGCGGACGAAGCGGCGAAGGCGGTCATCACGGCGGGGCCGGATGCGTGCGCCGAGTGCCTCGTGCCGAAGGATCTGATGCGCCAGATGCTGTCGCCGATGATCGGCGTTCCCGCCGACAGCATCGAGATGACCTACCCCGTCGAGGTTCACGCGGGCGAGTAGGCGGCTCCGCGACCCGCGCGGACGACGCCGCTTGGCACTCTGGTAGCGGGCCCACAGCCGCCTCACGGCCAGCCCCGGTCGACCCCACAGCAACGCGCCGATACGCTCTAGACATGGGCAGGGAACACCACGCGCGCAGGGTCTTCGAGGGCGTCAAGCGCGCCTTCGTCACCGACCCCGCGAAGCGGCGGATGACCGAGGCGATACCGATCGTCGACGACGCCCTGGCGTACCGCATCATCGACCTCGCCATGCGCATCGGCGCGGCGATGCTGTCGATCGGGGCGTCGGCGAGGGAGGTCGCTCAGGCGACCCTGCGCATCACTCGCGCGTTCGGGCTGAAGAAGGCGCACGTCGACGTGACCTTCACCTCGATCACCGTCTCCGACCATCGCGATGGCGCGGGGCAGCCGGTCACGCTGATGCAGGTGGTGCAGTCCATCGGCGCCGATCATCAGAAGCTGCAGCGGCTGCAGGCTCTGGTCGACCAGATCGAGCGCGGTATGGAGCTTCACGACGCCGTGACGGAGTTCCATCGCATCCGGCGCATTCCCTTCATGTACCGCGAGGCGATCGTCGTGCTCGTCTCCTCGCTGCTGGCCGTCGCCGTCGCACTGATGTTCAACGCGGGGTGGGTGGTGCTGCTGTCGGCCGGCTTCGCCGCCCTCGTCGTCGCCGCGGCGCAGATGGGGCTCGGCAGGGCGCGCGTGCCCGTGTTCTTCAGCCAGATCGTCGGTGGGATCGTGCTCACGGCCGTGACCGCGCTGATCGCCTGGCTCGGCCGGATGGGCGTCGAACCGTTCGTCGACGTGCGCGCGAACCTGGTGGTCCCCGCAGGCATCGTACTGATGCTGGCCGGTGTCGCCGTGGTGGGAGCGGCGCAGGACGCGATCGACGGGTTCTCGCTGACGGCTACCGGCCGAATCCTCGATCTCACGATCATGACGATGGGGCTGGTCGTCGGGATCCTGGTGGGTCTTCAGGTCGCCGAGAGCCTCGGCGTCGGCATTCCCGTTCCCAGTGATGCCGTCACGATGGGGCCGTGGATTTTCCAACTGGTCGGCGCGCTCGTCATCGCCTCCGCCGTCGCCATCATCAACGGCGGGGGCCCCCGCATCATCGGGGTCAGCACGGTGCTGGGTGCGCTGGCGTGGATGGGGTCGTTCGCGTTCGAGCGGCTCGTGGACCTGCCGACGGCGGCCGGGGCCTTCGGCGGCGCGCTGCTGGCGAGCCTCGTCGGGTCGGTGCTCGCCGTGAAGCTGCACGTGCCGTCAGTGGCGGTGACGACGGCCGCGATCATCCCGCTCGTGCCGGGTGCGGCCCTGTTCCGGGCGCTCCTCGGCATCGTGCAGTCCGGCTCCGAGGCAGATCACCTGCTCATCGCGTTCGGCGGGCTACTCGACGTGATCATGATCGGCATCGCGCTCGCCGCCGGTGCCACGCTCGGCATCTTCCTCGGTGCGCCGCTTCGAGTGCGCCTGTCCGACCGCAAGGTCCGCTTCCTTCCCGCGGCCAGGCCGACCTCCGGCGCTGGCACGGCACCGCTGGAGATCGTTCCCGCAGAGCCGCGCGAGATCCCGACCGAGCCCCTTCCCGATCCGGTTGCGGAGCCCGCGGGTGCCGAGGAACCGCCGATCACCCGCCCGTTCGACGTGTCGGATCTCCGCGACGAGCGGTGAACTCCCCGCGTCGGACTGACTGACCGTCGGACGGAGCGCGGCAGCGTCCGAGGGCACGTTCGTCTTCAGACGGGCGGGTCGAGTTCGCACGGGAGGCGATGGGTGGTGGACTTCTCGCAAAAGTGGTACTACCGTTAGAGTAAGCGGTCCTACTGATCCTCAAAGTTGAGTGGACGGGCCTCCATGACAGCGACGTCACTGAAGGGACGAGTACGACATGACTTCTCGCAAGCGGATTATCGGGATGATCGCCGCAACGGCGGCGCTGGGTATGGTTGCCGGGTGCTCCGGCGGCACGGCGGAAGGTGATGCGACAACGCTGCGCCTCGGAATGGTCGCTGCCGACGGCAGCGTGCAGCACCAGGCAGCGGAGCGATTCGCCGAGTCAGTTGCCGAGAGCTCGGGCGGCGAGCTGGAGGTCGAGGTCTTTCCCGCGGGGCAGATCGGCAGCGATGAGTCGCTGGGTCAGGACCTTTCCTCTGGGGCGCTCGACTTCGCGTTCCTGAACCAGGGTTCGATGGCTGCGACCGATCCGCTGCTTGATTTCCACTACTTGCCGTACATCGTGACGAACTATGCGCAGGCCGATGAACTCTTCTACGGCGACGGCATCATCCCGCAGACGATGACCGAGACGCTCGCCGCGCACGGCATCCGGGCACTGGGCTGGTACGAGTTGGAATTCCGCGGAGCATCCACCTCCGACGGGCCCATCCAGGAACCGGCGGATCTGGCCGGACAGAAGATCCGCGTGCCCGGTTCAGCGGCGATCGGAGCGTTCTTCGAGGAGACCGGCGCACAGCCGACGACGATCCCGTTTCCCGAGCTCTATTCCGCGCTCCAGCAGGGAACGGTCGACGGCCAGGACAACGGCCTGCTCATCACATATGACAACCGCTTCTTCGAGATCAACGACCACTACACGCTGACACGGCACGTCTACGCCTCAGGCACCATCGCGGCGAGTGAGTCGATCTGGGAGACCCTCAGCGACGAGGAGACCGGATGGATCGAAGACGCCGCGGCGGATGCGCAGGAATGGGAGATCGCTGAGGAGCGGGCCGTGACTGACGAATACATCCAGCTCATGACGGATGAGGGCGTCGAGGTCACAGAGCTCGACGACTCAGAGCTCGCAGAGTTCCAGGCGGCCGGGCGAGCGGTGTGGGACGACATGGCCGACGTGTACGGCGAGGACCGGATCGCGGCTCTCCGCGAAGAGGTCGAGGCCGTCGCGGATCTGAAGTAGGCGCTCATGATCATGCTGGAGAACGCTCTCTTCGTGGCGCAGAAAGTGCTGGTGGCCCTTCTGATGGCCGTAGCATTCGTCGGGCTCGTCGTGATGGTTCCCGTTCGATACTTCGATCTGCCGGTGCCCGACATCAGCGAAGCGAGCATCGCCGCTGTGGCCTCGATGACCTTCCTCTGCGTGGGGCTGCTCGTGCGCACCGGCGGGCACATCGCCATCGAGGTGGCCGCGCTCGTGCCGTCTCGGGTCGCAAGGTTCGTGGTGCGGCAACTGGCGAACATCGGGATCCTGCTGTTCGTCGTGGTCTTCGGCGTGCAGGCGCAGAGCCTCCTCGCCGCAGCAATCCGATCAGGGGAGGCTTCGATTGCGCTGGGCATCCCACTCGCGATGCCGTTCACGGCGCTCGTTCTCGGGCTGATCATGGCCGCGTTCCACACCGTGATGAACGTCGTTCGCGACGTCAGCGTCCTGCGGACCCGCGACGGCGAGTTCGACGTGCATCTGAAGGGGAGTGAGAGCGAGTGAAGCTCGTCATCGCGATCGGCTCCCTCGTCCTGCTCCTCCTTGTCGGGGTTCCGATCGGGTTCGGGTTCGCATTGTCGGGCAGCGTGGGTGCCGCCGCCGCCGGCCTGCCGGCGCAGACGATCGCGAACGCGCCGTACTATGCGGTCGCGGCGATCCCGCTCCTCGCCATCCCGTTCTTCATCCTCGCCGGCGAACTGATGAACCGCGGGAAGCTGATCGACCGGCTCGTCGATCTCGCCGACACGGTGTTCTCCTGGCTCCCCGGCCGGCTCGGCCATGTGACGACAGTGTCGAGCGCTTTCCTCGGCGCGATGACGGGGTCGTCCGTCGCCACGGTCGCAGCAATGGGCAGCAGCGTCGGCGATCGGATGGTCCGTGCGGGGTACGACCGCGGATACGTCGGAGCGCTCACCGCGAGCAGCGGGCTCCTCGGCGTGCTCATCCCGCCGTCGATTCCGTTGATCGTGTACGGCGCGGCTGTGGGGGTTTCGGTTGCCGACCTGTTCCTCGCCACACTTCTGCCAGGCATGATCATGACGCTCGCGTTCATGGTGGTTCACGCTCTCCGGACACGTCGCGTGCTCGGCTCCGAGGGTGATGCGGCGCTGGGAGAGGCACGCGGCGGTCTGCACGCCGGAGCCCTCAACGGCTTGGGGCGTCGTCTGCTGCGTGCACTGCCAGCGCTCGTGATGCCGGTCATCATCCTGGGGTGCATCTACTCGGGACTGACGACTGCGACAGAGGCGGCGGCGCTCGCCGGATTCTATGCGCTCGTCGTCATCGTTGTGGGGAGGATGCTGCCAGCGAAGCGCGTGCCGAAGGCCTTCTACCAGGCGGCGCTCATGAGCGGCGCGATTCTCGTCGTCATCGCCTTCACCAGCATCTTCAACAAGGTGCTCACCCTGATGCGCGTGCCGCAGGACATCGCTGAGTTCACGACGGGCGTCACGGAGAACCCCGTGCTCTTCCTGCTCGCGGTGAACGCACTGCTCCTGCTCGTCGGCATGTTCATGGAGACAAATGCCGCCGTGCTCCTGATGGCGCCGCTGCTGTATCCCGCGGCCGTTCAGTTCGGCATCGATCCCGTTCACTTCGGGATCATCCTCGTGACGAACATCGAGCTCGGACTGATCACGCCGCCTCTCGCGGCGAACATCTTCGTCGCGCTGAAGGTCACCAAGACCACGCTCCCGCAGGTTCTCCGCCACATCTGGCCGTTCCTGCTCGCCGCGCTGGCGGTGCTGATGGTCATCACATTCGTGCCTGAGCTGTCGCTCTGGTGGAAGTAGAAGGAGCAACACCATGGCCTATGGCCGTCTCGCCGCGATGAGCGGTGTGCGAATGACAGAGATCCAAGAGTACGAGCTGCCGGAGCCCGTCGAGGGCCAGGTGCTGATGCGGGTATCGAAGGCGAACGTCTGCGGGTCCGACATCCACATGTGGGAGGGCAACCACATCTTCCGCGACCATGTCATGGGCCATGAGATGACGGGGGTGGTCGAGGCGCTCGGCGATGGGGTCGCCACTGACTCCGCCGGGTCGCCGATCTCGATCGGCGACCGGATCGTCCCCGTGTATTACCAGACCTGTCAGCGGTGCCCGAACTGCTTGCAAGGGCTCTTCAACATCTGCGAGCACGGCAGTGACTTCCAGGGAGCCCCTGCCGCGAGGGAGCCGCATTTCACGGGCGCGTTCGCGACGCACTACGTGGTGCAGCGCGCGCAGTACTTCTTCAAGGTGCCGGACGAGGTGCCGGACACTGTCGCGGCCGGTGCGAACTGCGGATTCGCACAGATGCTGTACGTGCTCGACCAGTGCGGCGCGCTCGCCGACCGTACTGTCGTCATCCAGGGTGCCGGAGGAGTCGGGCTCTTCGCTGCGGCTATCGCTTCTGTCTCCGGCGCGGAGGTGATCGTGGTCGACGGGGTCGCCGACCGCCTCAGCGACGCGGAGCGGTTCGGTGCGAACCACATCGTCGACATGGGGGAGTTCCCCACAGTCGAGGACCGCCGCAAGCGGATCGTCGAGTTGGCAGGGCGCGAACCGGACATCGTGGTCGAGGCCGCCGGGGTGCCTGTCGCGCTCGACGAGGCCATCCGGCTCGTGCGCGCCGGCGGAGAGGTCGTCGAGGTCGGCAATGTGAGCGTGTCGGAGGAACGCGCAGCCGCGATCCTGCCGGGTCTCATCACCCGCAAATGCCTCACGATCCGTGGCACGCTGAGGTACCAGCCATGGTATCTCGCGAGGGCGCTTCGTCTGCTGGCGCGGGAAGGGCACCGCTTCCCGTTCTCCTCGCTGACCGACAGGGAGTACGCGCTCGAAGAAACGCAGCTCGCGCTCGAGCGCGCCGCGAACAAGCAGGTTGCCCGCGCCATCATCGATCCGCAGCGGAGTGCGCGGTGAGGGCCGCGCTCTACGTTCCGGGGAGTTCGCCGCGGATGATCCAGAAGGCGCGCACTCTCGAGGCGGACGCGGTGATCCTCGATCTCGAGGACGCGGTCACCCCCGACCAGAAGGGTGCGGCGCGGGAACATGTCGCCGCTGAACTGTCGCGCACTCGCGGAGGGGCCCGCTGGGTGCGGGTGAATCCGGGCGACAGCGACGAGCATCGTGCCGATGTCGCGATGATCGTCGCGACGGCGCCGGATGCGATCGTGCTGCCGAAAGCAGAACCTGCGTCACTGGCCGCCCTCGACGCCCGCCTCGACGCGCAGGGAAGCTCGATTCCGATCGTGGCGCTGGTTGAGACATGCATGGGGCTGCTCGAGCTGGGGAGCCTGTGTCGGGCCAGCCCGCGGCTCACCGGGCTCCAACTCGGTGCCGAGGATCTCACCGCGGAGCTGGCCGTCGCGCGCACCCGGGGCGGCGAGGAGATCCGGTTCGCCCGTCACCAGCTCGCCGTCGCCGCGCGCGCGCACGGCCTGATGGCGATCGACACGCCCCAGCTCGACATTGCCGATGAGGTGTCGCTTGTCGCCGACACACGCATTGCCCGGTCGTGCGGCATGACAGGCAAGGCCTGCATCCATCCCTCGCAGCTGCAGATCGTGGCCGAGGCGTTCCGCCCTGGTGCGCACGACATCGAGTGGGCGCGGGACGTCGTGCGCGCCGCTGCGGACGCGACCGAGCGGGGCGTCGGAGCGGTCGCGCTTCACGGGCAGATGATCGATGCCCCAGTGCTTGCACGAGCCAGGCGGATACTCGCAACCCTCGAGGCCGCCCCGACGCCATCCGATTCCGTATGAAGGAGAGAACAATGACCACCACAGAGATCCCCGAGCTGATCGTCCGCGCCAGCGCGGCCCAGAGGATCGCCGCGAGCTACGACCAAGAACAAGTGCGTCGCATAGCCGGCGCGATCGGATGGCTCGCGGTCCAGCGCGCTTCGGACTGGGCCGAGATGGTCTTCGCGGAGACGCGCTTGGGTGATGTGGCCAGCAAGGTGACGCGCACCTCGACGCGCGCTCGCGTGCTGATGCGCGACTACCAGGCGGCGCGGACGGTCGGCGTGATCGAGACGGACGAGGCGAGGAGCCTGGTCAAGATCGGCAAGCCGGTCGGCGTCGTCGCCGCGCTCGTGCCGACTACGGTGCCGGAGGGTGTCGTATTCATCGGCGCGATGAACGCGATCATGGGTCGCAATGCGACGGTCTTCTCGCCGCATCCGCGTGCCAAGGGCAGTACGGCCCGGATCGTGGCGGAGCTGCGAGAACTGCTGCGACGACTGAATGTCCCGGAGGATCTGCTTCTGTGCATCGAGAGCCCGAGCGTGGACAAGACCAACGAGCTGATGAGCGGCGCCGACCTGGTGGTCGCAACAGGGGGTGCGCCGATGGTGAAGGCTGCGTACTCTTCGGGGACGCCTGCGTACGGGGTCGGGGCGGGCAATGCCGTCGCCGTCGCAGACGAGACAGCGGATCTCGACCACGTCGCATCCGAGATCGCCTCATCGCAACGCAGCGATCTCGCAATCGGGTGTTCGACTGAGAATGCGGCCGTCGTCGTGTCGGACGTGTACGAGGACGCCATTGCTGCCTTCCGGCGTGCGGGTGCCCACGTGTGCACGTCGGAGGAGAAGGAGCGACTCCGGTCGGTGCTCTTCGCGGACGGCCACCTGAACGCTGACCTGATCTGCAAACCGGCCGGAGTGATCGCCGAGGCTGCGGGAATCGATCTCGCGAACGGTGAGGACTGGCTGATCGTCGAGGAGTCGGGCTTCGGCAGGGAGTTCCCCTTCTCCGGCGAGAAGCTTTCAGTGGTCGTCGCGCTCTACCGCGCAAACGGCTTCGACGACGCGATCGATATCGTCAACGGTGTCCACGCGTACAGCGGCGCCGGTCACTCCTGCGGTATCTACTCGGCGGACAACGAGCGGGTGATGCGGTTCGCAGAGAGCACGAACACCGTCCGCGTCGCGGTCGGCCAGGCGACGACGAAGTCGAACGCTGGCGGCTGGACCACGGGCATGCCGCTCACGATCAATCTGGGCTGCGGCACGTGGGGAGGCAACATCGCATCAGAGAACGTGACGTGGAAGCACTACATCAACACCACGTGGGTCGCGCGCCCGATCGAGAATCCCGTGATCCCGTCGGATGGGGAGCTGTTCGGTAGCCTTGTCGATGAGCCCGATCTGTTTGTCGGCTACGGCGCCTTGTGAGGACGGCGACGGGACGGGCGGCTCGAGAAAGTGAGGCGCCATGACCGAGGAACCGCCGTCGACGCCCCCGGACCCGCCCGAAATCCCATTCGCGGATGAGCTGGTCGGTCGATTGATCCGTCGGCTCTCCTCGCTCCGCGAGGGCGAGCGGCTGCCGAGCGAGCGCGCCCTCGCCGATACGCTCGGGGTGAGCCGAACAGCGCTGCGCGACCGTCTGATGCGCCTGGAAGCGATCGGCGTCGTGGAACGCAGGGCAGGATCCGGCACCTACTTGCGGGGGCTGTCGTCTCGTATGACCAGCGACACCCTCGCGATGGGGATGCTCGTGAACAACCTGAACCCGGGGTCGATGATGCCCGTGCGCCGTGCGCTCGAACGCGAAGCAGCGCGGCAGGCGGCGATGCGCATCGATCACATCAACCTGGCGCACATGGCGGTGGCCCTGGACCGGATGGCCTCATCCGTCGATGACGGTGCGTTCCGGGAGGCCGATCACGCCTTTCACACGGCGCTCATCGCCGCATCTGGCGTGCCAGGGCTGGAGTTCTTCGGCGAGATGCTTCGGGACATCCTGTGGGCGACAGTGCGCGAAGTGCCGCTCGCGGAGCGCGTATCTCAGCTGACTGACCTTCACGTCGATATCTACCAGGCCGTGCGCGACTCAGATCCGGATGCCGCGATGCGCGCCGTGGACGTGCACTTCGACTGGTTCGACGGCGCGATCGCGCGCGGCACCATCAGCGGCGGTGAGAGTTCCTGAACACGACTGTCGGCGTGTATGTCCGTTCGCCGTCGGCAGCGTGTGGTGAGCACCGATTGACGTACCTGGTCCACAGCGCGATCAGGCGTTGTATCCGGCGCGAGGTCGGGACCGTGATCAGATCGCGTCGGTGATGTCGGCGATCGTCGCCTCGAGTGCGTCGATCAGGGCGTCGGCGTCGACGTAGAGCGCCTTGCCGTGCGCCCCTGCCCCCATCGAGACGTGCTTTCCTCGCATGCGCTCATCGGCATACACGGGCCACGCCGTCGTTGAGCCGAGCGGCACGATCGTTCCGCGCTCGAAGCCCGTCGCTTCGAGCGCGAGCTCTGCCTCCGGCAGTCGCAGCTTGTTGACCCCGACGACGCCGCGCAGCTTCGACCACGAGATCGAGCGGTCGCCGGGAACCAGGGCGAAATAATAGGCGTCGCCCTTCCCTTTCACGACCAATGACTTCACGATGTCGGCCGGGGTGACTCCGCGCAGCCGTGCCGCCTCTTCGAGAGATGCCGCATTCGGCGTCTGCTCGATCCGCACATCGAGGCCCAGCGACTCGGCGGCCGCGCGCACCCGATCGGAACGATCCGTCATCCGATTCCCCTCTCACCAACCTGTGCTGCGCCGGATGCCCGTGGCGGCATCCGGCGTGCGAAAGAAGCCCCACCGTCGCGGCGAAGCGATCGACGGTGGGGCTTTCTCAGCGCTTTACGCGTCAGGGGCCGACAGCGGGTCGTCGGCGACCCACAGCTCGTCGTCCGCGCGGAGCGTCTGCCAGGCGACGAACGCGATGCCGAACGCGGCACCGAGGCCCAGAAGAACGGCGAGTACGGGGCCTGTCTTGCGCTTCTTCTTCGGCGGCTCGACGATCACCGTGCGTCCGGTGGCCTGTCGCGCCGCGTCCCATGCGCCGGCCGCACGGCCGACGAGCGAGCCGACGGCGGGGAGGACGCGGTTGTCGAGCGTCTTCTTGGACGCCGCGTAGCCGCGCTCCGCATAGGGGCGCGCCCGGTCGACGTAGGGGGAGAGGTATTCGTCGTACTTCTCCTGAGCGGCGGGAGCCAGCCGCTCGCGCCCGAAGCGCTTGGCCTGCTTCCCGACGACGCGTGCCAGGGCAGCGGCATCGCCGGCGACAACCTGCTGCTTCTCCCACAGCTCTGCTGCCGACTTCTGGAGCTTCTTGAGCTCCTTTTTCTGCTTCTTGCTCGGGCTGAGGCTCACAGTGCCCTCCCTGATCGCTGACGGAACCGGTCAATCCATATCCTGCCACGGGAAGTGTTACCGCGCCGAGATAGTGACGAATCTCGCAGGGATCGGAGCAACCCCATAGCCGGAACCTGAAAGAATGGACGGCATGGCTCTTCACACTGCAGTTGCAACCCTCCACACGAACCACGGCGACATCGTCGTCAACCTCTACGGCGACCACGCGCCGAAGACGGTGAAGAACTTCACGGGCCTCGCGGACGGCTCGCAGGAGTGGACCGACCCCCGCACGGACGAGAAGGGCGAAGGCCCCCTCTACAAGGACGTCATCTTCCACCGCATCATCCCGGGCTTCATGATCCAGGGCGGCGACCCGCTCGGTCAGGGCATCGGCGGCCCTGGCTACAACTTCGACGACGAGATCCACCCCGAACTGGGCTTCAACGAGCCCTACGTGCTCGCTATGGCGAACGCCGGCAAGCGCCCCGACGCGTTCGGCAAGCTCTCCGGCACGAACGGCTCGCAGTTCTTCATCACGACCGGCCCGACGCCGCACCTGCACGGCAAGCACACCGTCTTCGGTGCGGTCGCCGATGACGACTCGAAGCGCGTCGTCGACGCCATCTCAGCAGTTCCCACCGGCGCGCAGGATCGTCCGACCTCGGACGTCGTGATCACGTCGGTCGACATCGCCGCGGTCTGACCGCGAGCGCTGACCGCACGTGAGTACGGGAGACTTCGCGAGCAACCGCGACAACTACTGCTATCGGCATCCGAAGCGCCAGAGCTTCGTGCTGTGCCAGCGGTGCGCGCGGACCATCTGCGGCGAATGTCAGACCCAGGCGTCGGTCGGCTTCATTTGCCCCGAGTGCATCAAGGAGCAGCGCAAGAACCGCAGCCCCGCCATCAAGCGCGCCCAGCGCCGGTGGCGGGGCAGGGGCGGCGGGGTCGCGGCGCTGACGGGCGGCGGCACTCGCGGGATGATGTGGATCTTCATCCTCACCGCCGTGCTGTTCCTCGTCGACTGGGCCGGCCAGGCGGGCGGGCTGTCGATCAGGCGGTTCCTGATGTTCGATGCCCCGGACATCTATCCCACGATTCCGGCACTCGCCGGCCTGGCGCCGGAGATGGGCCCGTTCCAGCCATGGCGAATCCTCACCGTGGCGCTCACGCACGGCGGGTTCATGCATCTGCTGCTGAACATGCTCGCGCTGTGGATGATCGGCCGCCAGCTCGAGCCGCTTCTCGGTACGGGTCGCTTCGTGACGACATATCTGCTCAGCACGGCAGGCGGATCGGCCGCAGCGGCAGTCCTGGCGATCACGACGCCCGTCGTCGGCGCATCCGGGGCGATCTTCGGCCTGTTCGGCTGTCTGCTGGTGATCGGCAGGCACCTGGGAGCCAACATGACGGGCATGATCGTCGTGCTCGGCATCAACCTCGTGCTCGGCTTCATTCCGGGGATGAACGTGTCGTGGCAGTCGCACGTCGGCGGTCTCGCGGTCGGTGCGCTCTGCGGCCTCGTCTTCACGCGTACGCGCCGGCGAGACCAGCGTTCGAAGCAGTACCTCGGGCTCGGCGCCATCGGCGTCGGTCTCGTCGCCCTGTTCTGCCTGCAGCCCCTCCTCGGCTACGTCGCGCTGACCTGAGCGGTCGAACAACCGCGGCACATCGACTCAGCGGCCGGACTCGTCTCACCAGACGGGTCCGGCCGCTTCTGCATGCGCTGAGGGCTCATCCACAGGACGCGAGGGCGCCGTCGCCCGCCGCGGCGCGGATGTGAGCTCGTGCGCGGGTCGGCGCCGGTCGATTCGTCCACCGTTTCTCCACACTTTTTCCTCGTTTTCCACCGCGACGAGGTGGTTTGTCCACTGTCCTACGAGGGTTTTCCCCGGAGTTATCCACAGGATTGTCCCCATCTGGGGAGAATCACACACGTGTTATTCACGCCTGGGGAGAGCCCTGTGGATGAATCACATGGGTGTAGTTCGATCAGCTGCGTTGAGGAAGGCGCAAGGCGCCCTTCGGCGCGGGGTACGAAAAAACCCCGCCACGGAGGGCGGGGTTCGTTCGAAGCGTGTGTCAGCGCCAGCGCGTCGTCATCAGGAATCCGATGAAGGCGATGCCGAAACCGATCATGAGGTTCCACGCGCCGATGTCGGGGATGGGGAACTGCTGGTCGGTGAGGTAGAACACGATGATCCACACGAGCCCCAGCAGCATGAATCCCACCATGATGGGCTTGAACCACACGGGGTTGGGGGCGCCGGCGCCAGCGGGGCGCTCTGGTGTCTCGTCGGTCTCACGTGCCATGCCGACAGTCTACTGGGGGATGCGTCCGCCGCGGAACCAGCAGGCCGCCGTGGCGGATTCGCAGAGGTTGAGCACTCTAAGATGGTGACCATGACGGACCAGCCGCTGACGCGCGTCGCGGCGCGCAAGCAGAGGAAACCGCGTCGCCGAGTGAGCGTGATCGGCGTGATCGGCGAGCTGTTCATCACCGCTGGCGTCGTGCTGCTGCTTTTCGTGGCGTGGCAGCTGTGGATCGGCGACATGATCTACGGAGCCGAACGCAATCAGCAGGGCAATGAGCTGTCGCAGCAGTGGGCGCAGCAGGCGACGGATGACGACGACTCGTCGTCCGATGGTTCCGGCGACTCGGACGCCGAACCGCCAGCCGTCGCTGCTCCCGGCGAGGGCGAACGCTTCGGGGTCATGCACGTGCCGCGATGGGGAGACGACTACGCCATGCCGATGGCAGGCGGCACGACCCGGCCCATCACGCTCGATCCGATCGGCATCGGGCACTACAACGAAACCGAGCTGCCCGGCGAGGTCGGCAACTTCGCGCTCGCCGGCCACCGCACCACCTTCGGCAAGCCGTTCGCGGAGATCGCGACGCTGCACGCGGGCGACGCGATCGTCGTCGAGACCGAGGCCGGTTGGTACACGTACCGCTTCCGGACACTCGAGTACGTCCGCCCGGACGAGACCGACGTGCTGCTCGATGTGCCGCAGAGCCCAGAGGTTCCCGCGAACGGGCGCTACATCACGTTGACGGCCTGCTCGCCCAAGTACTCGCTCGCCGAGCGCATCGTCGCCTACGGTGTGTTCGACTCGTTCCAGCCGCGCTCCGATGGCGAGCCGGAATCGCTGACGGAAGGGGCGGCCTGATGTACGGTGCGCTGTGGCGTGTGCTTCCCGGTCCGTGGTGGGTGCGGCTGCTGATTCTCCTCGCCCTGATCGCGGCTGCGCTGTACGGGCTGTTCTTCTACGCGTTCCCGTGGATCGCCTCGAACTACGTGCCGGACAACGGCGTGATCGACGAGTCGGCAGCGACCATCGCCGCCTATCTGGCATAGACGGCTACGGTCGCCGAAGCACAGCGTCGGCTCCCTCATCCCGGGACGCGTACGCGATTGGGCTTCGAAGGCGGGCACGCGCCGAGCGCCGGCCTCGCCCGCGGTGCCTCGGAACATGAGGCCCGCCCGGCGTCACTCGCCTGAGCAGTAGCGCAGGTTGATCTCCGAAGCGATCTTCGTGTCGCCGGCGCCGATCGACTGTGCGACGACCGTCGCCGGGTCGGTGGCGGCGCACGAGTCGTCGCCAGCGGACGCGACCGTGAGCCCGAGAGCCTCCAGGTCGCGGGTGGCGCTGTCGACGGTGAAGCCGGTGTAGTCGCTGATAGCCACCTCACCGGTGGCCACGACGAGATTGATCGTCGACCCGATCAGCACTTCATCTCCGGCGGTTGCGCTTGCAGAGAGCACTCGGCCCTTCTCCGCCTCCGGATCGTTGCGCGGTGCGACGAGGCCGACCTTCAGCCCTGCGTCCTTCAGCTCCTGCTGGGCCGCCTCCTGCGACGTGCCCACCAGCTCGGGCACGGCCACGACCTCGTGGCCGCCCGAGACGACGACAGTGATCCGAGTACCGGGTCGGAGCGACGTGCCGGCGACAGGATCGGTCCGGATGACCGCGCCCTCTTCGATCTCACGGCTCTGCTCCGTGACCGCCGCAACGGCGAGCCCCAGATCGCTGAGCTCCTCGACGGCCTCCTCGTGCTGGGCTTCGACGAGCTCGGGTACGACCACAGCGTTGGTCGGATCCGCCGAGAACGGCTGCAGCGAGATCACCCAGATGAGCATCGAGATCACGATCACGGCGATGAACGCCACAGCGGCCCAGATCCACGCCACGGGGGGTCCTGACTGTGTGCGGACCATGGTGGTGTCACTGGAGAGCTGGCGCAGAGAACGCTGCGTCTCCTGTGCGTGCCGCGGATTCGCGCCGTACAGGGCGTCGGTGAGCTTGCCGATCGCGCGCTTGGACGGCTCGCGTCCGCTGGTGGCCGCGTCGAGGGCTTCGCGGAACGTCGCCGCGTCGGGGAAGCGCTGGAACGGGTCCTTCGCGAGGGCTCGCAGCACGACGGCGTCGAGCGCACCAGGCGAATCGGAGTTCAGCCGGCTCGGAACGGCCGGGGTCTCGCTGACGTGCTGGTAGGCGACCGCCACGGGCGATTCGCCTTCGAACGGCGGACGGCCCGTCAACAGCTCGTAGAGCACGACGCCGACCGAATAGATGTCGGTGCGCGCGTCTACGGTCTCGCTCTTGGCCTGTTCCGGCGAGAAGTAGTTCGCGGTGCCGAGCACAGCGGCGGCCTCAGCGACGGTTGCCGCGTTGTCCGACACTGCCCGTGAGATGCCGAAGTCCATCACCTTCACACCGGACTCGGTGACCATGATGTTCGCGGGCTTGATATCGCGGTGCACGACGCCGGCGCGATGCGCGTAGGCGAGCGCTTCGAGGACGCCGTCGACATAGGCCACGGCGTCGCCGCTGGGAACGGGGCCGCGAGCGACGAGATCGGACAGGAGCGTTCCCTGCACGTACTCCATGACGATGAACGGTGTGGTGACATCGCGCGAGCCGACCCGCTCGGTCGCCTCTCCCGTGTCGTAGACGCGGACGATCGACGGATGCGCCATGCGCGAAGCCGACTGAGCCTCCATGCGGAAGCGGTGGCGGAAGACCTTGTCGCCCGCGTGCTCTCGCTTCAGGATCTTGATCGCGACGGCCCGACCGAGCTTCTCGTCGGTGCCTCGGTGGACTGTGGCCATCCCGCCCTCGCCGATGACGTCTTCGACGCGGTAGCGACCGGCGAGAACACGATTCTCAGGCGACACAGAAGGTTCCCCCCTTCGACAACCAGCTCACAGAATAACCGAGCGCACGCGACTGCCCCTGAGAGAGAGCAGGGGGAGAGGTCTCGTCCGGATCACGAATCGAGATCGATGCCATCCGTGTCGGTGTCTGCCGGAGCGATGATGTCGGCGCTAGTGGGCGGCGAGGAGCCGGACTCCTCCTCGCCGAAGACGGCGAAGTACGACACCACGACGCTGCGCCCGGCGGAGCCCGTGACGGTGAAGTCCGCGCTCAGCTCCCCCGGGTCGAAGGTCTGGGTCGACCGACCGTTACTGAACTGGGCGTTCTCCAGCTCCACGACGTACCCGGTCAGGGTGGCGCCTTCCGGGCGGTACTCCGCCCAGTTGACCGTTCCGGTCGCGTCGGTCTCGAACTCAGTGGCGCTCAGCGTCGGCCCGTTCGCCGGCGCGCCGAGGTCCACGACTTCGACATCGCCGTACACCGTCGCCTCGACGGTGGTTCCCATCGGCACGCTGCCGCTCTCGGAGAGCTGGTAGACGTTGTCGACCTCGCTCTCCTCACCGGCCGGATCACCGGTCGCGCAGGTCAGCGTGATGCCCGCCTCCTCGGCGATGCCGGTGGCCACGTCGCAGGTCTTGCCGACCAGGCCGAGCGCATCGACGTCGACTGTCGCCATCTCGCCGTACACCGTTGCTTCGACCTGCGATCCGGCGGGCACGCTGTCGTCGGAGAGCTGGTAGATGGTGCCGGCCTGGCCCTCCTCGGTCGCCGCGTCGCCCGTCGTGCAGCTCAGCTCGATGTCTGCCTGCTCCGCTGCGATGATGCCGGTGGCTTCATCGCACGTCTTGCCGATCAGCTCCAGGGCGGCCACATCGACGTCGGGCGGAGTCGTCTCGGTCGCCGTGGCGCTCGGCGATGTCGGCGCAGGGTCAGCGTTCAGCGAGTTCGACACCAGCGCCCAGATGGTGCCGCCGACGGCGATGACCAGCAGTGCGATCAGTGCGATCAGCGGCCACGTCCACGGGCTGCGCTTCTTCTTCGGCTCCTCCGCCTCGTCTTCCGCGTCTTCCTCGTCACCGTTCACCGGCGCGGGCAGCGGGTTGGTCGCCGGGAGCAATTGGGTCTTCTCGCCGTCCGACGTGTCGAGCAGCTGGGTGAAGCTGTCGTCGTCCAGTGCTGCGGAGTCGGCGATCGCAGGCACCGCAGCCGCGGCCGCGGAGATGTCACCCCGGCGCAGGGCCGCGCACGCGCGGGAGACGGCGGCTGCCGATGAAGGGCGGTCCTCCGGCTTCTTCGCGATCATCGCGAAGATGAGGTTCTTCACCGGCTGCGGGATCTCCGCAGGCAGAGGCGGCGCCTGGTCGTTGATCTGCGCCATCGCGATGGCGACCTGCGACTCGCCGGTGAACGGGCGCTTGCCCGCCACCGACTCGTACGCGACGATGCCCAGCGAATAGATGTCCGTCGACGGGCTGGCCGGATGGCCTGAGGCCTGTTCGGGCGAGAGGTACTGCACGGTGCCCATCACCTGACCGGTCGCGGTCAGCGGCACCTGATCGGCGATGCGCGCGATGCCGAAGTCGGTGATCTTCACCCTGCCGTCCGGAGTGATCAGCAGGTTGCCCGGCTTGATGTCGCGGTGCACGAGGCCCGCCGCGTGCGCGGCCTGCAGCGCCGAAGCCGTCTGCGCGATGATGTCGAGCACGCGGTTCGGCTCGAGAGACGTCTCCCGCTCGAGGATCGTCGAGAGCGCCTCGCCAGGCACGAGCTCCATCACGAGGAACGCGGAGCCGTCCTCCTCGCCGTAGTCGAAGACGCTCGCGATGCCCTCGTGGTTGACGAGTGCGGCGTGCCTGGCCTCGGCGCGGAAGCGCTCGAGGAAGCCAGGATCCCCCATGTACTCGTCCTTGAGGATCTTGATCGCGACCGTGCGCCCGATGACGTGATCGGTCGCCTCCCAGACCTCGCCCATGCCGCCGATCGCGACGCGCGAGCTCAGTTCATAGCGACCGCCGAACGTCACACCCTGTGTTGGCCTCATCTGCCCAGCACCGCCTCCATGACCTGTTTCGCGATAGGCGCCGCGATCGCATTTCCTGAACCTGATTGCTCCTGGCCGCCGCCGTCTTCGACAACGACCGCGACCGCAACCTCTGGGTCGTCCGATGGCGCGAACCCCGTGAACCACAGGCTGTACGGCTCGCCTTCACTGTTCTCCGCCGTGCCCGTCTTACCGCCCACGTCGACCCCGTCTATTCTTGCATTCGAAGCGACGCCGCTGCTCACGTTCGCCGTCATCATCTCCACCATCTCCGCGGCGAGGTCCGGAGCGAGCGCCTCGCCGAACTCCGTCGGCTGCGTCGTCTGCTGCGCGGACAGATCCGGGCCGACGACCTCGTCGACCATCGTCGGGTTCATGACCGCTCCTTCGTTCGCGAGTCCGGCGGTCACCATGGCGATCTGCAACGGCGTGGCGGTCACCTGACCCTGGCCGAATCCGGTCAGACCGGTCTGGGCGTCGTCGAGGCCGTCCGTCGGGTAGCTCGACTCCGTCGACGTCAGCGGCAGGTCGAAGCTCGCATTGAACCCGAACTTCTCGGCCTGCTCCTTGATCGCCTCATCGCCGAGCTCGACGGCGAGTTCGGCCATCGGAATGTTGCAGCTCAGCCGCAGCGCGTCGGCGATGGTCACCTCGTCGCCTGAACCGCACTTTCCGCGACCAGCGTTGCGCACGACGGATCCGGAACCTGGCAGCTCATATTCGGCGACGTTCGGCAGCTTCGAGTCCGGCGTGTAGTCGCCCGAGGCGAGGGCCGCCGCTGCGGTCACGATCTTGAAGGTCGACCCAGGCGGGTTCAGGTCGCCGCCGATCGCCCGGTTGAGCAGCGGCCGCGACGGATCGTCGATGAGCGCGTCGTAGGCCTCGTTCGTGGCCGCGTCGTCGTGCACCGCCAGCTGGTTCGCGTCGTACCCCGGCGTCGACACCATCGCAAGGACGCGTCCGGTGTCCGGTTCGATCGCGACGACGCCGCCTGTGTATCCGGCATTCGTCATCGCGTCGTACGCCGCGCGCTGGGCGGCAGGGTCGAGGCTCAGTTTGATGGACGACCCCCGCGGGTCCTGACCGGTGAGGACCCGCTCCAAGCGGGCGAACACCGCGGATGAGTCCGTACCGGAGAGCTCCTGCGTCATCGCGCTCTCGAGACCGGTCGCCGAGCGCAGCACCGGATTGAGATAGCCCGTGGCCGTCGACCACATCTGCGACTGCTCGTACTGGCGCTGCCATGCGTACAGGTCGTCGCTGGGCACGGAGGAGGCGATCTCCTCGCCTCCGGCGATGATCGACCCGCGCTGCACCTCGAAGCTGTCGTAGAGCGTGCGCTTGTTCTCCGAATGAGCGGCGAGGCTGTCGGACGTGACCGCCTGGATCACGCTGGTCGATACGAACAGCGTGAGGAACATCAGGATCACGATGGTCGTGAGGCGACGAAGTTCCTTGGTCATGCGGTCGCCTCCATCCGGATCGTCGTTCGACGCATCATCCGATCACCGCTTTCGGCTGTTGGCGTACGGCATCGCTGATGCGCAGGATCAGCGCGATGATGATCCAGTTCGCAAGCAGCGACGAGCCGCCCGCCGCGAGGAAGGGCGTCGTCAGCCCGGTCAGCGGCAGCACGCGCGTGACGCCGCCGACCATGATGAACACCTGCAGCGCCAGCGTGAAGGACAGCGCCGTGGTGAGGAGTTTGCCGAAGTCGTCCTGGCCGGCGATGCCGATGCGCAGGCCCCTGCCCACGAGTACGAGGTACATGGACAGGATCGCGAAGATGCCCACCAGGCCCAGCTCCTCGCCCAGCGACGGGATGATGTAGTCGCTCTGCGAGACCGGCGTCAGCCACGGGCGGCCCTGGCCGAGACCCGTGCCGAAGAATCCGCCGTGCGCGAGACCGAAGAGGCCCTGCACGAGCTGATAGCTGCCGCCTTCGCGGTCGTAGATCTCCTGGTCGAACGCGTTCAGCCAGTTGTCGAACCGCCAGCCGACGTACGTCATGAATCGCGAGGCGACGAAGGCGCCGCCGATGGCGAGGAAGACGCCGATGAGCATCCATCCGGTCTTGCCCGTCGCGACGTACAGGGTCGCGACGAACATGCCGAAGATCAGGATGCCCGTGCCGAGGTCGCGCTGGATCACGATGATGCCGAGCGAGACGATCCAGATCACGAGGACGGGGCCCAGCTCTCTGGCGCGCGGGAACGTGAGACCCAGCACGCGTCTGCCCGTCGTGGCGAGACTCTCACGGGTGCGCACCAGGTAGCCGGCGAAGAAGATCGCGAGGCAGATCTTCGCGATCTCGCCAGGCTGGAAGTTGAAGCCCGCGATCGAGATCCACACCTTCGCGTTGCCGCCGCCGTTGAGGAACGGGATGAACGGCAGCAGCAGGAGCACGATGCCGGCCAGGCCGAACAGGTACGTGTAGCGGAACAGGAGGCGGTAGTTCGACAGCAGCCAGACGAGTGCCCCCGCGAGCACCATCGACACGGCCGCGTAGACGATCTGGCTGGTGCCGGCCCCCGGGTTCGTGCCAGAGAGGCTGATGCGGTAGATCTCTGCGATGCCGAGGCCTGTGAGCAGGAATGCGATCGGCAGCACGAGGGGATCGGCATTGGGCGTCTTGATGCGCAGCACGACGTGAAGGGCGAGCGCCAGCAGTCCGAGCAGGCCGGACAGAATGAGCTCGCCGTACACCAGGGCGCCGAGGGCGCCGAGCTGCACGAGCGCCATCGCACCGGTGGAGAGCACGATCGAGAACAGCAGCAGGAGCAGCTCCCGATTGCGGCGCGGTGCCGGTCTGCGCACGCGGCGCAGCGCCTTCAGTACGGCGGTGTCGGCCGCGACGTCGTCGCTCATTCGTCCTCACCTCCCGAGGTCTCGCTCGGTTCGGGCGTCGAGCTGCCATCCGGATCCGGTGTCTCGGTCGGCTCCGGATCGATCTCGGCGGACTCGTCGTCGGCCGGCAGGTTGGCGCGCAGGCGTTCGACGATCTCCTCCGCGTGCTCGAGCGAGTGCGCCGTGATCGTCTGCTCGACGATGCGCAGGTTCGCCGGAGAGAGCCCGTCGAGCGGCACGTCGGTGTCTTCGTACGTCGAAGAGAACGAGATCGGGCCGGCGGTGGCCTGGATGCCCTGGTAGATGACGACGCTGTCCTCGTCGGTTCCGACGTAGTAGCGCGTCTGCGTCCACTGGGTGAAGCCCCAGAACGCCACGGCGACGGCGGCGGCGATCAGCACGATCGCCGAGATGCCGACGATGCGCCGACGCCTGGCGCGACGCTTGTCCTCCTCGATGAGCTCTTCGAGGTAGTCGGAGTCGGGCTCGAAGTGGCTCGGCTCGTTCGCTGCCTGGCTGCGGGGGTGCAGCCATCCGGTGCCGATTGTCGGACGGCGAGCGGACGGAACCTTGATTCCCTGCGGATTCGAGGCGGAGCCGACGACGGACGGAGCGCCCATGAGCACCGGATGGCGCCCGCCGACGTCGACGATCACGACCGTGACGTTGTCAGGCGCGCCGCCGTCGAGTGCCTGCTTGAGCAGAGCGTCCGCCGTGCGGCCCGGGGTGTCGTCGCGCCGCAGCGTGCGGTTCATGTGTGGTTCGTCGACGACTCCGGAGAGTCCGTCCGAGCACAGGATGAACCTGTCGCCCTGCTGGGTCGGCATGATGATCGTGTCGACCTCGGGGTGGGCGTCCATGTCGCCGAGCACGCGCATCAGCACCGAGCGGCGCGGGTGGTAGCGCGCCTCCTCGGGGGTGATCCGGCCCGAGTCGACCAGGCGCTGCACGAAGCTGTGGTCGGTGGTCACCTGGGTGAGGGAGTCGTTGCGCCAGAGGTAGATGCGTGAGTCGCCGATGTGGGCGATCACGGCGTAGTCGTCGACCATCGCGATCGCGCTGACCGTGGTGCCGAGGCCGGCGAGCTCTGGGCGGCGCTTGGCGATCTCGATCAGGTCGCCCGCCGTGGAGGCGACGGTTTCGCGCAGGGCGCTCTCGGCGTGCTGTGGCGACTCGTAGACGTGATCGAGGGGCTCGAGTTTGTGCACGGCGACGCTCGAGGCGACGTCGCCGCCCGCGTGCCCGCCCATGCCGTCGGCGACGACGAAGAGGTTGGAACCGGCATAGCCGGAGTCCTGGTTGTTCGACCTGACCTTGCCCGTGTGGGAGATCGCGGCGCTGGAGCCCTCGAAGACCATGCGGGTGGGGCTACTTCCTCAGCTCGAAGGTCGTCGCCCCGACCTTGATCGGCGCACCCGTCTGCACCGCGACCGGCGCAGACGACGCCACTCGCACGCCGTCGTGCATCGTGCCGTTGGTCGAATCGAGATCCTGGATCATCCACTGCTCGCCCCACAGCACGAGACGTGCGTGGTGGCCCGAGGTGTAGTCGTCGCGGATGACGAGCCCGGCCTCACTCGATCGGCCGATTGTGAGCGGGTCGGTTCCGAGGGGCACCTCGAGGCCCGCCTTCGGGCCGGAGGTGATCACGATGCGGCTGACCGTCGATGTCGTGGCGGGGCCGGTCGTGGCGACGCTGGGCGTCGGGGTCGGGGGAGTGGAGGGTGCGGCGGGTGCCGCCGTACGAGCCGGCTGCGGCTCCGGCAGCTTTCGGGCACGGGATCCGAACAGGTCAGCGCGCAGCGCGAACACCACAGCCAGCACGAACAGCCACATGACGAGCAGGAAGCCGCCGCGCAGCAGAAGGAGGGTGAGGTCGGTCATGTCGATGGCCGCTCCTGTGCGTCGAATATCCGGGTCGCTGCGTCGTGCGCCGGTCGGCGAGGGGAGGATGCGCGGGGAACCACACGGAAGACGATATCGGTGCGACCGATGCGAATGACAGACCCGGATGCCAACGGGGCCTTCTTCACAGACGCCCCATCGAGCTTCGAGCCGTTCGTCGAGCCGAGATCGCGCACCATCGCGCTGGTGCCGTCCCAGAGGATCTCGACGTGCTTGCGGCTCGTTCCGGTGTCGGCGATCGTGATGTCGGCGTCGCTGCCGCGCCCGATCACGGTGCGGGCGGCGGTGAGCACGTGCTGGCGGCCGGCGATCTCGACCACCGCCTGCCACGACACCTGCGCGCCCTCGGCGGTTCCCGACTCGATCCGGATCGTGCCCGCCGGGATGTCGCCGTCCGGCCTGATGGCGATGCGCACGGGGCCGGCGAAGCTGTAGCCCTGCTTCGCCGCGTGCTTGCTGACGATCTCGTCGAGCTCGCTGTTCAGCGCCGGACCGATGCGATTCATCCGGTCGGCGTCCGCCGGATTGAGGCACACGGTGAGATCGTTCGGCGCGAGAATGCGGTCACGGCTGACCACAGCCGCACTGCTGTCGAGCTCGCCGCGCAGAGCGGAGGCGATCTCAACGGGCTGAACGCCGCTGCGGAAGGTCTTCGCGAAGGCGCCGTTCACGGCACGCTCGAGCCCCTTCTCAAAGCTGTCCAGAAGTCCCAAGCGATTTCTCCATCCGTCGGCCACGTTTGGCCCATCGTAGCCACGGCCGGTGATAACCAGCCTGAAGAGGTGCAGAAGGCTGTGCGCGCGGGCTGGCGAGCACCGAGCTGTGGCAGCGACGCGGACGGCCTTCGAGGTGCGTCGAGCCGCGGCAGAATCGCCGGGACACGGCGTTTCCTAGCCGATTGTGCCGTGTCTCGAGGATTCTGCAGTGCCTCGGGGATTGATTTCCGGGCAGCGCGTCCTCTCCGCGGTTCTGCGCGGCTTCGAGCTCCCGCAGCGGACGATGTTCGGTTCGTTCGCATTCCCCGCGCCGTGTTAGGATCTTCAGGTTGAGAAAGAGCGCACGCGCTCGACTCGCGCGAGTGGCGGAATTGGTAGACGCGCTGGCTTCAGGTGCCAGTGTCCTTACGGACGTGGGGGTTCAAGTCCCCCCTCGCGCACGGTATGACGTTGGGCCCGACGGAATGGTCGGGCCCAACGTCGTCTCCGGTCCCGATGCCGGATATGTCGTCCGGTCGAGACGCGCCGTCGTCGTCCGTGAGGCGGCGCGTTTCGCTGTGCGCGAGGGTTCGGACGGCCTGACCGCGGCGCACCGGCTCACCTGCTCGGCGAACGTTCCGAGTAGAGTGGCCGCACACTGAGCGGTGGGAGGTGAGAGCGGTGCTGGTTTCACTGTGGATCGCGCTGCACTTCATCGTGCTCACGCTCACCGTTGCGTTCGGCTCGCACGTGCCGTCGTCGCCGTTCCAGGCGCTGCTCTTCCTCGCTGTCGGTGCCCTCCTGGTGGCGGTCGTCGTTCCGCGGGCTCTGCGCACACTGACTCGCGCGCTGCTGATCGCGCCGAATGCGCCGCCGAAGGGCCTGCGCGTTCGCACGACCCCGGCCCGCCGGCTCGCAGGCCAGCCGGGCACTCGCGGCACCGCCATGGTGCGCGCGCCGTCGTTCGTCGTTCACGCCTCGGCCTGAGCGACGACCTCTTCCTCCCCGCTGACTTCAGCAGGGGAATGCTCTCCCGCACGCCGCGGGCGGCTCCGTCGTTCTCACGAGGCGATCAATCGATCGATATTCCTTGCGAACGAGACGAGAACGACATGGACATCTACGAATTCCCACCCATCCGCATCCTGATCAGCGCCGCATACTGGCTGGTCACCCGGATCAGCGAGCTGCTCGAACCGCTGGCCGGCACCGAGAGCGCGGCGGCCGCGGTCATCCTGCTCACGATCGCGGTCCGCATCGTGCTGATACCCGTCGGCCGGTCGCAGGTCAGGGCCGGCATCATCCGGGAGCGACTCGCGCCGCAGCTCGCAGAGCTCCAGCGTCGGTACAAGAAGAACCCGGAGCTGCTCCAGCGCAAGACGATGGAGCTCTATGCGGCGGAGAAGTCGTCGCCGTTCGCCGGCTGCCTGCCCGTGCTCGCGCAGACGCCGCTCCTGATGGCCGTCTACGGGCTGTTCATCCGGCAGACCGTCGACGGGCACGCCAACGAGCTGCTGACGCACACGTTCCTGGGCATCCCGCTGGACGCAGGGTTCATCGGGCAGATCGTCGCCGGTGCCGCCGACTGGGGGTCAGCTCTGGTGTTCGTCGCGATCATGGTGCTGATCGCGATCGTCGCGCAGGCATCGCGCCGCCTGCTCGCGCCGCCGACACCGGCCACGCCGGCGGAGCGTCCAGATGGAGCGCCCGACCTGTCCCGGATGATGCGCGTGCTGAGCTTCATGCCCTTCCTCACGGCGGCGATCGCCGCGTTCGTGCCGCTTGCCGCCGCCCTCTACCTGCTCACGACGACGGCCTGGACCCTGGGGGAGAGGATCATCCTTCGGCGAGTGCTGGGCGGAGCGCCCGGAGCCGGTGAGGCGGTGGCCGCGTGAGGAGTGTCAGCCGGGTCGCCGCAGCGACTGCGTCAGCACGGATCGGGTGATGCGAGCCTGCTGACGCGGCCGCTCAGTCCACGACGGCGAGGGCGTCGATCTCGACCAGCATCTCCGCGTGCGGCAGGCCGACGAAGACGGTGGTGCGGCCGGGGAGGACGCCGTCACCGACGTGGCGTTCGACGAACTCGCCGTACGCCTCGTTCATGGCGGCGAAGTCACCGCGGTCGGTGAGGTAGACCCGGAACATCACCACGTCGGCGACGCTCGCACCGCCGGCTTCGACAATGGCGCGCACGTTCTCGAGGGTGCGAAGGGTCTGCGCGTGCACGTCGCCCTCGGCGATGTAGCGCTTCGTCACAGGATCCATCGGACCCTGACCGGAGACCTGCAGCACGTTGCCGTGCCTGACTCCCTGGGAGAACGTGTGCGCGGCGGCGGGGGCGGCGTCGGTCCGGATGGCGGTGCGTGGCATCAGTGTTCCTCTCAAGAGCGGGCGTGATGATGCTAGGGCAAAGTGCAGGAATCACAAAGGCTGTTGCACCACACGCAACACACCCCTGGTCGTCTCCGCCCGGTCGTCTCCGCCCCGCGCGAGTGCCTACGTTCTTCGCGAATGCCTATGCAATGTCGTAGGCGTTCGCGAACTTCGTAGGCACTCGTGTGCGTCGCCCTACCCCAGGTCCCGCGAGACCCGGCTTGCGGTCTCGAGCAGATCGTCGAGGTGGGTGCGCAGGTCATCGAGGTTGTGCAGCGCTTTCAGCGACGTGAGCGAGATCGCGCCGACGACGGTGCCGTCCGAGTTGGACACGGGCGTGGCGATGCAGTTCGTGAATCCCTCGAACTCGCTGTCGTCGACGGCCCAGCCGCGCCGCGCGATCCGGTCGAGCTCGACGTCGAGGCTCTTCCGGTCAGTCAGCGTCGTGTCGGTGTACGCGTGCCATTCGACGCCGGCGAGCACGGCGTCGCGGCGCGCGGCGGGCAGCTGCGCGAGGATCGCCTTGCCGACCCCCGTCGCCTGCGGCAGCACGGTTCGGCCGACGCGGGAGTACATCCGCACACCGCTGGTGTCCTCGATCTTGTCGACGTACACGATGCTGTTCTCCATCAGCTGCGCCAGGTGCACCGTGCAGCCGGCACGAGTCTGCAGCCGGATGAGGTGGTCGTGCGCGATGCGGCGCAGGTCGATGCGCTCCAGTGCATGCTGGGCGATCGAGATGATGCGCGGGCCGATCGCGTATCGACCGTCCGACCGGTGCACGAGGAAGCCGGCGCGCTCGAGCGTCTGCAGCTGACGGAACACCGTCGAACGGTGCACGTCGAACTTCTCCGCCGCCTCGGCGAGGGTGCGCGGGTCCTCTGCGATGAACTCGATGAGCTCCGTCGCGCGTTGCACGGTCTGCGACACTGTGTCCCCCGGAATCGGCCTGAGCGATGCGCTCATGCTGTCACAGCGCGCGAACCCGGGCCAAGCGCCCCGCCGTGCACTGCCCCCGGGCGTCGCGCGCACAGCGCAGTCATCTCTCGGCGCAGTGCTCGCGAGAAGCGCGGACTGCCGCGGATGGCGTCGGAGGCATTCGGTGTGTCGACTGCGCTGTGTCCGGCGGAGCAGCCTTGACGTCGTTCCCGCCGCGAACCTATGCTCGAAGGACATCGGATGTCGCAACAGATTGTGCAAATAATGCAACATGACGGAATCAGGCGGTGAGCGCTGCGGAACCCGCCGACGTGCTCTGCCTCGGCGAGAGCATGGTGCTCGTCGCCGCGGCAGGTGAGGGTCTGCGCAGCGCCGAGACGGCCGAGCTGCACATCGCGGGAGCCGAGTCGAACGTCGCGGTCGGGCTGACCCATCTCGGCCGTCGTGCGGAGTGGTTCAGCAGAGTCGGCGCCGATCCGTTCGGCAGTCGGATCCTCGAAGCGCTGCGCCTCCGCGGCGTCGAGACCCCGCGCGTCGTCGAAGACGGCACCAGGCAGACCGGCGTCTACTTCAAAGACGTCGTCGACGGCCGCAGCGACGTGCTCTACTACCGCGCGCGTTCCGCCGCCTCGGCGATGAGCCCCGCCGATCTCGCGGGCCTGCGTCTGGCCGAGCGCCGCGTGTGCCACCTGTCCGGCATCACTGCCGCGCTGTCGGAATCGTGCAATGACCTCGTCGACGCGGTGCTCTCCGGCAGATCGGGTGACGTCGTGACGAGCTTCGACGTGAACTTCCGCCCTCGGCTCTGGGCATCCGAGCGCGCAGCACCCGTGCTGCTCGAGCACGCCCGCCGTGCCGACATCGTCTTCGTCGGCCGCGACGAGGCGGCCGAGCTGTGGGGCACCGCAACGGCGGACGAGGTGCGCGAGCTGCTGCCGGATGTCGGTGCGCTCGTCGTCAAGGACGCCGACGTCGGCGCGACGAGCTTCGTCGGCACCGAGCGCGTGCACGTTCCCGCACCCTCTGTCGACGTGGTGGAGCCGATCGGGGCGGGCGACGCGTTCGCCGCCGGCTACCTCGACGGTCGGCTGGGCGGCGCGGACGAGCGCACCTGTCTGCGTCGCGGCCACGTGATGGCGGCGCATGCGCTGCGGCACCGCGGCGACACCCCGGATCCGGGGCCCGCACAGCGGCTCAGAGAGCTCGCCGCGATCGGCGAAGAGGAATGGAACGCACTGCGCTTCGCAGTGCAGGAGGAGACGGTGCGATGGTGACGTTCGACGAGCTGTTCGACGGGCAGCGGTTCATGGCGATCCTGCGCGGAATGGCACCGGCCGAGGCTGTTGCGCTGGCGACGCGGGCATGGGATCTCGGCATCGACCTCGTCGAGGTGCCGATCCAGACACCGGATGCCGTTGCGTCGCTCGAAGCGGTGGTCGCAGCCGGTCGGGAACGGGGAAAGCGGGTCGGATCCGGCACGGTCGTCACGGTCGAGCAGGTCGAGGCCAGCGCGAGCGCGGGTGCCGCCTTCACGGTCGCGCCCGGCACCGACGGCAGCGTGCTCGACGCGAGCCATCGTCGCGAGATGCCGCACCTGCCAGGCGTGGCCACGGCGACCGAGGTGCAGCGCGCGCAGGCGCTCGGCGTCGACTGGGTGAAGGCCTTCCCCGCCGCCACGCTCGGCACCTCGTGGTTCCGCACGATGCGCGGCCCGTTCCCCGGCATCCGATTCGTCGCCACCGGCGGCATGGACGCGCACAACGCCGAGGAGTTCCTCGCCGCCGGCGTCTCGGTCGTCGCCGTCGGCTCCGCGCTGAGCGACCCGCGCCAGATCGACCTGCTCGCCCGGTACGCGTCCGCATGACACGCACCGTCATCCGGGGAGGCGCCGTCGTCGACGACCGCGCTGAGGCGGGAACGCGCGCCGACGTCGCGATCTCCGACGGCCGGATCTCGGAGGTCGGGCGCATCGATCCTCGAGTCGGCGATGAGGTGATCGACGCCGGAGGGCGTCTCGTGCTGCCCGGTTTCGTCGACGCGCACTCCCACGCCGATGGGCGGGTGTTCGATCCGGATGTGGCCCTCGCGCTCCTGCGCCAGGGGATCACAACGGTGATCGCCGGCCAGGACGGCGTCTCCTATGCGCCGGGCGATGGGCGATGGGCGAGCGACTACTTCGCCGCGATCAACGGCGAGCATCCGCAGTTCCGCGGCGGAGGCGTCGCCGACCTGCTCGCGACCTACGACGACGCGACGCCCGTGAACGTCGGCTGCCTCGTCCCGGCCGGCACCGTGCGCCACGACGTGATGGGCATGTCCGCCGACCCGGCGACCGACGGGCAGCTGCGGCGGATGCAGGAGCTGGTCGCAGACGGTCTGCGTGACGGCGCGCTCGGGCTGTCGACCGGCCTCGACTACGTGCCGGGCCTCTTCGCCGATACCACCGAGATCGCGAAGCTGACCGAGCCCGTCGCAGCCGCCGACGCCCTGTACGTGACGCACATGCGGGGCGGATACGAGCGGGGCTCGGACGTCGGCGTGCGCGAGATCGCCGCGATCTGCGCGCACAGCGGCGTCGCGGCGCACATCTCGCACTTCCACCTCGACGCGGAGCACGGCTGGCGCCTCATGGGCGACCTCGCCGACGGCGGGGCGGACGCGACGTTCGATATGTACCCGTACACGCGCGGCGCTTCGCTGCTGTCGATGCCGACGCTGCCGCCCGAGTACAGCGCGCTCGCCGCTGGCGACGCGGCGGCGCGGCTGCAGAGTCCGGATGAGGTCGCCAGACTGCGCACCGAGTGGTTTCCGCGCGTGGCCGAGCACCCGAGCCTCGGGCCAGACTGGCCAGGCATGATCACGATCTCCTCGATGCCGAACAGCGAGTGGGCCTGGTGCGCCGGGCTGACGCTCGCGGAGATCGCACAGCGGCTCGGCGTCGACGCGGCGGAGGCGACGATCCGGATGCTCGTCGCGGGAGACATGCGCGTCGGTGCGGTGATGGCCGTGCTCGACGAGCGGCCGATGGAGAATCTGGCCAGGCTGTTCTCTCATCCGGGTTTCATGGGCGGGTCGGATGGCATCTTCGTCGGACAGGCGCCGCATCCTCGCGCGTACGGCGCGTTCGCGCGGCTGCTGGCGATGGCCGCCGACGGCAGGTGGACATGGCAGCAGGCGGCGCACCGCCTGTCGGAGCGCCCCGCCGCACGGATGAGGTTGGGACGGCGCGGCGCCGTGTGGGCCGGATTCCACGCCGACCTCGTACTGGTCGACCCCGCCGCCGTCGCCGACAGGGCGGACTACGCGAACCCGCTCCGTCTCGCTGAGGGCATCGACGACGTGCTCGTGGCCGGCGTCCCGGTTCTCGCGGATGGTGCGCTGACGGGCAGGACGCCAGGCCGCGGTCTGCGCCGGGACGTGTCATCGTTGACGGCGGGAGCACCGGATGGCCGTGCAGGAACGGAGAGAGCATGAGCGAGACGATTGCGGCGCCGTGGGCGACGAAGGGGCTGTGGCCGGGCGGCGGGGAGGATCGGACCCTCTTCGACGGCAGCGTCGCGTTCCCCGCGATGGTCCTGCGCGAGCGCGCGCTCGCGCGCAACATCCGGTCTCTGGCTGACTTCTGCACACGGCACGATCTGAGCTTCGCGCCGCACGGCAAGACCACGATGTCGCCGCAGCTGTTCGCCAGGCAGCTTGCAGAAGGCGCGTGGGGGATCACGGTCGCGATGGGGCATCAGGCGCGCGCGGCGCGCGGCTTCGGGGTCTCGCGCATTCTGATCGCGAACGAGGTGCTCGATCCGGCGACGCTGAGATGGATCGCGGATGAGGCTGCAGGGGGAGCAGGCGAGATCCTCTTCCTCGTCGACTCGGACGAGGGCAGCGCCGCGGCGGCTCGCGAGGGCGTGCGCGCAGGCGTCGAGCTCCCGGTGCTCGTCGACATCGGCCATGCCGGGGGCCGCACGGGAGTGCGTCATCCGGATGAGGCGGCGCGGCTGGCGCACATCGTGCACGACATCGAGGGCGTTCGGCTGGCGGGAGTCTCCTCGTACGAGGGAGGTCTGCGCAGCGTCGCCGAGGTGACCGACTACTTCGACGGCGTCAGAGCGATCACTCGGCGGCTTCGCCTGGAAGGCGTGCTTCCTGAGCGGCCGATCGTGACAGCCGGTGGCAGCGCGTACTTCGACCGGGTGGCGGTCGAGCTCGGCGAGGCGCTCGCCGGTGACGCGCAGGTGATCCTGCGCAGCGGGGCGTACGTCTCACACGACGACGGCGTGTACGTGGGAAAGACCGCGTTCAATCGGATTCCGGATGAGGGGCGCCTCGACGCCGCGCTGGAGATCTGGGCGCACGTGGTGTCGGTGCCGGAACCAGGGATCGCGATCATCGGAATGGGCAAACGAGACGCTCCGTACGACGAGGGCATGCCCGTTCCGCTCCGCCAGCGGACCGCCGACGGCGTCGTCTCCGAGATCGCCGATCGAGCAGCGGTGACGAAGCTGGACGACCAGCACGCCTACCTGAGCTGCGAGGACGGCTTCGCCCCGCGACCCGGCGACCTGGTCTGCTTCGGCATCTCCCACCCGTGCACCGCATTCGACAAGTGGCGCAGGGTCCCCGTCGCCGACGACCACGACCGCATCACCGAGATCATCGACACGTACTTCTGACGAGCCGCGCGTGCGGCATCCGCGCCGGCGCCTCAGGACACGCGTTCAGGCACCCAGCAGCGGCCCTGGAGTGCGGTGCTGATGCACGGTGAGGTAGCGCAGGCCGCCCGGCCCCGCCGTGAATGCGCGGCGGGATCCGCGGGGGAGCCACACCACGTGGCCGGGGGAGAGCGCGATGTCGGTGGTCGCGGTGGTCAGCGTCCCTGCTCCCGCGACGACATGGATCAGTACATCGATCGCCGGCCCCCGGTGCAAGGCGATGCCCTCGCCCGGCGGCAGTGCGATGACGTTCGCGTCGAGGTCGCGCTCGCCCGAGGGGATGTTCCAGACCGCGCCGATCTCACCGGGTTCGCCGACACGGGCCGCAAGATCGCGCGTGTCGGCGACGATCCGCGGCTCGGTCCCATCCGGCACTTCGGTCATGGCCGCAGCAGCACCTTGCCCGCACGTCCTGGGCGGTTGTGGGCGGCGACGGCGTCGGCGATCCGGTCGAACGAGAAGATCTCCTCGACCGGAAGGGTGATGTCGCCGCTGGCGGCGAGCTCGACGACTTCCCGGATGAGCGAGGCGCGTTCGAGCGGATCCATCGCGGACATGACCTTGGAGCCCCAGAAGCCCTCGATCGTCACCTGACGGAAGATGATGTGACGGCTCGCCGCCTCGATCCGCGCCGAGCCCATGGCGCCGAACAGCACGACCCGGCCGCCGTCGGCGACGAGCTCGAGCATGTCGCCGACCGCGGGCCCGCCGACCGAGTCGACGCCGACGGTGATGGGTGCGCCGCCGGTGATCTCGGCCGCCCGATCGCGCCAGTCGTCCTGGTCGGTCGCCACGACGCGATCGATTCCTGCTGCGGCGAGTTCGGCGACGCCCTCGCTGCGGCGCACGAGTCCGAGCACGTTCACGCCGCGGCTGCGGGCGAACTGTGCCACGAGCCTCCCCACGGCTCCGCCCGCGGCGTTCTGCGCGATCCAGTCCCCCTCGCTCACGCCGAGCGCGTTCAGCAGCGCCAGGGCGCTGGCCGGCATCGAGATGAGCTGTGAGGCCGACTCGTCGTCCAGGGCATCCGGCACCGGTACGAGCCCTGCCGCGTTCGCGACGAACGTCTCCGCCCACGCACCGAACGCTCCGCCGGCGACGCGCTGGCCGATCTGCAGCGAGTCGACGCCCTCGCCGAGGGCCTCGACGACGCCGGTTGCCTCCGTGCCTGACTGTGCGGGAAGGGGCGGCACGAAGCCGTAGTCACCCGACACCGTGAGCACATCGTGGTTGTGAATCGGCGACAGCGTGGTGCGCACGAGCGCCTGGCCGGGGCCTGGCACCGGATCGGGGACCTCCTGCACGCGGAGCTGCTGGGCGGGGTCGCCGAAGGTGTCGTGGATGAGCGCGCGCATAGTCGGCTTTCTGTTGGGACGGTCACCGAGCTACAGCGCGCAGTGACGTCGTTTCATTCCATCGACACGGTCGGGAAGCGCCGTCGTCTGCCCGGGCAGTTCGATGCTCGTGTCCCCCAAATGGGGGACACTGCCGTATGCTGGAAGAAGACGTCCTCTCTCGGTCGTCCGGCCCCCGCTGTTTCCCCCCAACGGCGGGGGCCGTTTTATGTCTTCACGGGGGAAGATTCCTGTGAATCCGAAGCAGATTCTCTCGCGCCCTATCGCCAGAGCGATCGAACGGTTAGCGTGGGACCTGGCCGACACGAAATCTGAGTCGGCTTCATCTCTATAGAACGGCAATACATGAGCACGCAGGGTACCGTCAAGTGGTTCAACTCGGAGAAGGGCTACGGCTTCATCTCTCCCGACGAGGGCGGCTCTGACGTCTTCGCGCACTACACCGCCATCGATTCGCAGGGCTACCGCTCGCTGGAAGAGAACCAGCGCGTGGAGTTCGAGATCGCACAGGGCCCGAAGGGCCTGCAGGCGGAGAGCATCCGGCCGCTGTAGTCCGGCAGATCTCACGAAGGCCCCGTTCGCATTCTGCGGACGGGGCCTTCGTCGTCGGGTGGCGAATCAGCGCGAGTGGACCCCTTGTGATCGAGTGGACGCCTTGTGTCCGTAGGCGACGGGTCCGCTCGAAGACAAGTGGTACGTTCGCGTGCCGTGTGCGTCAGTGGGCGCGCACTGCCTCGCCCATGGCGCGGATGGCCTGCTCCATGATCGGGCGCGGTGTCGCGAAGTTGAAGCGCACCGCCTGTGCGTTGCCGTCGCCGCAGAGCGCGCCGTCAGTCGGCACGACGTCGGCTGAGCTGGCGAAGAACTCTGCGGGCGAGCCGGGAAGCTCCAGTGCAGAGCAGTCCAACCAGCCGAGGTATGTGCCCTCGGGCGCGGTGTAGCGCACGCCGGGCAGGTGCTCGGCGATCAGATCGCCGAGCAGGCGACGGTTGCCGTCGAGGTAGTCCAGCACCTCGGCGAGCCAAGCGCCGCCGCCGGTGTAGGCGGCCGTGTTCGCCACGACGCCGAGGTTGGACGCCTCGAAATGCAGCGAGCGGGCGTTGTCGGCCCAGTACTTGCGGTCGGCGTCGTTCGACAGCACGACCTGAGCGGCCTTCAGGCCAGGCAGGTTGAACGCCTTCGAGGCGCTGGTCGCCGTGAGCGTGTGGCCTGCGTTGACCTCATTCACCGAGGCGTACGGCACGTGGCGCCCGCCCGCGTAGACCAGCGGCGCGTGGATCTCGTCGGAGAACACGCGCGCACCACGGCGGTCGACGACCTCGCCGATCGCGGCCATCTCGTCGCGGCGCAGCACCCGCCCGATCGGGTTGTGCGGGTTGCACAGAATGAGCAGCCCACCGCCGTCGGCGAAGGCGCGGTCGAGCGCGTCGAGGTCGTACTCCCATCCGGTCTCCGTGCGCAGCATCGGCACCTGAATGATCCTGCGGTTCATCACAGGAGGCACGGTGAGGAACGGCATGTACGCCGGCGTCGGCAGCACGATCGCCGAACCGGGCTCGCTGAAGTGCTCGATCGCGACCTCGAACGCCTGAATGACGTCGGATATCTGCTTCACGTCATCCGGATCGACCTGCCAGTCGTAGCGCTCGGCCGCCCATCCGGTGAACGCCTCGCGCAGGGCGAGGTCGGTTGCGGGCGGCAGGTACCCGAACGCGCCGTTGTCGACCGCATCGTGCAGCGCCTGCGTGATGGCGGGCGCGATGCCGAAGTCCATCTCGGCCACGAATGCGGGAGTCTTGCCGGGGAAGTACGACCACTTCAGGCTGCCGACCTCGCGCAGCTGGTCGGGCGTAATGGAATCGAAGCTCACGTTGTAGAGCGTATCGCCCGCGGGGGGCACAGGGGCCGCCGGATGTCGCGGAGTTGCGTGGCGCGGGCGCTCCGGGTCGCGCCGTCACGCGGCGTCTGCGCGAGCGTGCACCTTGTGATCGAGTGGGCCCCTTGCATCCGGACCCAAGCGCCCCGCTCGGTGCGAAAGGGGACGTTCGCGGTGCGCGGGGCTGTGCGGTGCGGGCGGTGCTACGCCGCGGCGAGGGCGGGCAGGCCGGCGCGGAGCAGCTCGCGCAGCTCGGCGGGGGCGTCGACCGTGGCGATCGAGCCTGCCTCCTCGCCGGGGTTTCCGAAGCCCCACGTGGCGAAGACGACAGGGACGCCGTGCTCCGCGGCGCCGTCGACGTCGTGGTGCCGGTCGCCGATCAGCACGGGCGACGAGGTGTCGGCGCCGGCCGCACGCAGCCGTTCGAGGGCGTTGCCGACGACCACGGCCTTGGTGTCGTTGATCTCCGCGTCGGAGCGGGCTCCGGCGATCGCGGTGAATGCGTCATCGAGACCGTAGTGCTCGAGGATGGCCCTGACCTGGTTCTCGGGCTTGGTGCTCGCGGTTGAGATCGGTACGCCGGCCTCGCTCACCTCGCGCACGAGTTCGGGGATGCCGTCGTACAACCTGACCGACGTGGCGTAGCCGCCGCGGGAGGCCAGCTCGCGATACATGCCGACTGCCGTGATCGCCTCATCCGGATTCAACCCCGCCCGCACCTGGAACGACTCGAGCATGGGCGGCCCGATCCACGCGCGCAGGTCGTCGAATGTGGGAACCGGATGCCCGAGCTCGGTGAGCACCTGCTGCACGCGCGGCATGATGCCGGCCGTCGCATCGGCGATCACCCCGTCGACATCCCACAGAACACAGGTGAACTCGCGCACATCAGCCATGCCTCCAGCCTATCGACAGGCCCCTGCGGGATCGCCCCGCCCAGGCTGCCGAGATGCGACTTGTCATCGAGATGCGCCGCTCGGGACACTTCTGTGTCGAAGAAGTGTGCGTCTCGGCGGCCCGTGCTCCCCGACTGAGACAAGCGCGACCACCGGATGGACATCGGGATCTCAGAACAGCCGGGGGACGCCCGACTCGATCCCCTTCATGTCGTCGTAGTCGAGCACGAGGCACTCGATGCCGCGGTCCTCGGCGAGAGTGCGCGCCTGCGGCTTGATCTCCTGGGCGGCGAATACGCCTCGGATGCCCGTCAGCAGTGGGTCGCGGCCGAGCAGGTCGAGATAGCGGGTGAGCTGCTCGACGCCGTCGATATCGCCGCGGCGCTTGATCTCGACGGCGATGTGCTGGCCGTCTGAGCCGCGCACCATCAGGTCGACGGGGCCGATGGCGGTGGGGAACTCGCGTCGCACGAGCGCTGCTCCCTCGGAGACCCGGTCGACCTGCTCGGCGAGGAGGCGCTGCAGATCGGATTCGACGCCGTCCTTGATCAGGCCGGGGTCGACACCCAGATCATGGGAGGAGTCCGAGATGATCTCGTGGATGCGCACGGTGAGCGCGTCGCCCGACTTCTGGTGCGTCACCTTCCACACCTCGACGACGCCCGCCGAGGCGAGTTCCTCATCCGGTTCTGACACGTCCGTGCGGCACGGCGAGCTCATCCAGTTCAGCGGCTTGTACGAGCCGCCGTCGGAATGGATGAGGACGCTGCCGTCGCCCTTGTGCATCAGCACACGCTTCGCGAGCGGGAGATGGGCGTTGAGGCGGCCGGTGTAGTCGACGGAGCATTCGGCAATGACGAGGCGCACCGAACCAACCTAACCGCACAATCTTAGTCCGAGCGCATCCGAGCCGACTCAGCAATCGGCCGATAGTCTTGATGCGGACCCAAAACATACCGGATCACACCCGCCGCCTGTGCACCCGCGCCGGCCAGACGACGAGGAGGCGCCATGCTTGCGATCCTCGTCGTGTTCGCGGTGCTGTCGTTCGCCGTGGTTCCGCTCGCACGATTCCTCGGCTCGCGCGTGTTCTATCTGGCCGCGCTGCTGCCCATCGCCGGCTTCGTGCACGCGCTGATGCAGGCTCCGGCGGTCGTCGCAGGTCCTGTGCCACACGAGGCATACGAGTGGATCCGCCCCCTCGACGTCGAGATCTCGATGCGGATGGACGCACTCAGCTGGGCGCTGACCCTGGTCGTCACCGGGGTCGGCGCGATCGTGCTGATCTACTGCGCCACCTACTTCCGCGGCCAGGGAGCGGGCAGAGGGCGGTTCGCCGGCGAGCTGCTCGGCTTCGCCGGAACGATGTACGGTCTGGTGCTCACCGACGACATCATCATGCTCGTCATCTTCTGGGAGATCACGAGCATCCTGTCGTACCTGCTCATCGGCCACTACTTCAATCGTGCCGCCAGCCGCCGTGCGGCGCTGCAGTCACTGCTGACGACCACGCTCGGCGGGCTGGTGATGTTCGTCGGCGCAGTGATCCTCGCCGTGCAGGTCGGCTCGAACTCGATCAGCGCGATTCTCAGCGACCCGCCGTCAGGGGCGCTGACGAACATCGCCCTGGTCTGCCTGCTGATCGGCGCGTTCAGCAAGTCTGCGATCTTCCCGTTCCACTACTGGCTTCCTGGCGCGATGGCCGCGCCTACGCCCGTGAGCGCGTATCTGCACGCTGCGGCGATGGTCAAGGCGGGCATCTATCTGCTCGCGCGCTTCGCGCCGACCTTCGCAGAGGCGGAGCCGTGGCGCCCGCTGGTGGTGTCGCTCGGCGTGTTCACCATGCTGCTCGGCGGCTTCCAGGCGCTGCGCGAAGTCGATCTGAAGCGACTTCTCGCCTACGGCACGGTGAGCCAGCTCGGATTCATCACGGTCGTGATCGGCTTCGGCACGCGCGACACTGCGCTGGCAGGTCTCACGCTGCTGTTGGCGCACTCGCTGTTCAAGGCGGCGCTGTTCCTCGTGGTCGGCATCATCGACCGTCAGCTCTCCACACGCGACATCGGCGACCTCAGCGGTGTGGGCAGGCAGGCGCCTACTCTCGCCGTGATCTCGGTCGTGTCCGTCGCCTCGATGGCAGGGCTGCCGCCGCTGCTCGGATTCGTGGCGAAGGAGACCGCCCTGACGGCGATGCTCGATGAGGCGCTCGCCGGCAGCGTGTGGGGCTGCGTCGCGCTCGGGGGGATCGTGCTCGGCTCTGCGCTCACCGCGGCGTACGGGCTGCGCTTCGTGTGGGGTGCGTTCTGGACCAAACGCGACGCCGACGGCAGCGTGCGTGCGCGCACGCCGTGGCCGGACCCTCCTCTCGACTTCGTCGCCAGCCCGCTGCTGCTCGCGGTGCTCACCGCCGCCTGCGGCATCGCGGTCCCTGTGCTCGATCCGATGCTCGGCGCGTACGCCGATTCTGCTCAGGGCGGGCACGGCATTCATCTCGCGCTCTGGCACGGGCTCGAGCCGGCACTCGCCCTGTCCGCCGCCTCGCTCGCCGTGGGCGTCGGTGTGTTCTGGGCGTCGCGGCGGCTCGAACGGTATCGCCGTTGGCGCTTGCTCCCGCTGCCCGCGTCCGACGTCTACTACCTCGTCACTCGCGAGATCGATCGACTCGCCGTCATGGTGACCCGTGCCATCCAGCGCGGCTCGCTGCCGACGTACGTCGCGCTCTCGTTCGTCGTGCTGGTCGCAGCCGAGGCGGCGGTTCTCGTCGTGCACGGCGACTGGACGATGCTGCTGGAGCCGTGGCACCATCCGGCGCAGCCCGTCGCCGCTGTGCTGATGATCGCGGCGGGAATCTTGGCAGTCAGGGCGACCAAGCGGTTCACGGGAGTCGTGCTGGTGTCGGTGTCCGGCCTCGGAATGGTCACTCTGTTCGCCCTCTCCGGTGCCCCGGATCTGGCGATCACACAGGTGCTCATCGAGACCGTCACGCTCGTGGTGTTCACCCTCGTGCTGCGGCGCATCCCGGCGCGCATGGGCAGCCACCACGGCTCGAGCAGGCCCGTCATACGTGCGCTCATCGGCGCGGCGGTGGGCGTCACGATGGCGGTCGTCGCAGTCGTCGCTTCGAGCGCGCGGATCGCCGAGCCGGTCTCTGTCGCCTGGGAGGAACTGGCATACGAGATCGGGCACGGCAGCAACATCGTCAACGTCGCGCTCGTCGACCTGCGCGGCTGGGACACGATGGGAGAGCTCAGCGTGCTCGTGCTGGCTGCCACAGGCGTCACATCGCTCGTGTTCGTCACGGCTCGCGAGGACCGGATGACGGGGGTGCGCCGCGCGATGCGGAAGAAGACCACGTTCAGGCAGCGTCTGCGACTCGGGCGCACACCCATGGTCGAGACGACCGGCGGCATCCGGCTGCAGGACGACGGCAACCGCGGGGCGCGACGCGCGTGGCTCCTCGGCGGTGCGAGCATGAGCGCGGCTTCACGCTCCCTGATTCTCGAAGTCGTCGTGCGGATCCTGTTCCACACGATCATCGTCATCTCGATCTATCTTCTCTTCGCTGGGCACAACCTCCCGGGCGGCGGCTTCGCGGGCGGGCTTGTCGCCGGCCTGGCCCTCGTGATGCGCTACGTCGCCGGGGGCAGGTACGAGCTCGGCATCGCCGCACCCACCGACGCCGGCTACATGCTGGGATCCGGTATGGTGCTCGCCGTCGGCACGGCCGTTGCGCCGATGCTGTTCGGCCTGGATCCGCTCACGCGCGCGGTCTGGGAAGCGGAGCTGCCGTTGGTCGGACACGTCGAGTTCGTCACGTCGACGGTCTTCGACATCGGCGTGTACCTCGTCGTCGTCGGCCTGGTGCTCGACGTGCTCCGCTCTCTCGGCGGCGAGGTCGATCGACAGATCATGGACGACGGCGGTCGCCGATTCGTCCCGGCCGCAGGTGACGAAGCCGCCGCGCCGACGGGCGCCGTGTCCGAGCCGGAGAGGGGAGGATCGTCGTGAGCGTCTCCCTCTCTCTGGTGGTCGTGATGGCCGTGCTGTATGCCGCAGGCGTGTACGCCATGATGGAGCGCAGCCTGACCCGTGTGCTCATCGGGTTCCTGCTGCTCGGCAACGCCACCAATCTGCTCCTGCTCATCGCGATGGGGTTCCCCGGCGTCTCGCCGTTCCACGGAAACGCGGGTGAGCAGTCCGATCCGCTGCCGCAGGCCCTCATGCTGACGGCGATCGTGATCACCTTCGCCGTCAGTGCCTTCCTGCTCGCGCTGATCTATCGATCGTGGCAGTTGGGCCAGGAGGACACAGTGCGGGACGACGAAGAGGACATCGCGCTGCGCGAGCGGGCATCCGAGACAGTCGTCGCGCTCGACGACGAAGAGGACGCCGCCGAGGTGGAGGACTCCGAGCGGACCGACTTCTCCGATGACGCAGTCGGGCCGGTCACAACGGCGAGCATCGTCCTTCCGGATGAGCGCCGCCGGCGGAGCGGAGGCGCAGAATGAGCCTGCTCGTCCCGCTGTTCGTGGCGCTGCCGCTGCTGGGTGCCGCATTCACGCTGCTGCTCGGTCGTCACCGCCGGATGCAGATCGGCGTCTCGGTGGTCACGCTCAGTGCGACATTCCTGCTCGCGGCGGTGATGCTCGTCGCGGTCGACCTCGGCACGCCGCTGGCTGTCTCAGTCGGCGGATGGCCGCTCCCGTTCGGCATCGTGCTCTACGTCGATCGCCTCGCGGCCCTTCTGGTGGCGGTGTCGAGCATCGTGCTGCTCGCCGTGCTGCTGTTCTCCGTCGGGCAGGGCTCAGCCGATCGCGATCAGGACACTCCGGTGTCGATCTTCCACCCGACGTACCTGATCCTGGCGGCCGGGATCTTCAACTCGTTCATCGCGGGCGACCTGTTCAATCTCTACGTCGGTTTCGAGATCCTGCTCGTCGCCTCGTACGTGCTGATCACGCTGGGCTCGACCAAGGAGCGCATCCGGACCGGCACCGTCTACATCGTCGTCTCTCTGGTGTCGAGCGTCATCTTCCTCTCCGCGATCGCGGTGATCTACGGCGCGCTCGGCACGGTGAACATGGCGCAGATCGCCGAGCGGATGGGGGAGCTGCCGGACGGCGTGCAGATGCTGCTGCACATCATGCTGCTGCTGGGCTTCGCCGTGAAAGCCGCGATCTTCCCGCTGTCGTTCTGGCTTCCCGACTCCTATCCGACGGCTCCTGCGCCGGTCACCGCGGTGTTCGCCGGCCTGTTGACCAAGGTCGGGGTCTATGCGATCATCCGGACCGAGTTGCAGTTGTTCCCCGACAGCGATCTCGATCTGGTCCTGGCGATCGCGGCCGTCGCGACGATGATCGTGGGGATCCTGGGCGCCGTCGCGCAGGCGGAGCTCAAGCGCATCCTCTCATTCACACTCGTCAGCCACGTCGGCTACATGATCTTCGGCCTCGCGATACACACCGAAGCGGCGGTCGGTGCCACGGTGTACTACATGATCCACCACATCGTGGTGCAGACGACCCTCTTCCTCGCAGTGGGGCTGATCGAACGCTACGCGGGCTCGACCTCGATCCTGCGGGTGAGGGGCCTCGTCACGGCGGCGCCGCTGATCGCCGCGCTGTACTTCATCCCCGCACTCAACCTGGGCGGGCTGCCGCCGTTCTCCGGGTTCATCGGCAAGTTCGCGCTGTTCGACGCGGCTGCGAGCGTCGGCACGCCCATCATGTGGGTGTCGATCGCCGCAGGCGTCGTGACGTCGCTGCTGACGCTGTACGCGCTGATGCGGGCGTGGAACATGTCGTTCTGGCGCGGCCACGAGGAAGAGGCGACGGACGCGGACGCCCGCTTCAAGCACCTGGAGCAGGCACCGGCAGCCGACAGCCAGTCGGAGCGCCGCGAGAGCCCCAGGATCATGACGGGCGCGACGATCGGCATGGTCGCGGTCACGCTCGCGCTGACCGTGTTCGCCGGTCCGATCTACGACGTGTGCGAACGCATCGGTGAGTCGCTGCTGCAGCCCATCTCGCTCGTGGAGCTCGAGGGGGTGGAGCAGGGATCATGACGCTGAAGCGCTTCTGGAACCAGCTGCCGTTCTTCGCCTGGCTGGTGCTGCTGTGGATGCTGCTCTGGGGGCAGTTCACGTGGCTCACGGCCGTCTCCGGCATCGTCGTGGCGGTCGTGGTGACGCGCGTGTTCCGGCTGCCGCCCGCAGACCTGACGGGCCGCGTCAGCCTGTTCTGGCTCCTCATCTTCGGGCTGCAGTTCTTGTGGGAAGTCGTTCTGGGCGCACTGCAGGTGGCCTGGCAGGCCGTCGGGCCCGGCACACCGTCCGCAGCGATCGTGAAGGCGCCGCTGCGCGTCGACGATGATCTGATCATGACTCACGTCGCCGTGGCCACTTCTCTCGTGCCGGGAACGACCGTCATCGAGGCCGATCGCGCGCGCCGGGTGCTGTACCTGCATGCCATCGGCGTGCGCACCGATGCTGATCTCGACGTCGTGCGCCGCCACGTGCTCATCTGGGAGAAGCGGATCGTACGGGCCGTCGGTTCGCGCGCGGAGCTGAGGACCTGCCGCGCAGGGGACGCGCCGTACTTCGAGCGTCGCGCGGCCGAGTCGGGGAGCGAGGCACGATGATCATCTCGATACTCGTGACCGCGATCGCGGTCGTCTTCGCAGTCGGCGCCGTCCTCACGATCATCCGGATGGTGAAAGGCCCGTCGATCCTGGATCGTGCTCTGGCCAGCGATGTGCTGCTGACGATGGTGCTGTGCCTGCTGGGCGCGGAGGCGGCGATCAACCGCCGCACGGACACGCTGCCGATCATGCTGATGATCGCGGCGACAGGGGTGCTCGGCACGGTGGCGGTCGCGCGCTTCGTCGCCCGTCGTGAAGGGCGCGACGGGCGCGAGACACGCGGACCGAGTGACCGGGCGCCAGGCGACAGCGGGGAGGCGGAGCAGTGATCCTCTACATCGTCGCGCTCTCGCTCGTGCTGCTGGGCGCCGTGCTGTGTCTGACGGCCGCAATCGGGCTGCTGCGGTTCCGCGATGTGCCGAGCCGGATCCACGCGGCCTCGAAGCCGCAGGTGCTCGGGCTCATCCTGATCGCGGCCGGCGTCGCCGTCTCGCTCGAGTCGTGGGCCGCTGTCGGCTTCCTCGTGCCGGTTGTCGTCATTCAGCTCGCCACCGCGCCGCTGTCTGCGCATATGGCGGGGCGCCAGGCCTACCGCAACGGCACGCTCGACGCGAAGCACCTGGTGCGGGACGAGCTGGATAGGGATCGTGAGGTCATCGAGGACGAGGGCTGACGCTGACGGGGACGCGAGCACGCCGCTCGGTGCGTTGTCGTCAGTCGCCGGGCTCTCGGCCCGACTCCTTCCTCCGCCTTCCGATCGACGCACTCGCGTCCCCGTCAGTTGGCGGGTGGTGGGCACGCTGCTCGGTGCGTTGTCGTCAGCTATTCGTCGAGGGCCGCGGCCACTGCGGTGTTGGTGATCTCGCCGGCGCGGGTATTGAGGCCGCGGGCGAGGGCGGGGTCGGCAGCGGCGGCCCCGTCCCAGCCGAGGTCGGCGATGCGCGAGACGTACGGCAGCGTCGCGTTCGTGAGGGCATGGGTGGACGTGGCGGGAACGGCCCCTGGGATGTTGGCGACGCAGTAGAACAGAGTGTCGTGCACCGCGAACGTCGGGTCGTCGTGGGTCGTCGGGCGCGAACCGGCGAAGCAGCCGCCCTGATCGATGGCGATGTCGACGAGCACGGTGCCCGGATTCATCGCCTGCACCATCTCATCCGTGACCAGCTTGGGTGCAGCGGCACCGGGGATCAGGACGGAGCCGATCACGAGGTCGGCGTCATCGAGTTCCTCGGCGATCGCGTAGCGGGTCGAGTGACGCGTGATCAGTCCGTTCCCGTAGCGTGTTTCGAGCTCGCTGAGACGGCGCACGTTCACATCGAGCACGGTCACCCGTGCGCCCAATCCGAGGGCGTTCGCCGCCGCGTTCTCGCCGGCGACGCCGCCCCCGATCACAACGACCTTCGCCCGGGGAACGCCGGGAACCCCGCCCAGCAGTGCTCCCCGGCCACCCTGGGTGCGCATCAGATGGTACGCGCCGACGGTGGTCGCCAGGCGGCCGGCGACCTCGCTCATCGGTGTGAGGAGCGGGAGGGAACCGTCGTCGAGCTGCACGGTCTCGTAGGCGACGGCCGTCGTTCCTGATCGCACGAGGGCCTCTGCCAACGGTCGGTTCGCGGCGAGATGGAGATACGTGAACAGCGTGAGGTCGTTCCGCAGTAAGCCGTACTCGGCCTCGACGGGTTCCTTCACCTTGAGCAGCAGTTCTCCCGCGGCCCACGTCTCGCCCGCACCGGGCGTGATCGTCGCGCCGGCCGCGGCGTACGCCGCATCCGCGATCCGGGAGCCGTCGCCGGCGCCCGCCTGCACGAACACCTCGTGGCCTCGCTGAACGAGTTCGTCGACGCCGGCCGGGGTGACGGCGACGCGGTTCTCGTTGTTCTTGACCTCAGTGGGAACGGCGATCCTCATGGTGATCTCCTCGGCTCTGGGGATGGGACTCGTTCCAGAATCGCAGTACGTTCGGCCAATGCGCGAGGTTGTCACAGTTTCTTCGACAGATCGATGTCGCGTATTAACAACCTTCGTATGGGAACCGCAGATTCCGACCTCCGTCCGAAGGATCTTCCGGCTGTGCAGCTCGACGAGCTCGACCGGAGGATCGTCCGGATCCTCAGCGGCGACGCCCGTATCACGAACGCCGATCTCGCGGCCGCGCTCGGCATCGCCCCGTCGACGGCGCATGCGCGCACTCGATCGCTGATCGACCGCGGCGTGATCCGCGGATTCCACGCGAGCGTCGATCACCAGCGCCTCGGACGCGGGCTGCAGGCGATGATCGGTGTGACGCTGCGCGGGGGCACGCGGCACGACGGCATCGTCACGTTCATCGACGAGGTCAAACAGCTGCCGCAGGTGCTGCAGCTGTTCTTCCTCGGCGGTCCTGACGACTTCATGGTGCACATCGCCGTCGCCGATTCGAGCGAGGTGCGCCAGTTCGTCGTCGAGAACCTCTCGACGGAGCCCTTCGTCGCGTCGACTCGCACGAGCATCATCTTCGAGTACCACCGCCGCGGAGTGGCCGCGGGGTTCCGATAGGTCGCGGGCTCGCGCGGACCTACGATGTCGTCATGTCGAAGGGCAAGAAGGGCAAGAAGGGCAAGAAGCTCGTGCCCAAGAAGAAGTGCTGCAAGTCGACGCCTCGATGCAAGCGCTGCCCGATCCGGATGCTCGCGGAAGGCCGACTCGACCCGGCAGATGCGAAGGAGATCTTCCAGAAGGCGCGCAACCGGAAACAGGCGAAGAAGGCGCACCTCGACGTGCCGCAGGGGTGAGCACGGGCTGTGGAATGATCTCAGACATGTCGATCCTCACGCACAACGTGCTCGTCTTCCAGCAGACGAAGAACTTCTCGAAGAACGACTTCGCGATCACGGACGCACAGGGGCTGCAGGTCGCCCACGTCGAGACGGGCGGCAGTGCGCTCGGGCGAGCGTTCATGGGGGCTCGCGAGCTGACGGTGTTCGACGGCCCGGGCAATCCGCTCATCCAGGTCAAGGACACCGTCACCTTCGGCCGCGACCGCATGGAGATCCTCGACGGTGCGGGGAACCCGCTGGCGAGCCTCGTGAAGCGGATCGCCTTCTTCAAGACGCGCGTGACGATCGAACTGCAGGGCGAGCAACTCGATCTCCAGGGCAACTTCATCGGCTTCGAGTTCGAGCTGGTGGGCCCCCTCGGCGTGATGGCGACCGTCTCACGTGAGTGGTCGGGCATGGGCAACGCGTTCCTGGGGAAGTCGACCTATGCGGTGCGACTCGCCGAGAACCTCACGCCGCCGCAGCGCCAGGCGGTCATCGGCGCCGTCCTCGCCCTCGACCTGATCCGGGAGAAGAACAGCCGGAACTGAGCAGCAGCGGGGCCAATGCTACTTGTCGGACTCGCCGCCCTCGAGCATCCACACGATGCCGTAGGAATCGATGACCTGGCCGAAGTAGGCGCCCCACGGCGATGCTTCGAACGGTATCTGAACCTCACCGCCCTCCTGCAGTCGCGAGTGGAACTGCTCGAGCTGCGAGGCGTCGTCGCCCCACACGCAGATCGCCACGTTGCCATGGCCGTGCGATCCTGGGCTGTCGGCCGCGAAGAACGTGACGCCGTTGTCGAGGGTGAGTGAGCCGTGCATCACCCACTCGGGGTCGCCCTCCATGCCCTCCATCGGCATGTCCTTGTAGCGCATGACGTCGAGCGTGCCGCCGAAGACGTCATGGTAGAAATCCAGTGCCTCGGACGCCTGCCCGTTGAACTGCATGTAGGGAGTTGCCTGGAACGTCATGGTCGTGCCCTCTCGATCGCGTGCGAACGAGCGACTGCCCGCTCTTGCGAGAGAGCATGCCACGGACCGCCGACATTCGAAACGGGTGCGGACGTCGTTCACCTGACGTTCGCTGTGAGGCAGGTCACGGCGTCAGCGCGCCGGCCAGGAGGAAGGGCCGGCCGACCCGCTCAGTCCGTGCCGGTGTCGAATGCGGCGGCCTCGCCGACGCTGTCGAGCGCCTCGGCCGCCTCGGAGTCGAACGGCTGGGCGTGCGAGGTGATCGCCGCGGCGCCCCCCGCCTCGAGCGAACCGATCAGCTCGCCGGTCGTGCCGCCGATCATGCCGCGCTGTACGTAGCCCTCGAGGCGCGCGCGGGAGTCGGCGATGTCGAGGTTGCGCATCGTCATCTGGCCGATGCGGTCGATGGGGCCGAATGCGGCGTCGCCGACGCGCTCCATCGACAGCTTCTCGCCCGCGTACGACAGCGAAGGGCCGGTCGTGTCGAGGATCGTGTAGTCCTCACCGCGGCGCAGCCGGATGGCGACGGTGCCGGTGATCGTGGAGCCGACCCACTTCTGGATCGACTCGCGCAGCATCAGCGACTGCGGCTCGAGCCAGCGGCCCTCGTACATCAGGCGGCCGAGGCGACGACCCTGCTCGTGGTACGTGGCGAGGGTGTCCTCGTTCACGATGGCGTTCACGAGGCGCTCGTACGCGACGAACAGCAGCGCCATGCCCGGCGCCTCGTAGATGCCGCGGCTCTTGGCCTCGATGATGCGGTTCTCGATCTGGTCGTTCATGCCGAGACCGTGGCGTCCGCCGATCGTGTTGGCCTCGCGCACGAGCTCGACCGCGTCGGTGAACTCGCGCCCGTTGATCGCAACGGGGCGCCCCTGCTCGAAGGTGACGGTGACGTCCTCGCTGGGGACCTCGACCGACGGGTCCCAGTACTTCACGCCCATGATCGGCTCGACGATCTCGAGAGAGACGTTCAGATCCTCGAGCGTCTTCGCCTCGTGGGTCGCACCCCAGATGTTGGCGTCGGTGGAGTAGGCCTTCTCCGCCGAGTCGCGGTACGGGTAACCGTGCTCGATGAGCCACTCGCTCATCTCCTGTCGGCCTCCCAGCTGTGCGACGAAGTCGGCGTCGAGCCACGGCTTGTAGATCTGCAGCGCGGGGTGAGCGAGCAGACCGTAGCGGTAGAAGCGCTCGATGTCGTTGCCCTTGTAGGTCGACCCGTCGCCCCAGATGTTGACACCGTCCTCCTTCATCGCGCGCACGAGCAGCGTGCCGGTGACGGCGCGCCCGATCGGCGTGGTGTTGAAGTAGGTGCGACCGGCCGACCGGATGTGGAACGCGCCGCACGCGAGGGCGGACAGCCCCTCTTCCACCAGCAGCGGCTTGCAGTCGATCAGGCGCGACTTCTCTGCGCCGTACTCGATGGCACGCTGCGGGATCGAGTCGATGTCGTCCTCGTCGTACTGACCGAGGTCACCTGTGTAGGTGAAGGGCACCGCACCGGCGTCCTTCATCCAGGCGACGGCGCATGACGTATCAAGACCACCGGAAAAGGCGATGCCGACGCGCTCGCCGACGGGGAGGGACTGCAGGACCTTCGACATGCTGTCCATCCTACGGGGTGAGCAGGGGCACTGATGTTGCCCGCTGGGACGTCAGCACCGGCGCCGTCGACCGGACATCGGGGAATCATGCAGTGGACGCGCTCGACGATCTGGCGACGGGAACGACGTGCTCCGGACCCGAGGCTCAGACCCCGCGCATCCTGGCGTGCAGGCCCTTGATCTCATCGGCGAACTCCTCGACCGGGCCCGCCGTGTCCACTCCGGGAGCGACGTCGCTGATCGGAAGCGCGGCGACCGGGCCGCCCGGCATTCCCCACGCCCGCAGCCATTCGGTGAGCTGCGATGTGCTGCCGGCGTACACGATGCGGCCGAGCCCGACCCATGCATGCGCGGCGGCGCACATCGGGCAGTGCTCGCCGGATGTGTACACCACGCACGCGGCGCGCTCGGCAGGCGTCAGGTGCTCGGCGGCCCAGCGGGCGATCTCGAACTCAGGATGTCGAGTGGCGTCGCCGTCCTTCACGCGATTGCGATCCTCGAACAGGACGTCTCCATCCGGGCCGACCAGCAGTGAGCCGAAGGGTTCGTCGCCGTCATCGAGCGCCTCGGCAGCGAGATCGACGCAGCGGCGAAGGAACAGCGCCTCGGCTTCGGTGGGATCGTAGAACTGCACCATGCCGCGAGCGTAGCCTGCCGGCATGGACGGTTTCGCGGCTGTCGACTTCTGGTTCGCGAGGGAGGTGCTCCAGCGCGGCATCGCTGCGCTCTATCTCGTCGCCTTCGTCTCGACGCTGAACCAGTTCCGGCCGCTGCTGGGGGAGCGGGGGCTGCTCCCCGCTTCCGCACTGCTGGCATGGGCGGCGGGGGACAGGCGCCGCCCACGGATGCTGCGCCCTACGCTCTTTCTGCGCTGGCGCTACACCGACCGACGCCTGGCCGCGCTGTGCTGGGTCGGCATCGTCGTTGCGGCCGCGCTCGCGGGAGGCGTTCCGCAGCTCGGGCCGCCGTGGGCGCCGATGCTGTGCTTCCTCGCGCTCTGGCTCGGCTACATGTCGATCGTGAACATCGGGCAGACCTTCTACTCGTTCGGCTGGGAGATGCTGCTGCTCGAGGCAGGGTTTCTCGCCGCCTTCCTCGGCTCGGGTGACCAGCCGCCGGCCACGGTCGTGATCGTGCTGCTCTGGTGGCTCGTGTTCCGGCTGGAGTTCGGCGCGGGCATGATCAAGATCCGCGGCGGCCGGGAATGGCGCGACCTCACCGCGCTGATGTACCACCACGAGACCCAGCCCATGCCCGGCCCGCTCAGCCGCACGGCGCATCTGCTGCCGCGATGGTTCCACCGCGCGGAGGTGCTGGGGAATCACTTCGCGCAACTGGTCGTGCCGTGGTTCCTGTTCACACCGATCCTCGGCCTCTGGGTTCCGGGTACCGGGCCTGCGGCCGTCGGCACCGTCGCCGCCGGCATCGTGATCGCCACGCAGTGCTGGCTCATCGTCACGGGAAACTTCGCATGGCTGAACTGGGCGACCGTGGTGCTGGCGTTCTCCGCGCTCTCCGTTCCGGGCGCGATGCCCGGTTCCGCGGTGCCGTGGGTGCCCGACGGCATCCCCCTCTACTGGGTCGTGATCACCTCTGCGGTCGGCATCCTGTATGTCGTGCTGAGCGTTCCCGCCGCGCGCAACTTGTTCTCACGAAGCCAGCTGATGAACGCCGGCTTCAACCGCTGGCAGCTGGCGAACGCATACGGGGCGTTCGGCACGGTGACGAAAGAGCGCATCGAGATCGTGATCGAGGGCACGGATGATGCCGATCCGGATGTCGGAACGTGGCAGGAGTACGAGTTCACAGGCAAGCCGGGCGATCCGCATCGCGTGCCGAGGCAGTTCGCCCCGTACCACCTGCGGTTGGACTGGCTGATGTGGTTCCTGCCGCTCGGGCGCTCGCTCGACGACTGGTTCGCGATGCTGCTGCGGCGACTGCTGGAAGCCGACGCCGCGACCCTGGCGCTGCTGCGACACGATCCGTTCCGAGGCGCTCGGCCGCGCTGGGTGCGGGCCGTGGCGTACCGGTACCGATTCGCCAGCCGCGCGGAGCGACGAGCCGAGCGCACCGTGTGGCGGCGCGAGCTGCGCGGCACCGTGATGGGTCCGGTATCGATGCCGCGGGACTGAGTCCGATGCTCGACCCGACCGACCCTACGGCTCCGGGTTCTCCTCCAGCGCCTTCTCGAACGCGTCGCGATCGGCCTCGCTGAGCAGCTGGGTGCCGTAGAACATCAGCTGCACGCCCTCCATCGGGGTGCCGTTCTTCGCGTTCTCTGCCTCCTGCTGCTTCGTCCAGCGTCCGGTGTCGTCGTGCGTGAGGTCGATCATCTCCGCGTAGAAGAGCGGCGGCTCCGGTGCACCCGCGCCGAAGCTCGGCTCGGTCAGCTGTGTGTAGTACGACCATCGCACCTGCTCGAGAGGATCGGCGCTGCCATACAGCTGCTCGAGGCTGTCGTCCGAGATGCTGTCGTACGGCTCGTTGAGCGGGTACAGCGAGTAGTACACGCCCTCCTCGTACAGCACGTCGTCGATCGTGCTCATCACGTCGAGCTTGTCGCCGTAGCCGTGCACCGGCTGCTCGGTCGCCCACACCGGCGCGGTGTGCTGCTGCAGCATCGACTCGCCTCCGTAGCCGTTGCGCTCGTTGCGCTGCAGCGGGTCGGAGATCTTCACCCAGGTGAAGCCGAACTCGTCGCTCAGCTCCGCCCTGATCCTCGCCGACAGCTCGTCCATCCGGCTCTGCGTCGCTTCGAGCGACGGTGCCTGCATGATCGCGTCCTCGTCGACGCCCTTGATGCCCGGATAGGAGTGCCCCGGTTGCTCGTTCCCCGGCTGACCGCCGTAGGTTCCGGCCGCCGAGGTGCGCAGCGCACTCATCGCACCGACGGTTCCCACATTGAGCACGAGCACGATCGCCAGCGCCCACGATCCGAGCACCCGCGACGGCGCGACCACCACCGCGGCGATGACGGCCGCGAGGACGATCAGCTGCAGCGCGAGCATCGTGGCACCGTAGATCGCGTCGGTCGCCCCCATTGCGAGCGCCACGAGCAGCACGAGCGCGAAGACGGCCGCGACGGCGATCGCCGACCAGCCGAACGGATGCCGCAGTCGGCGGTTCGTCGGCTTCGGTGCCGTGCGCTCCGGAGGCTCTGGGGCACCGACGGCCACGACGAACGGCGACGACGGGAAGCGCCTGGCGTGCTGGTAGCCCTCCGGCGGAGGCGTCGGCGGTGCCCCGTCGTGGCGCGACAGGAACGGCAGGCTCGAATGCTTGCGCTGTTGGGGATCGTCGGCAGGTCTCACCATGGCTTGTCCGATCCGAATCCGCCGCCGTCCTCGTCGCCGTCTGCGCCCTGGTCCTGGCGCTCCTGGTCGCCGTTCTGCAGCTTCTCCTCGATCTCATCGAGCTTGTCCTGCTGCTCCTGCTGCTCCTGCTCGCTCGGCTCCTCCTCTTCGCCGCCGCCGTCCTGCGACTCGTCGTCCTGAGGGTTCTGCTGCTGCTTCTGCTGGAGCCGCTCCTGCTGGTCATCGAGCGTCTCCTCGTTCGAGCGCTCAGGGTCGGGCGACTGTTCGTCGGCCTTCTCGCTGCGGCACTCCTCCGGCGTGGCCAGATTGATCTCGAGCGCCTCCGCATACAGGGTGCTCGCGGCCTCCGGATCGTCGGTGCGCGCCTGATCCGCCATCATCTCGACGACGAGGCCGAGGTTGATGTGCACAGGGCAGGCCTTCAGACCGCTCACCAGCGGGAGCGCACGCTCGAACTCCGCCCGCGCCTCGGGAAGCCGGTCGTAGGAGGCCAGCCCGACGCCCACGTTGTACGGCGCCAGATAGGGCTCGAACCAGTTCAGCGGTGTCTGACCCTCGGCTGCCGCAACGGTGCGCGCCGGGTCGCCGGAGACGTGACTGGTCACAGCCTGGTGCGCGAAGGCGTACATCGACAGGAGCTTCACCACGATCACCAGGCCGGCGATCGCAACGGGGGAGAAGCCGAGCAGCAGCCACCGGCGCAGGCGTCGCCGAGACCGGACGATGTCGTCGCGGCTCCGGGTGTCGGATGCGGGCTGAGTGCTCATCGTGCCTCCTTCCGCGCCGTCTGCGAACGGGTTGCGCGCAGTGTTCGACCGACGCGTGCCGTGGCCACGCCGATCTCGACCGCGAGCAGCGCCGCGACCACGAGGGCGACGATCCAGCTCAGTTCCTCGCGAGCACCTGGTGTCTCATCGCCGGCGACCGTGGTCGTCTCGGCCGGCGCTTCGGGCAGTGCCGCCTGGGTGTCGCCGGTGCGGAGCTGGAAGCCGACGCCGAGCTCGCCGGCGATCCCCTCGAGCGCCGCCTCGTCGACGGTCGACAGAGCCGGTTCGCCGGTCGACGGGTCTTCGATGTAGCCCCCTGCCGCGCCGATGCCTGCCTCGACGCGCTTCATCCGGCCGCCTTCGGTCGTTCCGTACCCGAGCACACCGCCGCCGTCGACGTACGGTGCGCTCGCATCGAACGACTGCGGCTCGCCCGAGGCGGTCTGCTCGCCGTCGCCGAGGTAGAACACGAGCCTGGCTCTGCCGTCGGCCGATGCCGCATTCTCGAGCGTCCCGGCGAGTGCGTCTGCAGCGACCCCGATCGAACTGCCGCTCGAATTGTCGGTCGGCGGGGGCGCCATGACCTCGAGCGACGACATCAGCGCCGACGTGTCTGTGGTCAGCGGCAGGCGCACCTGAGCGCTGTTGTCGAACGCGATCAGGGCGAACCGCGCCCCAGGATACGCCTCGATCAGCGCGCGCACATCGGCCCTGACCCCGTCGATCCGGCGCCCCTGCTCACCGTCGACGCCGTCGGCTTCCGGGTCCGTCCAGTCCTCGGCGAGCATGCTCGTGGTGTTGTCGAGCGCGATGATCACGTCGACGTTGGTCGCCACGGACTTCGAGGTGCCATCGGGGATGCCGGGACGGAACGCCAACAGGGCGCAGGCCGCGACCAGCAGCACTCGCACGACCCAGATCAGGCGGGTGGAACCGGTGCGCGCCGTGATGAGTGCCCAGACGGCCACGCCCAGACCGGTAAGCGTCAGGGGGACCAGCAGCAGCGGATGCAGCACGGGGAGGAAGCTCACAGCCTGACCCTCCACATCACGACGACGGCGACCAGCACGAACACGAACAGGATGACGATCCACACGGTCGGCTCATCGGTCTGCACGACCTCGATCTCGCCCTGCAGAGCACTGGCCTCCTGCTGCTGCACTTCGTCCACGATGTCGGCGACCGTCGTTGTGCCGCGCAGCGCGTACGCCTCGCCGCCCGTCGACTGCGCGGCCCGCACCAGACCTTCGCCCACCTCGCTGGCGCCCTGGATCGGATTCAGCGCATACACCCTGATGTCGCGGGAGGCGGAGTAGTCGGCCGCCTCCTGAACGCTGAGCACCTCGGCGCCGGCCGGCTCATTGTCGGTGGCCAGGATGATCGAACGCGACCGGTCGAGATCGCTGTGGTCGAAGCGCAGCGCGCACGCGGCGAGTCCGTCGCCGATCAGCGACGCTCCAGGACCGTCGAGCGTGCCGATCCAGTGCTCAGGGGTGACATCGGTGTACTCGAAGCTGTCGCGGAGCGAGGCGAGATGCTCGCGCACGAACTCGTAGTCGTCGGTGAGGGGGAACAGCTGCACGGGTGATGCGTTGAAGATGGTCAGCCCGATGCGCTCTCCTTCGAAGCCGTCGATCAGCTCGATGAACAGGTCGAGAACCTCTTTGTCGGTGTCGGTCATCGAGCCGGACACGTCGAGGCAGAGCATGATGTCACGACTGTTGTTCTCCGGCACGATGGTCTGCTCCGCCATCGGCCGCGCGGACACGACGCTGCTCGCGCCCGCGGCGATCGCGCCGATGAGCACGATCGCCGCCAGCGCGATGGCGCGTCTGCGGGTGGCGCGGCGCACGGACGGCAGCTGCCGCACCCGCTCGGCGCGGGCGACGAGCGCCCCATCGCCCGGCTCGGCGTGCTCGCCGCGGCGGCTCCACCAGATGCCGATGAGGATCGCGACGACGACGGCTGCGGCCACGGCGGCGAAGGGCCAGAATTGGGTCAGTGCCATGCCGTCACCACCTCGCGTGCGGCGGCGATGCCAGGGCCGGGGTCGGTCGGAGGGCTGTCGCCGAAGATGCTCGGGTAGTAGTAGCGGTTGAGGGCTTCGAGCAGGGCGGGGTGCACGTCCTGGTGCTCGAGCTCCTCCAGGCTCATCACCGGCGTCGCGACGCCGGTGTACTCATTCACGAAACGGCGCGTGATCGCGCTGAGCTCTGCGTTCACGCCGCGCGCGTCGAGCGTGCCGGCCGCATGCGCCTGCTCGACGAGATCGATGCGGTGCAGATAGTCGGCACGCAGGTGCTCGAGCTGCTCCACCGGAGTGCCATGCGGAACCGGGGCGGCAGGGGCCGGTGCCTGCTTCGGCGGTCGGGTGAGCGCGACGATCAGCACGACGACGAGGATGAGCACCAGGATGATGCCGAGCGCGAGCAGCAGCCACCATCCGGAGTACTGCGCAGGCGGATACAGCTCTTCCGGGCCGATGCCCGTGGCCGCCTCGATGAGGAGGGCGGCGCCGATGTCAGCGGCCGGCATGGGCGGCCTTCCTGCGATGCAGCATGCTCAGCAGCGCCGGTACGACGTCATCGTGCGTCGACACGGTCGCGCTGCTGATCTCGAGCGCCGAGAGCACCTCGCGCCGGCGAGCGGCAGCGGCCTCCCGTGCCTCGCCCAGCTCGGCGACGACGTCGGCGTGACCGTGCAGGAACGCCGGCACCGCCCACCCGGTCTGCGCATCGCGTCGCGCATCGGGCGATGGCCGCTCGAGCACAGGATCGGCGTCGCGCACCGTGACCCAGAGCACGTCGTGCTGCACGCGCAGGCGCCGCAGACCCTGCTCGTCGGCATCGGTCAGCGGCGCTTCGTCTGTGACGATCACCAGCAGCGCGCGCTTCGACACTGTGCGCGTGACGGTCGTCAGCAGCTGCCGGCGATCACTTGGCGCCGCACCCGGTGCTGACGCCCTCTGGATCGCCCGCAGCGCGTGCTCGAGCGCGCCGTCCGACCGTCGTGGCGGCGTGCGACTGATGCCAGCCGCGTCGCCGTAGAGCACGCTCACGTCATCTCCGTGCCTGGTGGAGAGCACCCCGAGGGCGCCGACGGTCATGATCGCGAGCTCGCTCTTCGGCCGCTCGTTCGGCGCGAGTGCCGCCATGTCACGACCGGTGTCGACGGCGAAGACGACGGAGTGCATCCGGCTCGCGCGCGAGCGCTTGACGAGAAGGGTTGACAGCCGTGCCGTTGCGCGCCAGTCGATGTCGCGGATGTCGTCGCCGTGCTCGTATCTGCGCAGGTCCTCGAAGTCGAGGCTGCGGCCGTGGAACAGCGACGCATACGCGCCCTCGAGCGCGTGCGCCGACTTGCGCCGCGAATGGATGAAGAGCTTGCCCTTCACTCTCGTGAGCAGAGTGGACGTCATGGCGGCCTACGGCGTGGGAACGGACTGGAAGATCGCGTCGATCAGCTCTTCGCTGCGCACCCCGTCGGCCTCGGCTTCGAAGGTGAGCAGCAGACGGTGGCGGAGCACGAGGTGGCGCAGCTCGCGGACGTCTTCTGGGATCACGTGCGAGCGGCGGTTCAGCATGGCCAGGGCGCGCGCGCACTGCAGGAACGCGATCGATGCGCGGGGGCTGGCCCCGTACTTGATGTAGCGGGCACGCTCCTCACCGATGTACGGGGCGGGATTGCGCGTGACGTAGCTGAGACCGACGATGTAGTTCCGGATGGCGGGCGAGACGTGGATGCGCCCCGCGACATCCTGCATCAGGAGAACGTCGTCGAGGCTCGCGGTGCTGTCGAGGTGTCGGTCGGGGTCGAGCAGGCCCGTGTCGATGCGCGCCAGCACCTCGAACTCCTCCTGCGGGCTCGGGTAATCGACGATCTCCTTGATCAGGAAGCGGTCGAGCTGAGCCTCTGGCAGCTCGTAGGTCCCCTCCTGCTCGACCGGGTTCTGCGTCGCGATGACGAGGAACGGCTTGGGCAGATGGTGCACCTGGCCGCCGATCGTCGTCTGGTGCTCCTGCATCGCCTCGAGCATCGCCGACTGGGTCTTCGCGCTGGAGCGGTTGATCTCGTCGAGCAGCACGAAGTTCGCGTGCACGGGCCCGAGCACAGTGCGGAACGAGCCCTTCGACGCGTCGTAGACCTGGTTGCCCGTGATGTCGCTCGGCAGCAGATCCGGAGTGCACTGGATGCGCTTGAAATCTGCGGCGACCGTGTCGGCGAGCGTCGAGGCCGCCGTGGTCTTCGCCAGACCCGGCACCGACTCGAGCAGGATGTGACCGCCGGCGATCAGGGCGACGAGCAGGCTCGTCCTGAGGCGCTCCTGGCCCACCATGCGCACCGAGTACGCGGTGGCGATGTGGTCGAGCACCTGACCGGCGCGCGCCAGCTCCTGGTCCGTCGGTACGGTCTGCGATGCCATATCAGCGGCTCTCCTTCGTCGGCTCCGTCAAGACTACGGGTCACCGCCGGCGTCGCGCGCTGGGCAGAGGTGCCCGTCCTACGGCCCGCCCCGCTCGGCGGCATCCGGATCGGATTCCGTCTCGGCGCGGTGAGCCCTCGCTCTGCTGATGGCGATCACGCCGACGGCGACGACCGCGACCACGACGGACAGCACGGCGATGTAGGCCGCGACCCCGGCGAAGCCGTCCTGTACGCGGGGGTTGAGGAAGGGGTACGGATAGAAGCCGGTGAAGCCCGTCGACGGCTCGACGATGAACGGCGCGCGCACGAGCGTGTACGCGCACCACACGATCGGGATCGCGACGACGACCCAGATCGAGTGCCACGCGAGCGTGCGACGCTTCGGGGCGAGCAGCAGATCGGCGAGCAGGAAGAGCGGGCCGACCACGTGCACCACCTCGTTGCTGAAGCGGAGGAAGGTGAGCGGGTCGGCTGTGTCGCGCAGCAGCGCGTTGTAGACGACGCCGGTCACGACCATGCAGCTCGTCGTGCACACCAGCGCCACGGCGAGCCAGCGCGGTTCGTGCTTCGCGCTGCGCCCGCGGGTGAGCGCCCACACAGCGCCGGCGATCAGCGTCGCCGCCGTGGCGATGTTGGCGAGGTTCGTGAAGTAGCTGAAGAAGTTCGCCACGAGGGTCGGTACGTGCGAGGCGTACGGCTCAGGCATGGCCGCGTACACGCTGACGGTGCGCTGGAACTGCATCGCCACGGCGACGAGGAGCACAGCGCCGACCGCAAGACGCGCATACGGCCAGATCGTCGCGATGGCGCGCGCGGAGCGGGAACCGGCGGGCGATGGCACCCGCCGCAGCGGCACGGACATGGAACCAGCGTATGGCTCGCTTCGTCGGATGTCGGTGGCACGCCGTAGGATCGCAAGGTACGTAACCCATCGAATAAGGGGGACGAATGCCAGGCATCGTCATCGTTGGCGTCCAGTGGGGCGATGAGGGCAAGGGCAAGGCCACTGACCTTCTCGGCGACAGAACCGACTGGGTGGTGAAGTTCAACGGCGGGAACAACGCCGGCCACACGGTCGTCATCGGCGACGAGAAGTACGCGCTGCACCTGCTGCCCAGCGGCATCCTGTCGCCTGGCGTGACGCCCGTGATCGGCAACGGCGTCGTCGTCGATCTCGAGGTGCTGTTCGAGGAGCTCGACGCGCTGAACGCGCGCGGCATCGACACGTCGAAGCTCAAGATCTCGGCGAACGCGCACATCATCACGCACTACCACCGCACGCTCGACAAGGTGCAGGAGCGCTTCCTCGGCAAGCGCCAGATCGGCACGACCGGCCGCGGCATCGGCCCGACGTACGCCGACAAGATCAACCGGATGGGCATCCGGATGCAGGATCTGTTCGACGAGTCGATCCTGCGCCAGAAGGTCGAAGGTGCGCTCGACCAGAAGAACCACCTGCTGCTGAAGCTGTTCAACCGCCGCGCGATCACGGTCGACGAGGTCGTCGAGGACCTGCTCTCGTACGCCGAGCGCGTGCGCCCCATGGTCGGCGACACCGGTCTCCTGCTCGACAGGGCGCTCGACCGCGACGAGGTCGTGGTGTTCGAGGGCGGTCAGGCGACGATGCTCGACGTCGATCACGGCACGTACCCGTTCGTGACGAGCTCGACCGCAACGGCGGCGGGCGCGGCGAGCGGTTCGGGCGTCGGGCCGGGGCGTCTGGATCGCATCGTCGGCATCGTGAAGGCGTACACCACGCGTGTGGGCGCCGGTCCGTTCCCGACCGAGCTGTTCGACGCCGATGGTGACGGCAACTGGCTGCGCACGACGGGCCATGAGTTCGGCACGACCACGGGGCGCGATCGTCGCGTGGGCTGGTACGACGCCCCGATCACGCGCTATGCGACGCGTGTGAACGGCATCACCGATCTCGTGCTGACCAAGCTCGACGTGCTGACGGGGCGAGCGACGATCCCCGTGTGCGTCGCCTACGACGTGAACGGCGAGCGCTGCGACGAGGTGCCGGTCAGCCAGAGCGACTTCCACCACGCGAAGCCGATCCTGGAGGAGTTCCCCGGCTGGACCGAGGACATCTCGGGCTGCCGCACCTTCGAGGAGCTGCCGCAGAACGCGCAGGACTACGTGCTCGCGCTCGAGCGCATCAGCGGAACGCGCATCTCCGTGATCGGCGTGGGCCCCGCCCGCGACGCCGTGATCGTGCGCGAGGATCTGGTCTGAGCCGGAGCGCCGCCCGCCCGCGAGCGTACCCCTTGTGATCGGCTGGATCACTTATGCCCGCACACAAGTGGTCCACTCGATACCAAAGGGCACGTTCGATGGCAGACTGAGCCGCTGAGGAGGAGATACCGGATGGGCACCACCCGCGCGCTGCTCGGCCGCACCGCCGAGAACCGGTCGCACGTCGGCCCCGTCGAGCTCTTCTTCGATCTCGTCTACGTCTTCGCGATCGTCCAGCTGTCGCACCTGCTGATCGAGCACCTCGACTGGGTGGGCGCGGCGCAGACGGTTATCGTCTTCGCCGCGGTCTGGTGGGGGTGGAACTACACCGCGTGGGTCATGAACTGGCTCGAGCCCTCGCGCACGCCGGTGCAGCTGCTCAGCGCCGTGCTGATGTTCGCGGCGCTCGGCATGTCCGTCGCGATCCCGTATGCGTTCGGCGATGGTGCGCTGCTGTTCGTCGGGTGCTATCTGTTCATGGGCATCGCGCGCCCCGTGTTCATGATGGTCGCCTTCCGCGGTCAGCAGCTGGCGCACAACTACCGGATGCTGCTGATCTGGACGCTCGGAGCCGGGGTGCTCTGGGTGGCTGGTGCGTTCCTGGAGCCGCAATGGCGTCTCGTGCTGTGGGTCGCGGCCGTGCTCGTCGACTACCTCGCGCCCATGGTGCACTTCCGCGTGCCTGGCGTCGGCGCCGCCCCGATGCACCTGTGGGACACCGATGCCGAGCACCTCGCGGAGCGCAACAGGCTCGTGTTCATCATCGCCCTCGGCGAGTCGATCCTGCTGATGGGCGGCACGGTGGTCGACCACGGCGAGCTCACGGCACCGCTGGCCGTGAGCCTGCTGGTCGGCTTCGCGTCGCTGTTCGTGCTGTGGTGGAACTACTTCGCCCTCAACGGCGAGGACACAGGAGGCGACGGCTCGACGGCCGCGCTGCGGTCGGCATACGCCTATGCCCACGCGTTCATGGTGCTCGGCGCGATCCTCGTGGCGGTGTCGATCGAGCTGCGCCTCTCGCACGACCACCTCACGCCGGCGATTGTGGCCGTCACCGTCGCGGGCCCTGTGGTGTACCTCATCGGCAACGTGCTGTTCCTGCGCTCGCGCCGCGGCGTGCTCGCCGTGTCCCGCTTCGTCGCGATGGCGGTGCTGCTGGCGATCGGCGTGGTCGCACTCCTGGTCGGCGAGGCGTTCCCGATCCTGTGGCTGAGCATCGCGCTGCTCGCGGTCACGGCGGCGCTTGCCGCCCTCACCGTGCGCCAGCGTCGCCGCGCGTGACCCTCCCGCGCCGCGGGTGACCCGCGCCGCGCAGCCGAGTGGACCCCCTGCGATCGAGTGGAGCCCTTGCATCCGGAGACAACGGGTCCACTCGAAGCGAAGGGGGCCACTCGGCGGGCGGCGCGGTATCGTCGAGCCGTGGCGGATGAGATGAACGAAGACCCGATGCAGGCGCTGCTGCGCCTGCGCGCCAGCATCGACAACATCGACGCGGCGCTCGTGCACATACTCGCGGAGCGATTCCGCGCGACGAAGCAGGTCGGGTATCTGAAGGCGAACCATGATCTGCCCGCCTCCGACCCGGAGCGGGAGAAGCAGCAGGTGGCGCGCCTGCGCGCGCTCGCCGAAGACGCCCATCTCGACCCGGAGTTCGCGGAGAAGTGGTTCAACTTCGTCGTCGCCGAGGTCATCCGGCACCACGTCGGTGCCGGTGCCGAGGAGAACGACCGGCCGTAGACTCGCTCAGGCGCGGCGCGGACCACGAGTCCGGGCGGGCATCGACGGAAGGAGCCGGGATGACAGTGATCCACCAGGTGCGAATGCACCGCAGCGAGGAGGAGCTGCCCCGCGAAGAGCAGCTCGCCCACCGCATCGCACAGGTCGCCGCAGATCCGGTCGCCGTCGATGCCGAGGTCGTCGACATGGTGATCAACCGTGTGATCGACAACGCCGCGGTCGCCGCGGCCTCGCTCACCCGCGCGCCGGTCGCGTCCGCACGCGCACAGGCCCTGGATCATCCGGTCTCCCGCGGCGGCGACGGCGGCACCGTGTTCGGCTGCGCAGCGGCCGTCCGGACCAGCCCGGAATGGGCGGCGTGGGCGAACGGCGTGGCCGTGCGCGAGCTCGACTACCACGACACCTTCCTCGCTGCGGAGTACTCGCACCCCGGTGACAACATCCCGCCGATCACCGCCGTCGCCCAGCACGTCGGCGCCGACGGCGCGGCGCTCGTGCGCGGCATCGCGACCGGCTACGAGATCCAGATGGATCTGGTGCGCGCGATCAGCTTGCACCGCCACAAGATCGACCACGTCGCCCACCTCGGCCCGTCTGCCGCGGCCGGCATCGGCACGCTGCTCGGCCTCGACGCCGATGTGATCGCGCAGGCGGTGTCGCAGGGACTGCACACCACGACCGCGACCAGGCAGTCGCGCAAGGGCGAGATCTCGACGTGGAAGGCGCACGCCCCCGCGTTCGCCGGCAAGATGGCCGTCGAAGCCGTCGACAGGTCAATGCGCGGGCAGACCAGCCCCGCACCGATCTACGAGGGCGAGGACGGCGTGATCGCGTGGCTGCTCGATGGCCCGGATGCCCGCTACGAGGTGCCGCTGCCCGTGCCAGGCGAGGCCAAGCGGGCGATCCTCGATTCGTACACGAAGGAGCATTCGGCCGAGTACCAGGCGCAGGCGTGGATCGACCTGGCCCGCCGTCTCGGCACCGAGCGACCCGAGTTGCGCGATCCGGCGAACGTCGAATCGATCGTGCTGCACACCAGCCACCACACGCACGTGGTGATCGGCTCCGGCTCCGGCGACCCGCAGAAGTACTCGCCCGACGCCTCTCGCGAGACGCTGGATCACTCCATCCCGTACATCTTCACGGTGGCGCTGCAGGACGGCGGCTGGCACCACGTCGACTCGTACGCGCCGCAGCGCGCCCGCCGCGCCGACACCGTCGCGCTGTGGCACAGGGTGACGACGGCGCTCGACGAGGAGTGGACGCGCCGCTACCACTCGGAGGATCCGGATGAGAAGGCCTTCGGCGGCCGGGCGGAGATCCGGATGACCGACGGCTCGGTGATCGAGCAGGAGATCGCCGTCGCCGACGCGCATCCGCTCGGCGCCCGCCCGTTCTCCCGGCCCGACTACGTCGCGAAGTTCCGTCTGCTCGCCGAGCCGGTGCTCGAGTCGGCGGAGATCGAGCGCTTCCTGAACCTCGCCCAGCGCCTGCCGGAGCTGACCCCGGATGAGGTGCGCGAGCTGACGATCGTCGCCAGCCCCGGTGTGCTCGACTCCGTGCCGGCGCCGAGGGGGCTGTTCTGATGCTGTACTCCCAGGTTCCGGCTCACGAGAAGCGGCGCGCGTTCCGCGAGCGGCTCGACTCCGGCGAGCTGCTGCGCCTTCCCGGCGCGTTCAACCCGCTGTCGGCACGGCTGATCGAGCGCAAGGGCTTCGACGGCGTCTACATCTCCGGTGCGGTGCTCTCGGCCGATCTCGGACTGCCCGACATCGGCCTCACCACCCTCACCGAGGTCGCCGCGCGCGCCGGCCAGATCGCGCGGATGACCGACCTGCCTGCCATCGTCGATGCCGACACCGGCTTCGGCGAGCCGATGAACGTGGCCCGCACGATCCAGACGCTCGAGGACGCGGGGCTCGCCGGATGCCACATCGAGGACCAGGTCAACCCGAAGCGGTGCGGCCATCTCGACGGCAAAGAGGTGGTCGACGAGCCGACGGCGCTGCAGCGCATCCGCGCGGCGGTCGACGGCCGCCGCGACCCGAACTTCCTGATCATGGCGCGCACCGACATCCGCGCCGTCGCCGGGCTCGACGCGGCGATCGACAGGATCCGCAAGCTCGTCGAGGCGGGCGCCGACGCGATCTTCCCCGAGGCGATGCGCGACCTCGACGAGTTCCGCGCCGTGACGGATGCGGTCGATGTGCCGGTGCTGGCGAACATGACCGAGTTCGGCAAGAGCGAGCTGTTCACGACTGAGCAGCTGCGCGACGCGGGGGTCCGTATGGTGATCTGGCCGGTCTCGCTGCTGCGGATGGCGATGGGGGCCGCGGAGCGCGCGCTCGATACGCTGAACGACGAGGGGCACCTCACCGCTCGCCTCGACGAGATGCAGCACCGAGCAGACCTGTACGACCTCATCGACTACTCCGGATACAGCCGGTTCGACGAGGGCGTGTTCGACTTCGAAATCGACAGATGAGCCCCACGAGGGCGGAATGTGCGAAGGAGCACCGGATGACGGATGAGATTCACAAGGGCCTTGCCGGCGTCGTGGTCGACACGACCGCGGTCAGCAAGGTGAACCCCGACACGAACAGCCTGCTGTACCGCGGCTACCCCGTGCAGGAGCTCGCCGCGACGCAGCCGTTCGAGGCCGTCGCGCACCTGCTCTGGCATGGCGAGCTGCCCAGTGATGAGGAGCTGGCGCGGCTCGGGGCCGCAGAGCGCGCGTACCGTTCCCTCGCGCCGGAGGTGCGCGCCGCGATCGACCTGGTGCCCGTCAGTGCGCACCCGATGGACGATGTGCGCACCGCGATCAGCGTGATCGGCGCGTGCGACGCCTCGGGCGGCGGATCCGTGCTCGAGGCGTCGGGCTCGCGCGAGACGAACATCGACCGCGCGATCCGGTTGTACGCGCAGCTGCCGGCGATCGTCGCCTACGGTCAGCGCCGCCGCCGCGGTGAGGATCTCGTCGCCCCGCGCGACGACCTCGACTACGCGGCGAACTTCCTCTGGATGACCTTCGGCACCGAACCGGATCCGGTCGTCGTCGACGCGTTCAACAGCTCGATGATCCTGTACGCCGAGCACTCCTTCAACGCGTCGACCTTCACAGCGCGAGTGATCACATCGACGATGAGCGACCTGTACTCGGCGGTCGTCGGAGCGGTCGGCGCGCTCAAGGGCCCGCTGCACGGCGGCGCCAACGAGGCCGTGATGCACGTGTTCGACGAGATCGGCGACGCCGACAGCGTCGTGCCGTGGCTGGAGGAGGCGCTGGCCGAGAAGCGCAAGATCATGGGCTTCGGGCACCGCGTCTACAAGCACGGCGACTCGCGTGTGCCGACCATGAGAGCCGCGCTCGAGACGCTGGTCGAGCACTGCGAGCGTCCGGATGTCCTCGAGCTGTATACGAGGCTGGAGAGCGAGTTCGTCGCGCGCAAGGGCATCTACCCGAACCTCGACTACCCGTCGGGCCCTGCTTACAACCTGCTCGGCTTCGACACGGCGACCTTCACGCCGCTCTTCGTCGCGGCCAGGGTCACAGGGTGGACGGCCCACATCATGGAGCAGCAGGCATCGAACGCGCTCATCCGCCCCCTGTCGCAGTACGACGGCCCGGACGAGCGGCACGTGGCGAGCTGACGAGCTGCTCGACCCCCGAGTGCCTACGAAGTTCGCGAGTGCCTACGAGATCTCGTAGGCACTCGCGAGGAACGTAGGCGCTCGCGGCTACACCGTCGCGCGCCGCAGCGTCGCGTAGGCGCCGACGGCGAGCACGGCGGTGAGGGCGAGGCCGCCGAGGGTGAGCACGAACGCCCCGGTCTCGACGAACCAGCCGATCAGCGACGGCCACGATCCGGTGCGGGTGACGATGAAGATCGTCGCCATGACGGCGAGGCCGATCGATATGCCGACCGAGACGACCGCGAAGGTTCCGAAGCGCTTCCAGATCGTCGCCATCCAGAACCCCATCACGAACAGGAAGATCGTGAACGTGAAGTAGCTGAGCCATGCGGAGAGCCAGCCCGGCGCGAAGAGATAGTCGAGGTAGGCGACCCGGCCGTTCACGCCGTACCCGTTCGTCAGCTGCTCGATGCCCGCCAGCGCGATGAACAGCGTGGCCATCATCGCGGCGCCGATCGCTCCGATGATGAGCGTGCCGACGAAGAACTCGCGTCGGGTGATGCTCATCGCCTGAGAGAACGGGAACGTGAGCGTCATCGCCTGAATGCCCAGCGCCGCGAAATACCACAGCGGCGCGTTCGCCGCTCCAGCCACCTTGACGTCGTCGCCCGGGATCATCGCGAAGATGAGGATCGAGAGGATCGCGGCCCCCGCCAGGATGATGAGGGGCACCCAGACGAACGACTGGGTGTTGATCAGCTGCAGGCGCACGACGTTGAGGGTGCGGCTGCTCTGCCGGCGCGGCGCCGGCGTCGCGGTGATGGAGGTCATCGCTTGGCTCCTTCTGTGTGTGCGGTGGTCGGGGAGCGCTCGGCCCCCGAATCGCTCGGCTCGCGCTGCGTCATCCGGACGATCAGCTGCTGCAGCGGCACGGGCGCGAGATCGAGGCCAGCCGCTTCGACTTCACGGCGCTCGTCCGGCGAGAGACGGCCGAGGAACGTGACGCTGGCGACGCGGCCGAGACCCTCGCGGTGCAGCACCTCGCGGCCCCGGACGAACGGCTCGAGCAGGTCGGCATCGCCGACGATGTTGGTGGCCTGTCCGCGCGCATCCTCTGCGGACTGGTCCATGATGATCCGACCGTCGTCGATCACGAGCACGCGCTCGATCAGGTTCGCGATCTCGTCGATGAGGTGGCTCGACAGCAGGATCGTGCGCGGATGCTCGGCGTAGTCCTCGAGCAGCCGATCGTAGAAGATCTGCCGCGCGACCGCGTCGAGGCCGAGGTACGGCTCGTCGAAGAAGGTGATCTCGGCGCGCGAGGCGAGCCCGATGATCACGCCGACCGCTGAGAGCTGCCCGCGCGAGAGCTTCTTGATCGGTGTCTTCAACGGCAGCTGGAAGTCTCCGATCAGCTGCTCGCACAGCTGCTGGTCCCAGTGCGGGAAGAACAGGCGTGCCGAGCGGAAGGCGATCGTGGCGTTCGCCTCATCCGGATACTTCTGGCTCTCGCGCACGAAGCACATCCGGTTCAGCACCCTGGGGTTCTCGTAAGGGTCCTCGCCGAAGACGCGGACCGTGCCGGATGTGGCGAAGTTCTGGGCGGTGAGGATCGACATCGCAGTCGTCTTGCCCGCGCCGTTGCGGCCGAGAAAGCCGTAGATGGCGTTCCGTTCGACCCGGAAGCTGACGCCGTCGAGGGCGAGGGTGTCCTTGTAGCGTTTGGTGAGGTCGTGCACCTCGATGACGGGGTCCATCGCAGAACCTTTCATTCGGCTGGCTGGGTCTTCGCGTGCTCGGTGAGGAGCGCGCGAACGTCTTCTGGGGCGAGGCCGATGCGGCCGGCCTCGGTGAGCAGGGGGGCGACGTAGTCGGTGACGAACGCTTCGCGACGCTCGCGCAGGAGCACATCGCGGGCGCCGTCGGCGACGAACATGCCGATGCCGCGGCGCTTGTAGAGCACTTCCTTGTCGACGAGCATGCTGATCCCCTTCGCTGCGGTTGCAGGATTGATGCGGTGGAAGGCGGCCAGCTCGTTGGTGGACGGCGCCTTCGCCTCCTCGGCGAGGCTGCCGTCGATGATCTGCTCCTCCACGCTCTCAGCGATCTGGAGGAACAGCGGCCGGTCGTCTTCGAACACATCGCTCCCGGTTGGTTAGGTGGTTAGTTACTCGACTAATGAACCATAGTACTGCGATGCTGTCAAGACCGGATGTCGGAGGGTCGTGGCATGCTGTCCGCATGACGACGACTCAGCCGGGCACGCCAGGCGGCACCGAGGAGCGGCCGGCAGTGTTCTTCCGCGATGCCGCGGAGTTCCGGGCATGGCTCGAGCAGAACCACGAATCCGCGACCGAACTGTGGATGGGTCTGTCCCTCGCGCACGTGCCGGATCGCGGCCTGACCTGGGCCGATGCGGTGATCGAAGCGCTGTGCTTCGGGTGGATCGACTCGGTCTCGCAGCGCATCGACGACGATTCGCGCAGGCAGCGTTGGACGCCGCGCAAGCCCAGGAGCACGTGGTCGCGCGTGAACATCGCGCACGTCGAACGGCTGTCCGCGGAGGGCCGGATGCACCCTGCCGGGATGGCTGCGTTCGAGCGACGGTCGGCGGGGAGATCGGGAACGTACTCGCATGAGAACCCCGAGGCTGATCTCACGTCGGAGCTGCAGGGCATCGTCGACGCATCACCCGGTACGGTCGCCTTCCTCGCCGAGGCGACGCCCGGCTACCGCAAGGCGGTGCGGCACTGGATCATGTCGGCCAAGCAGGAGGCCACACGAGAGCGCCGCGCGCACCAGCTCGTCGACGACTCGGAGGCGGGGCGTCTGGTGCCGCCGCAGCGCCCGGGGAAGACCCCGGCGTGGCTGGAGCGGGCGGCTGCGGCGGCGGAGGAGGCGCGCGAAGCGCCCAGGTGAGGCGCTCAGCCCTCGCAGCTGCTGCAGACGCCGGTGGAGGGGAGCTCGAGGAAGCAGGTCATGCACACCGGCTTGGGCTTCTCCGGCACGGCGGGCGCCTTGCGCGACGGGCGCTTCGCCGCAGAGCCGGCCGTTCGCGTGGAGCGAGCCGTCGACTTTCCGCCGTCGACCGGATGATCGATGCCCCACGCGCCGTGGAAGCGGCGGCTGGGCCAGCGCGGCACGCTGTCGCCGGCGCGGCGGGTGACGTCCTGCTCGGTGCGGAAGCCATTGGTGTAGCCCGGATGCACCTCGAGGGCGGGATAGCCTCCGCGGCGCTTGAACTGGAAGTAGTCGCCGAAGCCCACGATGCCGTCGACGTCGGTGCTGTCATAGATCGCTCGGATCAGGTCTCGGTTCGCCATCGGCGTCGCGTATCGCTCGAACGCCTCGTCGAGGTCGGTCAGGCGCACCGCACGAGCCCCCGCGTTCTTGCGCTTGCTTCGGCTGCTGTCTGCTGTCTCACGGGTCACGTTGCTCACTCCATCAATTCTCGCCGCTCGATGGAAGCCCGAGGGACATACGGCGCGCCGTCGGAAGGAGTGCGGCGGCGCGACGCGAGTGCGAGTCGCGCCCGAGCGGCCGATGTTCGGCCTGGCGCACCCATCGCGGCGACTCGCCGCCTCGAGGTCAGCCGAACAGCAGGGCGAACGCGCTCGCGCCGCCGCCGGTCACCAGAAGCGCGATGATCGCCGTCCACGCGACGGCCCGGATGCGCCGATTGCGGCGCTCCGAGTAGAGCTCGCTGGCTTCGCCATCCGACTCGAGTTCCGAGTGATTGATCTGCGACATCCGGGTGGGGTCTCCTGACACGTCTCTACGCGACGGGTTCGGCGACGGTCTCGCCGAAGTGCTTCTGCAGGGTGGCCGACGACAGCTCGCGCAGCTCATCGGCGGAGTAGGTGAACACGTCCTGCACCTCGAGGTCGGCGACCGAGTCGGTTACGCCGATGCGGGCGACGGGGTAGCCGCGGCCGGTGCACAGGCCGCGGAACTTCACGTCGTCCTCGCGCGGGACGGACACGATCACGCGGCCGGTCGACTCGGAGAACAGCGCAGTGGCGGCGTCGACGCCGTCGCGCTCCATGATCTCGGTGAGCCAGACGCGCGCGCCGACGCCGAAGCGCAGCACGCTGTCGGTGAGCGCCTGTGCGAGGCCGCCGGTCGACAGGTCGTGCGCACTGGCGACGAGCCACTCGTCGTTCGCAGCCGCGAGCAGACCGGCGAGGCGCTTCTCGGCATCGAGGTCGACCTTCGGAGGCCGCCCGCCGAGGTGGGAGTGCACGACATCCGCCCACGCTGAGCCATCGAGCTCCGTTGCGGTGGTGCCGAGGAGATAGATGTTGTGGCCGGGGTCCTGCCAGCCGCTGGGCACGCGGCGCGAGACGTCGTCGATGATGCCGAGCACGCCGACCACGGGGGTCGGGTGGATCGGGGTGTCGCCGGTCTGGTTGTAGAACGACACGTTGCCGCCCGTGACCGGAACGCCGAGCTCCTGGCAGGCGTCCGACAGGCCGTCGACGGCCTGGGAGAACTGCCACATCACCTCGGGGTTCTCCGGGCTGCCGAAGTTGAGGCAGTCGGTGACCGCAGTCGGCTTCGCGCCGGTGACGGCGACGTTGCGATATGCCTCGGCGAGGGCCAGCTGCGCGCCCTGGTTCGGGTCGAGCTGGCAGTAGCGGCCGTTGCAGTCCGTCGCGATCGAGAAGCCGAGCCCCGACTCCTCATCGACCCGGATCATGCCGGCATCGTCGGGGAACGACAGTGCCGTGTTGCCGAGCACGTAGTAGTCGTACTGGTTCGTGATCCAACTGGTGTCTGCCAGGTTCGGGCTCGAGACCAGATCTGCGAACTGCTGCTTGAGGACATCCGGATCGTTCGAGCGCTCGAGCTTCGCAGCGCTGTCGGCCTGCAGCGCGTCGATCCAGCTCGGGTAGGCGACCGGACGGTCGTAGACCGGTCCGTCGACGGCGACCGTCGAGGGGTCGACGTCGACGATGGTCTCACCGTTCCAGGTGATCACCAGGCGGCCGTCGCCGGTGACCTCGCCGAGCACGCTGGTCTCGACGTCCCACTTGTCCACGACGGAGAGGAAGGCGTCGAGCTTCTCGGGAGCGACGATCGCCATCATCCGCTCCTGCGACTCGCTCATCAGGATCTCTTCTGCGGTGAGCGATGGGTCGCGCAGCAGCACCTCGGTGAGCTCGACGTTCATGCCGCTGCCGCCGTTGGCTGCCAGCTCGCTGGTGGCGCAGGAGATTCCGGCGGCGCCGAGATCCTGGATCGCCTCGACCAGGTCGTCGCGGTACAGCTCGAGGCAGCACTCGATGAGCACCTTCTCGGCGAACGGGTCGCCGACCTGCACGGCGGGGCGCTTGGTCGGACCGCCGTCGTCGAACGAGTCCGAGGCGAGGATCGAGGCGCCGCCGATGCCGTCGCCGCCCGTGCGGGCACCGAACAGCACGACCTTGTTGCCCGCGCCTGTGGCGTTGGCGAGCCGGATGTCCTCGTGGCGCATCACGCCGACCGCGAGGGCGTTGACGAGAGGGTTGGCCTGGTAGACCGAGTCGAACACGGTCTCGCCGCCGATGTTGGGAAGGCCGAGGCTGTTGCCGTACGAGGAGATTCCTGAGACCACGCCGTGCACGACGCGGGCGGTGTCCGGATGGTCGATGGCGCCGAAGCGGAGCTGGTCCATGATCGCGACGGGGCGCGCGCCCATCGAGATGATGTCGCGGACGATGCCGCCCACGCCCGTGGCCGCGCCCTGGAACGGCTCGATGTACGAGGGGTGGTTGTGGCTCTCGACCTTGAAGGTGACCGCCCAGCCCTCGCCGACGTCGACGACGCCTGCGTTCTGGCCCATGCCGACCATGAGGCGCTCGCGCATCTCATCGGTGACCTTGTCGCCGAAGCGGCGCAGGTACTTCTTGCTCGACTTGTAGGAGCAGTGCTCGCTCCACATCACCGAGTACATCGCCAGCTCGCCGCTGGTGGGGCGGCGGCCCAGGATCTCGCGGATCTGGTCGTACTCGTCGTCCTTCAGGCCGAGAGCGCCGTACGGCTGCTCCTTCTCGGGCGTTGCGGCGGCGTTCTCGACGGTGTCAGCGACGTGTTCTGTGGTCACGCGTGGGGCTCCTGAGGCGGGGGCGGGCCGGGGTGGGTCAAGTCTATCCGGATGGGGTGAGTGGGAGCCGGGCGGGGGAGGTGGTGAATCGCGGTGCCGGCGCCGCGTACGAGGGTGCGCTGGGCACATCCGGCACTCTGCGCACAGCGGGTGGCGGGCATAATCGCCCGATGACCTCTTCTTCGCTTCCCTCCCTCGACGGCCGGGTGTTCCGCATGGTCTCCTCTACGACGTCGCGCGTCGACCCCGCCTCTCCCACGGTCTTCCGCTACTCCGAGCGGGACGGTGCGATCTGGGGCGAGTACGACGGCGACACCGTGACCTTCGGCCGCTTCGTCGGCGTCCGTGCGCCGCGTGCGATCCGTGTGTCCTTCGTCCACGTGCTCCGAAAGGACGGCACCGTCGTCGAAGGGGAGGGCAACAGTGACATACGGGAGCAGGACGGACTTCTGCGGCTCGTCGAACACTACGAGATGCACGGTTCCGCGCAGCTCAGCGTGTGCGAGGAAGTGCAGGAGGAATGACCTCGCAGAGTCGCTAGCCGCCTTCTGACGTCATCGACGCGCGCCCTTCGGCGGCGGGCGTCCAGCGAGTCATGCCCAGCTGCGAAACGCTTTCGCGCTCCGGCAGATCGGTCGGCAGCACGTACGGCCTGCGGACGACCTCGTCGAGCACGACGACACTGACCACGGTGCGCACCTCGGGCAGCGTCGCGATCACGCCGGTCGTCAGCGTGTGAATGCCGCTCACGTCGGTTGCGCGCACGAGCAGCATCGCGTCGTGCTCCCCGGTGGTGATCGCGCAGTATTCGATGTCGGGCAGCTCGGTGATCCGGTCGCGAAACGACGCCCATGACTGCGGCAGCACGGTGACGAATACGAGGGCGCATACCGACAGCCCAGCGCGCGATGCGTCTATCTGTGCTGAGAAGCCGGTGATGACGCCCGTCTGCATCAGGTTCTCGACTCGCGTGTAGGCACTCGAGCGCGAGATTCCCACCTGCTCAGCGAGGGCGGCGATGGAGATCCTGCCGTTGGCACGCATCGAATCGAGGATCTGATAGGAGATGTCGTCGAGGGCAGCATTTCGTCCGGCAGGACCCGGCTCGTTTCGGCTTGAGTTGGACATTCTGCAGGTCAGCCTCCGAACGTGTGACGACTGTGTTTCAGTCGCACGGTCTCAATGGACAAATAGTCGCACATCGTGTCATTCTGATCGCCGTTGTCCACAGTGCTCATCCAGCTGCTGCCGCTTCGTCCTCAGGAGTCCCTCATGATCCCTCGCACGCTCCGGCTTCCCGCCGTCGCCCTCGGCACCGCCGCGGTCATTGCTCTTGCCGGATGCTCGGGCGGAAACTCCGCCAACGACTCGGGTGATGCCGGAGGGGAGAGCGGGGGTTCGCTCGTCATCGACGCCGCGTTCTCGATCGAGACGGCTGACCCCGGCCACAGCTACGATCCCACGGGCAACATGATCGCGAAGGCCCTCTACGAGACGCTGGTGACCTTCGAAGGCGCTGACGTCGCTGATCCGCAGCCGGGGCTGGCGAGCTGGGAGCAGAACGACGACGCGACCGAGTTCGTCTTCACACTCGACGATGGTCGCACCTTCTCTGACGGCACCGAGGTCACCGCGGACGATGTCGTCTTCACTCTGCAACGCATTCAGAGCCTGGAGTCGGCCAAGCCGCACTTCCTGCTCGAGGGCCTCACGATCGAGAAGGTCGACGACAGCACGATCCGTTTCACGACCGAGACGCCGAGCCTGCAGCTGCCGGCGATCCTCGCCAACCCGGCCCTGGGCATCCTGAACCAGGAGGTCGTCGAGGAGAACGGCGGCGCAACGGACGGCTCCGACTCGGCCCAGGAGTTCCTCGATGGCGAATCGGCCGGCTCGGGCCCCTACGTTCTCGAGACGCTCGACCTGACCTCGCAGGTCGTGCTGACGAAGAACCCCGACTACACAGGGGACGAGAACGTCGCATACGACCGCGTCGTCGTGCGCAACGTGACCGAGAGCGCCACTCAGCTGATCAACCTGCAGGGCGGCGACACCATGGCGGCGTTGGATCTCAACGGCGACCAGGTCAGCGGCCTGGGCGACGGTGATGGTCTGGCGGTGAACCCCGTGGCTTCCGCGCAGACGATCTTCCTGCTCTTCAACCAGAACGACGAGGTCGCCGGCGACATGGCGAACACCGACATCGCGGAGGCCGTGCGCTACGCACTCGACTACGACGGTCTGCTCGAACTCGCCGGCGAAGGCGCCCTCCAGGCGACCGGCGTCATCCCGCCTGGCTTCGAAGGCTCTCTCGACGCGGGCGTCGAACAGGATCTCGATCGCGCGCAGGAGGCGCTCGACGCGGCAGGGTACGACGGCGAGACGTTGACACTGCAGTACCCGAACGACTACCCGGTCGGCGGCGTCGAGTTCACCCCGCTCGCCGAGCGCATCCAGGCCCAGCTGGGCGATGCCGGCATCGACGTGGAGCTTGCCGGTCAGCCCTTCGCCACGGAGCTCGACCTGTACACCGGCGGTCAGGAAGGCTTCGGGCTGTGGTTCTGGGGCCCCGACTACGCGGACTCGGCGAACTTCCTGCCCTTCGGTCCGGGCCTCACGGTCGGCGAACGCGCCGGATGGGACGAGGCCGCAGCAGGTGAGATCGCGGAGCTGGCGACGTCTGCGAGCACGGCGACCGATCCGGAGGAACGGACTGCGGCGTTCACCGAGTTCGCCGAACACATGCAGCAGGAGGGGCCGTTCGTGCCGCTCATCGTGCCGGGGAAGAACTTCGCCACCACCGACGAGATCACCGGCGCCGTGTACAACCCCGTGTGGGAGCTGAACATCGCCGAGATCCAGCCGGCGGGTTGACGGCCGGCTCATCCGGCCGCGTTCCACACCGATGGCTTCTGACACCCCGACGCGCAATCGCCCGGCGAGGTCGCCCCTCGCCGGGTACCTGCTGCGTCGCGCCGGAACATCCGTCCTGCTGCTCATCGGCGTCACGGTCGTCACGTTCCTGCTCACGAACCTCGTTCCCGGCGACCCCGTCGCCGCGGCTCTCGGCGAGGGAGCATCGCAGAACGAGGCCACCCGCGAGGCGTTCATCCGCGAGCACGGACTCGATCAGCCGCTCGTCGTGCAGTACTTCCTCTACATGGCCAACGTCTTCCAGGGCGACCTCGGTACGTCCCTCGTAACGGGGCAGCCCGTCGTCGACGATCTCGCGACCGCTGTGCCGGCCACGATTGAGATCGCCGTGGCCGCCATCATCGTCAGCCTGGCCGTGAGCATCGTGCTCGGCACGCTGGCCGCGTACCGACGGGGGCTCGTCACTGACCAGATCGTGCGCGTCATCACCCTGATCGGGTTGAGCGTTCCGACGTTCTGGCTCGCGCTGGTCAGCTTCTACGTGTTCTTCCTCCAGCTGGGCGTCGCCCCGGGCTCCGGTCGCGTCTCACCGAACATCGTGCCTCCGCCGAACATCACCGGCTTCTACACGATCGACTACCTTCTCAACGGCGACGCCGTCGGCTTCTTCGATGCGGCGGCCCACATGGCGCTGCCCGTGCTCGTGCTGTCTCTGGTGACGATCGGACTGCTGACCCGGTTCATCCGGACCTCCGTGCTGGAGGTGCTGGCGAGCGACTACGTGCGAACGGCCCGCGCCAAGGGCCTCAACGGCACCCGTGTCGTGCTCGACTACGTGCTGCGCGGCGCCGCGCTGCCCATCCTGACCGTCGTGGGCATCGCCTTCGGGGCGCTGCTGTCAGGCACCGTGCTGGTCGAGGCCGTGTTCGCGTGGCCCGGATTGGGCACCTACGCCTACGGTTCGGCGTCGAACCTCGATCTGCCCGGAGTGATGGGCGTCGGACTCGTCGTCGGTGTCATCTATCTCGTGATCAACTTCGTCGTCGATGTGCTCTACGGCGTGCTCGACCCGAGAGTGAGGCTTGCATGAGCCCGGATGAACGCGGCGACGGCACGACGAACGCGAGTGCTTTCGAGACGGCGCGCCCCTGGTGGCGGCCGCGCGTGCGCCTGCCGCGGGCGTGGCGCACACCCCTTGGGATCGTCGGGACCGTGCTCGCCCTCGCATGGGTGATAGTCGGATTCACGGCGCAGTGGTGGGTGCCGCACGACCCGCTCGCCCAGTCGCTGCCTCGCCTGCAGGCGCCGGGCAGTGAGGCAGTGCTCGGCACCGACGGCAACGGCCGTGACATCTTCTCGCGTCTGATGTCCGGTGCCACCGTGACGCTGCCGCTCGCGCTCGCCCTCGTCGTCGCCGCGACCGTGATCGGCACGATCATCGGCTCCGTCGCCGGCTACGTCGGCGGCTGGGTCGACGAGACGTTGATGCGACTGACGGATCTGTTCATGGCCTTCCCGACCGTCATCCTCGCGATGGTGGTGGCGGCATCACTCGGGCCGTCGCTGTTCAACGCCGTGATCGCGGCGGTCGTCGTCTCCTGGCCGCAGTATGCGCGCGTCGTCCGGAGCCTCGTGATCAGCCTGCGCACGCAGAACTACGTCGTCTCGGGTCGACTGCTGGGCTACTCACCCCTGCGCACACTCACCGTCGACATCCTGCCCAACATCGCCGGCCCCGTGATCGTGCTCGCAACGCTCGATGTGGGAACGGCCATCCTGCTGCTGTCCGGTCTGTCCTTCCTCGGGCTGGGGGCCCAGCCGCCGACGCCGGAATGGGGCTCGATGATCTCGGCTGCGATGCAGAACTTCGACGCGTGGTGGCTCGGAGTGTTTCCCGGACTGGCCATCCTCACAGTCGTGATGGCATTCAACTTCCTCGGCGATGCGCTGCGAGATGTGCTCGACCCGGCATCGGATGCCGTGCGTGCTGAACCCGGGCTGAGCGCGCCCGCAGACGACGGGGCGGCGAAGGGGGTTGCTTCATGAGCGCTCTCAGCATCACCGATCTGCACATCTCGATCGGACGCCCACTCGTGCAGGGCATCTCGTTGGAGCTGTCGGCGGGGCGTGTGCAGGGCCTGGCCGGCGAGTCCGGATCGGGCAAGACGCTCACCTCGCTCGCCGTGCTGGGCCTGCTGCCGCGGCAGGCGCGGGCCTGCGGATCGATCCGACTGGGCGACACCGAATTGCTCGGCATGAAGCGGCGCGCCCTCAACCGGGTGCGCGGCAACCGCGTCGCGATGGTGTTCCAGGATCCGTCGTCCGCGCTGCACCCGCAGCTCACCATCGGTCACCAGCTCACCGATCATGTGCGCACGCACCTCGGATCCGACCGGAAGAAGGCCATGGAGCATGCGGCCGAGCTGCTCGAGCGCGTGAGCGTGCCGGATGCGGAGGATGCGCTCACTCGATACCCGCACCAGTTCTCCGGGGGCCAGCGCCAGCGCATCGCGATCGCCATCGCACTGGCGTGCGACCCGGAGGTGCTGCTCGCCGATGAGCCGACCACGGCTCTCGATGTCACCGTGCAGGCGGGCATTCTGCGCCTGCTGCGCGATCTTGCCATCGAACGCGAACTCGCGGTGCTGCTGGTCACGCACGACCTCGGCGTGATGAGCGCAATCGCCGACGACGTCGCGGTGATGCGCGGCGGTCGGATCGTGGAGAGTTCGACTCGCGAGGGGCTGTTCTCGAATCCGCAGCATGACTACACGCGGAGCCTGTTGGCCGCGCTGCCGGGCTCGCGCATCGCCGACGAAGGAGGTGCCGCGTGAGCGCCGAAACCTCATCAACGAGCTCGACGGTGCTGGAAGCACGCGGCCTGGTCGTCCGCTACGGCAGGCGCACACCGCTCACGGCCGTCGATGACGTCTCGTTCGACATCCACGAGGGCGAGACGGTCGCGCTGGTCGGCGAGAGCGGCAGCGGCAAGTCGAGCGTCGCCCGCGCGGTCGCCGGTATCGAGAACCTCGCACAGGGCACCGCGGAGTTCGTGGGATCCTCCGTGACTCCGCTGCGGCTCCGCCGACGTCGAGCCGACCTGACGGGAATCCAGATGGTGTTCCAGGATCCGTCGACCTCGCTCAATCCTCGCCGCAGGATCGGCGGCCAGATCGCCGATGGTGCGGCTGCAGCGCGTGCCCGCGGTCTGGAGGGTTCGGATCCGCAGGAGTGGCTCGAGCGCGTCGGCCTCGACCCCGCTGCGGTCTCGCGGTTCCCGCACGAGTTCTCCGGAGGTCAGAAGCAGCGCATCGCGATCGCCAGAGCGCTCGCCGCGAGGCCGAAGCTGCTGGTCGCCGACGAGCCGATCTCGGCACTCGATGCCTCGACGCAGACATCCGTGGCTGCGCTGATGCGCGATCTCGTCTCCGAATCGGGCGCAGGAATGCTGTTCATCTCGCACGATCTCGCGGTGGTGCGCAGAATCGCCGATCGCACGCTGGTGATGTACGGCGGTCGGGTGCTCGAAGCGGGTGGCACCGCGCGTGTGTGGGCCGATCCGCAGCACCCCTACACGCGGTCGCTCCTGAGAGCGATCCCCGAACCGGACGGCCTCGGCAGAATCCCGGTTGCGCCGTCGGCCGAGGAGCGCGCGTCGTGGTCGACGCACCCTCCCGTCATCGAGTGAGGGGCGCACCCTCCCGCCCACCGGTAGGCCCCCTCCCGCACCGTCCGACGTCTGGGTTAGCCTCGTGGCAGGCCCATCGTCGGGTCGGACGACGTCCCGAGGAGGAACAGCATGAGCGACGCAAGCGGAACCCCGGTGCGGGCAGCGGTGTTCGAGAAGGTCGGCGAGCCCCTCGCCATCCGGGATCTGGTGCTCGAGGAGCCCCGTGCCAACGAGGTGCAGGTGCGGATGGTCGCCACCGGTGTCTGCCACACCGATGCCGTGGTGCGCGACGGGTGGATGCCGACGGATCCGAACTTCGTGCTCGGGCATGAGGGCGCAGGCGTTGTGGAGAAGATCGGGCCGGGCGTCACGCACGTCGCGCCGGGCGACCACGTCGTGCTCACCGTGAACAGCTGCGGTGCGTGCCAGAACTGCTGGAGCGGACATCCGGCGTACTGCGCCGATATCTTCATCCACAACTTCGCCGGCGGCCGCCCCGATGGGTCGACGGCCTTCTCCGACGCCGAGGGAGAACCGGTGCGTTCGCATTTCTTCGGCCAATCCTCGTTCGCGACTCTGACCAATGCGGCTTCGCGCAGCGTGGTGAAGATTCCGGATGACTTCCCGCTCGAGATCGCAGGTCCCCTCGGCTGCGGTGTGCAGACGGGTGCGGGTGCGGTGCTCAACGTGCTCCAGCCCCGACCGGGCGGCACCTTCGTCGTCTTCGGCGCGGGCGCCGTGGGCCTGTCCGCGCTGATGGCCGCCGTGGCGAATCGTGCAGGAACGGTCATCGCCGTCGACATGGTCGACTCACGCCTCGAGCTGGCCACAGAGCTCGGCGCGACGCATGTGATCAACCCCGGCCGAGAGGACTCGGTCGCGCGCATCCACGAGATCACCGGCGGCGGCGTGCAGACCGCACTCGACACCACGGGCAACGACCGCGTGTTCGCGCAGATGATCGACTCGCTCGCCGTCGCGGGCCACGCCGGTGCGCTCGGCGCGGCCAAGGCCGACGCCAAGGGCGTGATCGATCTGCCCTCCGCACTCGCCCGCGGCATCCGGTTGACCTGGATCGTCGAGGGCGACGCGATGCCGCAGACGTTCATCCCGGAGCTGATCGCGCTGAACCGCGCCGGCCAGTTCCCCTTCGAGCGCCTCGTGCGCTCCTACGCCTTCGACGATCTGACGACCGCGTTCGCCGACTCCGAGTCCGGTGAGGTGCTCAAGCCCGTCGTCGCGTTCTGAGGAGGGAATCGGCCCGGCCCGCACCCCTCCCGGAGCAGACCGGGCCGCCATAGACTGGTGCCCCACCTGTTCCCTCGACGAGGAAGGGACACCATGTCGTCGCCGTGGCTCGTGCCCACCAGCGGATCGATCGAACGCGACGAGATCGAGCGCGCGTACGGGGCGCTCCTCGCCGGTGACGCCGCGGCGTCCGGGCTCGAGCGTGTGCGGCCCGTCGTGCGCGAATCGTGGACCCGCTCCGTCGACCGCAGGGTGCACGCGGAGGGCCTGCCGGAGCTCGAACTGAGCGGCGACGCGCTCGAGGCCTATCGCGCGGGGCATCCGCTCTCTGCCACGCTGTCGCTCATCCGGACCCTGCTGCTGCCGGGCGCGAGCGACGACGCCGGCGTGGTCGTGGCCGTCGGCGACGCAGCGGGTCGGCTGCTGTGGATCGAGGGCGACCGGATGCTGCGCAGCCGCGCAGGCGATATGGGCTTCGTCGAGGGGGCGAACTGGTCTGAGGAGCGCGTCGGCACCGCGGCTCCCGGCACGGCTCTCGCACTGGGGCGCTCGGTGCAGGTGCGCGGTGCCGAGCACTTCAATCGGTTCGTGCAGCCATGGTCGTGCACCGCGGCGCCCGTACGCGACCCGGAGACGGGGACGCTGCTGGGCGTGATCGACGTCACAGGCGGCAACGAGGCCGCCAGCGCACCCGCACAGATGCTCGTGGACGCGACCGCACGGGCGGTCGAGGGAGAGCTGCTCGTCGCTCGCTTGCGCGAGGGCTCGTCAGGGAAGAGAACCGGTCAGAGAGCATCCTCGACACCGTGCGCGACCCTGAGCGTGCTCGGACGCGACCGAGCAGTTCTGACCGTCCCCTCCGGCGACGCGGAGCACAGCGTCGAGCTCGGGCTGCGCCATGCCGAGATCGTGCTGATGCTCGCCACGCATCGCCAGGGCCTCACCGCGGAGCGACTGGCGGAGCTCGTCTACGGCGACCCCTCGGCGGTCGCGACGCTGCGCCCCGAGATGGTGCGGCTGCGTCGACTGCTGGCCGCGTCGGCTCCCGACCTCGTGCCGGAATCGCGCCCGTACCGGATCTCCGCCGTCGAGACCGACGCCCAGCAGATCCTCGCCCTGCTCGACCGTGGCGCCCACCGCGTCGCGCTCGCCGCCTTCCGCGGCGACGCGCTGCCAGACTCGGTCGCCCCCGGCGTCGAGGAGCTGCGCGAGCGCGTGCGCACCTCGCTGCGCGAGACGCTGCTCGGCGAAGCGGGCGTCGACGTGCTGCTGAGCTACCTCGACACCGACGTCGGTGCCGACGACGCCGACGCCATGCGGCAGGTGCTCCGGATGCTGCCGCCGCGCTCCCCGCGCCGCGCCGGGCTGGTCGCTCGGCTCGAGAGCTTCGACCGACACGTCTGACCGCGTGGCCCTGCCACGTCGCGCTCTCCGGTGACCCGGGTCGACGACGACGCAGCCCGCGACGCGCTGGCCTCACCGTCCGCCAGGCGGCTGAGCGCCTCATCCGATGGTCGCCTTCGCAGGCCGTCCGTGCAGACAGCCGCCCGACGGTCGGCAGCCCGCCCCGGCAACCCGCCCGCCCCGGCAACCCGCCCGTTCGCGCGACGCGCTCCGGTCGCGTACCGCATCCGGCGCAATCCGATGCAACCTGCGCCGTCGTAGCTTGGCAGTGTCCGACGCGGGTACCCCCCCCCGCGAATGTCGCGCAGTCGAAGGAGACAGCCATGACCGTGTACACCCCGCCTGGACAGGACGGCGCCGTCGCGAACTACCGCTCGCGCTACGGCCACTACATCGGGGGCGAGTTCGTCGACCCGGTGAAGGGCGACTACTTCGAGAACATCACCCCGATCACGGGGAAGCCGTTCACCGAGATCGGTCGGGGCACGCCGGAGGACATCGACCGTGCCGTCGACACGGCGTGGAAGGCGTTCGCCTCGTGGAAGCGCACCAGCGCCGCCGAACGCGCCGTGCTGCTGAACCGCATCGCCGACCGGATGGAGGAGCATCTCGAAGAGATCGCGGTCGCCGAGTGCTGGGAGAACGGCAAGCCGGTGCGCGAGACGCTCGCCGCCGACATCCCGCTCGCCATCGACCACTTCCGCTACTTCGCCGGTGCGCTGCGCGCCCAGGAGGGCGGCATCAGCCAGCTCGACGAGGACACGGTCGCCTACCACTTCCACGAGCCGCTCGGCGTGGTCGGTCAGATCATCCCGTGGAACTTCCCGATCCTGATGGCGGTGTGGAAGCTGGCGCCGGCGCTCGCCGCAGGGAACTGCGTCGTGCTCAAGCCGGCTGAGCAGACACCCGCGTCGATCCTGTTCCTGTTCGACATCATCGGCGACCTGCTCCCGGCAGGCGTCGTGAACATCGTGAACGGCTTCGGCATCGAGGCAGGCGCCCCGCTCGCCTCGCATCCGCGCATCCGGAAGATCGCCTTCACGGGTGAGACGACCACCGGCCGCCTCATCATGCAGTACGCGTCGCAGAACCTCATTCCCGTCACGCTCGAGCTCGGCGGCAAGAGTCCGAACATCTTCTTCGAAGACGTCGCTGCAGGCAGAGACGCCTACTACGACAAGGCTCTCGAGGGCTTTGCGATGTTCGCGCTCAACCAGGGAGAGGTCTGCACCTGCCCGTCGCGCGCGCTCATCCAGCGCTCCATCTATGACGACTTCCTCGGCGACGGGCTCGCCCGTGTCGGCAAGATCGTGCAGGGCAACCCGCTCGACACGGAGACGATGGTCGGGGCGCAGGCCTCCAACGACCAGCTCGAGAAGATCCTGTCGTACATCGACATCGGCAAGGAGGAGGGCGCGAAGGTGCTCACCGGCGGCGAGCGGGTCGACCTCGGTGGCGACCTCACTGACGGCTACTACGTCGCACCGACGGTGTTCGAGGGGTCCAACAGCATGCGCATCTTCCAGGAGGAGATCTTCGGGCCCGTGCTGTCGGTTGCCGCCTTCGACGGTTACGACGATGCGATCACCACAGCCAACGACACCCTCTACGGGCTCGGGGCCGGCGTATGGAGCCGCAGCGCGGACACCTGTTACCGCGCGGGCAGGGCGATCGAAGCCGGCAGGGTGTGGACGAACACCTACCACCAGTACCCGGCACATGCCGCGTTCGGAGGATACAAGCAGTCGGGCATCGGCCGCGAGAACCACCGGATGATGCTCGATCACTACCAGCAGACGAAGAACCTGCTCGTCTCGTATGCGGAGGGCCCGATGGGCTTCTTCTGATCCGGATGCGCATACCGGGGCGGTTCTATCCGCCCCGGTATCGCTCCGCGGCGTTCTGCGGGACGATGAGGGAACCACCGAAGGAGGTGCGGAATGGGCGATCAGCTGAGCCGAGTCGCCGTGACCGACGAGGCCGCGGAGCTGCTGCGCACGCTCACGGAACAGCACGGTCCGCTGATGTTCCACCAGTCAGGCGGCTGCTGCGACGGCTCGTCGCCGATGTGCTATCCGGTCGGGATGTTCGCCACCGGATCCGGCGACGTGCTGCTGGGGGAGATCGACGCGGGCCTGGAGCAGCCGATCGAGGTGTACATGTCGCGGTCGCAGTTCGAGTACTGGAAGTACACCCACCTGACGATCGACGTCGTGGCGGGCCGCGGCGGCGGCTTCAGCGTGGAGGCGCCGACCGGCAAGAGGTTCCTGATCCGGTCGCGCCTGCTCGATGAGGCGGAGCTGGAGCACTTCGGGCTCGTGCCGTCCGACGCGCACGCCGGGGCCTGAGCCCCGGACGCCGCGCATCCGGCCGCCCCTCAGCTGCGCCCGCCCCCGAGCCGGCGCGAGATCGCGCGGGCCGCCATCGACAGCGCCGGCAGCACCGACTCCGGCGGGCAGCTGCCGCGCCGGATCGTCGCGCCGATCGCGGAGACGACACGGTCGGCCTGCCCGAACACGGGAACCGCGATGGCGACGGCGCCCGTCGTGATCGCCTCGTCGACGATCGTGTATCCGGCGCTGCGGATGTCGCCGAGCCTGCGCCGCAGGTCGTCGCCGTCCGTGCAGGTCTTCGCCGTGAAACGACGCAGATCGCCGTCCAGCACCTCGTGCTGCACGTCGAGGGGAGCGTGCGCGAGCAGCACCTGCCCCGTCGCCGTGGCGTGCATCGGCCACCGCCCGCCGAACCGTGTCAGCACCGGTGCACCGCGGCGCGAGCGCAGCGACTCGACGTAGACGATGTCGGTGCCGTCTCGCACGGACAGCATCACGTCGGCGGCGATCGCGGAGTGCAGATCGCTGAGGTACGGCAGCGCGACCGTGCGCAGGCGCAACCCCTGCGGCTCGAGCGAACCGAGCTCGAGCACGCGCAGGCCGATCGTGTACCTGCCGTCGTCACGCCGGTCGAGCGCGCCCCACTCCTTGAGCTCTCCCACCAGCCGGTGCGTCGTCGACAGACTCAGCCCCGCTCGGCGCGAGATCTCGCTGAGGGTGAGCACCAGGTGCTCCTGATCGAAGACATCGAGCACCGACAGCACGCGCTGAGCGGCGGTCGGTCGTTCCGCGCGCCGCGTGCGCACACGGGACTCTGCCGGCCTCATGCCCATCGGAATCGGCGGGGCGGAGACCTTCGGGGCGTCCAGGGTCATGGTCTTCATCGACCAGCCTCCTCAGCGTTGGGAGCACAGCGGCGTGCTCCTGGATCGACATTACGGCACCGAGTGCCAGAAGTGGCGTGACGCATACGCTAGCGAGCCGGAGCAGCGGTCGCAATGCTCGTCGGCGTCCTCGCTGCGCGATCCGCGGAACCGCGCGGCACGTCGCCACCGCTTTCTTCCGTCACACGGAAGAAAGCGGCAAGCGAGGCCCGGGGCGGCGCATATTTGCACGTGCGCCGCGGTGCCGGATGCCGGTGCGCGGTGACTGCGCGAACGGCGACGGAGATGAGAGAGGTGACGGCATGGCGACCGACAACTGGGCGGCACAGACGACGGCGGACGAGTTGGCGACGACCGACGGCATCCGGATGGACGGCAAGGTCGCACTCGTAGCCGGCGGCGGCCTGAGCGGCCCGCTCGGCGGAGTCGGATTCTCGATCGCATGGCTCTGCGCCGCAGCCGGGGCCCGCGTGGCCGTCGTCGACCTCGATGGTGAGGCGGGGCGGCGTGCCGTCGAGGCGATCCGCGAAGCGGGAGGCGAGGCAGAGTGGTTCCCCGCCGACGTCACCGACTCCGCATCCGTCTCCGAGGCGGTCGGCAAGGCCGTCGACCGATTCGGCCGGCTCGACATCGTCGCCGACTCGATCGGCGGCGGGGGAGCGGTGCCCGCCTTCGACATCGACGACGACGAGTTCGACCGAGTGATGCAGCTGAACTTCCTCTCGGCGTGGCGCCTGATCAAGTTCGCCAAGCCCCATCTGCGCCCCGGCGGCTCGATCGTGACCGTCTCATCCGGAGCCACAGAGGGACGCGGCCCGACGATGCCCTACACGATCGCGAAGACCGCGCTCGAGAAGCTCACGGTGAGCGCCGCCTCCACGTTCGCTCCCGACGGCATCCGGGTCAACGGCGTGCGCGTCGGCATGATCTGGGGAGCCTTCGCCGCCCGCGGCATGAGCGAGGAGCAGCGCGAACTGCGCCGCCAGAACGTCGCGCTGCAGACCGAGGGCAACGTGTGGGACATCGCCTCCGCTGCGTTCTTCCTGCTCAGCGACCGCGCCCGCTGGGTCTCCGGGCAGGTGCTCGCCGTCGACGGCGGCGGCTTCGCCATGAAGGCCGGTACCGGCGCGGCCGGCTCTGCGCCGAAGTGAGTGGTCGAGTTCGGCGGTGAGCCGCGGCAGAATCCCCGAAATGATGCACAATCCGGCGGGTTCTGCCGCGGTTCGGCGATTCTGCCGGGGCTCGGAGCCGCGCCGCGCGGGCAACACGCCCCGCAGCGGCCCCGCGCGGGGCAACACGACTCACGGGCGGCCCCGCGCGCAGCCCGCTTGGAGCGGTGGGTGCGCGGACAGCGGAGCGCCGCGCCACGCTCTCAGGCGCCGCCGCGTACGTCCACGCCGTGCTGCGGCGACGGGCGCTCGCTCTCCGTGCGGTAGGCCCTGCCGTCGGTGAGGAAGGGGATGGCCCTGGCGCGGTCCTCGCTGATCGGCTCGTCGGGGAAGGCGTTCTCGATCGCCCTGTGGCGGTCGACCACCCCGGCCTTGAACTCCGGATGCGTGAGCAGGAACATGTCGCCGCGCAGCACCCCCTGCAGCACCCGCTCGCCCGCCTCGCGCGCCGACATGTACGGCTGCTTCTTGTCGAACCCGGGCCGCGACAGATCGGGCGTCGGGTACCCCGACTCGCCGTAGCGGGACGGCCTGCGCGCCGCGCCAGAGCCGATATTGCTGTGCACGGGTCCAGGGCAGTAGGCCGAGACGCCGATGCCGTCGCCGGCGAGCTCGATGCTCATCGACTCGCTCAGCGCGATGATCGCGGCCTTCGACATCGAGTAGAGCCCGGCGACGATCGGCATCAGCCCGCCCATCGAAGCCGTGTTCACGATATGGCCGCCGCGCCCGTGCGCGCGCATCTGCGGCAGGAACGCGAGGATGCCGTTGCCGACCCCCCGCACGTTCACGTCGACGATCCAGTCCCAGTCGGCGGCCGTCGCGGTTGCGACAGGCCCAGTCAGTCCGAGACCCGCATTGTTGATCAGGATGTCGACCCCGCCACGGCGTTCGTCGATCTCGCCGGCGAGGCGCTGCATCGCGTCCCTGTCGGTCACGTCGACGCTCGCGAGTTCGACGGGCAGCCGTTCTGCCGCGAACTCCCGCTCCGTCTCGGCGAGATGCTCCTCCTTCCGCCCCGTGACGGTGACGAGTGCCCCTGCGCGCGCGAACGCGAGGGCGATTCCGCGGCCGATGCCGCTCGAGCCGCCGGTGACGACGACCACTTTGTTCTGCACATCCTTCATGAGGGCATCCGACCGCGTCTGCGGCACTCATCCCACTTCTCTTCCGTCCGGCAGAAGGGACGCGCCGCCGGGATCATCCGGGATTCACTGTGGAACGAGCACGCGACGGAGCTGCCAGGACGAGGAAGTCCGAAGCTCCCCAGGCCGAGGAGAGGTTTGATGAGCATCACTGCAGAGGCGCCGGAAGCGGTCGCCGCAGAGCCGAAACCGATGACGACCCGCGCGGTCGTCTGCTACGAGGGCGGCCAGCCGTGGCAGCTCACGGAGCTCGAGCTCGACCCGCCTGGGCCCAAAGAGGTCCGCGTGAAGATGATCGCGGCGGGCATGTGCCACTCGGACGACCACATCCAGAAGGGCGACGCCCCGATGCGGATGCCCGTCGTCGGCGGCCACGAGGGTGCAGGCATCGTCGAGTCGGTCGGCACGGGTGTGACCCGTACGAAGGTCGGCGACCACGTGGTGTTCTCCTTCATCCCCGCCTGCGGCAAATGCCGCTACTGCTCCACCGGCAGGCAGAACCTCTGCGACGAAGGCAAGAACGCCGGTACGGGCCAGTTCCCCGACGGCACCTTCCGCTTCCACAAGGACGGGGTCGACTACGGCGGGCTCTGCGTGCTCGGCACCTTCTCCGAGTACACGGTCGTCTCCGAGCACTCCGTGATTCCGATCCCGGATGAGATCCCCTTCGAGGTCGCGTGCCTGACCGGGTGCGCCGTGCCGACAGGGTGGGGGACGGCCGTGCACGCGGCGGGAGTCCGCGCCGGCCAGACGGTCGTCATCTACGGCGCCGGCGGCGTCGGCAGCAACGCCGTGCAGGGAGCAGCGCTCGCCGGGGCCGAACGCGTGATCGTCGTCGACCCCGTCGAGTTCAAGCGCGAGATGGCGATGGTCTTCGGCGCCACGCACACCTTCGCCACGGCGGAGGAGGCGCAGGAGTTCATCGTCGGCATCACATGGGGAAACCTCGCCGACCACGCGATCATCACGGTCAGCCAGCTGCACGACGAGGTCATCGCCAGCGCGATCCAGGCCGTCGGCAAGACCGGCCAGGTCACGATCACGGCGGTCGGCCCCGGCAAGATCAGCGAGAACCCCGGCGCTCTGATCGGCTTCCAGCGCCGCATCCAGGGCGCGATCTTCGGCGGCTGCAACCCCCTGTTCGACGTGCCCCGTCTGATCAGCCTCTATCAGTCGGGAAAGCTCAAGCTCGACGAGCTGGTCACGAACACCTACACGCTCGAGACCGTGAACGAGGGGTACCAGGACATGCTCGACGGCAAGAACATCCGCGGCGTCGTGAAGATCGCCGAGGCGTGAGAGAGGAACACCATGACCATCATCGACACGGAGACCGTCGCCCCCTCCACGCTCGTCGTCGACGGCGCACAGCTCATCGACGGCGAGTGGGTGCCGTCGCACAGCGGCCGCACCATCGACGTCGCGAACCCCGCGAACGGCGAGGTGATCGCACGCATCCCGCGCAGCGACGCGGAGGACGTCGAGCAGGCCGTGCAGGCGGGCGAGCGCGCGTTCCCCGCCTGGCGCGACATGAACGCCACTGCCCGAGGCCGGCTGCTGTTCCGCTGGGCCGACCTGATCGAGCAGCACAGCGCTGCGCTCGACAGCCTCGAATCCCAGGAGGTCGGCCGACCCAGTTGGGGGCCGCCGCCGATGGCAGGCCAGCTGCGTTTCATCGCCGGCCAGACCGATAAAGTCCAGGGCGTCTCGCTCCCGACCTATTCGCCCGATGTCGTGGGCTACACGCTGCGTGAGCCGTTCGGCGTCGTCGGCGGCGTCATCCCGTGGAACGCGCCCGGCCCCATGTTCATCACCGAGGTGGGTGCCGCGATCGCCGCGGGCAACACGATCGTGATGAAGCCGGCGGAGGATGCGCCTCTCACACCGCTCGCCCTGGCGAAGCTGTCGCTCGAGGCGGGCATCCCGGCCGGCGTGATCAACGTCGTCACCGGCTACGGCGCTGAGGCGGGCGCCGCGATCCCCGCCCACCCGCGCATCCGCCGGATGGGCTTCACGGGCTCACCGCAGACGGGTCGCGCCATCATGGAGGCCTGCTCGCGCAACCTCACCCCGCTCCACCTCGAGCTCGGCGGCAAGTCACCGCAGGTGGTCTTCCCCGACGCCGACCTCGACGTCGCCGCCGCCGCGATCGCCACGGGCGTCACACTCAACACCGGACAGATCTGCGCCGCGGGCACCCGCGTCATCGTCGATCGCAGCATCCACGCCGAGGTCGTCGACAAGCTCGCCGACGCTATGACGAAGGTCACCGTCGGGCCGTGGCACCAGAAGGTGCAGATGGGGCCGCTGATCAACGGCAAGCAGCACGAGCGCGTCTGCGGCTTCATCGACATCGGCAAGGAGCAGGGTGCGACCCTCGTCACCGGCGGCGGGCGCCCGTCCGGCACCGATTTCGACGGAGGCTGGTTCGTCGAGCCGACGCTGTTCGACGATGTGACCCCCGACATGCGCATCGCGCAGGAGGAGATCTTCGGTCCCGTGCTCTCGGTCATCCCGGTCGACGGCGAAGCCGAGGCGATCGAGGTCGCCAACGGGGTCGACTACGGCCTGGTCGCCTCGGTCTGGACGCGCGACGTCGGAACGGCGGTCCGGATGACCAGGGCGCTGCAGGCGGGCCAGGTCGGTGTGAACAACGCCCTCGGCGCCGGGGTCATCGGCGGGCCGTTCGGCGGCTACAAGAACAGCGGTTTCGGCCGCACCATGGGCGCCGACGCAGTCCTCGAGTGGACACAGGTCAAGACCGTCTCGATGCGGGAAGCCCCGCTGCCCCGCTTCTGAGGAGAACCGACATGGCAACCATCACCACCACCGCGGCCGTCGCGCATCAGGCCCACACCGGCTGGGAGCTCACGCAGCTCGATCTCGACGACCCGAAGGAGCACGAAGTCCGGGTCAAGTTCGCCGCATCCGGTCTGTGCCACTCAGACGATCACATCACCCGCGGCGACGCCAAGGTCCGGATGCCCGTGGTCGGCGGGCACGAGGGTGCAGGCATCGTCGAGTCGGTCGGCGAGAACGTCACCCGCGTGAAGCCGGGCGACCGCGTCGTCTGCTCGTACATCCCGGCGTGCGGCGCCTGCCGGCCCTGCTCGCTCGGACACCAGAACATGTGCGTCAAGGGGCTCAATGCCGGCACGGGCATGTTCCTCGACGGCACGTTCCGCTTCCACAAGGACGGCGAGGACTACGGCGGGTTCTGCTCGCTCGGCACGTTCTCCGAGTACGCGGTCGTCTCCGAATGGGCCGTCGTGCCCCTCGACGACGACATCCCGTTCGAGATCGCGTGCCTCGTCGGCTGCGGCGTTCCGACCGGATGGGGCTCCGCTGTGTATGCGGCGGGCGTGAGGCCGGGCGACACCGTCGTCGTCTTCGGTGCGGGCGGCGTCGGCAGCAATGCCGTGCAGGGTGCGCGATACGCCGGTGCGAAGAACGTCGTCGTCGTCGACCCCGTGCAGTTCAAGCGCGACAGCGCGCTCGGCCTCGGTGCGACCGAGACCTTCGCGACCGCCGAAGAAGCGCACGAGTACGTCAACGCCGTCACCTGGGGCCAGTTGGCCGACCACTGCATCCTCACCCCGGATGCCGTCACGGAGGAGATCGTCACGGCGGCCGTCCTGATGACGGGGAAGGGAGGCAAGACCACGATCACCGCGGTCGGCCACGCGGAGGAGAAGGCCGTGACGCTGCCGGGCGGCTTCCTGATCAGCTATCAGCGACAGGTGCGCGGCGCACTGTTCGGCGACTGCAATCCGCTCTACGACATCCCCAAGCTCCTCGGTCTCTATCGGTCGGGCGACCTGAAGATCAAGGAGCTCATCACGAACCGCTACACGCTCGATCAGGTCAACCTCGCGTACGACGACCTGCACGCGGGCAAGAACATCCGCAGCGTCATCCTGCATGACGCGTGATCGAGGAGTGAACGCACGATGGTGAACCCGATTCTCGACCCCACAGGGCTGGCCAAGCAGAAGACCGAAGGCGGCCTCGCGCAGCGGCGCCCGCTCTCCGGTGCGCGCGTCGGGCTGCTCGACAACACCAAACACAACGCGATGCTGTTCCTGCAGGAGGTGGGCCGGCTCCTCGTCGAGGAGGCCGGTGCCGGCCAGGTCACGATCGTCGAGACGAAGAAGAGCTTCTCCGTGCCCGTCGACGACGAGATCGTCGGGCGCTACCGGGGCGTCGCCGATGTCGTCGTGACGGGTATCGGCGACTGCGGCTCGTGCAGCGCGGCGGCCGTGGCCGACGGCATCAACTTCGAGAAGGCGGGGATGCCTGCCGCCGTCGTGCTCACCGACGCGTTCACGACCACAGGTCGCACCATGGCGGGCGTGCACGGCAACCCCGACTACGAGTGGATCACCACAGAGCACCCCGTCGCAGTGCTCGCCGAGGACGAGGTGCGCGAGAGGGCGAGGGCTCTGCTGCCGGAGATCGTGCGCACGCTCACGGAGGAGGGTCAGTGACCGCGCCGGACCCGGATGTCGCACGGGAGGCCATCGAGTACGCCTACGACCAGGGCTGGTCGGACGGATTGCCGCTCGTGCCCGTCAGCGAGCCGCTGCTGGAGCGCTTCCTGGCGCAGACGCGGCTGGCCCCCGACGACGTCATCGGCCACATGCCGCAGGTCGACCGGGAGGTCACGGTGCGCACGGCGGCCATCAACGCCGCCATGGCGGGGTGTCTCCCCGAGTACTTCCCCGTCGTGCTCGCCGCGTGGGAGGCGCTCATGCTGGAGCGCACCACGAAGGGCGGCGGCTGGCAGTCCACCTCAGGGCCGGCGCCGCTGATCGTCGTGAACGGCGCCGTGCGCGAGCGGATCGGACTCAACTCGACGGGCGGCGTGTTCGGGCCGGGCTTCCGTGCGAACGCGACCATCCCGCGCGCGATCGGCCTGATCGTCCGAAACGCATTCGGGGTGAAGCCCCACGAACTCGAACAGTCGACTCAGGGCATCCCTGGCCGCTGGCAGATCTGCTTCGGTGAGAACGAAGAGGACAGTCCGTGGGGTCCGCTCGCCGAGGAGCGCGGCGTCTCGGGCGACGCCGTCACGACCGTGCTGCTGCGCACGAGCGAGTTCGTCGACAACCGGCACACGAAGGACGCCGAACAGCTGCTCGCCGACTTCGCCGACTCGATCGGCCGCACGGGACCGTGGATCTTCGCCAACGCGCAGGTCGGGCTCGTGCTGTGCCCCGAGCACGCCGAGCGACTGGCCGACGGCGGGTTCGATCGGCAGGCCATCCGGACCTGGCTGGCTGAGCACTCCGGTCGCACGGCCGGCCAGCTCGCCGCGGTCGGCAAGGCGCGCGGCGAAGGCGGAGTGCGCTCGGCATCACTGGTCGGCGACCCCGACGAGTTCCAGCCCACGATCGTCGCCCCCGATTCGATGCTGATCGCCGTGGCAGGCGCTCGAACCGCCGGCATCTCGATGGTGGTGCGCTACTTCGCCGACTGGTCGGGCACGTCGGTCCCAATCGAACCGCTCACCTGACGCCAGATGTGCTCCCGGCGCCGCCGGACCAGCACATCGCGTCAGGTGAACGGCACTGGCAAGAGAGACGGAGACAGAGATGGCAGAGAAGGTGCGCGCGGCGGTGCAGACCGGTCCGCGCAGGATTGAGATGCGGGAGTTCGACCGGCCGACGATCAGTGCCGACGACGGGCTGCTGCGCGTCGAGGCGAATGGCATCTGCGGCAGCGACGTCGAGATCTTCGCCGGTCACATCGGCGACCCGAACCGGTCGCCGTTCATCCCGGGCCACGAGCCGATGGGCATCGTCGAGGAGATCGGCGAACTCGCCGCCGAGCGGTGGGGCGTGCAGGTCGGCGACCGCGTCGCACTCGAGGTCATCGTGCCGTGCCGCGCCTGCAACGACTGCCTCACCGGCAGGTATCAGGCATGCAAGTTCCGCAAACACGGCCACGGCGTGACCGACGTCGACGTCGCGCCCCACTTGTGGGGCGGGTTCGCCGAGCGGATGTATCTCTCGCCGACATCGGTGATGCATCGCGTCTCCAACGACCTCACCCCGGAGGTCGCCGCCATGTACAACCCGCTCGGCGCCGGTGTGCGCTGGGCGGCCCAGCTCGGCGAGATCGGCTTGGGCGACACGGTCGTCATCCTCGGCTCAGGGCAGCGCGGCATCTGCGCCGCCGCCGCCGCGAAGGCCGCAGGTGCCGGCACGGTCATCATCACGGGCCTGGAGACCGACGGGCACAAGCTCGAGCTCGCGCGCGAGTTCGGCGCCGACCACACGGTCGTCGTCGACGGCGCGGACGGCCGCGACATCGTCGACGCCGTGAAGCAGATCACGAACGGTGAGATGGCCGACGTCGCGCTCGACGTCACACCGATGGCGGCAGGCCCGGTCAGCGATGCGCTCCATGTCGTTCGTTTCGGCGGTCTCGTTGTGCTCGCCGGGCTCAAGGGCGGCAGAGAGATCCCGCTCATCACCGACCACATCATCCAACGCGGTCTGCGCGTCAAGGGCGCCTTCGGCGTCGACGCCGACGCGAACCGCGCGGCGATCGCGCTGCTCGAATCCGGAAGGTTCCCGTTCGCCAAGCTGCACACGCACACCTTCGGCCTCGACGAGGTCGGCCTCGCGATCGACACGCTGTCAGGCGAAGCGGGCGACAGGTCGGCCGTGCACGTATCGGTGCACCCGAACGGCTGAGCCCGGACGCCCCAGCGCGAACCGCACTCGACGTCCATCCGGAGACGATATCCGGAACACCCGCGACCGTGCCGAAGGAGCCACCGTGATCGTCGACGCCCACGCCCATTTCCTGCCGGGGGACTACCCATCCGGCGCGCCAGAGTGCTTCCCGCACATGGAGCCGATCGACGGGTCGGACAGTCGTCTGCTCGTCTTCGACAAGATGCGCTTCCCCGCCAAGAGCGTCTTCTTCGAGGCGGAGAAGCGCATCGAGGCACAGGAGGCATCCGGCACGAGCGCCGAGGTCGTCAGCCCGATGCCGCCGCTGCTGCGGTACGACCTGCCGGACGCTGACGGTCTCGCGCTCGCGCAGCACGTGAACGACTTCGCCGCGACGATGCAGCAGTACGATTCGGAGCGGCTGATCGCGCTCGGCATGGTGCCGATGCAGGACCCGGATGCCGCAGCCGGCGAGCTCGCGGCGATCAAGGAACGGGGCTTGGCGGGAGTCGAGATCGCGTCGAACATTCAGGGGCGTTCGATCGGCGACGAGCGCTTCCTGCCGTTCTTCCAGGAGGCGGAGCGGCTCGACCTTGCTGTCTTCGTGCACGCGATGCCATCGCCGACCGACCGGCTGCCCGCCAGTGCCATGGGCACCTTCGTCGTCGGCGTCGAGGGGATGTACGCCGCGGGTTCGCTGATCCTGGGCGGCACGGCCGCGGCCTGTCCGGATCTGCGCATCTCGTTCAGCCACGCCGCAGGTGGCTTCGCGATGGCGCTGCCCCGCGCGAACTACTTCTGGGGCGGCTCCTGGAACGAAGAGCCGCGCGACCTCGAGCGCGCCGTGATGCCGGATGACGGGCCGAGCCCGATCGAGTACGCCAGACGCTTCTACTACGACTCGATGGTGTTCGACCGCCGCGCCATCCGGTATCTGGTCGATCTGCTCGGCGCCGACAGGCTGCTCGTCGGCAGCGACTTCCCCGCGATGCTGCGCGAGGATCCCATCGCCCGCACTCTGCGCTCCACCGGTCTCGACGACGAGCAGTGGCGCCTGATCGCGGCTGAGAACGCCTACCGGTGGCTCGGGCTCGAACGGCCCGCCTGACCGCACCGGCGGTCCCTCCCGCCTCATGGAAGAGGCATGGCCTGCGGCATCGGCAATCGGGAGACTTCCCACACAAGCCGCCCAGGGCTCTGCCCGGGGCACCCGAGCTCAAAGGAGAGCATCGAGATGGTCAGAACACGCACAGCACTTGTCAGGAGGGGGCGCGCCGTCGGCGCCCTCGCACTCGCCGTCGGATCGACTCTCGCGCTTGCCGCGTGCGTCGGCGACGGGGGAGGCTCCGCTGACGGCAGCGGCGGGGGAAGCGGCGAGCCGCAGGCCGGAGGTGATCTCACCGTACTGCTGGATGCAGGCTTCTCCGGCGCCTGGGCGACAGGGCTCGACCCCGCGACCAGCAACTCCACCGGCGCGAACCTGCCGCAGAACGGCAGCATCTTCGGCGGACTGTTCACGGTCGAGGCGGAATCGGACGGCTCTGACGCGCAGCTCGTGCCGAACCAGGCCGAGAGCTATGAGTGGTCGGACGACGGCCTCAGCGTCACGATCACACTGCGCGAGGGCATCGAGTTCAGCGACGGCACTCCGATGGATGCCGAAGCGGTGCTGTGGAACTGGATCAGGGTGATGAACTCCGGCTCCACTGGTGCCCCCACGGTCGACTTCGACACGTCGATCGAACCGCAGGAGCACAGCGAGGAGTTCATGGACAGTCTCTGGGCGGCGCTTCCGGAGGACGTGAACGAGGACGACGTGATGGGCGACCTCGGAGCGTTCCAGACCGTCGACGACAAGACGCTCACGATCTCGCTGAAGGCGGTGAACGGCTCGTTCATGAACTCCTTCCCCGGCTCCGCACTGAACCTGATCGCCTCGCCGACCGCGTACGCCGAGATGGGCGCGCAGGAGTTCAGCGTCGCTCCGGTGGCCGCCGGCCCCTTCACGGTGCAGGAGAACCGCCAGAACGAGCGGCTCGTGCTGGAGAAGAACGAGAACTACTTCAAGGACGGCCTGCCGTACCTCGACGCTCTCACCTTCCAGTCGATCACCGGTGAGCAGGTGCTCTACCAGACGCTGACATCCGGCCAGGCCGACGTCGTCGAGGGCATGAGCAGCACCACGATCATCAGCGAGGCCGAGAACAACTCGAACCTCGAGGTGCACTTCGGGGTGCCGACGTCGCCGTACGTGGTCCAGCTCAACAGTCGCGCCGAGCCGTTCGACGAGAAGAAGGCCCGCGAAGCGATCTACTACGCCACCGACTTCGACGCCATCAACGAGGGGCTGTTCAAGGGCAACGGCGAGCCCTCCCAGTCGTTCACGGCCTCCGGGGGCCTGTTCCATCAGCCGGAGGTCGAGGGGTATCGCGAATATGACGTCGACAAGGCCAAGGAGATCGTCGAAGATCTCGGCGGCCTCGAGCTCGAGCTCGGCACGACGGACACGGGTGTCGCCAAGGAAGTCGCAACGGCGCTGCAGACGCAGTGGCAGGAGGCTGGGATGGACGTCAGCCTGGACGCGAAGCCGCTCGGCGACGTGATCACCAAGTTCACGACCGGCGAGTGGGAGTCGATGCTGCAGACGGCGGGCGCCTGGGATCCGTCGACCGGGATCGGCGTGCAGGTGCGCTTCGGGTCGACGTCGCCCTACAGCGGAACGCCGCTGCCCGAGGGCGCTTCGAGCGCCAAGGAGGCTCTTGACAAGGGCCTGCAGAGCCCGATCGACGAGCTCCTCGCAGAATCGGTCGCGACGGTCGATGAGGACGAGCGCACCGCTGCATACGCGAAGGTCGCGAAGATGATCTCCGATGAGGCATACGGCCCGTTCGGAACGGCGTTCGCGCCGGCGCAGCTGATACGCACCGGCGTGCACGGTCCCGGACTCGACGAGCCCATCCCTGCGTTCGTCGTGAACACCGCCGTGCTCTACGACAGGGTGTGGGTTGAGCAGTGACCGCGGCACAAGCGCCGGCGGCGGCGCCGGCTGACGAGCGCCCCGGGCTCCTCAGCCGGGTCGCGGGCTCCCCCTTCGTGAGGCTGATCGTCAAACGCGTCCTGGTGGCCATCCCGCTGCTCGTCGCAGTGAGCGTGCTGGTGTTCCTCCTCTTGGAGCTGATGCCGGGCGATCCCGCACGCAACCAGGCGGGCATGGACGCCACGGAGGCGGAGGTCGAGGCTGTTCGCCAGTCGCTCGGGCTCGACCAGCCATGGTACGTGCGCTACTTCGGCTGGTTGGGCGGGGCGCTGACGGGCGACTTCGGCACCTCGTCCGTCAGCGGCCGCGCCGTCGTCGAGCTGCTGGCCGAGCGTACGCCGGTCACGGTGGAGCTCGTCGTGCTGGCGTTCGTCGTCTCGCTCGGAATCGCCATCCCGGTCGCCGTGCTCGCGGCCCGTAAGCCCGGCGGCTTCTTCGACCGCCTCGTCATGGTGATGGCGATGACGATCCTCGCCGTGCCGAACTTCGTGATGGCGCTGCTGCTGATCCTGGTGTTCGCGGTGACGCTGCGGATGCTGCCGTCGATCGGCTTCGTGCCGTTCGGGGACGATCCCGTGGCGAACATCCGGAGCGTGATCATGCCGGTTCTGGCGCTGGCCGTGCCGCTGTCGTGCTTCTATGCCAGGTTCCTGCGCAGCGACCTCGTCGAGCAGCTGAATGCCGCGGACTACATCGACACTGCGCGCGCCAAGGGCGCGGGGCCGTGGAAGGTGCTGTGGGGCCACGCGTTCCGCAACTCCTCGTTCGGCCTGCTCACGATCGTCGGGCTCAACATCGGCGGGCTCGTCGGCGGCACGGTGATCATCGAGCAGATCTTCGCCATGCCGGGCCTGGGCGTGATGATGCTCGAGGGCGTCACCTCGCGCGACACCGCCGTCGTGCAGATGTGCGTCTTCATCTTCGCCGCCGTGGCGATCGCCGCCAACCTTGTCGTCGACGTGCTCTACGCCGTCCTGGACCCGAGGATCCGCTATGGCAATCACTGACACCGCCTCGACACCGACGGCGACCCTGCTCGCCCCGGCGACCCAGAGCGAGCGCAGCCTGCGCTGGGCCCGTCTGCGCCGGAAGCTGCTGGTCTGGATCCCTGCAGGCGTCGTCGCCGCGCTCATCCTGGTCTGCTTCGTCGTGCCCGCGGTGTTCCCGCTGCCGAAGCCGGTCGGCGGCAGCGTGCTCGACAGCATGCTGCCGCCTGGAAGCGATGGGCACCCGCTCGGCACCGATGTGAACGGCAACGACGTGCTCTCACGCATCCTCTACGGCGGCCAGGCGTCGCTGACCGTCGCGATCTCGGTCAATGCGATCGGCATCATCGTCGGCGGCTCGCTGGGCGCGCTCTCCGGTTCGCTCGGCGGTCGCGCCGATACGGTGATCATGCGCATCCTCGATGTGCTGATCGCGTTCCCGTCGCTCGTGCTGACGATCGCGATCGCGCAGGTGCTCGGTCCGAGCCTGGTGAACACCATCATCGCGATGTGCGCGTTCAGCATCCCGAGCATCGCGCGCGTGGCGCGCTCGGCCGCCCTGCGCGTGGTGAGCATGCCGTTCTTCCAAGCGGCGGAGCTGGCCGGCTCGTCGCGCTGGCGCATCCTGACGCGACATGTCGCGCCGAATGTCGTGCCGCAGCTGCTGAACTTCGCGCTGCTCGGCATGGGCATCGTGATCGTCACCGAGGGTGCGCTGAGCTTCCTGGGCCTCGGCATTCCTGCTCCCGAACCCAGCTGGGGCAACATGATCTACGACGGCCAGCAGGCGCTCACGGGCGCGCCGCTGCTCGTGCTGTGGCCCAGCCTCGCGCTGCTGGTGACGGTGCTGTCGTTCAACCTGCTGGGTGAGAACCTGCGAGACGAGATGAGCGGACGATGACGTCTGATGCACAGCGACTGGTGGACGAGACCGTCGGCACGGCCGTGCAGGAGCCGGATGTGGTGCTGACGGCGGAGAGCCTGCAGGTCACCTTCCGCCGCAGCGGGAGAGTCGTGCACGCCGTCAAGGGCGTCGATTTCGAGGTGCGCCGAGGGAGGACGCTGGCGATCATCGGCGAATCCGGGTCGGGCAAGTCGGTGTCGGTGCGCGCGCTGATGGGGCTGCTGCCGCCGAGCGCGCAGGTGTCGGGCTCGGCGCAGCTCGGATCGACGCAGCTGCTCGGGCTCGCAGAACCCGACATGCGCCGCATCAGGGGCAAGGACATCGCGATGGTGTTCCAGAACCCCGCCACGTCGCTGAATCCGACGATGAGCATCGGCAAGCAGGTCGTCGAGGCGATCCGGATGCACAGTCGGATGGAGAAGAAGGCCGCGAGGGAGCGGGCGATCGACCTGATGACGCTGGTGCGGCTGAACGACCCTGAGATGCGCTTCGAGCAGTACCCGCATCAGCTCTCCGGCGGGATGCGCCAGCGTGTCGTGATCGCCATGGCTCTCGCCTCCGACCCGGCGGTGCTGATCGCAGACGAGGCCACAACCGCGCTGGACGTGACCACGCAGGCGAAGATCATGGACCTGCTGTGCGACCTGCAGGATCGGCTCGGCATGGCCATCATCCTGATCAGCCACGACCTGGCGCTCGCGGCGAGCTACGCCGACGACGTGATGGTGATGCGCCATGGAGCGGTCGTGGAGCATGTGCATCCTGACGAACTCTTCGACGAAGACCGCGAGCCGTACACGAAGGAGCTGCTCGGCGCGTTCTCGACTCTGCCGACGGAGCGCCACGCGTCCGTGATCGACGCAGGAGCGGAGCCGCTGCTGCGCGTGGAGGGCCTTGTGCAGGAGTTCGTCACGCGCGGCGCCGGCGGCGTGAAGGCGGGCGTCGTGCGCGCGGTGGACCATGTGTCGTTCGACCTGGCGCCAGGCACCACGATGGGGATCGTCGGCGAGACGGGGTCTGGCAAGTCGACGATCGCGCGAGCCGTGCTGCAGGTCGAGCGGGCGAAAGCGGGCACAGTGACGTTCCGCGGCCAGACGCTGACGGGGCTGAAGCGCCGCGCGATGCAGAAGGTGTACGGCGATCTGCAGATGATCTACCAGGACCCGTTCGGCTCGCTGAACCCGCGCTGGCGGGTGTCCGAGGTGATCGCCGAGCCGCTGCGCGGGCACACTGCGATGAACGAGAAGGCCAGGCGTTCGCGAGTGGACGAGCTGCTCGACCTCGTCGGTCTGCCGGCGGATGAATACCGCTCACGGCGGCCGCAGGAGCTCTCGGGCGGCCAGGCCCAGCGCGTCGCGATCGCGCGCGCGGTGTCGTTGGAGCCGTCGCTGATCATCTGCGACGAGGCCACCAGCGCGCTCGACGTGCTGATCCAGGCGCAGGTGCTCGACCTGCTGGTGCGGCTGCAGCGCGAGCTCGGGCTGGCATATCTGTTCATCGGACACGACCTCAACGTCGTCAGGTACGTATCGGACACGATCGGCGTGATGCACCACGGCGAGATGGTCGAGTACGGGCCGAGCGAGCAGATCTTCACCGACCCGCAGCACGAGTACACGCGCGAACTGCTCGCCGCGATCCCGCGTGCCGACCTCGCGGCTCGACGCGTGCGGAGGGAGTGAGCCGGAGCCTCGCCTCCGGCACGGGGTCGCCGACGCCCACCGACGACCGCGTATCGTCGTCGGCATGGAGTGGATGCGCGAGACTGCGGCCGGCGACTGGATCCGGGATCGGCTGGACGCGTCGACGGTGACCGGTGCGTATGTGCCAGGAGGCTTCGAGGCCTACGCGCGTGTGTTCCATCCGGTGTTCCGAGAGCGGCCCGTCGGCGTCCAGTGGCCGGATTCGGGCGACGAGGACGCGTGGGAGCGGTTCGCAGCCGCCGGCCACGAGATCGATACCGAGTCGGTCACGTGGCGGCAGGTCGCCGACGCGCTCGGCAGCAGATTCGATGCGCTCGACTCCTGGGGCTCCCTCAGCGCGGTGCCGGGTCACGACGACCTGCGCGACGGCGCGGGATGGCGCTACCAGGACCCGGACGAGGGCACTCTCGATCCCGGCGTCCTCACGGCGGTCGCCCGTGCGCTCATCGCGCACACCGAGACGCCGGATGACGGCTTCGCAGCGGTCTGGGACGGATGGGGCGGCCTGGTCGGCGCTCGTGCCGCGCCGAGCGGTGTGTCTGCCGTGTACTCGGAGTCGGGCATTCCGGAGCATCACGCCGTGCTGCGCGCCAGCTTCAAGGACGCGTTCAACGCGCCGCTGCGCAAGGCCGGGTGGCGGCCAGGCGTGCTCAGCGACGAGATCTCTCGCGGACCGCGCCTCGATCTCCCGACGCGCTCGCACGTGCTGTTCCGTGCAGCGCCGACCGTGTGGGCGAACGACGCATGGCCGGAGACGGTGCCGTGGAACGAACCCGACGCGCCATGGCTGCACTCGCCGAGCCTGATCTGGCCGGATGATCGTGCCTGGGTGGTCGTCACGGAGGTCGACGCCGACTCGACGATCGTCGGCGGCACGGCCGCGCTGATCCGCGCGCTTGAGGCAGCGGACGGCGTCGAGGCGAGCGAGGTACCGGAGGGCGCGGGGCTCGAATAAGGCTGCGCACCTAGCGCGACGCCTCTGCTCTGGGCCGATCTGCCCCAGGCAGAATGCGGTCACGGGCGCGACGATCCGGGACATCGTGGTGCCATGAGCGAATCACAGAAGGCGCCGCTGTTCGACGAACGGACCAGGCGCGAGTTCTACGAACGACGGGTGCTCGTCCTGGACGGCGTCCTCGACGACGACAACGGCACGCTGCTGGCCACGCAGCTGATCACGCTGGCGGCGGAGGACGCCGACAGGGACATCGCCGTGTGGATCCATTCGCCTGGCGGCTCGGTGCCGGCGATGCTCGCCATCCGGGATGTGATGAGACTGATCCCGAACGACGTCTCCACGCAGGTGTTCGGGATCGCCTGCAGCGCGGGGCAGTTCCTACTCTCCGCAGGCACGCCGGGAAAGCGCAGGGCGCTTCCGCACTCGCGGGTGCTGATGCATCAGGGCTCGGCGGGGATCGGCGGAACGGCCGCCGACATCGCACTGCAGGCCGACGACCTGCGCCACACCAGGGACACCGTGCTCGGGCTCATCGCGGAGGACACAGGGCAGCCGGTGGAGCGCATCTTCGAGGATTCGCTGCACGACCACTGGTACACCGCAGAAGAGGCGCTGCGGTACGGATTCGTCGACGCCATCGTGGACTCGTTCGACGACCTCCGCACCGGAGCGGGAGTCTCCGCGGGCTTCCGCGCGGCAGACGGGCAGGTGCGGCGATGAGCTCGTACACGATTCCGAACGTCATCGCACCGCACCCGCGGGGCGAGCGGATCATGGACGTCTACTCCCACCTGCTGACCCAGCGGATCGTCTACCTCGGCACGTCGATCGATGCGGGTGTCGCCAACGCGATGATCGCGCAGCTGCTGCATCTGGAGTCGAGCAATCCGGATGAAGAGGTGCAGCTCTACATCAACTGCGACGGCGGCGACCCGAGCGCGATGCTGGCGATCTACGACACGATGCAGTTCATCCGGCCCCAGGTTGCGACGACCTGCGTCGGCCAGGCGATCTCGGTCGGTGCCGTGCTGCTCGCCGCAGGTGCACAGGGCAAGCGCTCGGCATTGCCGCACGCCAGGATCGTGCTGCACCAGCCGGCGGCTCAGGGCAGGGGAGCGATTCCGGATCTCGTGCTGCAGGCCGACGAGGTCGTCCGCATCCGGTCGGACATGGAGGGCGCGCTTTCGCGTCACACCGGGCAGAGCGTCGAGAAGCTGCGTGCCGACACCGACCACGACCGCGTGTTCACGACCGCCGCGGCACGCGAGTACGGCCTGATCGACCACGTCATCGCCGAGCGCTGACGCCGAGCAGGTCGGGTCACGCCGCGAGAGCGAATGCCGCGGCGTGCTCGACCTGCTGAGTCCGCCGGTCGTCCAGGGCCTCGGCGACGGATGCGGTCAGCTCGAGCAGGGTCAGATCGAGCGCGCCCCCGATCGCCGCGATCATCTCGCTCGAAGGCTCCTTGCGGCCGCGCTCGACTTCGGAGAGGTACTGCGGCGAGACCCCGGCACGGTCGGCGACGTCGGTGAGCGTCTCGCCGCGCTCGTGCCTGGTGGTGCGGAGTCGGTCGCCGACGAGGTTCCGCCACAGCGGCTCCCATGGGTCCCGATCCGGATCTTCGCGCCGGGGCGGTCGGTCGGTCGAGTCCTGATCGGGCGCGAGGGCGGTCATGCGACTCAGCGTAGGAGCGGCGGCGAGCGTGCGGAAGGGATTCTGCTCAGAGCAGAAGCGTCACAGCTCCGCGTCGGAACCGGACGGCTCTCCCCACTTCGGGACAGGCGGCTGCCAATCGTGCAGGGCGCGCAGCAGGTGCTGAGGGTCGTCGGCGATGATCAGGCTGCTGCGGAAATCCCTGCTGATGAAGCCCTCGTGCACGAGCCTGTCGATCATCTCGAGCAGGGGATCCCAGAAGCCGTTCACGTCGAGCAGCGCGATCGGCTTGCGGTGGAAGCCGAGCTGCTGCCAGGTCCACGCCTCGAAGAACTCCTCGAGCGTGCCGACGCCGCCAGGCAGCATCACGAACGCGTCGCACAGTTCCGCCATCCGCTGCTTGCGCTCGTGCATGTCCTCGACGACCTCGAGGCGGGTGAGGTCGGTGTGCGCGATCTCCTTGTTCACCAGCGCGCTCGGAATCACGCCGATGACCTCGCCGCCCGCGTCGCGTCCGGCCGTCGCCACCGCGCCCATCAGCCCGACGTCGCCTCCGCCGTAGACGATGCCCTTGCCCGCCTCGGCGAGCGTCGTGCCGACGGCGCGGGCCAGCGCGACATACGACGGGTCGACGCCGGGCGAGGATCCGGTGAACACGGTGACACGAGCGATCTGCGGCATGCCTCCAGCGTATGGGCTCGCGGCGGAGCGGAGCTCTCGGACCCCTCAGCCCGTGAGCACGGACCAGACGAAGATCCATGCCACGCCGAGCGCGACGGCCGCGCCGACGGCGATCGCCCACCACCGCACATTCGTGCTGAGCCTTCTGCCATGCGCGGCGACGCCCTTCGGTCCTCGTCGCCCCTGAGGCGGGATGACCTGCTGATCGCCTCGAAACGGCAGTGCTTCGCCCGTGGCGGGGAGCACGCGCGGACGTGCCGCCTGCGCGGTGAGGCGTGCGTCCCGCCAGCGCTCCCACCGCTGCAGCTTGTCCATCAGTGCCGACACGACCGAGAACAGCCAGCCCCACATGTCCGGATCGAGCGTGACGAAGTCGCGTTTGGCGTACAGGAACAGCCAGTTGTCGACGATCTCGACATCGAGCTCAGCCGCGTTGTCCATGAAGCGCGCCATGATGTCGGGGGTGAACAGATACAGCGCGTCGGTCTCGTAGCCCCGAGGGCAGTACAGCGTGAAGAACTCGTCGAAGCTCCCCTCGAGGCTGAGGCGCTGCCCGCGGTCGAAGCTGGTCGGCAGGTTCGACCCGAACAGACCGTTGTTCCCCTTCGCGTCGAGCACGATGTGCGGCAGCGGGGTGTCGAGGTGGATCGCGACGTAGCCCCAGACGTGGGTGGTGCTGTTCTTGCCGGAGCCTGTCGTGTACCGGTAGTTGGCGAATTCGACGAAGCGCGGCTGCGTGCCCCGCACGCGACGGACGGCTCGACGCGAGCGGCCCTGGTTGAAGATCAGCCCAGGCAGCGCCGGGTCGACGATGTGCGGGAGGTAGGCCATTCCGTTGGCGGCGGCGAAGTTGTGCAGGCGGTACTGGGCCGTTCTGTCGCGGCGCAGTGCGGCGCGCGCGATCAGGGTGAGCACCGTCGCGATGATCACCGGGATCGCGATCACCGCGATGATGCGCGTGCCGTCAGCGTCGAGCATGCCGGTGACGATCGGCACCAGCACGAAAGACGCGACGACGCCGATGAACGTGTACGCGATGACCGTGGTCGTCATCTTCGTCGTCGGCGTGCCCTGCCGGCGCATCTCGGCGGTGAACCCCCGCACCGCACTCCGGCCGACGGGCGAGGTCAGCCAGCGCGGATCGAACCCGGTCACCGCACCTCCTCCGCCATGGTGAAGTCCGCGAAGTCGAACCCGGGAGAGACCATGCAGCTGGCGAGCGCGTCGTGGTCGGAGACGAGCGTGCGCTGCCAGCGGCCGCCGGTGATGACCGCCTGTGAGGCTGCGCCCGTGCCCGCATCGCCCAGAGTGGTGACAGTGCCTGGCACGGGTTCGGCACCGTCGCCGCCGTCCTGCAGTGCGATCTCGCCCATGCCGCTCCAGATCCACACCTCGTCGTTCGTGACCAGGTGCCATGCCGATGCTTCGCCGGCCGGCAGCAGGAACAGGATCATGGTGGCGGCGGGGCGAGTGCCGGATGGAGTGGTCACGGCGGCGCTTCCCGTCCAGGTGCGTCGATACCACCCGCCCTCCGGGTGCGGCTCGAGGCCCAGCCGCGTTGCGGCATCCGGGCGCTCGATGCGTTCGATCAGCTCGCCGGTCGCTGTGCGGCGTTCCACCATCTCACCCATGGGGTCCATCTTCTCGCACAGCGGGCCGGATCATCCGGTGGCCGCACAGGTTCTCTTCCGCTAGACTCGACTGGTTGTGTGCCGCAGGGCTCCCGCCCGACGCGCGCAACGTGCAACACACCCTCCTGCTGTCGGGAAATGCCCGGCGGCCGACGAGTCCGAAGGAGGTGGGTAAGTGACGCACCAGTACGAACTCATGGTCATCGTGCAGCCTGAGATCGACGAGCGCCAGGTCCCCACGATTCTCGACAAGTACCTCAAGGTCATCACGGATGCCAAGGGAACCATCGAGAACATCGACATCTGGGGCAAGCGCCGTCTGGCCTACGAGATCCAGAAGAAGAACGAGGGCACCTACGCCGTCGTGAACTTCACCGCGACGAGCGAGGCGACCGACGAGCTCGACCGCCAGCTGAAGCTGAGTGAGCAGATCATGCGCACCAAGGTTCTGCGCGCCGAGGAAGCCATCGCGATGGTTGCCGCTGAGGCGAAGCGTGCCGAGGCGAAGGCCGCGCGCAAGACGGCGGCAAAGGCCTAAGGTAATCGCATGGCAGGCGAAACCGTTATCACCGTCGTGGGCAACCTGACCGCCGACCCCGAGCTGCGCTACACGCAGAACGGCATCCCGGTCGCAAACTTCACGATCGCCTCGACTCCGCGGACATTCGACCGCGCGTCGAGCGAGTGGAAGGACGGCGAGGCTCTCTTCCTGCGCTCCAGCGTGTGGCGTGACTACGCCGAGCACGTGGCCGGATCGCTGACGAAGGGTATGCGCGTCGTCGCACAGGGCCGCCTGCGCCAGCGCTCCTACGAGACGCGCGAGGGCGAGAAGCGCACGACGATCGAGCTCGAGATCGATGAGATCGGGCCGAGTCTGCGCTACGCCACCGCACAGGTCACCCGCATCCAGGGCGGCGGTGGCGGCGGAGCGCCGCGCCAGGCCGTCGGCGGCGGTGCCCAGAAGTCGGAAGAGCCGTGGTCGACGCCCGGCTCGCAGTCCGGCGCGGACGCGTGGAGCACACCGGGGTCGTTCAGCGACGATACCCCGTTTTAGAACTCACTCACTCAGATAGAGGAAACCATGGCTGGAAAGTCAAGCGGCGACCGCCGCAAGCCGCGGAAGGGCGCGAAGAACGCAGCCCCCGCGAAGTCCATCCGGGTCGGCGTCATCGATTACAAGGACGTCGCAACCCTTCGCAAGTTCATCTCGGAGCGCGGCAAGATCCGCGCCCGTCGTATCACCGGTGTGTCGGTGCAGGAGCAGCGTCTGATCGCCAAGGCGATCAAGAACGCACGCGAGATGGCGCTCCTGCCTTACTCCGGCGCAGGCCGGTAAGGAGCACCCATGTCGAAGCTGATTCTCACGAACGAGGTCGACGGCCTGGGCAGTGCCGGCGACGTGGTCGAGGTTCGCGACGGGTACGCCCGCAACTACCTCATCCCCCAGGGCTACGCGGTTGCGTGGACCCGTGGCGGCGAGAAGCAGGTCGCGTCGATTCGCGCGGCCCGCGATGCTCGTGCCATCGCAACGCACGACGAGGCCGCGAGCCTGAAGGCGAAGCTCGAGGCCGGCAAGGTCAAGCTCACCGTCAAGGCAGGTGCCGAGGGACGTCTGTTCGGTTCCGTGCGCGCCGCGGATGTCGCCACGGCGGTTGCCGCGGCCGGCCTCGGCGAGCTGGACAAGCGCAGGATCACCCTGCCGTCGGCCATCAAGTCGACGGGTGACCACGAGGCCGTCGTGCGCCTGCTCGACGACGTCGTCGCAACCATCCCGCTGCAGGTCGTCGCGCTCAAGAAGTAAGCGACCCTCAGCGCTGAAACGGCGCGGATCCAGAATGGATCCGCGCCGTTTTTCGCGCCATCGCGCTGAGGCTGCTGGGAATATCAGTGCACAAGGGCTTGTGGAGAGTTTTCTCGGTGCTGTCAACCTTCAACCGAAGCTTTAATCACACCCCCTCCACAGGGTGTGAGTCGATCAAATGCCTGGTCAAGGGAAAGAAAATATCTTGATCATGCCATGAACTCGGCGATTTTCCACAGGCGGCGTCCACACGCTTGTCGGCGTTTTACCCAGGCTCTCCACATAGTTATCCACAGGCAGTATTGCAAGCGTGCGGCGGTGCCCATACCGTGATCACGCAGGGCCTCCCGGCCGCGTCGGCGCAATCGTGCGCACGCGAATGTCGGAGGTCCGTGATCCGATGTCAGTGCCGCATGGCCGACTACACGAACGATCTGGGGGAGGGCGCGTGTCCATCGCTGACATCTCGGAGGAACGGCTCGGCCGGTCGCGCGAATCAGACCGCACGCCGCCGCACGACCTTCTCGCCGAGCAGAGTGCGCTCGGCGGCATGCTCCTGTCGAAGGACGCCGTCGCCGACGTGATCGAGACGCTGCACGGCGTCGACTTCTATGCCCCCAAGCACGAGCTGATCTTCAACGCCGTGCTGTCCCTCTACTCGCAGGGCGAGCCGACCGACGTCGTGGCGGTCACCGACGAGCTGATCAAGACGGGTGACCTGCAGCGGGCGGGCGGGGCCGACTACCTGCACACGCTCACATCGATCGTGCCCACGGCGGCGAACGCCGGGTACTACGCCGGCATCGTTCAGGAGAAGGCGATGCTGCGCCGCCTCGTCGAGGCAGGCACGCGCATCGTGCAGATGGGCTACCAGGGCCAGGGCGATGCGACCGAGCTCGTGAACGCCTCGCAGGCGGAGATCTACTCGGTCACGGGGGCGGATCAGGCCGAGGACTACGTGCCGCTCACCGTCGCCGTCGATGCGGCCGTCGAGGAGATCGAAGCCGCACGCGGCCGTGACGGGCAGATGACGGGCATTCCGACGGGCTTCGCCGACCTCGATCGGCTCACGAACGGCCTGCACGGCGGTCAGATGATCGTGGTGGCGGCGCGACCGGCAATGGGCAAGTCGACGCTGGCGCTCGACTTCGCGCGAGCCTCAGCGATCAAGCAGGAGCAGCCCACCATCTTCTTCTCGCTCGAGATGGGGCGCAGCGAGATCGCGATGCGCCTGCTCAGCGCCGAGGGCGCCGTGCCGCTGCAGAACCTGCGCAAGGGCACACTCGACTCCCGTGACTGGACGACTCTCGCCCAGACTCGCGGGCGGATCAACGATGCGCCGCTGTATATCGACGACAGTCCGAACATGACGCTCGTCGAGATCCGGGCGAAATGTCGTCGCCTCAAGCAGCGCTCCGGCCTGAAGATGGTCGTGATCGACTACCTGCAGCTGATGACGAGCGGCAAGCGCGTCGAGTCGCGCCAGCAGGAGGTCAGCGAGTTCTCCCGTGCGCTGAAGCTGCTCGCGAAGGAGCTGCAGGTTCCCGTGATCGCGCTCTCGCAGCTGAACCGAGGTGCGGAGCAGCGCACGGACAAGCGCCCCCAGGTGAGCGACCTGCGCGAGTCGGGTTCGATCGAGCAGGACGCCGACATGGTGATCCTGTTGCACCGTGACTCCGTGTACGACAAGGAAGCCCGCCCTGGCGAGGCCGATCTGATCGTCGCCAAGCACCGCAACGGCCCCACCGCCGATATCGAGGTCGCCTTCCAGGGCCACTTCTCCCGCTTCGCCGACATGGCACCTGCGGGCTTCGGCGACGAGCCGCAGTAGGGGCTGTTTCCGGGGTCGCCGCCTGGTGGGTGGTGGCCAGGTGGGGCAGACCGGCCGCTTGCGCGCAGGCGTCGACTCGGGCGCACGGGAATACACTCCCGGTAGACACCGTTGTTTATTCGTATGAATGCGATGACTGATGCATCCGATCGTCTCGCCGCCGATACCGCGATGGGTGCAGTCACTCTTCTGGTCGGGGATCTCGACGCGATGACCCGGTTCTACCGAGACGTCGTGACCCTCGAGGTGATCGGCGCCGATGGCGACACCGTCACTTTGGGGCGTGCCGGTCACCCGATCGTGGTGCTCGAGCACTCTCCTGCGCTGCGCCACGCACCGCGAGGCTCGGCCGGGCTGTTCCACACTGCGATCCTGTTCGAATCGCAGCCGGCGCTGGCAGCTGCCGTGGCGTCTGTGGCGAGCCGCGCGCCGCAGACGTTCACCGGCAGCGCCGACCATCTCGTCAGTCAGGCGTTCTACTTCACCGACCCCGAGGGCAACGGCATCGAACTGTATTGGGATCGCCTCCGCACCGAGTGGTCATGGACGCACGGGAAGATCGAGATGAGCTCGCTGTTCCTCGACCCGACTGCATTCCTGCGTGAGCACCTCACGGAGGATGCCGCGACCGGCGGGACCTCCCATGAGGCGGCCTCCGTCGGACACGTTCACCTGTCGGTCGGAGACGTCGCAACCGCTCGTGCGTTCTACGTCGATGCGCTGGGCTTCGACGAGACGGCGGACTACCGCGGGTCCGCTCTGTTCGTCAGCGCGGGCGGGTATCACCACCACATGGCGATGAACGTGTGGAACTCGCGCGGCGCCGGCCCCCGAATGCCGGCTCTCGGCCTCGGCCGCGTCGATCTGGCGCTGCCCGGTGCGGACGACCTCGGTGAGCTGGGCGAGCGGCTCCGTCACCACGGCATCGCCGTGCGCGATGACGGGCGCGGGCTCGCGTTCGACGACCCGTGGAAGAACGCTGTCCTCGCCACCGTTGCCTGATGTCGGCAAGCGGAGATGACGCCCGCCTCCCGCATATCCGGGCGGACGAAGCCTCCTCACTCAGAAGGTGTGGGCGACGCGCCGTGGTTGTCTGAGCGACTGCAGCAAGCCGCACAGGGTGCAGATTCCAAGCGTCGCGTCAGATCTGCACACCGTTTCCGCGTGTGAATGCCGATGCACCGGCCTCGCACAACGTCACCCGCGACCGACCGTGCCCATGATCGCCGCCGCCAGCCACGGGCCGACGCCCTGCTCCTTGTCCGATCCCGAGCCGTCGAGCACTTCTGTCAGCGCCGCGTCGGGGTGCGGCTGACCGTTGATGAGGGCGGTGAGCTCGAGGTAGCGGCTGTGGGTGGCGCGATAGCCGTCGTGGTCGAGCGCTTCCTCTGTGAGCGGCGCGATGTCGCGGTATCGGTCGGCGAGACGCGTGCGCAGGTCGTCGTCGACGGTGGCGCCGCTCGGCGCGGCGGCCTGCCTGACGAACTCGTCGGCGAGCGCCGTGACGGCGGGGTCGCCAGAGGGCAGTCCTGCTTCGCGCGCCGCCATCAGTTTGGCCATGAGATCGCCGCCCGTCGACGCGATGAACTCCTGCACTTCCGGCTTCGACATCTCCCTGCCGACATCCGAGCCGTACGTCTCGAGCATGTACTCCCGAGTCTGAGCGCGGAACTGCTCATTCTCCAGCAGCTCTGACAGGGTGATCCACGCGTCGAGCTGCTCCGCTGTCGGATCAACCGGCAGCTGGGGGCGCAGCGCGCTCGCGTGATCCGGAATGCCGTTGGGCAGGCCCGCCGCGACGCTCTCCCAGAAGTCATCGATCAGTCGCTGCCGGTCGGTGTCGGACATCGTCGCCAGTCGCCGCAGCACGCGTGCGCGTTCCAGCTCGCCCCGGTTCCGGATGAGGGCGCGAAGCACCGCTCGCTGCTCCTGGAGCAGCGCGGCGCGGCCTTCGAGCACCTCGAGATGCGCGGCGAGGATGTCGGACAGCGAGCTCGTCCCCTCGAGTGCCTCCCGAATCCGCGCGAGACCGGCGTCGAGGTCGCGCAGGGTGCGGACGTACTCAAATCTCGCCACGGCGTCGAGGTCGTAGAGCCGGTGCCCCGCGTCGGTCTCGGCCGTCGGTGCGACCAGTCCCTCATCCGAGTAGTACCGGATGGCGCTGACGCTGAGTCCGGTGCGGCGCGCGACGTCGCCGATGAGCAGCAGTGCGTTGTCGTCTGTGTTCGTCATGTCACCCACCCTTGTGCCTCAAGTCGCTTGAGGTGCAAGCCCTGTTTCGCCGAGCGTGCCCTTTGGGATCGAGCGGACCCTTTCGGTGCGTGCGCAAGTGGGGCGCTCTCGGTACGAAGGGGGACGGTCGCGGTGTGGGCGTACCGCCGTGCGGGCCGGGTCTCACGCGGCCGTGCGGCGGTACACGAGTCGGCGCAGCAGGATCTCGCCGGGGCCGCGCCAGCCCTTCGCCTCCCACACCGCGGCGAGCAGCACGGTGACCGCCCAGACGGCGATTGCGAACAGCGCCATGTCGAAGCTGCCCATGTGCGCTCCCCATCCGAGGCCCCACGCGGCCAGCAGCGGCGCGCACAGCACCGACTGCATCACGTAACAGCTGAGTGAGCGCTTGCCGACCGCCATGACGGCGCCGGCCAGTCCGATCCGCCGGGGTGCGGGTCGCAGAGCGCGGCGGCGGCTCAGCGCGTGGCCGAGCAGCCCGAACAGTGCCGCATAGCCGATGCCGCACGCGAGGCCCGTGAGGTAGGCGACGCCGGTGAACATCCACGATGCGTGCACCGGCACGGCGATCACGTCGAGGTGCACGAGCGCTCCGGGAACGCCGCCGACCCATCCGATCGCGATGCCGAGCACCGCGGTCCTCCTCAGCAGGCGCAGGTGGTTGCCCGGCTCCTCGAGCACGCGGCGTCGCGCTGCCCAGAACCCGAGCAGGATCGCGACCGGAACGACGAGGCCGAACAGGCCCTGCACGAAGACGAGTGCGATCCACGTGCCGAGGCGCAACAGCACGGAAGCGGCATAGTTCGGCTCTGCCTGGGCGGCGTGCACCATGCCGGTCGGGAACCATGACGGATCGAGGTCGACCATCGACATTCCCCATCCGGCGAGCACCGAGACCGCGGCGAACAGCGCCAGGACCCCGGTGAGCACGATCGCCCAGGCCGCGAGCGTGCGGTCGCGGCGCCGGAAGAACAGTGCGACCAGCACGAGCCCCGCGAGTCCGTATGCGCCCAGGATGTCGCCCTCCCAGAGCAGGACGGCATGGACCACGCCGAACACCAGCAGCCAGGCGTGCCGAATGTGCAGCAGACGGCGGGCGGCGCGTTCGTCGGTGCCGCCTGTGACCTGGCGGTTGTAGAGCTGCACCATGCCGTAGCCGAACAGGAAGGCGAACAGCGGGTAGGTGCGGCCGTCGACCGTCAGAATGATCACGAACTGCGTGACGGCATCGAGAGCCGATCCGTCCTTCGGGTGAGCGTTCGTCAGGGCGTACGCCGAGGCGCCCCACAGATAGAACGGGGTGTTCGCGAGTGCGATGAACAGCAGCGCGAACCCGCGGGCGAGGTCGGGCGCGGGGCTGCGTTCGACGTCGCGGGCGGCTCCGCGGGCTGCACCGGGGGAGGCGGTCTCTGCGTGTGGGGCTGAGGAGGCCATGGCACACAGGTTAAGGCACTCCCCGTCGGGCGGCAGGGGGAAGCCTGAAGAGAAGCGTCGCGCTGCGCTCTACGCGCTCTGCTTCGCCGGCGACTCGCCGCCCTCGCTGAACGACGGCCGCTTGCCGATCATCCGGCCGATGGCGAGCGCAGCGGCCACGATGACCAGACCCCACGCGAGCCCGGCGACGCCCGAGGCGATCGTCTCACCGGTCCACGCGACGACGGCCCCTGCTGGCTCGAGCGCGTGGGCGATGCCGTGCAGCAGGTCGGAGAAGAACGTCAGCCCCACCTCGCCGAGGTTGCCGAGCAGCAGGTGGCCGCCCACCCAGAGCATCGCGACCGTGCCGATCACGCTGATGACGCGGAACACCGTGGGCATGGCCAGCACGATGCGGGTGCCGAGGTGGCGCCAGCGGCGCGTGTCGCCTCCGGCCATGGCGATGCCGACGTCGTCGATCTTCACCAGAAGCGCGACGGCGCCGTAGACGATGCCCGTCATCATCAGGGCGATCACGGTGAGCACGAGCACCGTCATCCACAGGCTGAGCCCAGGGTCGAGGTTCGACAGGGAGATCAGCATGATCTCTGTCGACAGGATGAGATCGGTGCGCACCGCCCCGAGGATCAGCTGGCGCTCATTGCGCGCACCCTCCTCAGCGTGACCGTGGTGCAGCCCGAACCACTCGAGCACCTTCTCCGCGCCCTCGAAGCACAGGTAGCTGCCGCCGATGATCAGCAGATACGGCAGCACCCACGGGGCGAATGCTGTCAGCAGCAGTGCGAGCGGGATGATGATGACGAACTTGTTGACCAGTGAGCCGACGGTGATCCAGCCGACGACGGGCAGTTCGCGTGCGGGACGGATGCCGCGCACGTACTGCGGCGTCACGGCGGCGTCGTCGATCACGACACCCGCAGATTTCGCCGAGGCCTTCAGCGCGGCGCTGAGAATGTCGTCGACGACGGCGAGCAGACCAACCGACATGAGTCCCCCTGGGTTCGGATGCGGATCTCACACTACCGAGAACCCGCTCCCCATCGTGGGCTGCGCGCAACTCGGGGAGTTCTGCCCCTGCACGCGACGAGGGAAATCTCATAGGATCGTGGCGTTCCTGCGAGCGCGCTGAAAAGGTGCGACGCACTTTCGATCGGCACGGTCGCGTGCCGCACCTGGGGAGTAACCACCATGGCTCGGCAGAAGAGCAACAGCAACGTCCTGACGAACATCGGCGTCATTCTGATTGCGATCGCCGTGATCCTGCTCGTGCGCAATATCGCGTCGGTGTTCAACACTCTCGGTGAGCCGGGCTGGCCGCTCGGGTTCGTCGACACGTTCTTCTATCCGCACTTCGACGGACTGCCCGACTGGATCGGCATGCTGCAGATCTACGGCCCGTTCCCGCTGCTGCTGATCGGGATCCCGCTGCTGATCGTGGGGCGCAAGAAGGACAAGCAGAAGGCCGCAGAGCTCGCCGCGCAGGCGCAGCAGCAGTACGGCCAGGCGGACGGCTATGCGCAGCCTGGCCAGACCCCGCAGACGAACCCCTACGACCAGTCGGGTCAGCCGCAGCAGCCGCAGCAGGGTCAGCCGCCGCATGGCCAGGTGCCGCCGCTGAGCTGACGCCCCGACGCACGAGAAACGCGCCGGACGGGACAATCCCGCCCGGCGCGTTCGTCGCATCCGGTCCTGCGATGCTGTTCAGAAGCGCCCGGCGACCTCGATGCCGAGCGAGGCGAGCACCGCGAACAGCACGCCCCACAGGATGATCGAGATGATCTGCCAGAAGATCACCTTGTTGCGCGGGGCGCCGAAGCTGACGATGAGGGCCGAGGTGATCTGGCTGGGAAGCACGGCCTGACCGAGCAGGCTGACTCCGGCGACGCCGTAGCGGTCGAAACGCTCCTTGAGCTTCGCCCGCCGCGGCGAGAGCTCCTTCGCCTCACGGTTCTTGGTGGCGGCGGTCCGGATGCCGTGGGCCGAGAACACGAAGATCAGCATCGAGATGACGTTGCCGACGACCGCCGCGGCGACGGCGATCACCGGGTGCACGCCGATGATGACGCCGATGGCTGAGGAGAGGTAGCTCTCGACGAACGGAATGGCGCCGAGGAGGATGAGCCCGAGCCACTGGACGGCGTCGGGGAGGGTTTCGGTGAAGGTGCGGAGTGCGTCGAACATGGTTACAGTCCATCGGAAGATCCGCACCGGCACATCCGCCGCATGGATGAACTCCCGTCTCGTTCGAAAGGATGACGAGCGCATCCGGATACGCTCAGGCGGCGTCATTAGGATGGAGTCGTAAACTCCCCCTCTGATCCTCGAGGTCGATCCATGTCTTCCGCACCCGTCGCGCCATTCACGTCGCGGCACGTTCAGCTGGTGCGTGCGCTGATGGCGGCCGCAGCGGCCGCGATGGTGACGTTCTCGTCGGACAAGTCGTACGTGGTCGGGCTGACCGTGTTCTCCGGTTTCGTCGTCACCACGGCGCTCGTGCTCGCGGTCGCCGCATTCCTCGTGGACGATCGCACCCGCAGGCCCGGGTTCCTCCTGCTGGCCGGGTTCGATCTCGTGACGGGAATCGTGGCGTCGATCCAGCCGCTGCGTTCTGTCCTGCTGCTGTTCGTGCTGCTCATCGTGTGGGCGGCGGCGACGGGCATCGCCGAGTTCTTCGTCGGGTTCGCCGACCGCAGGGCCGGCCGCGATCGGCCGCTCGCCCGCGACGCCATGTTCGTCGGTGTTCTCGGCGTCGTGCTCGCCGTCGCCGTTGCGTTCGTCTCGCCGGACTACACCCTCGACTACTTCATCAAGGAGGCGGGGCAGACCTTCACCCTCTCGGGGCAGATCATCATGGTCGGCCTCTTCGGCGGGTACACCGCGATCCTCGCGGTCTATCTTGCGATCGCCGGGTTCACTCCGCGCCACGTCGAACCGGCCGCCGAGGCCGAAATCCCCACCGCTACGCACCACGAGAAGGACCACGCGTGACCGACAAGACCCGCCGCCGCGACCTGATGCGCCCCGCCCAGCTGCTGGGCATCGCATTCGTGTGCGCGGCGTTCGCCGGCATCATCACGGCTATGTCGATGGGGGCATTCGAATCCGTTCCCATCGAACACCGGTTGCGCGCGTGGTCGGTGGCCGGCATCATCGCGGGGGTCGCCTTCATCGTGGTGCTGCTGTGCGTATCGCTGCTGCTGCTCGCGGTCGATCCGGCCGACGTCGAGAAAGACGTCGACCGTCCCGTGCTCCTCGGTCACGAGGACCAGGTGCCGGATGAGGACGAGGCGCCGGACGGGGACGAGCAGAGCACACCGGACGGCACGCCGGAGAAGTAGCCGCCGACGCGCCACCGTCCGCGGTACACGTAGTACACTCCGCGCGCGGATAGAATGCCCCTTGGCGAGACCTGCATTCACAGGTCGCAACCGATTCCGTCGAGGCGGAGCGTGTTCAGGGGGAGACATGTCGAACGACACCGGAGAGATCGAGCAGTCCACTGTGCCGGCCGAACCGGGCCGGGCGCGGCCGCTGCGCATCGAGTTCGCAGGCGAGTGGGTCGAGGTGCAGCCAGGCACTTCTTTCACGATCGGCCGCGATGCCGACCTCGAGATCGACGACAACCAGTATCTGCACCGGGTGTTCCTCGAGCTGAACTTCCGTGACAGTCTGTGGTGGCTGTCGAACGTGGGCTCGCGACTGTCGGCGACCGTGTCGAGTGCGGGGGGAGCCGTGCAGTCGTGGCTGTCGCCCGGCGCGAGCATCCCGGTCGTCTTCGAGCAGTCCACGATCGTGTTCACCGCGGGGCCGACGACGTACGAGATCAGCATGCACACGTCGGAGCCGCAGTTCTCGGTGTCATCGCAGGTGAAGAATCAGACCAGCGGTGAGACCACCGTCATGCCGGTCAGCTTCACACCGCTGCAGAAGCAGCTGATCGTCGCACTCGCGGAGCCGATGCTGCGCCGCGACGGCGTCAGCATGAGCGAGCTGCCATCGTCGACGCTCGCCGCGGAGCGGCTCGGTTGGACGATGAGCAAGTTCAACCGCAAGCTCGACAATGTCTGCGACAAGCTCGACCGGATGGGCGTGCAGGGCCTGCGGGGAGGCCCTGGCAAGCTCGCCACCAATCGCCGTGCGCGCCTGGTCGAGTACGCGGTGTCGTCGAACCTCGTCACGCGCGCAGACCTGGCGCTCCTCGACGAAGGCGTCATCCTCGACGACGAGTGACCCAGCGGCCCGCGGCACGGCCTGGCGCCACGCGAATGCCTATCTTCTTCGCGAGTGCCTACGCAATTGCGTAGGCACTCGCGAGAAACGTAGGCACTCGCGAACGGACGGTGCCGTCAGAGGTGTGTGCGGGTGATCTGCTCAGCCAGGCCGGTGTAGGTGTCGGGGGTGAGGGCGAGCAGGCGCTCCTTGGCCTCGTCGCCGATGTCGAGGCCGCTGACGAACTCCGCCAGCTCGGCGCCGCCGACGCGGTGACCGCGGGTGAGCTCCTTCAGCAGCGCATAGGGGTCGGAGATCCGGCTGCGGCCCGCCACGACTTCGGCGCGCACGACCGTCTGGATCGCCTCCCCGAGGATCTCCCAGTTGCCGTCGAGATCGGCCAGCAGCGTCTCGCGCGAGAGCGCGATCTGGTCCAGCCCGCCAGACAGGTTGTTCAGCGCGAGCAGCGAGTGGCCGAAGGCGACGCCGATGTTGCGCTGGGTCGTCGAATCGGTCAGGTCTCGTTGCAGGCGCGAGGTCACGAGCGTCTGCGCGAGCGTGGCGAACAGCCCGCCCGCGATCTCGAAGTTCGCCTCGGCGTTCTCGAACTTGATCGGGTTGATCTTGTGCGGCATCGTCGATGAGCCCGTCGCACCGGCGACGGGGATCTGCGTGAAGTAGCCGAGCGAGATGTAGGTCCAGATGTCCTGGGCGAGGTTGTGCAGGATGCCACCGGCGTGCTTGGCGGCGTCGTACAGCTCGACCTGCCAGTCGTGCGACTCGATCTGGGTCGTGACCGGGTTGAAGTCGAGCCCGAGACCTTCGACGAACCCGCGCGCGACGGCTGGCCAGTCGGTGTCGGGGGAGGCGACCGTGTGCGCCGACCACGTGCCGGTCGCACCGGAGAACTTGCCGAGATACTCGAGGTTCTCGAGCCGACGCACCACGCGCTCCACGCGCCATACGAACACGCCCAGCTCCTTGCCCATCGTGGAGGGCGTGGCGGGTTGGCCGTGCGTGCGCGACAGCATCGGGGCGTCGGCGAGCTCGAGTGAGAGGGCGCGCAGTTTGTCCAGCATGGCGCGCAGCGCGGGCAGCCACACCTCGGTCACCGCACGCTTGACGGTGAGCGCGTAGGCGAGCGAGTTGATGTCCTCGCTCGTGCAGCCGAAGTGGGTGAGTTCGGCGATGGCGTCGAGCCCGAGGCGCGAGAGCCTGTCGCGCACCAGGTATTCGACGGCCTTCACGTCGTGCCTGGTGACGGCCTCCTTGGTCGCGAGCCAGTCGATCGACTCCTGGTCGAACGCGGTGTACAGCTCGCGCAGCTTCGCCTGCGTCGCCTCGTCGAGAGGCTGCGTGCCGAACAGGGAGCGGCTCGTCAGGGTGATGATCCACTCGACCTCGACCTCGACGCGGGCACGGTTCAGGCCCGCTTCGGAGAGGAACTCGCCCAGGGGTGAGACGGCCGCCTGGTAGCGACCATCGAGCGGGCTCAGGGGCTGGGTCGGGAAAGCGCTCAGGATGTCCTCCAGGTCTCAGGCGGAAGCGGTCATGCGCCGCGGAAGCGATTCTACTTCGCACGCGTCGTTTCCCCCACAGCCCCGATACCGGCGCAGAGTCGTCCCCAACCGCCCGTCGGGTCTGGACGACGGAGACGGATGTCGGAACGCTGGAAGCATGTTGCAGACATCCTTCTCCCCGCTCAGCTACGCGACGACGCGCCTCGCCGCGGTGCGGAGCGAGTGCGATGCGATCAGTCTCGACCTGCTCGCGACGGCGAGCAGCGTGCAATGGGAGTCCGAGGCCGCCGGGCACTTCCAGGCCCAGGTGTGGAACCGCATCAGCGAGATCTCCGCCGTCGGCGAGCTGGCGGCACAGGTGATGTACAGCGTGATGGCGCAGACGGAGGAGGGTTCCTCGTGACGATCGAGGTCTCGAGCGGATCCGTCATCGCCGTCGATCCCGACTCGCTCCGTTCGGCGGCATCCGGCGTATCAGAGGCGTCGGAACGGATGAGGGAGATCGCGGGCCTGGCGCAGGAGGCGGCGATCGTGATCGGCGTCGCGCCGAATGTCGGCGATGGCAGGGCGATGGATGTGCAGAGCGACGCGATCGGTGCGGCAGGGCGCCTCGACCTGCTTGCACGTCATCTTCGCGACGCGGCCGACGCGTACGAGTTCGTCGAGCTGCGATTCCGCTGGACGATGATCACCTGCACCGCCCTCCCGGGCGCGCAGGTCGCCGCTGGCGCGAGGCTCGGGCCCCAGGCGGCTGCCGAGCGTGATGCGGCGCTCGACGGGATCAGCACCAGGTGGCAGGAGCTCGCTGAGACCAATCCGGCGGCTCTCACGCAGGCGAACCGGCACTGGAACGCGTGGCGCGCACACACGGGGCAGGCGGCGACCGACGAGTGGGGGAGTGCGGCGAATGGGCTGCTGCCACCGGTGTGGACGGGGGTGTCGGAGCCCGACATGCGCGATGCCATGGGCGACGCGCGGGGGCTCATCGCTGCGATGGGGGTCGGCGTCGTGCCGATGGGTGCCAGGCTGATCGGGAAGGGCGACCCGGTGCGCGTGACGCCGGTGCAGCGGTCGGAGGCGACGCAGGCACCCGCCACGCTGGCGGAGGCGGCGAAGCGGATTCCGGATGGCGATACCGACGCGCGCATCCGGGTGGAGACCTACGAGTTGCCCGAAGGCGGCAGGGAGCATGTCGTCTACCTCGCCGGCACCAAGGGCGGCGGGCCAGACGCCTGGGACTGGGGTTCGAATCTCGATCTGTACCTGGGCAGGCGTTCCGCGTCGTACAACGCCGTCGAGCAGGCGCTCGCCGACGCGGGGGTGCGCGAAGGTGAGACAGTGCACGAGCTCGGCTTCAGCCAGGGCGCCATGGTCGGAGCGAGGCTCGCCGCCGAGGGCGACTACGACGTGAAGAGCCTGGTCAGCTTCGGCTCGCCCGTCGACGTCGCAGGGGCAGACGACCTGCTGCAGGTGTCGGTGCGGCACACGGACGACGTCGTGCCGATGCTCGCCGACGGCGGCAACCCCGCGGACGGTGTCGTGGTCGAGAAGGACTTCGATCCGGCCGATGGCATCCACGACATCGTTCTTCCGGCCCACCGCCTCGATGCCTATGCCGAGACCGCCGTCGAGATCGACGCCAGCAGCGACCCGCGACTCGACGCCCTCGACGAGCTGTTCGCGAGGCTCGGCACCGCCGAAGACGTGTCGTTCGTCGAGTTCAGCGCTCAGCGACCCGTGAAGAAATGACCGGCACCGATCCGCTGGGTGCCCTGATCGCCTCGTCAGCGCTTCTTCTTGCGCTGCGGACGCAGGATGACGCCGAATACGGCGTTGATGATCGAGATCAGGATGGCGGCGGCCACGCCTCGCCAGAAATCCTCCACGGCCAGACCCCAGCCGAATCCGCTCGTGATCCATGCCGTCAGCCAGAGCAGGAACCCGTTCACGACGAAGGTGATCAGTCCGAGCGTGAGCAGGTAGATCGGGAACGCGACGATCTTGATCACGGTGCCGACCACCGTGTTCACGATGGCGAAGATCGCGGCGACGGCCGCCAAGGTGAGCAGGAGCTCGACAGTGCCCCCGTCGCCGAACGGCGTCACCGTGACGCGTAGGAACCCGATCAGGCTCACCACCCACAGGGCGAACGCATTGACGACGACTCGGATGATGAATCCCATCCGACCAATGTCGCACGGTCGTCCTGCCGGCGCATCCGGGGAACTGCCAGACACGCTCGCGTCGTAGGCTTGAGCGCGTGACCGAGCCCGTGCTTCCCCGCCTCCGCCCCGAGATCGAACAGCTTCCGCCGTACCGGCAGGGGCGCCAGGCTGACCCGAGCGGGTTCAAGCTGTCGAGCAACGAGAACGCGTTCGAACCGCTGCCCGGCGTGCTCGAAGCGCTGCACGGCGCCTCGGCGATCAACCGCTATCCGGACGCGACGGCGGGGCGGCTGTGCGCGGCGCTCGCCGAACGGTACGGCGTCGAGCGCGAGCAGGTGCTCGCCGGTGCAGGCAGCGTCTCGCTGCTTGCCGCATTCATCCAGGCCGCGGCGGGTGCAGGCGACGAGGTCGTGCACGCGTGGCGCTCGTTCGAGGCGTATCCCGGCCTCGTCCTCGTGGCAGGCGCGAAGGGTGTGCAGGTGCCGAACCTGCCGGACGGTCGGCACGACCTCGACGCGATGGCTGCGGCCGTCACCGATCGCACCCGTGTCGTGCTGCTGTGCACGCCGAACAATCCCACCGGCTCGATCATCACGTCTGACGAGTTCGAGCGCTTCGTCGAACGGGTGCCGAAGGATGTGCTGATTCTGCTCGACGAGGCCTACGCCGAGTTCGTCACCGACGATGCCGCGGTCGGCGGCGTCGCCGAGCGCGTGTTCGAGCAGCACCCGAACGTGGTGGTGCTGCGCACCTTCTCGAAGGCGTACGGCCTCGCCGCCCTGCGCATCGGCTACGCGATCGGCCACACGCGTGTGCTCGACGCCGCTCGGGCGACGATCATCCCGCTGTCGGTGACCGCGCAGGCGGAGACCGCAGCGCTGGCGAGCCTCGAGCACGAGAGCGAGCTGCTCGAGCGTGTCGCCGAGATCGCCGCTCGCCGAGAGCGGCTCGTCGCCGGTCTGCGGGATGCCGGGTGGGCCGTCCCGGAGGCGCAGGGCAACTTCGCCTGGCTCGATACGGCGGACTCCGCCGTCGCCGCGGCTTTCGACGCGGCGGGACTGATGGTGCGCGTGTTCCCTGACGGCATCCGGATCTCGGTCGGCGAGGCGGAGTCGATCGACCGGGTGATCGCCGTCGCCCGGCAGCTTCGCGGCTGACGGCCCGTGGCGCTCGGGCCACCATGCGCGGCCGCGTATGGGTCTGTGGGGCGCCGCCTATGGATCGGGAAATGCGTTGTCGAGGATGTCACACCGTTGTTTCGGCTCGGCGGACATAGCGTGGAGAAGTGACTTCAGCGCAAGACGACACCGGACCAGACGACGGCCTCATCCGCGTCCTTGACGCGAGCGGCCGGGTCGCGCCGACGGAGCAGGCGGAGCGGTACCTCCCCTTGATCGAGGCGCTCGGCGACGCAGAACTCGAGCAGTTCTACCGCGACATGGTGGTGGTGCGCGCCTTCGACACTCAGGCCACCATGCTGCAGCGGCAGGGCCAACTCGCCCTGTGGCCGCCGTCGCGCGGTCAGGAGGCCGCCCAGGTCGGTTCCGTGCGCGCAGCGCGAGCGCAGGACACGCTCTTCCCCTCGTACCGCGAGCACGTCGTCGCGACCGTTCGCGGCGTCGACCCGATCGGGATCATCCGGCTCATGCGCGGCGTCAGCCACGGCGGCTGGGACCCGACGGACCCCGCCAACGGCAACGTGCGCAACTACACGCTCGTGCTCGGCTCGCAGACGCTGCACGCCACGGGATACGCGATGGCGAAGACCTTCGACGGCGTCGTCGGCACGGGCGATCCGGAGTCCGATCAGGCTGTGATGGTCTACTACGGCGACGGGGCATCGAGCCAGGGCGACGTGCACGAGGCGATGGTGTTCGCCGCGAGCTACCGCACCCCGCAGGTGTTCTTCCTGCAGAACAACCAGTGGGCGATCTCCGTGCCGGTCGAGGTGCAGTCGCGCGTTCCACTGGCGCAGCGCGCCGCCGGCTACGGGATGGAGCCGCTCCGGATCGACGGCAACGATGTGCTCGCCAGCTACGCGGTCACCCGTACGGCCCTCGACGAGGCGCGGGCGGGGAACGGGCCGCGGGCGATCGAAGCCGTGACGTACCGGCTCGGTGCGCACACCACGAGCGACGACCCGACCAAATACCGCACCAAGAGCGAAGAGGAGTCGTGGATCGCCCGCGACCCCATCGACCGGATGCGCGCCTACCTCGCCTCACGGGGCGCGGCCGACGCCTTCTTCGACGAGGTCGACGCAGAGGCTGCCGCCTACGCCGACGACGTCCGGGTGCGCACGGTGGAGCTCGAAGCCCCCGCGAAGGAGACGATGTTCCAGCACGTGTACTCGGACCCGCATCCGCTGATGGACGAGCAGGCCCGCTGGCTCGCCGACTACGAGGCGTCGTTCGAGGGAGGCGAAGCGTGAGCGCGATCGACACGGGCACCATGCCGTTCGTGAAGGCGCTGAACGCCGGTCTTCGGAAAGCGATGACCGACGACGAGCGCGTTCTGATGATGGGTGAGGACATCGGCCCGCTCGGCGGCGTCTTCCGCGTCACCGAGGGTCTGCACGCCGAGTTCGGCGAGAAGCGTGTGCTCGACACACCCCTGGCCGAGTCCGGCATCGTGGGCACCGCGATCGGGCTGGCGATGGGCGGGTACCGCCCCGTCGTCGAGATCCAGTTCGACGGTTTCGTGTTCCCCGGCTTCGACCAGATCACCACCCAGCTGGCCAAGCTCACCAACCGCTACGAGAGCAGGCTCAGTCTGCCCGTGGTCATCCGGATCCCGTACGGCGGGCACATCGGCGCGGTCGAGCACCACCAGGAGAGCCCTGAAGCGTACTTCACGCACACCCCGGGGCTGCGCGTGGTGAGCCCGTCGACGCCGAACGACGCGTACTGGATGATCCAGGACGCGATCGGCTCGTCCGACCCGGTGATCTTCCTCGAGCCGAAGTCGCGCTACTGGCAGAAGGGCGAGGTCGATGCGGCCGAGCGCGCGCTGTCGCTGCATGCCAGCCGTGTGGTGCGCAAGGGCACCGACGTCACCCTCGTCGGCCACGGTGCCATGGTGGCGACCCTGCTGCAGGCCGCGGCGCTCGCCGAGGGCGAGGGCGTCAGCTGTGAGGTCGTGGACGTCCGCTCGCTGTCGCCCGTCGACTACGACCCGATCCTGACATCGGTGCGCTCGACGGGGCGCATGGTCTACGCACAGGAGGCACCGGGCTTCACCAGCCTGGGCAGCGAGGTCGCCGCGACCGTGACCGAGCGCGCCTTCTATTCGCTCGAGGCGCCGGTTCTGCGCGTTTCGGGTTTCGATACACCGTTCCCACCCGCCAAGCTGGAGGGTGCGTACCTGCCGGACGCCGACCGCATTCTCGAGGCCGTCGACCGCGCGATGGCGTACTAGCCACGACGAGAGGATCTGCGCATGCAGACGTACAACCTTCCGGATGTCGGTGAGGGGCTGACCGAGGCCGAGATCGTGCAGTGGCATGTGGCGCCAGGTGACACCGTCGCCGTCAACGACGTCGTCGCCGAGATCGAGACCGCCAAGTCGCTCGTCGAGCTGCCGTCGCCGTATGCCGGCGAGGTCTCGGAGCTGCTGGTGGCCGAGGGCGACACCGTCGAGGTGGGCACCCCGATCCTGCACGTGGCAGGCGCAGACGAGCCCGAGGCGAAGGCTCCGGATGCCGCTGCCGCGGCGGACGACTCCGGCTCGGGATCCGTGCTGGTCGGGTACGGATCGGGCGGCGACGTGCAGACCCGCAGGCGCAAGAAGAAGCGTGAGAGTCCGGTCGCGTCGGCGGTCGGCGTCGTCGCGAAGCCTCCGGTGCGCAAGCTCGCCCGCGATCTCGGCGTCGATCTGAACGACGTGAACCCGTCCGGTCCCTCCGGCGAGGTCACGCGCGACGACGTCGTGGGGCACGCGGACCAGGCGAAGGTGTTCCGCAACATCGAGACGCCGGAGTGGCCGGCGGAGCGCGAGCGCTCGATCCCCGTCGCCGCGAAGCCGGCCGACGACCGTTACGAGACGATCCCGGTCAAGGGCGTCCGCAAGGCGACCGCAACCGGGGTCGTGAAGTCGGCGTACACGGCGCCGCACGTGTCGGTGTGGACCGACGTCGATGCGAGCCGCACGATGGACTTCGTGAAGCGACTGAAGGCGCAGCCGCAGTTCGCCGATGTGCGGGTGTCGCCGCTGCTGGTGTTCGCGAAGGCGCTGATCTGGGCGGTGCAGCGCACCCCAGAGGTGAACTCGGCGTGGGTCGAGAACGAGCAGGGTGCCGAGATCCAGGTGCGCGGGTACGTGAACTTGGGCATCGCGGCGGCCACGCCGCGCGGCCTGATCGTGCCGAACATCAAGAACGCGCACGAACTCAGCCTGCGCGAGCTCGCCGTGGCACTGCAGGACCTCACGCTCACAGCCCGCGAGGGCAAGACGACCCCGGCCGATCAGCAGGCCGGCACCATCACGATCACCAACATCGGCGTGTTCGGCATGGACGCGGGCACCCCGATCATCAACCAGGGCGAGGCGGGCATCGTCGCAATGGGCGCTATTCGTCAGAAGCCGTGGGTCGTCGACGGCGAGGTGCGCCCCGCGTGGGTGACCACCGTGTCGGGCTCCTTCGACCACCGCATCGTCGACGGCGACAAGATCAGCCGCTTCCTCGCCGACATCGCCGCCGTGCTCGAGGAGCCCGCGCTGCTGTTGGATTGAGTGGTGTGCGCGGGTTCGCGAGTGCTGAAGTGCTCGTATGACGTAACTTCAGAGCACTTCGGCACTCCTGGAACCGGGGTCGATGCTACGCGAGCAGCTCACGGTAGTCGTCGGCGGTGAAGGGGGTCGCCCCCGCGCCGGAGAGGACGTCGTCGAACAGGCGGCGCTTCTTGGCCTGCAGGTCGAGCACCTTCTGCTCGATGGTGCCGGCTGAGATGAGCCGGTAGACCATGACCGGGCGGGACTGGCCGATGCGGTGGGTGCGGTCGATGGCCTGCTCCTCGGCTGCGGGGTTCCACCACGGGTCGAGCAGGATGCAGTAGTCGGCCGCGGTGAGGTTCAGCCCGGTGCCGCCCGCCTTCAGCGAGATGAAGAACGCCGGATCGTCGCCGTTCTCGAAGCGGTCGATCATGCGCTGGCGCCCGGCACGCGTCGTCGACCCGTCGAGGTAGGAGTACCGAATGCCGCGGTCGTCGGCGACCTCGGCGGCAAGGCCCAGGAACTCGGTGAACTGGCTGAACACCAGCGCCCTGTGCCCGTCGGCGACGATCTCCTCGAGCAGCCCGCCGAGAGCCTCGAGCTTCGCGGACGGGCCGGATCCGTCACCGAACGCCGGATGCAGCGCCTCGCGGCGCAGCCGCGTGAGCGAGGCGAGGATCTGCACCTGGTTCTGATTCACGTCGTCGAGCAGGCCGAGCAGCTTCTGCTGCTCGCGGCGGAAGCGACGCTCGTAGGCGCGCTGGTGCGCTGGATGCAGCGGGATCTCCAGCACCTGCTCCGTCTTCGGCGGCAGCTCGGGGGCGACCTCCTCCTTGGTGCGGCGCAGCAGGAACGGTCGCACTCTGGCGCGCAGGCGTTCGAGTCTGTCGCCGTTGTGGTCGCGCTCGATCGATCGCTGGAAGTGTTCGCGGAAGTGCGAACGGGTGCCGAACAGGCCGGGAGCGGCGAGCGTGGTCAGGGCGAACAGCTCGAGCAGGTTGTTCTCCAACGGCGTGCCGGTGACCACGAAGGTCGTGGGAGCGGCGAGCATGCGGGCCGCGGCATACCCCTTCGACGACGAGTTCTTCACCTGCTGCGCCTCGTCGAGCACCACGATGCGGAACCCTGCATCCTGGAACTGCTCGGCGTCGAGGCGCAGAATGGCGTAGCTGGTCACCACCAGCCGCGCGTCTCCCGCCGCATCGGCGACCGTCGTGCCGCGCTTCCGGCTGGTCTCGCCGATCGCGGTGGCGGTCACCTCGGGAGCGAAGCGCTCGGCCTCGGTCAACCAGTGCCCGACCACGCTCGTCGGGGCCACGACGAGGAAGCGCGCTCCCGGCTCGTCCGCGCGGGCGGCGTCGAGGGCCGCGAGCACCTGCACCGTCTTGCCCAGACCCATGTCGTCGGCGAGCAGGCCGCCGAGGCGATGCCGCCGCAGGAAGTCGAGCCAGCTGAACCCGTCGAGCTGGTAGTCGCGCAGCGCCGCTCGGAAGCTCGCCGGCGGGTCCCGCTGTTCAACCCGGTCGTCGCCCAGTTCGCGCATCGCGGCGAACCAGTCGGCGGTCTGCCGGTCGAGCAGGCCGACCTCCGCCAGCTCCTGCCACAGATCGAGCTGGTTGCGCGGCAGCTGCGGATGCTCCGGCGGGCTGTCGGTGAGGGCCTTCGCCTCCGTGAGCACATCGCGCAGGCGGGCGAAGCGCTCATCGGTCAGCGGGAACACCGTGCCGCTGAGCAGCCGGAAGTACGTCTGCCCGCGCGAGAGCGCCGTGAGCAGCGCGCTGCTGGAGACCGGCTCGCCCTGGATCGTCACCACGATGTTCAGCTCGAACCAGTCCTCACCCGACGGATCGACGCCGATCGAGATCTGCGGCTCCTCCGTGGCGAACGAGTAGGCGGGAACCTCGTCATGCGCCTCGATGCGCAGGCCCTCGACGCCCCGGATCGCCGGCAGCACGTGCGCGAGGAACTCGACGGTCTCGTCGCGGTCGAGGTCTCGTGCGGGGAACACACGGTCGGCCCGCCCGCGCGCGAGCAGGTGTGAGAAGGCGCCCGCCGCCTGCTCGACGCGATCCATCAGGTCGCGCTCGGCTGCACGGTTGCGCCGCTCGTCCGGTGCGTACTCCCATTCCCAGAACAGTCGGGCCACCGGATCCGCATGTCGGACAGCGAGCACGAGCTCGGGCAGCGGCGGCTCGGGAACGTCGAAGGTGCCGTCGCTGGAGACGAGCGGAGCGACCTCGCGCAGCTGCGGCAGGAAATCGCGCTCGAAGTCCGGGATGCGCGCGGCGGGGATCGTGAGATGTCCGGACGCGTACAGGCGGTCGAATTCCGGGGTCGTGGGCTGCTCGAGTGGGAGGATCTCCGCAATGGCGTCGTCACGGCCTGCGCTGCGAGCGACCGCGATGGTGGGTGCGCCGATCGGCAGGGAGCGGCTGCGCTCATCCGGATCGCTCCGGTCGACGATCGTCGGATCAGCCCAGAGGCGCCCGCCGACGATGCGCAGGTCGATCACGGCGCGGCAGGCGACCTGCGACACCGCGACGGGCTCCTGCCCTCCGGCGTCCGCGATGAACTCGACGCCGGCGTCGTAGGCCGTCTGCAGCGCATCCCACAGCCCGCGCGACGGCGCGGCGTCGAGCCTGACCCACGCAGGGGAGTTCCAGGACGACGCCGGCAGCATGCCGTGCGCGGTGGCCCTGCGCAGCCGATCGGCCGAGGCGGCGAAGTTGTGCCGGCCGGAGTAGATGCCCTCGATGTCAGCCAGCGCACGCCAGCGCGGGTCGGGGTCGTCGGACTCGGCGATGTGCGCCCACGAGATGCCGCCGCGCACCCAGGCACCGCTGGAACCGCGGATCGCCGGACGGATCGCGATGCCTCGCCCCTTCGGCGACTCGGGCTCATGGCTCCTGATATCGAACAGCAGCGCGAGCTCGCCCGGCGGGTCGGCACGGCCCGGGTCCGCCGGCGGGGCGAGCACCCCGCGCAGCGTGCGCTCCC